>NZ_JBEIDX010000011.1:0-76410 GCF_040383245.1 Flavobacterium sp. | reverse complement strand
GTGCTTCTCTTTTACAGCGTGGTGGTAGTGTGTTCGAACACCTCATCGCCCTAAAATTTTATCCTTTTAATTATAATTAACCTTATCGGGCGATTAGCTCAGCTGGTTCAGAGCACCTCGTTTACACCGAGGGGGTCGGGGGTTCGAACCCCTCATCGCCCACAAAAAAAAACTCCTACATTTCTGTAGGAGTTTTTTTATTTATCAAATATAATTTTATGGTATTTTTTGTCTACATACTCTTCAGTTATTCAAAAGATAAATTTTATATTGGCTTTACTTCTAATATGGAAGAAAGAATTATACGCCATAATCAAAAAAGCAAAGGATTTACTGGAAATAACAATGATTGGAAAATCGTATACTCGGAAACCTTTAGTGAAAAATCTGAAGCTATTGAAAGAGAAAAACAAATCAAATCCTGGAAAAGCAAAATCAAAATTCAAGAACTCATAAAAAATAAAGAGTAATACCGCTTAATTTAGAGCATCCCGATGCAATCGGGAGTGTCGGGGGTTCGAACCCCTTCCCGATAGATCGGAACAAGCAATCGCCCACAAAAAAACTCCAACAGAAATGTTGGAGTTTTTTTTATTTAGAGGTCATTTTTTATTGTCCTAAAAGTTAGGTTTATTCTGGGTTTACTGACTTTTTTTTGAGTTGGAATTCGATGCACCCAATGGTGCTGCAACGCACCACGCATTATTAATAAGGACCCTGAGGTTAACTCGAATTTATACTGCAAACCTTTAATCTCTTTGTGCTTAATGTCAAATCGCCTTGTTTCGCCAATACTTAAAGATGCTATTATTGGGTTGATTCCGAGTTCTTTTTCGTTATCGGCATGCCATCCCATTTTGTCGTTGCCGTCATTATATAAATTTAGCAATACACTTGTGAAATTTGAAGGGGGAATTAATTTTTCAATTTTGCTTTTTATTTCAAGCAGCTCTTTGGTCCATTTATCAGGGTAACAATTTATTCCCGAATACGAATAATTAAATCCTTCGTCTCCATACCAAGCGGTTTTTCGGGGAATTGGATGCGTCTTACCAAATATTGTTATTTGCTCTTGTTTCCAATTGATGGTGTTTTGTAAAACTTCATAGATTTTTTGTGCCTCTTCAGTTGATAAAAAATTTCGCATAAATAAAATTTCTCCATCTAATACTGAAAAAACTTCGAACTTTTTTTCAAATTCATTTTGGCCAAATAAATCCATTAATCTATCAATTACTATATTTCAGAAACTGATTTACAACAATTTTTGCTTTTAAATCGTACATCAAATTATACAATCCAAAAAAGGTTCGATTCATGTAAATAAAATGTTTGGAACCTCTATTACCATTCATTTTTCTTAGATTGGTATCATTAGCAAATCGCTCTCCTAGTTTTGCAATATCGCCAAAAAACTCAGGATCAGAAAAATCAAAAGTCGCTTCTTGAAATGGCTTGGTAAACAAATACAATAAATCATAAAACATTGAAGTGAAATATTCTACCTCTTCATTTGAATCATCAACTCTAAGGATTTCCAATTCAAATAATATATCAGAAAATAATTTTGGATTATTAATTATGTTCTTGTCAATTAATTGAAAATAAGGGATGTAAAAATCATTTGGGATTTTTTTCATACATCCAAAATCAAGAGCAATCAATTGATTTTCATCATTCACCATGAAATTACCTGGATGCGGATCGGCATGTACTTTCTTCAAAAAATGAATTTGATACATGTAAAAATCCCATAATGCTTGACCAATCTTATTCCCTATTTCTTGGTCTTTATTTATTTTAGAAAATTCAGAAAGGTGAATTCCTGTCATCCAATCCATGGTGATAATTTTCTCGGTAGAATATTCGGTATAATAAGCAGGAAAAACTAAATTTTCAATTTTATTACACGCAGCAACAACTTCTTGACTTTGTTTTATTTCCAATAAATAATTGGTTTCCTCAATCAATTTATCTTCTACTTCCTTAAAATATTTATCCGAATCTTTACCCTGAAGGTTAAACATTCTAATAGCAATGGGCTTTACCAAAGCCAAATCGGATGAAATACTATTGGCAACTCCAGGATATTGAATTTTTACAGCTAAGTTTTTTCCGTTTTTTGCTGCTTTATGCACTTGCCCAATACTTGCCGCATTTACAGAATTTGGATTAAAATCATCAAAAATTTCATACGGAGATTGACCCAAATTGGTTTTAAATGTTTTCAAAACTAATGGTGCCGAAAGCGGCGGAACAGAGAATTGCGAAAGAGAGAATTTTTCAACGTAAGCTTGCGGTAAAAAATTTTTATCCATACTCAACATCTGAGCTACTTTAAGCGCACTACCCTTTAAACTTTTTAAGCCGTCATAAATATCTTCAGCATTATTTTCATTAAGCTTGTCTTTACTTAAATCGGAATTAACCAATTTTTTTCCATAATACTTCAAATAATTAACGCCCACTTTTGCTCCAGTTTGGACTAATTTGGATGCTCTTTGAATTTTTGATGTTGGGATATAGTCTATTGTTTTCATTATTTGGTATATACTTTTTCTTTAAATAGAAATTTCCCAAAATCAAAAAGACTATCCAATGGAAATGCATTCATTAATTCGAAAGCAGTATTAATTGATTTCTCTATATATAAATCGGTTTTTTCTAAAGCAGGTGAACTATCATCCAACCAAAATTTCATTGTCAATACCAATTGAACCCAAAAAGATTCTTGGATGGCTTTTTCTTGAATATTTTGAAGTCGTTCCTGTTTTAAAAGTATCCCTTCTGAAATAATTTCGGATACAAATTGAATATAATGTGTTCTTAAACTTGATAATTGCATTAAGCTTTTAAGTTGATTACCGTGGTCTTTTAAAGCCAATGTTACATAACTTCTATTTGCAGTTAAAAGTTCAAAAAAAGTGAAATTAAAACTTAACAATTTTCCTTTCATATCATAAGATTCATAATCGCCCTCTTTTTGTATTAGGTGAAGTGTATTTTCAAAAAAGATTTTGAAAATTTCTTTCTCAAGAATTTCGATCGTTCCAAAGAAATTATAAAATTCCGTTTCAGAAATAGAATTGTATTTAGAAAATTGATAAACTGATTTTGGCTTTTCATTATGTTCTAAAACATAATTCATATACATAGATACTAACGCATCTTTTGTAAGTGTTGCATTTTTTGTTGCCATATTTGATAAATTTTATTGGTGTAAAGATAAATATTGTTTAACAATTTTGTACATTTGTTAAACAAAAATATATGTTAATTTTTTAATTTCAAAAAACTCGCACTTAAATCATTAAAAAATGAAGAAAGAAAGACCAGACAATGTAGTTTATAATGACGAAACCGGATATAATTCAAGTTTATTAAATTATCCTACTAATGTTGGGGCACCTGTTATAAAGATTGACAACATTGTTTCTTGGAAAAGCAGAAATATTAGTGCTGTAAACAAAGAATTTGAAAATAAATTCAACGAGCTTAAACTTCAATATGAAAAATTATTGCAGGAATTTGAAAACAACGAATTGGTGTACAATTCCACTTTTTCGTTTGAGCCTGTAATTGGAGAAATATATCATCTGTACCGAGGCGAAGACGGAATAAATTTCTTATCACTGATTTCTCCTTTAGAATGGAACAAAGAACATATTGGAACTTTCAAATTGAACAGTGACAAAAAGTGGGTTTCGATTGATAAATTGAGTTAAATATACCCAAACTAATGATAAAACATTTCACATCGGAAACCTTACTAGATATAGAAAAACACGAAAGAGCACATTTAATAAATAGCTTGGGCGGATTTAAAAGTCTTACACTTGTTGGAACTTCCGATAGTAAAGGAAATACAAACTTAGCGGTATTCAGTTCGGTTTTTCATGTGGGAGCCAATCCGCCATTAATTGGTTTGATTTTTCGTCCTTCACCACCTGAACGAAATTCCTATTCGAATATTATCGAAACTGGTTTTTACACGATAAATCATGTAAACGAAACCATTTATAAGCAAGCGCATCAAACTTCGGCGCGTTATGATAAAGAGATTTCAGAATTTGAAATAACAGGATTAACACCAGAATACAAAGATGCTTTTTTCGCACCCTATGTTAGCGAAAGTAACATCCAATTGGGGATAGAATTCAAAGAAAAAATTGACCTTACCATCAACAATACTATATTAATTATTGGCGAAATAACCCAAATATACATTCCGGAAACATGCTTGTCAGCAGACGGATTTATTGACTTGGAAAAAGCAAATACTGTTACTTGCTCCGGTCTTGACAGCTATCACAAAACGGTTCAATTAGATCGATTGAGCTACGCAAAACCCAACAAAGAAGTAAGTTCCATTCTGAAAATTGAATAAAAAAAAGATAAATATTGTATGGTTTAAGCGTGATTTAAGATTTGTAGATCACGGGCCACTCTTTCTTGCACAAAAAGAAGGGATTCCTATTTTATTGGTCTATTTTTTTGAACCTTCTGTAATGTCTTTTGATGATTCCGATGATCGGCATTGGCGTTTTATTTATGAATCGATTTCAGCAATGCAATTGAAACTGGCTGAAGTTTCCTCCCAACTGTATTATTTTCATAATGAAGTAGTACCAGTATTTGAAGAATTGACAAAAGTGTATGATATCAATACGGTTTTTTCTCATCAAGAAATTGGAAATGCTGTCACTTATAAAAGAGATATTGAAATGCAGGCATATTTCAAAAATAATAATATTATTTGGAATCAAACGCAACAGCATGGTGTAATTCGAGGGTTGAAAACACGAAAAGACTGGGATCTCAAATGGCAAAAAGTGATGCAAGAAATGCCAAAAATGGCAGCTATCAACGCTATTAAATTTGAATTATTAGAATCCGATTTATATTCAAAATTAAAAGGAAAAGAACTGTCCACAGCAATAACAACTCGAAATGGAAACTTTCAACAAGGAGGAGAATATTGGGCTTGGCGTTATTTAAATAGTTTCCTAAAAGAGCGACATGAAAATTATAGTAAACACATTTCTAAACCAAGTTTAAGCCGAAAAGGTTGCAGCAGATTATCTCCCTATTTGAGCTATGGAAACATAAGTATGCGGATGGTTTATCAGTATACTAATCAGCATTATGAATCTTCAAAAAATAAAAGAGCATTATTAAATTTTGTTTCTCGATTGCATTGGCATTGTCATTTTATGCAAAAATTTGAAGACGAATGTCGCATGGAATTTGAAAATGTAAATCGAGCTTATGATGCAATGGTTAAACCAAAAAACGAACACTATATTAAGGCCTGGCAAGAAGGAAAAACCGGAATCCCAATCGTAGATGCTTGCATGCGCTGCGTGGTCGAAACGGGCTATATCAATTTTAGGATGCGCGCCATGGTGGTTTCGTTTTTTACTTTCAATTTATGGCAAGATTGGCGGGAATTGCATTTTTTAGCGCGTCAGTTTTTAGATTATGAACCCGGAATTCATTATCCCCAATTGCAAATGCAGTCGGGTACAACCGGAATCAATACCATTCGAATTTACAATCCCATAAAAAACTCTGAAGAACATGATTCTGAGGGTGAATTTATCAAAAAATGGTTGCCCGAATTGGCCCAAATTCCTGCAGCTCAACTACACGAACCATGGAAATTAAACGAAATAGAACAGCAATTTTATAGCTGTGAAATTGGAAAAGACTATCCATTTCCTATTGTTGATATTGAAGAAACCCGAAAACAAGCGAGCGAAATCGTTTGGAGTTTCAGAACAAAAGACGAAGTCAAAAAAGAAGGATCTAGAATTTTACAAAAACACGTAACAAACCCAAATAAAACAAAAAATGCGAGGAGTAAAAAAACAAAATCTACCCAATAAAATATGCCTCGTTTGCAACAAGCCCTTTTCCTGGCGAAAGAAATGGGAAAAAGTTTGGGAGGAAGTAAAATATTGTAGTGATAAATGCAGAATGAATAAATAATGAAGAAAACTTTAAGATTAATTTTAGGAGATCAATTAAATTCCAATCATTCTTGGTTCAATTCTGTTGAGGAATCGGTTACTTATGTCATGATGGAAGTTCGAACAGAAACAGATTATGCGCAACACCACATTCAAAAAGTGGTCGGGATTTTTGCAGCCATGCGTGATTTTGCTTCCCAATTAAAATCAAATGGACACCAACTGATTTACCTTCAATTAAACGATTCAGCTAATTTTCAATCATTTGACAAAAACATAGAAAAACTGATTTCAGAACAACAGTTTACGCACTTTGAATATCAATTACCAGATGAATACCGACTTGATATCCAATTAAAAAAACTATGTGAATCGATAACAATTTCAAGTACTGCTGTAGACTCGGAACATTTTTTTTCAAGCAGAAATGAATTAGGTGATTTCTTTGAAGGAAAGAAAACCTATTTGATGGAAAGCTTTTATAGATACATGCGAAAAAAGCATACAGTTTTGATGGAAGGTGACAAACCGCTAACAGGAAAATGGAATTATGATCTGGATAACAGAAAGAAGTTACCCAAAGGACACAAGCCAATTTTTCCTTTAGTTTTTGAAAATGAGGTAACTTCAATTCACGAAGAAATTAAGAAAACAACGATTAAAACTATTGGAAATATTAATGCAAAACAATTCATTTGGCCAATAAACAGGACTCAATCATTTGAATTATTAGACTATTTTGCTACGGAATGCTTACCGCTATTTGGAAGTTATCAAGACGCAATGATGCCCAATGAATGGTCGTTGTATCATTCGCGCATTTCGTTTTCCATGAATATAAAATTGATTTCTCCAAAAGAAGTTATTGAACGAGTTACTGCCGAATGGGAAAAACGATCACACGAAATTGAATACCATCAACTGGAGGGTTTTGTTAGACAAATAATTGGCTGGAGGGAATACATGCGTGGAATTTATTGGAAACAAATGCCCAATTATGCTACCTTAAATTACTTCGATAATACAGCGCCATTGCCAACATGGTTTTGGACAGGCGAAACCAAAATGACTTGTTTGAAGGATGCGATAAATCAATCTTTAGAATATGGTTATGCACACCATATTCAACGCTTAATGATAACTGGAAACTTTGCTCTTTTGGCTGGCGTTCATCCAGATGAAATTGATGCTTGGTATCTTGGTATTTACATGGATGCCTTTGAATGGGTAGAAATAACAAACACTCGCGGAATGAGTCAATTTGCAGATGGCGGAATTGTAGGCACTAAACCCTATGTGAGTTCGGCATCCTATATTGATAAAATGAGCTCTTACTGTGGCTCTTGCCAATATAATAATAAATTAAAAGTAGGCGATAAAGCCTGCCCTTTCAATAGTTTATATTGGAATTTTTACGATCGAAATAAAAGCAAGTTAGCTTCCAATCCTCGTATAAATATGATGTTGAATGTATGGAACAAAATGAAACCTGAGGATAAAGAGGCATTATTATTACAAGCTGATTATTATTTAAAAAACATCAATGATTTATGAAAACTACGGTAATTTGGTTCAAAACCGATTTAAGGTTAAACGATAACGAAACGCTTGTTAAAGCAATTGCACAAAGCGATCAAATTATTCCTGTTTATTGTTTTGATGAATCGCATTATGGAAAATCAGATTTCGGATTTGAAAAAATCGGAAGTTATAGAGCTACATTTTTATTGGAATCAATCCAAGATTTAGATAAAAATCTTAGAAAATTAGGTTCCGGACTTATTATTGTAAAAGGAAAGCCAGAAGAAGAAATCCCAAAAATAGTTAAGCAGTATAATGCCAACAAGGTAGTTGCAAAAAGAGAAGTTGCATTTGAAGAAAAAAGAACGGAGGCTCTAGTTCAAGAGGCTTTGTTTAAAATAAAATGTGAATTTGAAACCTTTAGCACCAGTAATTTATATCATGCTGAAGACCTACCCTTTTCTATAAAAAATATTCCTGATGTTTTTACAAATTTCAGAAAACAAACTGAAAAAGAAGCCCAAATAAGACCTGCATTTGAAACGCCAAACAAGATAAATTCACCTGAAATAGAGCCTGTTGTAATTCCATCAATTGAGGAATTAGGTTTATCATTTCAATCCATAGATTCGAGAGCAGCAATCGTTTTTAAAGGAGGAGAAAATGAAGCATTAAAAAGATTAACACATTATTTTGATGAAACAAATTCTATTTCAACCTATAAAGAAACACGCAACGGATTAGTAGGCGCAGATTATTCTTCAAAATTTTCGGCTTGGCTCGCTTTGGGATGTATTTCACCTCGATTCATCTATCAGGAATTAAAAAAATACGAACAAAAATTTGGATCAAATGAATCCACTTATTGGTTGGTTTTCGAATTGTTATGGCGTGATTATTTTAGATTTATCATGAAGAAATACAATGCTAAACTGTTTCTCCAATCGGGAATAAAAACGAATGAAGTTCAAATAAACGATACGAATTCTATAAATCTGGAAGCTTGGATTAATGGCAAAACTGGTGTTGATTTTGTTGATGCCAACATGATTGAATTAAAACTAACGGGGTTCATGAGTAATCGTGGGCGTCAAAATGTTGCCAGCTACTTGTGTAACGATTTAAAACTAGATTGGAGGTTAGGTGCTGCCTATTTTGAGCAACAATTAATCGATTATGATGTATGCAGTAATTGGGGTAACTGGGCTTATCTTGCTGGTGTTGGCAATGATCCGCGAGAAAAAAGATATTTCAATATTGAAAAACAAGCTGCTCAGTACGATAAAAACAAAACCTATGTCAATTTATGGCTGAAATCTAAATTATAGCTAAATAAAGTTGATTAAAAAGTCTTCGAAACTTTATCTATGGCATTAATAGTAAAATCTAAATCTTCATAAGTTAACGCATCAGTTATAAACCATGTTTCATAGGCAGAAGGCGCAATGTAAACGCCCTCTTTTAATAAGCCATGAAAAAACTTTTTGAAGGTTTCATTATCGCCACTTTTAGCTGTTTGAAAATCTACCACCGGACTCGCATCAAAATGCACCGAAATCATAGATCCAACTCTATTGATGGTATAAACAACTCCGTTTTGAGTAAGCACTTTATGTATTCCAGCTTCTAGGTAGGCCGTCTTTTTATCTAAATTTTCAAATAAATTAGCATCTGTATTTATAGCTTGTAACATGGCCAATCCGGCAGCCATAGCCAACGGATTTCCTGATAATGTTCCCGCTTGATACACAGGGCCAACCGGAGCTAAATAGTTCATGATTTCATTTCTTGCAGCAAAAGCACCCACAGGCAAACCACCTCCAATTACTTTTCCGAAACAAACAATATCTGCCTTGATATTATATAATTCTTGAACGCCTCCTTTTGCCAATCGGAAGCCAGTCATCACCTCATCAAAAATCAACAATGAATTGTTTTCTGTACATAATGCTTTTAATCCTTCTAAAAATCCAGGTAACGGTGGCACACAACCCATGTTTCCGGCAACGGGCTCCACAATTAAGGCTGCAATTTGGTTTTTATTTGATTCAAATAAATTTCGAACGCTATCTAAATCATTGTAATTTGCCAACAAAGTATCTTGTGCTGTCCCGGGAGTAACACCTGGACTATTTGGAGTTCCAAAAGTACTTGCTCCACTTCCCGCCTGAATTAAAAACGAGTCGGAATGACCGTGGTAACAACCTGCAAATTTTATTATTTTGTTTCGATTCGTAAATCCACGAGCCAAACGAATAGCGCTCATACAAGCCTCGGTACCCGAGTTTACAAAGCGTATTTTATCAATATTCGGAACCATTGAAACCGCCAATTGTGCAATTTGGGTTTCTAACTCAGTTGGCATTCCAAAAGAAGTTCCGCTTTTAGATCTTTCGGTTATGGCATCAATTACGGGTTGGTATGCATGACCTAAAATCATAGGACCCCAAGAATTGATGTAATCGATTAATTTATTTCCGTCTTCGTCAAATAAATAAGCTCCTTTCGCACTTTTTACAAAAATAGGCGTTCCTCCCACTCCTTTAAATGCTCTAACTGGAGAGTTTACTCCACCTGGAATTACTTTTTCTGCATCAGCAAACAACTGACTACTTCTTTGGTATAACATATAATTGGTATGCTGAATTTTATTTTACTATTAATTTTTGGCCAATAGCTATTCCAAAATCTGGAATATTATTTTTCTTTTTCAAATCCTCTACAGAGATATTATATTTTTTTGAAATTGAATACAAAGTATCTCCTTTAATTACTTCATGTAAATCAGAAGAAGGTTCAGCAACAGAAGTTTTGTTTTCAACTGAACTAACTGCAGTTGGAACATATTCTTTTCCTAATACTTCGGCGTCATATTTTTGCAATTGATAGCGCTCAATTAATCCAATTAGTTTAGTTGGATACGCAACATCGGTAGCATAACCGGCGTCTTTCAACCCTTGTGCCCAAGATTTATAATCGTCTTTTTCTAATTTAAATAATTTTGAATACCGTTCTCTAGAAGTCAAAAACAAGGAATGATCACGGTACGATTCATTGGGTTCGGAGTATTTTCTAAAACACTCTTGTTCGGTATCATCATCATAATTTACACTTGGTCCGTTCCACTCTTTATGACATTTTATTCCAAAATGATTATTGGCTTGAATACTCAACGGGCCTGTACCCGCTCCTGATTCTAGAATTCCTTGCCCTAAAGTGATACTTGCCGGAATACCATAATCAATCATGTCTTTCTTGGCAATTTCTTTGTATTTTTCAATGTATTCTAAAACCATTGCCGTGGTAACTTTTACCCTAGTTGTAGCAGCAAGAACTTCGGTAGAATTAGCCGTTTTTGTAGAATTATCAAGAGGTGATTCTACGGTGTTTACAGATTGCGGTTTAGTTTCAGCAACGGGTTCGGCTGTCTTAACCACAGTTTTTACAGCCGATTTGGCTGGCTTTTTTTTACTTTTAGTATAGGCAATAACAGGGCGATTAGAGCCACAAGCTGTAGCTATAATTAGAGTCAACCCAAAAACTATTTTCTTAATCATCAAATTGTATTGTTTGTAATTTCTTGTTTTTCAATTGTAAATTCATTCCTGCCACTCCTTGCAATCCTCCGGTATGAATAAGAAGAATTTTAGCGTTTTTTGGAAAATAATTCTTTTGTATTAAATCGATAACGCCAAAAACCATCTTTCCAGTATAAATGGGATCCAACGGAATTTTATTTTTTTTGTAAAACGAATTAATAAATTCAATTAGTTCACTCGTTACTTTTCCGTATCCACCAAAATGATACTTATTTATTAAACTGAAATTATCTTTTTTGGCAAAATTACGAATATCTTTTTGTAAAAAATCTCCTATTAACGCCGGAAATCCTAAAACTTTTTGTCCTTGAAAACTACTGTTTATCAATCCCGAAATGGTGCCTCCAGTGCCTACTGCGCAACAAATAAAATCATAATCCTCGTCTGCCTTAGTTAAAATTTCTTCGCATCCATTCACGGCAAATTCATTTGTTCCGCCCTCCGGGATCAAATAAAAGGATTCGTGTTTTTCTCTTAATTTTTCAACGAAATTGGCTGTATCTTTCAGTCGATAAGCGTCTCTTGAAACAAACTCAAATTTCATACCACAATCTTGAGCAAACTGCAATGTTGGATTTTCATTTATTTTAGACTCTAATTCCTCCCCTCGAATCACACCAACAGTTTGAAATCCGTTTTCTTTTCCTGCAAATGCTGTTGCTGCAATATGATTGGAATAAGCTCCGCCAAAAGTGAGCAACGTGTGCTGATTTTCTTTTTTTGCTTGAAGCAAATTGTATTTTAATTTTCGAAATTTATTTCCAGAAACAAAAGGATGAATCAAATCTTCACGTCGGATAAATACCTTTACCGAAGCATTGTCAACTTGTATTTCTTGGGTTAAAACTTCCAATTCATTTATTTTTTACAAAGTTACGAATCGTTGGCCCTATTTGAATAGAATTTATAGTAATTTTAATACAAAAAATTATTAATTAGAAATGCAAAATAGTATTTCTAAGTTGCTAAATTTGTAGCTATGAAGGAAGACAAAGAAGAAGTAAAACTAATTGAAGGCGAAGATTATTATCTTGCACCAGAAGGCTATAAAGTATTTACTGAAAAATACCACTTAAAACGCGGCCATTGCTGCCGAAGTGGCTGTCGTCATTGTCCATACGGATTCGACAAAAAAACGGGAACTATTATTAGAAAATAAGAAAACAACAAGCTCAAAATATGACTTTCAAAGAAGAAATACTTCAAGGAATTCCATCCGAATTACCGAATGTAAAACCTTATGAAACAGAAATAAATCATGCGCCTAAGCGAAAAGAGATTCTTTCTGCCGAAGAAAAAAAACTAGCTTTAAAAAATGCCTTGCGCTATTTTGATGCTAAACAACATGCCACTTTATTACCTGAATTCAAACAAGAATTAGAAACCTACGGTCGCATTTACATGTACCGTTATCGACCAGATTATAAAATATTTGCACGTCCTATTTCTGAATATCCTGGAAAAAGCGAGCAGGCAAAAGCCATCATGTTAATGATTCAAAACAACTTGGATCATGCTGTTGCTCAACATCCACACGAATTAATTACCTATGGTGGTAATGGCGCGGTGTTCCAAAACTGGGCACAATACCGATTAACAATGAGTTATTTAGCCGAAATGACCGACGAGCAAACTTTGGTTATGTATTCTGGGCATCCAATGGGATTATTTCCTTCACACAAAGAGGCGCCAAGAGTAGTTGTTACAAACGGCATGGTGATTCCGAATTATTCCAAGCCAGACGATTGGGAAAAAATGAATGCTTTAGGGGTTTCTCAGTATGGCCAAATGACCGCTGGAAGTTATATGTATATCGGTCCGCAGGGAATTGTTCACGGAACTACCATTACGGTTTTGAACGGTTTTAGAAAAATTAATAAATCACCTAAAGGTGGCTTATTTGTAACTTCAGGATTAGGCGGAATGTCGGGGGCGCAACCTAAAGCCGGAAACATTGCAGGTTGTGTAACCATTTGTGCAGAAGTAAATCCGAAGATTACCCACATTAGACATTCGCAAGGCTGGATAAACGAAATCATTGATGACATTGAAAAACTGGTTCCGCGAGTTAAAACAGCAATAGAAAATAAAGAAGTTGTTTCGATTGCCTATTTAGGAAACGTGGTGGATGTATGGGAACGATTGGATCAAGAAAATGTAACTATAGATTTGGGTTCCGATCAAACATCCCTTCATAATCCTTGGGCTGGCGGTTATTATCCAATTGGATATAGCTTCGAAGAATCGAATGAATTGATGGCAAATAATCCTGAAAAATTTAAAGAAGAAGTTCAAAAAACCTTACGTCGTCATGCAACAGCAATTAATAAGCACACCGCAAAGGGCACTTATTTCTTTGACTATGGAAATGCCTTTTTATTGGAAGCATCAAGAGCTGGAGCCGATGTTTTTGCAGAAAACCACATCGATTTTAAATACAATAGTTATGTTCAAGACATTATGGGGCCGATGTGTTTTGACTATGGATTTGGCCCATTTAGATGGGTTTGCGCATCTGGAAATCCAGATGATTTAGCTAAAACGGATCAAATTGCTTGTGAGGTATTAGAAGCAATGATGCAAAATTCTCCGGAAGAAATTCAACAGCAAATGGCCGATAATATCCAATGGATTAAAGGTGCTCAAGAAAATAAATTGGTCGTTGGTTCGCAAGCGCGAATTCTGTATGCCGATGCCGAAGGAAGAATGAAAATTGCTGAAGCGTTTAACCAAGCTATCGCACGAGGTGAAATTGGTTATGTAATTTTGGGGCGTGATCACCACGACGTTTCCGGAACGGATTCTCCTTATAGAGAAACTTCCAATATTTATGATGGTTCTCGTTTTACTGCCGATATGGCAATTCAAAATGTTATTGGAGACAGCTTCCGTGGTGCAACTTGGGTGTCTATTCACAATGGTGGTGGCGTTGGCTGGGGCGAAGTAATCAACGGAGGTTTCGGAATGCTACTAGACGGAACGAAAGAAGCTTCCAAACGATTGGAATCAATGCTTTTTTGGGATGTCAACAACGGAATTTCAAGAAGAAGTTGGGCACGAAATGAAGGAGCAATTTTTGCAATTAAAAGAGCCATGGAAGCGCAACCGTTGTTAAAAGTTACCCTTCCTAATTTAGTAGACGAAAATTTACTTTAGTATTTAAAAATAGAAAAATATATTTTAATGTAAAAGGTACAATATGTATCTTTGAAGCCTCAAATAGCAATCAATCAAATGAAGATTTCATACAACTGGTTAAAACAATTTTTAAAAATAGATGCTCCTTCTGAAGAAGTTTCAAACATCCTAACCGATTTAGGACTTGAAGTAGAAATGGTTGAAAAATACCAATCGGTTAAAGGGGGCCTAGAAGGCGTAGTTGTAGGTCACGTATTGACTTGCGAAAAACACCCTGATGCAGATAGATTAAAAATAACCACCGTAGATCTTGGAACAGGAACTCCTGTTCAAATTGTATGTGGCGCAAGCAATGTGGCTGCAGGACAAAAAGTTCCTGTTGCGACAATTGGCACCAAACTATTTGACAAAGAAGGCGAAGCATTTGAAATCAAAAAAGGAAAAATTCGTGGGCAAGAAAGTCACGGAATGATTTGTGCCGAAGACGAACTAGGACTTGGAACAAGCCACGAGGGAATTATGATATTGGACGAAAAACTAGTTCCAGGAACTCCTGCCGCTAAAGTTTTTAATATTGAAAATGATGAAGTTTTTGAAATTGGATTGACTCCAAATCGAGCAGATGCCATGTCACACATGGGAGTTGCTAGAGATTTAAGAGCAGGGTTACTTCAAAGAAATGCTTCTTTAGAATTAATAACTCCTTCAGTTTCTTCATTTAAAATAGACAAAAGAACTCTTAAAATTGATGTTAATGTAGCCGATTCTAAATTAGTTCCTCATTATTGTGGGGTAACCATTTCTGGAATTACAATTAAAGAATCTCCAAGATGGTTACAAAACCGATTGAAAGCAATTGGACTTACTCCAAAAAATAATGTAATCGATGTGACTAATTATGTGTTACACGAATTAGGACAACCGCTTCATGCATTTGATGCTTCTCAAATAAACGGGAAAATAAATGTGAAAACCGTTGCTACAGGAACAAAATTCATAACTCTTGACGGAATTGAACGAACGCTTCATGAAGAAGACATCATGATTTGCGATGAAAACGAACCATTATGTATTGCCGGTGTTTTTGGCGGAAAAAATTCGGGAGTATCTGAAAGCACAACAGCTATCTTTTTGGAAAGTGCGTATTTCAATCCGGTGGCAATTAGAAAAACTGCCAAAAGACATGGTTTAAGTACCGATGCATCATTCCGTTTTGAAAGAGGAATAGATCCTGAAATTACAGAATATGCACTAAAGCGTGCTGCCTTATTAATACTTGAAGTTGCAGGTGGTGAAATTACTTCCGATGTTGTTGATATATACCCCAAAAAACTAGAGGGATTTTCTGTTTTCTTAAACTATGAAAAAACATTCAAATTAATAGGACAAGAATTACCAAAAGAAACTATCAAAAAAATTGTTTCTACTTTAGATATTAAAGTAAACAGCACTTCTGATGCAGGTCTTGGTTTACAAATTCCGGCCTACCGTGTGGATGTTCAAAGAGAAGTAGATGTTATTGAAGAAATTCTAAGAGTTTATGGATACAATAACATTCATATTCCAGATAAATTAACTGCAACCATATCTAATTCTCCTAGAACGGAGGATTATAAAGTGCAAAATGTTATTGCCAATCAATTGAATTCACTAGGATTTCATGAAATGATGGCCAATTCGTTAACCACTCCTGATTATATAAAATTGTCCGAGCAGTTAAAAGAAGAACATAATGTTACGATACTTAATCCATTGAGCAACGATTTATCTACTATGAGACAATCGATGTTATTTTCTGGACTTGAGGCTATTTCGTATAACATCAACAGAAAAAGTAGTGATTTAAAATTATTTGAATTTGGAAAAAGCTACCGCAATTTAGTTAATGGCTATAGTGAAAAGAAACACCTTACATTATTTACTACTGGAAACCGAACTGCAGAAACTTGGACTAACGCACAAAAACCATCTGATTTCTTTTTATTTAAAGGATATGTATGCACTATTTTATCTCGATTAGGAATTGATTCTATTCAGAATACTCCAGTTTCAAATGATGTATTTGCAGAAGGAATTGGATTTGCATTAGGCAAAGATATTTTGGTTGAAATGGGGACGGTAAAAAAATCGATTACCAAACATTTTGACATTAAGCAGGAAGTTTTTTATGCCGAGTTCCAATGGGATTTAATTTTAAAAGCATTATCAAATAAAATTAAATTTACTCCTATCCCTAAATATCCAGAAGTGCGAAGAGATTTTGCATTATTAGTAGACGCAAATGTAGCATTTGAATCAATTTATAAAGTTGCAATTCAAACGGAAAAATCACTTCTTAAAAACATCAATTTATTTGATGTATATGAAGGTAAGAATTTGCCAGAAGGCAAAAAATCGTATGCGGTAAGTTTCACTATTCAAGATACAACTAAAACACTAACCGATACACAGATTGATAAAATCATGAGCAAATTACAAACTAATTTTGAAAGTGAATTAGGAGCTCAATTAAGATAAAACATTTAAACTATATTTATAAAAAACACTCCAAGATTGGAGTGTTTTTTTATGATTAATTTTCGATACATAAAAAAAGCGTTACCAAAGTAACCTGAAATAGATGGAAGTTTTCAATTGGCCTCGCTTTTAAAATATAATTAGAATAAGAGATTATTTACCTCCTTTTTCCATTTTAGCTTTTAATTCAGCAAGAATATCATTGTTATCTCCTAAAGTTGAAGCTTGATTATTACTGTTTGCAGCAGCAACAGATTCTGTAGCAGCTTTAACATTTTTCTCTTCTTCTTCTCTAAAGATTGCAGTATGCGAAGCAACTACTCTTTTGAATTCTTTATTGAACTCGATAACTTTGAAATCAGCTACATCGCCTTTTTTCAATTTTTTACCGTCTTCTTTTTCTAAGTGACGCGTTGGAATAAATGCAACTACATCATCTCCAAAATCTACAGTAGCACCTTTGTCAACGATTTCAGCAATTGTTCCGTTGTGGATTGTTCCAACAGCGAAAGCAGCTTCATGTTTGTCCCAAGGATTAGCAGTAGTTTGTTTGTGACCTAAAGATAATTTACGACCTTCAACATCTAATTCTAATACTACTACTTCTAACTTATCTCCAACATTTACAAACTCAGATGGATGCTTGATTTTTTTAGTCCAAGATAAATCAGAAATGTAAACTAAACCGTCAATACCTTCTTCTAATTCAACGAAAATACCAAAGTTAGTAAAGTTTCTAACGATTCCTGTATGTTTAGAAGCTATTGGGTATTTAGCAGTAATATCTGTCCAAGGATCTTGAGTTAATTGTTTGATACCTAAAGACATTTTTCTTTCGTCTCTATCTAAAGTTAAAACAACAGCTTCAACTACATCACCAACTTTAACAAAATCTTGAGCACTTCTTAAGTGAGTAGACCAAGACATTTCAGAAACGTGAATTAATCCTTCTACACCTTCAGCAACTTCAATGAAAGCTCCGTAATCAGCAATAACTACTACTTTACCTTTCACTTTGTCACCAACTTTAAGTTCAGCTCCAAGAGCATCCCATGGGTGCGCGTTTAATTGTTTTAAACCTAATTGGATTCTTGTTTTCTCATCATCAAAATCAAGAATAACAACATTTAATTTTTGGTCTAATTCAAGAACTTCACTTGGGTGATTAATTCTTGACCAAGAAAGGTCTGTAATGTGGATTAATCCATCTACACCACCTAAGTCAATAAACACACCATAAGAAGTAATGTTTTTAACAACACCTTCTAATACTTGTCCTTTTTCTAATTGACCAATAATTTCTTTTTTCTGTACTTCTATATCTGCTTCAATAAGCGCTTTGTGAGATACAACAACATTTTTGAATTCGTGGTTGATTTTCACAACTTTAAATTCCATCATTTTGTTCACATATACATCGTAGTCACGGATTGGTTTCACATCAATTTGTGAACCTGGTAAGAATGCTTCAATTCCGAAAACATCTACAATCATACCACCTTTAGTTCTACATTTAACAAAACCTTGAACGATTTCACCAGTTTCATTTGCAGAAATAACTCTATCCCAAGATTTAATTGTTCTAGCTTTTCTGTGAGATAATACTAACTGACCTGTTTTATCCTCACGGATGTCAATTAATACTTCTACTTTGTCACCCACTTTTAAGTTAGGGTTGTAACGGAATTCGTTTAATGAAATAACACCTTCCGATTTTGCGTTGATGTCAACGATAGCATCACGATCAGTAATTCTTACTACTACACCTTCTACTACTTCTTCTTGATCAGTATCAATAAAAGTCTTTGATACTAAATCTTCAAATTCTTGTAAGTTTTTTTGATCTACTGCATCAATTCCTTCAGCGTAATTGTGCCAGTTAAATTCAGTTAAAAATGCTTGTTGTTCTTTGTTTAATTCAGACATGCTGATAAAAAATTTGTATGCTGTGCCTCTCGAGTTTCTTAATGCGGTAGAAAACGCAGCAGTGTTTTACATAAATAGTTGATTCCTAATGGAAACTCTTCTTCGCCAAAAGGATTGCAAAAGTACTACTTTTTTATAAAACAACAAAAAAAGTGGAAAGAATTTGACAGAAAAAGTGCAGAATATAATTTAAAGTAAAATATTACTTTCAGCAAAAAATTGATTTAAACAACACACCCTTGTTAATTAGTGTTAAAACTCATGAATAAATTGTTAATTAAGAAAACAAAAAGTAGTTGCAACTGATTTTTTATTAAATTTGAGATGAAATAATATTTGTATAATTTCATCAACTCTCTAATTATGAATGCAATAAAACTAGTTTCTCTATTTTTACTTTTAATTGTAACTTCATGTAGTTCGGTTAGAGTAAATGTCGATTACGACAAAAAAGCAAATTTCGACAGCTATAAAACCTACGCTTTTCTAAAAAGTGCCATCGATAAAGTTGAAATTTCCGACTTAGATAAAAAACGAATTTTACATTCTATAGATGAGGCGCTAGCCTTAAAAGGCTTTTCTAAAAGTGAAACACCCGATTTATTGGTCAGTATTTTTACTAAAGAAAATCAACGCGTAGATGTTTATAACAATTCTGGTTTTGGCTGGGGATGGGGCTGGGGCCCTGGTTTTGGAATGGGATATTCTTCGACTTATGTCACTCCCGAAGGATCTTTATTCATTGATTTATTAGACGCAAAAACTAAAGAATTAATTTGGCAAGGAGAAGGAAGTGGAAATTTAACCAAAGATGTAGAACAAAAAGACGCCCGAATTAAAGAATTTGTAGACAAAATTCTAGAACAATATCCTCCTCAAAAAAAGTAAACTAACTATCATAAAAAAACCACAACTAAGTTGTGGTTTTTTTATGATTTAATACTTTAAAAGTTCTTCCATTTTTAATCGGACCTTACCTGCATTCGGAATCATTGTGAATTCTAAGTTGCTGTTAAGCGGAATAGCTGGCATATTTTCGGAGCCGATTACCATTACAGGTGCATCCAAATGTTTGAAGCATTTTTCCTGAATTAATCCTGCCAAACTTCTAGCAAAAGAATTATTGGTAGGCTCTTCAGTCACAACCAAACATTTTTTTGTTTTCTTAACCGATTTAAAAATAGTTTCTTCGTCAAGCGGATACAAAGTACGCAAATCGATAATTTCAATTCGCTGTTTGTCATTCTGAGCTTGTCGAAGAATCTCTGCAGATGCATTTAAAGCCCAATGCACTCCCATTCCGTAGGTAATTACCGAAATTGTTTCTTCCGTTTCTTGCTCCCAAATTTCTTGCACCACATTCGCTTTTCCAAAAGGTAAAACATAATCTTCGTTTGGCTCATTAACTCGAGCAGCATCAGTGCCTTTCACTTTACTCCAATACAAACCTTTATGTTCTAAAATTACAACCGGATTTGGGTCGTAATACGCTGCTTTTAGGAGTCCTTTTAAGTCGGCACCATTACTTGGATAGGCAATTTTGATTCCACGGATATTAGTTAACACACTTTCCACAGAAGAAGAATGATACGGTCCACCGCTGCCGTAAGCCCCAATTGGAACTCGCAAAATCATGCTCACAGGCCATTTTCCGTTCGACAAATAACACGAACGACTCACTTCGGTAAACAGCTGATTCAATCCAGGCCAAATGTAATCGGCAAACTGGACCTCAACAATTGGTTTCAAACCAACTGCCGACATCCCGACAGTAGAACCTACAATAAAAGCTTCCTGTATAGGTGTATTAAAAACACGATCGTCGCCAAATTTTTGAGCCAATGTTGCGGCTTCTCTAAAAACACCTCCCAATCTTCCACCTACATCTTGTCCGTAAAGCAAACATTCGGAATGTTTTTTCATTAATTCTTCCACAGCAAAAAGAGCGCAATCTACCATTACCACTTTTTCCTCACGTTCCGGATTTCGTTCTCCAACTTCTTCAGTTATTGGAGTTGGCGCAAAATCGTGCGTGAATAAATCTTCCGGCGAAGGATCTTCTGCAAGCTGTGCTTTATCAAAATCGGCTTGCACTTGGGCAACCGCTTTACTTTCAATATTTTTTATTTCTTCGGATGAAAATCCGGCATCTTCTAATTGTTTAATTAAAACCGGATATGGATCTCGAGATTTTGCTTCTTCCAAATCATCGCGATACCATTCCATTCGAACTCCCGAAGTGTGGTGATTCAACAACGGAACTTTTGCATGAACTAAAAATGGTCGACGCTCATTTCGGATGGTTTGCACCACTTTTTGAACGGCCTCATAACTTTCGGTAAAATTTGCGCCATCAATAGAAATCGCTTCTATTCCGTGAAATCCTTTGGCATATTCAAAAGCATTTTGTGCTCGTGTTTCGGCAGCATTCGCCGAAATATCCCAGCCATTATCTTGCACCAAATACAAAATTGGAAGCTGTTTTAAAGCGGCCATTTGTAGCGCCTCAGCGATTTCTCCTTCGGTAACCGAAGCATCACCAAGCGAACAAACCACAATTGGATTTTCTTGATTTTTATCTTGAATTCCTGTATTTTCTTTATACCAAAATCCCATTGCAGCTCCAGTCGCCGGAATGGCTTGCATTCCTGTTGCCGATGATTGATGCGGAATTTTAGGTTTGTCGGCATCCTTCAAACTTGGGTGGCAATAATAAGTTCGCCCACCAGAAAACGGGTCGTCTTTTTTTGCCATTAATTGCAACATCAAATCATAGGGTTGCATTCCAATTCCCAACATCATAGCATCATCTCGATAATACGGAAACGCATAATCTTGAGGCAATAATTGCATCGCCATAGCAATTTGAATGGCTTCATGTCCGCGGGAAGTAGCGTGCACATATTTTGAAACTATTTTGAAATTGTCTTCATACAAGGTTGCCATGGCTTTGGCAGTTGCCATTGTAGAGAAGGCTTTTTCTAATATTTTTTTATCTAACATTGATTCTGTTATTGTATAATTTTGGAATAAATAATTCCCTTATTTTGCTTCCACTATCCAACCAAATTCGTCTTTGATATCTTGAACTTTAATGGCGTTCAAAGTATCATTTACGAATACTGATACCGGATTGTTTTCAGGGAATTTTATAGCCAATTCATTGTTTCCAATTTCTTCTATCATGGCAATTCCAACTGCAGTTCCAGTTCCGAAGGCTTCTTCTAAAGTTCCATTATTCGATGCTTCCACAATTTCTGAAATGGTAATTGGTCTTTCTGTAACTTCATAACCTTTGCTTCGCAATAAATCAATTACACTCATTCTCGTAATTCCGGATAATATCGATCCACTTAAATCGGGAGTGATAAATTTACCTGCAATTTTTATGAAGATATTCATGGTTCCTACCTCCTGAATGTATTCGAAATTGTATGGATCCAACCACAAAACTTGATCGTACCCTTTTGCCTTTGCATATTCTGTTGGGCGAATTGCAGCCGCATAATTTCCTGCTGCCTTTGCTTCTCCGGTTCCACCATTAACGGCACGAACAAAAGTTTTTTCAGCAAACAATTTAATTTTTCTGCTATATAAAGGTCCCGCTGGAGAAGCCATCACAATAAACTTATAATTATTTGCAGCTCGCATACCAATAAATGGTTCATCTGCATACATAAAAGGTCTAATATATAAGGCGCTTCCAACTTTGCTCGGAATCCAGTTTTTTTCTAATGTCGTAAATTGTTTTAATGCTTCCACAAATAAATCTTCGGGAACTAAGGGCATTCCCATTCTATCTGCACTATGATTAAAACGTTTTGCATTTTCAATTGGGCGAAATAATAAAGCAGTTCCGTCTTTTCCTAAAGTGGCTTTCATTCCTTCAAAAATAGCTTGTCCGTAATGCAATGCCATTGCTGCAGGATGCGTCGGAATTAATTCTAGTGGCTCAATTCGTGGGTTATTCCATTGTCCGTTTTCATAATCGCAAACAAACATGTGGTCTGTAAAATTGAATCCCATTATTACATTATCCAAATCGATTTGGCTTACTTTGGATTGTGCAACTTTATTTATTTTAATGTCAAATTTCATAATCTTAATTCTGATTTATAGTGTTGTGTTTGTGTCAAATTGTTCTAAATAATCTCCAATTTTTCTTAAAAAAGAACCTCCTAAAAAGCCATCCACTACTCTGTGATCAAAGGATAGCGAAAGATACATCATACTTCTTATAGCAATTTCATCGCCCTTGGAAGTTGTGATTACTTCAGGTCTTTTTTTAATAATTCCGAGTGCTAAAATGGCCACTTCGGGTTGGTTGATAATTGGAGTTCCCATCAAACTTCCAAAAGTTCCCACATTGGAAATGGTGAAAGTGCTTCCTTGAATTTCTTCTGGTTTTAATTTGTTATTTCGAGAAGCATCGGCCAAATAATTTACATCTTTTGCTAATGCAGCTAAATCTTTTTCATTGGCATTTTTCACCACAGGAACAATTAAATTTCCGTTTGGTAAAGCCGTTGCCATTCCGATATGAATGTCGTTGTGCACGATTATATTCTTGTCGTCCACAGAAACATTAATCATTGGAAAATCTACAATTGCTTTGGCTACAGCCTGAACAAAAACAGGTGTAAAAGTCAATTTTTCGTTGTATTTCTCTTGAAATTTCTCTTTGTTTTCATTGCGCCAATTCACCAAATTTGTAACATCAACTTCAATGTAAGACGTAACATGAGGCGAAGTTTGCTTAGAATAAACCATGTGATCGGCAATCATTTTACGCATGCGATCCATCTCTACAATTCGGTCTTTTCCTTCAACAAAATTGATTTTAGGTTTCGGATAAGTAGATTTAGGTTGGCTATTCGTTGCTGGCTTACTTTGTATTGGATATTTTCTATTTTTCAAATAATTAAAAACATCACTTTTTTGCAAACGTCCTTCTGCTCCAGAACCCGGAATGCTTTGTAATTCTTCTATCGATACATTTTCCTTTTGAGCAATCGAAACAATTAAAGGCGAAATAAAAGCGTCAGAATTCGCTATGAATTTTGAGTTGTGAGTTGTGGGTTGTGGTGCTTCAACAACATTCGATTTAACAACATCTTCGTTTTTTCTGCTTCCAACTTCTGGCTTCCGACTTCCAGCTGCTTCTTCAATCAACGCCAAAACAGTTCCTACCTCAACAACAGCATCTTTCTGAAAACGGATTTCAGTAATTACTCCCGAAACGGGTGCAGGCACTTCACTATCGACTTTATCGGTAGCCACTTCTAAAATTGTTTCTTCTGCTTCGACATAATCACCCACGTTTTTAACCCAACTGATTATAGTTGCTTCGGAAATACTTTCACCCATTTTGGGCATTTTGAATTCTATTATCATTTTGATTTAAATTCTTCTAATGTTTTATAAAACGCTTCTTGTGTTGGTCGATCTGCTGGAATTTCTCGCAAAGGTTCAACCGCTTTTAAGGTATCATAACACTCTTTTGGCAATTGCTGGTACAAAGCAGTTCCTTTGGTTTTCCAATCGATCATTTCATCAGAAATATCTTTTATAATTGCAGCTGGATTACCAACCACCATTTTTCTATTTGGAATTTGTGTTCCTGCTTTAACGAAACTCAAAGCGCCCACGATACATTCATCTCCAATCGTAACGTCATCCATAATCACTGCATTCATTCCGATAAGGGAATTGGCGCCAATATTGGCTCCGTGAATAATTGCTCCGTGACCAATATGAGCTCCGGCTTTTAACACCATAGTCTTTCCTGGAAACATGTGAATCGTGCAATTTTCTTGCACATTACAACCATCTTCAATGATGATTTCACCCCAATCGCCACGAATGGCTGCACCAGGACCAACATATACATTTTTCCCAATAATAACATTCCCCGTAACCGCAGCCTGCGGATGGATGAAACTACTTTCGTGAACAACCGGTATAAATCCTTTGAATTCGTATATCATTATATTAGGTTATGGGCTCTAGGTTCTCGGTTTTAGGTTTTTTTCTTATACCTAACACCTCAAACCTTTAACCTATTTAAACTTCTTCAACGTTTCTTTTGTGAAATCAGATAAAACTAATCTTCCGCTGATAGCGGCTCTTTCGGCCAATAAATTATCCCAATCTTCGGTGCCTCTCCAAAATACTTTTTTCATTTCGAGCATGGCTTCTGGATTGTAGGTGCATAAATGTTCGGCAAAATTTTGTACTGCTTCATCCATTTCTTCAATGCTTTCAAATACTTGTGCAAACAAACCTTTCTCTTTTGCCCAATTGGCATCGTAAAAAGAATTGGCATCAATGGCAATTTGTGACATGGCAGAAACGCCCATCTTTCTTTCGATAGCAGGTGATACCACGAAAGGTCCGATTCCGACATTTAATTCGGATAATTTTATGGCTGCAAATTTTGTAGCCATACAATAATCGGTAGCAGCAGCAATTCCTAATCCACCACCGACGGTTTTTCCTTGGATTCTTCCAATGATGAATTTCGGACATTTGCGCATTGCATTGATAACATTGGCAAAACCTGAGAAAAATACTTTCCCTGTTTCGGCATTGTTTATGGCAACTAATTCTTGAAAACTTGCTCCTGCACAAAAGGTTCTTTCTCCACCACTTTTCAGAACAATGACTTTAACTTGGTCGTTTGTTCCAGCATTGGTAATCGTTGTTGCCAATTGCGACAAAATAGTTCCGGGCAATGAGTTTTGCTCTGGATGAAAAAATTCAATCGTGGCAATGTGGTTTTCTATGTTATGTTTTACGTATGCGCTCATAATAATTTTTGATTGTTGATTGTTGATTGTTGATTGTTGATTGTTGATTTTAAATACTTCTAAAATCAAAAGTCGTTAATCTTCAATCGTTAATTATACTACTTCAAACTGTTCAAAATGATGGTTCAAATGTTTTCGTTCTAATAAATACCATTCGTAACGGTTCATATCACCAAAAACAGCATTTTTCAAAAGTGCATCTGGGTTTTGATTGAAATAAGCAAGATACTGAGAACGCGCTTGCATCATTTTTTCTTTAGCTTCCGCTATATCAGAATGCTTTAACTCGTTTATTTTTGATTTTTCGGCTAATGGAAAATCAAAATTCTGTGGCATTTTTTCATAATTGTAAAGTGTATTGTGCACTTTATCCAAAATCTTTTCGGGTGTGGTAATATCAAAATCTTGAATTTCACCCGATGCAATTCGGTAACCAAATTCCAAATGCTCTACTAAATGTTGTGCCGTCATCGTTCCCCATTTTGGTTTCGAATTTTCGGTTAATTTATTAATGCATTCTATTATTTTCTCCTCGGTCATTTCCACAAAAACTTCTTGTTTTTTCTGCACCATGGTTAAGATTGTAGCCACAGCCACCAACTCATCGTTAGTATCAAAAACTTCTACAAACCATTTTACAATTCCGCTTGGATGTTCGGCAGAAGCCACATCACGATCAACTTTTTGTTTGCAAGTCAATCGCACATAAACGGTGTCGTTGTGGTAAATTGGGCGCAAGAAACGGCATTCTTCCAATCCGTAATTGGCAGCTACCGGACCTTTATTTGGGTAAACAAACAATCCTGCTGCAGCGGCCAAAATGAAATAACCATGAGCCGTTCTTTTCTTGAAAATACTTCCGTCCAACGAAGTAATATCGGTATGGGCATAGAAATGATCCCAAGTCAAGTTAGCAAAATTTATGATATCCGTATCGGTAACCGTTCTATTGTGGGTGCGCAAAGACATTCCTGGTTGGATATCCTCCCAATGGTATTGAAACGGATGTTGTGTGATTTCTTTATAAGCTGAATTCGCTTGGTAAATTCCGGTGATTTCTGTCAACGTTTTTGGCGTACCTTGAATAGCGCAACGCTGCATGTAATGCGTAATTCCGCGAACTCCACCCATCTCTTCACCTCCACCAGCACGCCCAGGACCACCATGAACCAATAAAGGTAATGGCG
Source organism: Flavobacterium sp. (assembly GCF_040383245.1). Classification (GTDB taxonomy): domain Bacteria; phylum Bacteroidota; class Bacteroidia; order Flavobacteriales; family Flavobacteriaceae; genus Flavobacterium. The sequence goes on along the minus strand of NZ_JBEIDX010000011.1, from coordinate 49,741 downwards.
AACCGTGACCGGTACTTTGTTTGGCATTTTCGCGATTAAGAACTAAAATTCTTCCGTGATGCGAAGCGGCATTTACAACATATTCTTTTGCAATAACATCCGAGTTGGTAACAATTGAAGAAACCAAAGAACCTTTACCCAATTGGGCTAATTCAACTGCTTCTTCTAAATTTTTATAAGGCATTAGCGTAGAAACTGGTCCGAAGGCCTCGGTTTCGTGAACGGCTAAATTTTGTAATGGTTTGTCTTCGCGAAGTAAAATCGGACTCACAAAAGCACCTTTAGCATCGGCACCAATTAAATTCACTTTTTCTAAATCGCCATAAACTAATTTGGCTGATTTAGATAACTCCGAAACTCTATTTTTAAGCACCTCAACTTGATCTTTACTAACCAAAGCACCCATACGCACTTCCTTCAATCTAGGATCACCAACAGTAACTTTATCCAACGATTTAGAAAGGGCATCTTGTACTTCATCAATCAACTTCTCTGGAACAATCATTCTACGAATAGCGGTACATTTTTGACCAGCTTTAACCGTGATTTCGCTCCGCGCTTGATTGATAAATAAATCAAATTCGGGTGTGCCTGGAACGGCGTCTTCGCCTAAAATGGAGGCATTCAATGAATCGGCTTCCATGGTAAACGGAACTGCTTCCTCAATAATTCTTGGATGTGCTTTTAGCAATCTTCCTGTTGCTGCCGATCCTGTAAATGTAATTACATCCTGACTTTCAACAGTGTCAAATATGTTTTTGGCTGTACCTGAAATTAATTGCAATGCGCCTTCCGGCAAAATATTAGAAGCTATAATTTCTCTCACTACGGCCTCTGTTAAGTAAGCAGTAACAGGAGCTGGCAACACAACGGCTGGCATTCCGGCCATCCAATTAACCGCACATTTTTCTAGCATTCCCCAAATTGGAAAATTGAATGCATTGATATGAATAGCAACTCCTTTTTTGGGAACCAAAATATGATGCGCCATGAAACGACCCCCTTTTGACAAATCAATTGGATCACCTTCTACATGGTACGGCTGATTGGGAAATAATTTTCGTAGCGAGGCATTCGCATATAAATTTCCGAAACCTCCTTCAATATCAATCCATGAATCAACACGAGTAGCACCGGTTCTGTAACTAATTTCGTAGAACGCTTCTTTACGTTTGGTTAAATACATCGCCAAACTTTTGATCATATTTCCGCGTTCTTGGAAGGTCATTTTGCGTAATTTTTCACCGCCTTTAGTTCTTCCGTAGTGCAAAATAGCAGGAATATCTAATCCTTCAACCGAAGTTTCTGCAATGAATTCGCCGGTTACGGCATCATAAGAAGCTTTACCCTCTCCCGTTGCCGAAGTCCATTTTCCAAGTACGTAATGTTGTGTTTTAATCATATTTTCTATTTGATTGTTGATTCAAAAAGTTCAAAATTGCTTCGCCAGTTCGAGCAAAGCTCTCGGGTCAAAAATCGTTAATCTATACTCTTTCAATAATTACTGCATAACCTTGTCCAACGCCAATACACATGGTAATTAAGGCATATCTTTTTAGGGTTAATTGCAATTCTAATGCGGCAGAATATAAAATTCTAGCACCAGTTACTCCAAGTGGATGCCCTATTGCAATAGCACCACCATTTGGGTTTATTCTTGGGTCATTGTCTTGCAATCCCAATTCGCGAATGCAAGCAATACTTTGCGCTGCAAAAGCTTCATTTAATTCGATAATATCAATTTGATCAAGAGTTAAACCTGCTTTTTCAAGTGCTTTTTTTGAAGCATCCACAGGTCCAATTCCCATAATTCTTGGCTCTACTCCCACCACAGCCGAACTTACTATTCGAGCCATAGGTTTCAAGTTGTATTTTTTTACCGCTTCCGCAGAAGCAATAATCGTTGCTGCAGCACCATCATTCAACCCCGAAGAATTTCCTGCAGTTACGCTTCCGTCTTTTTTGAAGGCAGGTCGTAATTTGGATAACCCTTCCATGGAAGTAGTTGGCTTTACAAATTCATCTTTCGAGAAAAGTAAGGCATCTCCTTTTCGTTGCGGAATTTCAACTGTAACTATTTCTTTAGCGAGTCTTCCTGAAGCCTGAGCCGCAGCTGCTTTCTGTTGGCTATGCAAAGCAAAAGCATCTTGATCTTCACGAGTAACATTGTATTTTTCAACTAAATTTTCGGCTGTTTCTCCCATTGCATCCGTTCCAAAAAGTGCCTGCATTTTAGGGTTTACAAAACGCCAGCCAAAACTAGAATCGTACATTTTAGAATCGGTTCCATAGGCAGTAGAGGGTTTAGAAACCACCAACGGTCCACGCGTCATATTCTCTACTCCACCTGCAATAAAAACATGTCCATCGCCCGCATTTATAGCGCGACTTGCATGAATAATTGCCGACAGACCTGAACTACACAAACGATTTACGGTTTCTCCTGGAACTGAATACGGCAAGCCTGCAAGAAGCAACGACATTCGAGCCACATTTCTATTATCATCTCCCGCTTGATTAGCACAACCCAGAATTACATCATCGTATGCCTCCAAAGGAATAGCAGGGTTTTTATCGGTAACCGACTTAATTACCAATGCTCCTAAATCATCTGCTCTAACTGGCGCTAGCGTTCCTTGATAACTACCAATTGGAGTACGAACTCCGTCTATAATATATGCTTCCATTTAAATAATTATGAATTATTAGTTATGAATTATTAGTTCTTAACTTGTATATTTTTCTTTGTCGTAATAATTATACTTTTAATTATTTTTAATACTTCTATTGATTGTATGTAGATTGGATTAAAATCTTTTTCCTCAACATATTTTGTTGCATTTAATAATTCAAGCCAATACAATGATTCATCGCATTCTTTTTGAGCAATTGCTAACTTATGAATAAAATCTAATTTACTTTGAGCATTTACAGCTTCTCTTACATTAGCTCCAACAGAAGTTATTGATCTTAAAAACTGTTTACTCATTACAAATTCCTTCTTTTCAGTTACTAAATATTTATAAAAATTAACCCCTGAAATTGCTAATTCAAAACTCTTAACTTTTATAATACTTTCACTCATAACTTCTAATTATTAATTCATAATTAATCAATCCCATTCTTTTTGAGTGCGATACACAACGCCTTTAAAAAGCGCTACCATTTCATCACCTCGTTTTACTTCAATTATATTGAATCCCAATTTATTATTTACTTTTTCAATTACCGATTCGGCGACTAAATAATCGCCTTCATTAACTGCTTCAATATGATTTATGGATGTTTCTATTGAAACTGCAAACTTTCCATGGGTATTGGCTGCAAATCCAAAAGCAGTGTCTGCCAAAGAATAAGTAATTCCCCCATGTGCTTTATTCATACTGTTCAGCATTTCCTTGCGAACGGTCATCGCCACTTTACATCGCCCAATTTCGCATTCTAATATTTCTATTCCCAACCACTGACTGTAGGGGTCTTGGCTTAACATTTTGTATGGTATTTTGGTTCCTTCCATAAATGATTTATTTGATTGTTGATCAACGATTGTTGATTGCTGAATTTTATTTTTCTCTAAAATCAAACATCGTTAATCTTCTATCGTTAATTGAAAAAACTCTTATTTCCTTTTGCCATTCTTCGTAAAATCGGACTACATCTATAGCGATCTTCGTGGTATTCATTATAAAGTGCATCTAGTTTTTCTACACACCAATTTATTCCGAGTTCATCTGCCCATGCTAATAAACCTTTTGGATAATTAACCCCTTTGGTCATTGCATTATCAATATCTTTTGCGGAAGCAATATTCAAAAACAAAGTATCCGCTGCTTCATTTATTAGCATAACAATCACTCGTTCAAAAATTGCTTTTGCAAGTGCATTATCTTCAGTAGGTTTTGGTAATTCTTTCGAATAATCATAAAAACCTCTTCCCGTTTTTCTTCCTAAAAACCCTGCTTCTAACAATCTTTTTTGGGTGAAAGAAGGTTTAAACTTTGGATCAAAATAAAAAGCGTTAAAAACTGTTTCGGTTACAATATAATTTACATCATGTCCAATGAAATCCATTAATTCAAATGGGCCCATACGGAAACCGCCTTCCGTCTTTAAAGCCCAGTCGATGGTAGCAAAATCTGCCATTCCTTCTTCATAAATTCGGATGCTTTCACTATAAAAAGATCGAGCAACTCGATTTACAATAAAACCGGGCGTGTCTTTGGCAACAGCCACTACTTTTTTCCAATCGGAGATAATTTGCACCACTTTTTCTAACACTTCGTTGCTGGTTTGCACGGCAGGAATTACTTCCACCAATTGCATTAAAGGTGCCGGATTAAAAAAGTGAATTCCAATGACGCGATCAGGAGTTTTACATGACGCAGCAATGGAAGCTATTGAAAGTGACGAGGTATTGGATGCCAGAATGGTGTCTTTAGATACCAGTTCTTCCAATTCGGAGAAAACCTTTCGCTTGACTTCCAAATTTTCAACTATGGCTTCAATTACCATATCAGAATCTGCTAATTCCTTCATGGAACTTACATAAGAAATGTTGCCTTGGATGCGACTTTTTTCAGCTGAATCTATTTTTTCTTTTTCAACCAATTTAGTTAAAGAAACTTCCAAAGCATTTTTACTTTTGGCCAAAGCTTCTTGATTTAAATCGAATAATTTTACATTACAACCAGCAGTAGCTGCTACTTGTGCAATGCCACTTCCCATGGTTCCGGAACCGATTACTGAAACATTCATATTAATTTCCTTTAAATTCGGGTTTTCTTTTTTCAACAAAAGCGGTTACTCCTTCGTTATAATCGTAGGATGAGCTAGCCTCAATTTGCAAATCAGATTCTAACTTTAATTGTTGCTCTAAATTATTACCCATAGATTGGTTCAACAATCTTTTTGTCAATCCTATGGCTTTGGTTGGCATTTGAGCTAAATTTTCAGCCAGTGTTTTTACTTCATCCTCAAATATTGCTATTGGAAATATTTTATAAATCATCCCGATTGTTAGCGCTTCAGGAGCAGAAACTTTATCGCCCAACATCATTAAGGCCGATGCTTTTTGAAAACCAATTAATCTTGGTAAAAAGAAAGTTCCAGCACTATCAGGAACTAACCCAATTTTACTAAAAGCCTGAATAAAACTTGCTTGCTCGGTAGCCACTACAATGTCGCATGCTAAAGCAATATTGGCACCTGCGCCTGCAGCAACTCCGTTTACGGCAGCAATAATTGGCTTTTCAATAGTTCTTATTTTTTGAATTATTGGATTGTAATGCTCCTCCAATATTTTACGAAAACCAGGATTTAACTCCGGATCTGTAACTTCTTTTAAATCTTGTCCGGCACAAAAAGCCTTACCATTTCCTGTAATTACAAGTGCGCGAACATTGGAATTTGCAGCACAATCGTCTAATGTATTTTGCAATTGCAAAGCCATTTCACGATTAAAGCTATTAAAAACTTCAGGTCTGTTGAGTGAAATCCACGCAACATTATTTTCAATTTTAACTTCGATTAAATTACTGCTCATACCTATTTATTTCAAACATTTAAAATAATCAAATGGCTCTAAACACTCCTCGCATTGAAAAAATGCTTTACAAGCTGTAGACCCAAATTGACTTATTAATTTAGTATTTAAGGATCCGCATTGCGGACATTTAACTAATTTTTTATTTCCAAGAAGTGCTTCTTTATCAGCCTCAGCAGCTAATGGTGAAGCAATTCCGTATTTTTCTAATGCCGTTCTTCCTTTCGGAGTAATCCAATCGGTAGTCCAAGCAGGTGAAAGAATTAATTCTACTTTGGCTTCATAACCTTCCAGTCTAAATGCTGCTTTGATATCATCACCAATAACATCCATAGCAGGGCATCCGCTGTATGTTGGTGTAATTTCTACCTCAACTATTCCGTTTTTTAAGTTGGCAGAACGAACCACTCCCATTTCCATAATTGACAAAACCGGAATTTCTGGATCGGATACCGTTTCCAGAATTTCAAATAGTTTTTGATCAATATTTGCAAGTTGTTCGGTCATTTATATTTATTTTTTACCAAGTCATATTTGGATAGGTGCGCTGCATGTATTGCAATTCGGTTAAAATAAATCCCATATGCTCACTATGAATTCCTTGCTTTCCTCCTTTTTGGAAATATTCTACAACCGGAGTTTGCAAGGTTGCTTCATCCAAAATACCGCTCACTTTTTTGTAATAATTCGATTTTAACAACGAAGTATCTACTCCAATTCCTTCAGCAACCATTGCTTTATCAGCATCAGTTTGATGAAATAATTCATCCGTAAAAATCCATAAATCGTTTATAGCAGTTTGTATTCTGTTATGACTTTCTTCGGTTCCATCGCCTAATCTTTTAATCCAATCGGAAGAAAATCGGGTGTGATACAAAACCTCTTTGATACTTTTTTTAGCAATTGCCGCAATCATTTCGTCTTTACTATTTTGCAATTCTTCTAATAGCGCTAAATGAAAAACATCAAACAAAAATTGTCTCGCAATAGAATAGCCAAAATCGGTATTTGGTTGTTCTACTAAAAGCACATTTTTATATTCTCTTTCCAATCTCAAAAACGCTACAGTATCTTCGGTAGCATCTCCACCTTGCATTTTAGCAACATACTGATAGTAACTTCTCGTTTGACCTAATAAATCTAAAGAAATATTAGTCATTGCAATGTCGGTTTCAAGACTTGGTCCGTGGCCGCAAAGTTCTCCCAAGCGTTGACCAAGAATCAGCGCATTGTCTGAAATTCCGAGAATGTATTGAATTAAGTTGTTCATTAGTTTTAAATTTTGTTTTTGAATTTTAAGCTTAAGAAAGCGTAATAAACTCCTAATTATTTTACATGTGTTTTAACTCGTCTGGCAATTCATAAAATGTTGGATGACGGTACGCTTTGTCCATTGCTGGCTCAAAAGTTTCGCCATTATTTTCTGGGTTGGATGCCGTAATTTGCGTAGAAGGCACTACCCAAATACTTACTCCTTCCATACGACGCGTGTATACATCGCGTGCATTTTCTAGAGCCATAGTAGCATCACTTGCATGCAAACTTCCGCAATGGCGGTGCTCTAATCCGTTTTTACTTCTGATAAATACTTCCCAAAGTGGCCAGTTTTTCATAATTATGAATTTTAAATTAGGAATTATGAATTCGAAAATTTTACTTGAAAAAAATCGTAATTGATAATCCGTAATTGATTATATCGCTTTTTTTTCTAATTTATTTTCTTGTTTTTCGGCGTAAGCCATAGCAGCATCTCTTACCCATTGTCCGTCGTTGCAAGCTTTCACTCTAGCTTCAATTCGTTGCTTGTTGCAAGGACCATGTCCTTTTACTACTTGCCAGAATTCGTCCCAATCCAATTCACCAAAATCGTAATGTTTTCTCTCTTCGTTCCATTTTAAATTTGGATCCGGAATAGTTAAACCTAAAATATTCGCTTGCGGAACCGTTTGATCTACGAAGGCTTGACGCAATTCGTCGTTGGTTTTTCTTTTTAATTTCCATTTTACCGATTGCTCTGTATTTGGAGATTCTGCATCGCGTGGGCCAAACATCATTAAAGAAGGCCACCACCAGCGGTTAAGCGAATCTTGCGCCATTGCTTTTTGCTCTGGAGTTCCATTACAAAGAGTTAATAAAATTTCATATCCTTGGCGTTGGTGAAAACTTTCTTCTTTACAAATACGCACCATAGCACGAGAATAAGGTCCATAGGAAGTTCCCATTAATGCAACTTGATTCATGATTGCGGCACCGTCAACTAACCAACCCACTGTTCCCATATCGGCCCAAGTTACTGCTGGATAATTAAAAATACTAGAATATTTGGCCTCACCAGAATGCAATTGTTCAAACAATTCATCTCGAGTAATTCCCAAAGTTTCAGCAGCGCTGTACAAATACAATCCGTGACCCCCTTCATCTTGAATCTTAGCCAATAACGCTACTTTTCTTCTCAAAGAAGGCGCACGCGTAATCCAATTTCCTTCGGGCAACATTCCAACAATTTCAGAGTGTGCGTGTTGTGAAATTTGACGAATGTGTGTCTTGCGATACTTTTCGGGCATCCAATCTTTTGGTTCAATTTTTTCATCGTTATCAATACGAGCCTGAAACAATAATTCTAAATTTTTTACTTCTTGATCTGACATAATTCTTTACAATTTATTTGATACTTATTGAATGTAATTATCTGCTTTATTAAATTCCAAAATCTACTACTACCTTTTTAGAAGTAGGAACCGCTTGGCAACTCAAAATGTAATTTTTGGCCAATTCGTCTTCTTCTAACGAGTAATTCAATTTCATTTCTGCTGTTCCTTCTACCACTTGACAACGGCAAGTACTGCAAACGCCTCCTTTACATGCGTAAGGTAAATCGGCTCCTGCTGCAATAGCTCCGTCAAGAATATTATCAAAGTCATCGCCCATTACAAAGTGGAATTCTTTTCCACCATCGATGATCGTAACTTCGGTACCTTCAACTTTTTTCTCCACAATTTTAGTTATTCGAAGTTTGTCTTCTGCAGTTAATCCTGTGGTAAATAATTCATAATGTATTTTTTCTTTTGCCAATCCTGCAGCAGATAGCTCATCGCGGATTAGGAAAATCATTTCTTCGGGACCACAAATGAAGCAATCATCGGTTTCAGAAAGGTCAATGATTTTATCGGTTAAAACCTGAATTTTTTCTTTGGTAAAACGACCATTAAATAACTCAGCCGAACGGTGTTCTTTGGTTAAAAAATAAAATATTTCAAAACGGTCAAAATACTTGTTTTTTAACTGCTCTAATTCTTCTTTAAAAATGATTGATTTTACCGTTCCGTTTAGGTAAAATAATTTGAATGTGCTTTTTGGCTCTTTGGCCAAATGTGTTTTTATGATAGAAAGCATCGGTGTAATTCCGCTACCTGCTGCAAACGCAATATAATTTTTTGAGGCATCTGGATTCACTTCAGTACAGAAAGTTCCGTGAGGTGCCATCACATCAAGTGTATCTCCGGCGGCAAGCTGGTTATTTGCAAAAGTTGAAAACAAACCTCCGTTAATTTGTTTCACCGCAACCTGCCATTTATTATCAATCGGACTCGAACACAACGAATACGATCGGCGCACTTCCTTGCCTTCAAGTTCTGTTCTTAACGTTAAATATTGTCCTTGCTTGTATTGAAATTCCGATTGTAATGCCTCGGGAACATCAAATGTTATTACCGAGCAATCCTTGGTTTCTTTGTAAATATCTGCAATTGATAAAGTATGAAATTTTGCCATAAAATTCTAATTAAACCAAACTAACAATTGTTAGTTTACAATGCAAATTTACTAATTTTTTAATACATTACGAAAACGAGGTAGTTTTTAGCAATTTTTTATCATACAATTCCATTAATCAACACCTTAACCATGTTGTCGGAAAGTGATTTCGGACTCAAGGCATTTGTCTTATTATACCATATATACATGGTGCGAAGCGTTGAAAGTATTGAGAAAATAATCACATCGAGGTTGTAATTTTTTATCTCCCCGTTTGCAATTCCTTGTTTAACAATTGCTTTAAAATTATTTTCATAATCTTTTCGCATTTTTATGAATTGCACTAATTTGTCATCCGTTAAGTGCATCCAATCGTTGTTTAGACAAGCCAATGCATCTGGATTTCGTAAAGTAATGTCAATATGAAGTTGGATGATGCGCTCTAATTTGGCTTGCGTTGAAGCATCCGAATTTAATACTTCATCCATAATATTGGTGAATTCTTCGGCAATTTCGATAACAATCAACACTAAAATTTCTTGCTTAGATTGAATGTGGTTATAAAGGCTCGCCGCTTTGATATCCATAGCCTGAGCAATATCGCGCATGGTCACTGCGCTGTAACCTTTTTCTTTAAAAAGCTTGGCAGAGACCGCAATTATTTCCGATTTTCTATCTGTAATTTTCATCTGATTTCAAATATAAAGAATATTTTTGTTTGCGTAACCTTTGTTACCAAATTGAAGAAAGAAATGCTTTTATTTTGCAGTATCATTTAATACTAAAACACAAAAAATGGGATTATTAAGCATGTTAGGTTTAAGCGGAAAATCGGAAAGTATAGCCGAATTTATTGAAAAAGGAGCCGTAATTGTTGATGTTAGAACTCCGGGTGAATACCAGGGTGGACATATCAAAGGTTCAAAAAACATTCCGTTGAATGTCTTGTCGGATAAAATATCGGAAATAAAAAAATGGAACAAACCCGTAATTGCTTGTTGTGCTAGTGGCATGCGAAGCGCTCAGGGAACTTCTATTTTAAAATCAAACGGAATTGACGCTATGAATGGCGGAGGCTGGAACAGTTTGCAAAGCAAACTGTAACTAAAATTTCATAAAAGGAAACTGCGCTTCCAAGTGCGCACTTTTCTCCTTTAGTTTTTGAAGAAATTTAGAGTGGCTTTTCAAATCGGGATGAAACGGTCGATGGGCCATTCCTTTTTGGATGCTTTCTACCTCTTGCATAACTTTTTGTGCCGCTTCGGTTATGTTGGTTTCGCAAAAACACTCCCAGATATAATCAATTGCTACTGCATTGGGGTGAAGCAAATCTTGAGCATAAAATCGGTAATCTCTAAGCTCATCCATCACAATTTCATAAGAAGGAAAATAGCTAGAAGTTGGCTGTTGGGAAATGGAAGTATGTAATGCCGAAATCAAATTGGCTTTACTTCGTTGGTTTTCTACAAAGCCATCTTTAATGTGACGCACCGGCGAAACCGTAAATACCAATTGGCACTTTGGATTAATTTTTTGAATTAAATCAATCGAATTCTGGATGGCATTTTCAATTTCGGTAACCGATAAAATTACCTTTTCAAATTGGTCTTGCGCTACTTTATGACAATTGGCAACCACAACTCCAGTTGATTTTAATTGGTAAACCCAGGAAGTTCCGTAGGTAATAAATAGATGTGTAGCCGCAGCTAATTTCGAATTCATTTCAGTCAATAACCGATTTAAATTCGACAACATTGCTTCTTTATTTGGCTGACTTAAATCGGAATGGACTTCATAACAATGCCATAATTCGTTATAAAAAAACAAATCGGTTTCAGTGAAATAATTCAAATGAATTGCACGCTCTAAAATCTTCTCAATAGAAACGGGATTGAAGATAATTCCGAAAGGATTGGTTGTATTTTGGAATTTATAAAAGTCGAATTTTTCACCCATATTTTCAGCAAAACAAGAACCCATAGCAACGATTTGCGACGAATAATCTATCGGAGAATTGGATTTTGCTATTGGAACTTTGGTAGTGAAATTCATTTATTTGGCTTTATTTTCGGTGTGGTACCGTTCTTCAATTCGCTTAATATCTTTAATGGAATTTTTGGCCCATTGTAATCGTTTTTCCAAGATTTCTTCTTCAGATAATTGCCAAGGAATCTCCGATTTGCGCAATCGGTTCATCAAATTCTGAATAATGATTGCCGCCGAAACAGAAATATTCAAACTCTCGGTAAAACCCACCATCGGAATTTTAAGAAATCCATCGGCTTTTTCAAGCACCTCGGCAGATAAACCTTCTTTTTCTGTACCAAAAAACAAAGCGCTGGGTTGGGTAATATCAAAATCATCCAGTTCACAATCGTCGTGATGTGGTGTAGTTGCAATTATTTGATAGCCTTTATTTTTTAAATCTGAAATGCAATTTGTAATGCTATTGTAACGGTTTACATCCACCCATTTTTGGGCTCCCATTGCAATTTCTTTATCGATTGATTTGGTGTAGCGTTCCTCAATAACATTAAGCTGCTGAATTCCAAAAACCTCACAGCTGCGCATCACCGCGCTTGTGTTGTGCAGTTGAAAAACATCTTCAATAACCACAGTAAAATGATTCGATCGATGAGCAAGCACTTGCTCAAAGCGTTCTTTTCGGTTTTCGGTAAGCATGTTTTCTAAAAAAGCGAGGTATTCTAAATCCACTTAATTCGGTATTAATTTTGACAAAAATAGTAAAATTGCTGTTGTTCCATTCAATTAAAACAGGAAGACGGCAGTTAGCAGCATAAAATTTGATAAAAAATTAAAAAAGGATTATCCAAGACTGAACTCTATTGCTTACTTTTGCAACTTGAAACTACAACACAACACCATGCAACTAACGGAATTAAATGCTATTTCACCTATTGACGGAAGATATAGAAGTAAAACAGTTTCCTTATCGCCCTACTTTTCAGAAGAGGCGCTTATTAAATATCGAGTTTTAATAGAAGTAGAATATTTTATTGCGCTTTGTGAGGCACAATTGCCACAACTGAACGGAATAAAAGAATCGGTTTACGGAAATTTGAGAAAAATTTACACCAATTTCTCTACCCAAGATGCGCTTTGGATTAAAGAAACCGAAAAAACTACCAACCACGATGTAAAAGCGGTAGAATATTTTATAAAAGACAAGTTTGAATCTTTGGGCTTAAGCCAATACAAAGAGTTCATCCATTTTGGATTGACTTCACAAGACATAAACAATACGGCGATTCCATTATCTGTTAAAGAAGCATTTGAAAAAGTATATTTACCAAGTTTGATTTCGGTTATTGCTAAATTAAAAGAGCTTTCTGTAGAATGGAAGGACGTTCCGATGTTGGCTAGAACCCACGGACAACCTGCTTCTCCAACTCGTTTAGGAAAAGAAATCTTAGTTTTTGTAGAACGCTTGGAAGAGCAAATGCGTTTGTTATTCAACATTCCGTTTGCGGCTAAATTTGGTGGCGCAACAGGAAATTACAATGCACACCACGTAGCGTATCCAACTACCGACTGGAAAAAATTCGGAACCGATTTTGTAGAATCTACTCTTGGATTACACCACTCGTTTCCAACGACACAAATAGAACATTACGATCATTTTGCAGCGTTTTTTGATGCTTTAAAACGTATCAACACCATCATTTTAGATTTAGATCGCGACATTTGGACCTATGTTTCGATGGATTATTTCAAACAAAAAATTAAAGCGGGTGAAATTGGATCATCGGCGATGCCACACAAAGTAAACCCAATTGATTTTGAAAATAGCGAAGGAAATTTAGGAATTGCCAATGCGATTTTTGAGCACCTTTCGGCAAAATTACCGGTATCGAGATTGCAGCGTGACTTAACCGATAGTACCGTTTTGAGAAACATTGGTGTGCCTATGGGACACACTTTAATCGCCTTTGAAGCTACATTGAAAGGACTGAATAAATTGCTATTGAACGAACCAAAGTTTCACGAAGATTTAGAAAAAAATTGGGCAGTTGTTGCCGAGGCAATTCAAACGATTTTAAGAAGAGAAGGGTATCCAAACCCATACGAAGCGTTGAAAGGATTGACAAGAACTAACGAAGCCATTGATAAAAATGCAATTCATTCGTTCATTCAAACTTTAGCCGTTTCAGATGCAATTAAAACCGAATTAATGCAAATCACTCCAGGAAATTTTGTGGGAATATAGAACTACCAAAAAATCATACAAAAGCCCAATAGAAGCCGTTTCTATTGGGCTTTTGTTTTTTAACACTCTATAAAATCCAATTTAGACACAATAGTTGTTACCATAAGTAAAAATTGTTGTAAATTAATTGTAATAAGCATTTTAGCTACAACTATCTACCCCAAAACGGTTGTGCATTACCTACTTTATAGCGTTTATATACAAGTTGCCAGAAATCTTTGAGCTACACGAAGCGTAAATAAAACGCTGAAAGTGAGATGGAAAATAGAAATAACGTTCTGTATAACCTTGAAGCGGAATTTAAACTGTCGAGGAATTGTTTAATTGATAACATAAAAAAGATGAAAAAAATAATTTTCGTAATGGCAATTACTTTGTTATGCTCAACTTCTAGTTTTGCTGAATGTCGTTCGCTAAGTCTTGGATTTGTTACTATCATTTCAGGAACTACCTTTCAAGATAATTGGGAGTGGGTTGACAATGGTACAACTTTTGTACTCGTTAATAATCCAATTGAAGTGCCTTGTAGTGCTGGAAACAGATGGCAATGGTTTTGGGAGTAATTAACTTATTGGGGCATTAATGCCCCAATATTAAATATTTAAAAAAATGAAAAAAATAATTTTTATATTAACAATATTAATATCTAAACAAATCTATTGTCAAAAGGCAAAAATTCAGGTATTAAATCAAAATAATAATCCAATTGAAAACGTTCAAATTTATGCTGACTCAACACTAATTGAAAAAACCGATAAAGAGGGATATTTTAATATAAATTTAAAAAAAATAAATAAGATATCTTTAGTTAAAGAAGATTATTATGACACAATAATAAATGTAAAAGATATAAATATAAATATTTATTTAAAAAAGATTAATGCAATAGTTTTAGACGAGGTTATAGTTACTAATCTTAATGCTAATACTGTTTTAGACAGTATTTTAAACAAAATAAAATTAAAAAATGTATTGATTACTCAAAATTTACATTTTTTTAATTGCTTTACGACTGGAAGCGATACGCTAACATATATTAATAAGCGACTAATTCATAAGAATAGAGATGGTTATTATTGTGAAAATGATAAAAATATAGTTAATAATTTCAATGTAACAAATGGAAATAATGCAGTATATTTTATAAATAACAGAGAAATTAGTTTTAATCTAGATTACCGTCATGTCAATCCACCATCAATTAGCTATGAATACCAAATAGTTATTAAGTATCGTAAAGGATTTGATTATTCAATAACAAAAGCAGATGGTTTTTATAAAATAAAATTTGAAAATAAAAAAAACAATAAAGAATATCCATATAGTGGCTACATTATAGTTGACTATGATGACTTTGGTCTTTATGAATTTAGTTGCAAATCTACCATTGATGATAAAAATAAAAGAAATATTATATTTAGGGACAAAATAATTAATTTTAAAATCCTTTTTGAAGAAAGTTTTATTAAATATACTAAAAATGAAAATGGCAAATATGAATTAGTCACCTATAGCTTCGATAGCCAATTGCAAATACTTGATGGCACATTTAAAGGTAATATCTTTAAAAATATATGCAGAAAAGAGCCTACAATTCCATTTGATGCTTCTACAACGAAAAAATTTGATTTATTAACTTATAAAATTCTAAAATGAAAAAATACCTAAAAATCGCATTAGTTCTATTTCTAATTATAATTTCATATTTTTTCTATTCAAGATTTAAGTCAATTTCTGAAATTCCTTCATTTGAATATAAAACTATAGATAATGAAATCTATTCTAATAAATCTATTGAAAAATCAAATAAAAGAACAGTTTTTGTTTACTTTTCTTGCAAATGTGATGATTGTAAAGAACTAATCAATAATATTGCAAATCACAAAAAAATACTTCACAATAACAAAATAATATTAATAACAACAGAGAAAAATAAAGATGTAATTGAAAATTTTGTTAATTATGAAAAAATAAAACAGTTAAGTATTCCTTTATTAATTGACGGAAAAAATAATTTCCCTTCTGATTTTTCATTAGGAATTTCAATAGATTTACCAAAAATAATAGTTTTTGATGAAAATGGAATTTTAATTAATGATATTAACCCAAAACTATTAGATTATAAATAAAATGGCATCATACAACAGCAGTTTGCAAAAATGGCGGGTTTTGGGCTTAATTTAATATTGGTTTTGTAATTGCAAAGCCAGTTTTTAACCGAAAAGTTTATGCTTCCTTAATCCGCCACTTCTGCAAGCTACAAAACGTTATTTTTTAAACCCAATAACTATTATTTACAATCCTTGTTATAAACAAAAAAGTCGCTTTACAGCGACTTTTTCATATCGAATAATTTAGATGCAATTAAAGCTGAATTAATGCAAATCACTTCAGGTAATTTTGTAGGAATATAGAACAAACAAAAAATTATACAAAAGCCCAATAGAAGCCGTTTCTATTGGGCTTTAGTTTTTTACACCCTTTAAAATCCAATTTAGAAACAATAGTTGTTACTAAAAGCAAAAAATTATTGTAAATTATTGTAAATTATTGTAATAAGCATTTTAGCTACAACTATCTTCCCCAAAACAGTTGTGCATTACCTACTTTATAGCGTCTATATACTAGTTAGCTGACATTGCCCTACATCCATAGTTAGAGATAAAAAAGCGTATTAATAATTTTAAATAAATAAACACAAATTACAATGGACACAAAAAAATTAGAACCATTTTTGACAAGAATTCTTTTCAAATATCAAGACACCGAAACACAGGCTATGAGAGAAATTGCATATATATACAATAGAGAAGCTCTCGACCATCTTTTAAACATAAAGAAACAGACTTATGATAATTCGCAATTTATTGAAATTGGAGATATAATAACTCTTGAAGAATATAAATGTAAGGTTATGAATATAAATTTTAAGCTAGAAGAAAAGACGTATGATAAGAGCGGAGGTTATGGAATAAATATGCATTCACCAACTGACCCTAATGATTTTAATTGTCAAATTGGTGTATTTGTTGAGAGGATAGATTAAATAAGTGACACATAATGTTTGTGTGCTACCAATATTGAGTTACGACACTTAGAAACAAATTAATTGAATTAGCATTAGGCGAAAAATAGACTAAAGAAATGCAACGTCAGCTAGCAGCGGTTTTGCAAGATTGCGGAGTAAGTACTTAATTTAAAGTTTTGGCCGAATTAATGCAAATCACTTCAGGTAATTTTGTAAGAATATAGAACAAACAAAAAATCATACAAAAGCCCAATAGAAGCCGTTTCTATTGGGCTTTTGTTTTTTACGAGTTATTAAAACTCAATAAAATTCAACAAGAGTTGCAAAATATAAAAGTTTGTTGTAAATTATATTAAATAATCACTTTAATAGTGAAAATCTTCCAAATTACAGTTGTAAAGGCACTACTTTAAAGAGACTTTATCAAGTTATTAGTAACATTTAAAAAAGAAAGAAATGAAATGGACAGAAATTATGGTTTTGTCAAGCGGTATTGCTTGGACAATTACTTATTTAGCGCTTGTGTATCGTGGTTTTAAAGACAAATCTTATGGAATGCCACTTGTTCCATTGGCATTAAATATTGCTTGGGAGGTTACTTTTTCATTGATTTATCCACCACATACTTCGGGTGGTTTAGCAACTGTAATTAATACCGTTTGGATGATTTTCGATGTTGGAATCGTAATTTCGTTGTTTATGTATGGCTATAAATATTTCCAAAACAGCTACAAAATATCTAAATCAGAATGGATAATGTTGATAATTGTAGCATTTTCAGCATCGTTCGGGATTATGATTGTAGGCGGACCTTTCTTCGGTCAATTTGAGCCTTACTTTCATAAAGAAATATTTGAAGGCGCAAAGTTCATCGCATTCATTCAAAACCTTGTTATCTCAGTTTGCTTTGTTTTGATGTATTGGCAACGACAAAGTTCAGAAGGCCAATCGTTCACAATTGCATGGTCAAAATGGATAGGAACATCAATGACAGTAGGACTGTCATATCTTTTGGTAGACCATAAAGGCGAAGATGCAACCTTGATATTCATAATCATTTTAGTAACTTTCATTTTTGATACTTACTATATGCGTTTGATTTACAACCAACTCAAAAAAGAAGGTATTAATCCTTGGACAAGATTATAACGCTAATAGCTTAGATTTCAAATCCTCACTATAAAAAATAAAGTCACTTTGGAAGAGTTTATTTAACAACATCAGATGAATTTTAAAATTAAAAGTTTAAATCAACAGGGCGGTACATTAACCATAGTTTAATAAAATTAAAAATAGCACCTAAAGTTGTCGTCCTTTCGGTAGTCCGAATTAATAATCAAGGTAAAATAGTTATTATGAAAAAAATAATATTAGGTTTATTATCCTTTACATTTTTACTATCTTGTGGAGGTCAAGAAGATTCTGTTGAAAAAGTTGATTTGACTAAAATGAAAATTGACTTAAAGGATTCAAAGCTAAATGGTGAAATTAAATTATTCACTTTCAGTAATACTAAAGAATTAATAAGTGAAATTGATGAAGCAATCAATTTAATAACTGAAGACTCAAAAGAAATTATTAAAAATAATTCAGAAGTAACTAATGTAATTACTAACATTAGTTTTATCAATGGTAAAGCAATTATTTCAAAAATTTTATATGTTAATTATAAAACAAAAAAAATAATTGAGGGTTATGAATTGGATACTAATTCAAATACTTATGCTTTGCTTTCACGTAAAATAAACTGGGACGAAATCTTTGGAGGTGGCGGTTGTCCTACTGGCTATTCTCAACTCGCATCTTGTGGAAACTTTAGTAATCCTCAAACATGTGTTGGAAATGCTATACAAACTTATCTTTCAGCAAACATAAGTGGCCCAGGTGATTGTGCAAATGCTCAAGTAAATGTAGGAGCATTAAACACTCGTGTTTGCGGCAGAGCTTGTTAATTTTAGAAAAAAAATAATACTTTTTAGAGCAATTAGGGTAATCATAGTTGCTCTTTTTATATATAAAAAAAAATCATATGCCAACATACGTTTTGAAAGATTGCCGAGTAAGTACTTTATTTAAAGTTTAGGCCTAATTAACTCAAATCACTTCAGGTGATTTTGTAGGAATATAGAACAAACAAAAAATCATACAAAAGCCCAATAGAAGCCGTTTCTATTGGGCTTTTGTTTTTTACACCCTTTAAAATCCAATTTAGAAACAATAGTTGTTACTGAAAGTAAAAAATTGTTGTAAATTAATTGTAATAAGCATTTTTGCTACAACTATCTACCCCAAAACGGTTGTGCATTACCTACTTTATAGCGTCTATATACTAGTTGCAAGAAACCATATGACCAACGTTCGGTAAAATTTCAACGATCAGCCTTCGGAATGGCTTAGTACAGAAACGAAATAACACCTAACAGAAGAAAATAAATTACTTGTATCGGGCAGAAACCCATAAGGGAAAACAACAGCAGAAAATCTTTGACTGCCTTAAAGGGAGCCAGAAGCTCTTGCAAAGATTCAAGCACAATACTATAAATAGTATGAAGAATTTATTTTTTACTTTAGCTTTTATGCTAGTCGGCTCATTTGCTTTTGCAAATACTCAACCTGTTGAGAAACATAAAAATGTTACAATTGAAAATTGTTTAAATCATCTAAAGGTATCATTTGACTTAGGTAATTTATCAAATTTAAGTGAGTCCGAATTGTATAATTTATTAGACAATCTACCAACGCAAATTCTTAATTCAGAACAATTTGATGAATGTACTATTTCATATTCTGTTACCTTTACTTACTTGGGGGTGTCTACTACTGTAACTAGTTCAGGAACAGCAGCAACATGCGCAGCAGCTGGAGATATTGCAAGAAGTGGAATAAAAAATGAAATTGGAGCTGCAAAAAAACTAATTTTAAGTGCTTTTTAAATTCACAAAAAAAGAAGCCATTAATTTGGCTTCTTATAATTTTCTTTTATCCAAAATATATATATTATGATTTTTCAAAATAGACTATTTAAAATTAACATATTTATACTATTAACCTCTTTTAGTGCATTTTCACAAAATAATTACCAAGTTCAATATAAAATGACCACTTTGTTTGATGGTATTAAAAATTATGATGCAAATTTAACATTTTCCGAACAAAACTCTTGTTTTGAATACAAACTATCCATAAAAGATACTGCAACAGCTGAGACTCAAGATGAAAATGGTCATAAAATAATTAATTTTCCTAACAAAAATAAACAATCAATATTTATCAATTTTAAAGACAAAAAAATCACTGAATTAAAGAAACTTAAATCAGTATATTTAGTTGAAGATACACTTTCAATTCCTAAATGGAATATCACTAATGAAATAAAAAACATAAATAATCTTCAGTGTCAGAAAGCAACTACTTTTTATAAAGGTCGTACTTATGAAGTGTGGTACGCAATTGAGTATCCCTCAATTTTTGGACCATGGAAACTCAACGGTTTGCCAGGTTTGATAATCCTTGCTCAAGATGAAAAAAGAGAAGTTTTTTTTGAAGCCATTGAAATACAAAAAATAGATAGAAATACTTGTCAATTAGATAATTCCATAAAACATATATCAAAAAATGATTTTGATAAACTAATAAAAAATTGGCAAAAAGATTATGAAGAGAGATTAAAATCTATGGGAGACCGAAATTTAAAATTAGATGTGAAATTTGGAAAAGCTGTAGATATAGAAATTTTAGATTAAAATGAGTTAAAGAAAATAAATATATCAAATGCTAAAAATCAATTGTTGCATATTTTTTTTATGTTTTTCTTTTTGTAGTTCTTACTCTCAGAATGTAATTAAAGGAGAAGTAAAAGATAAAAACAATCAATCTATAATTTCTGCTAATCTTATCCTTAATGATAAGAATGGCAAAATTATTTCATACACTTATACTAATGAATTAGGTAAATATGTTTTAAAAACAGAAAAAACAGGTCAATTTTTTTTAATTGCTTCCTCTATGGGTTTTGAGCAAAAAAGTTTTGATTTTCTTATTGAAAACAAAAATGAAATAAAAACAATTGATTTTTTCTTAAGTCCAAAAATCACAGAACTCAAAGAAATAAAAATTACATCCAAAAAACCGATTACAATAAAAAATGATACTATCATTTTCAATGCCGATTCTTTTAAACAAGGCAACGAACAAGTAGTTGAAGATTTGTTAAAAAAAATACCAGGATTAAATATTGATGCAAACGGTACAATAAAAGTAGGTAATCAAGAAGTCGAAAAAGTAATGATAGATGGCGATGATATGTTTGAAAAAGGATATAAAATACTTACCAAAAACATGTCTGTTAACCCAATTGATAAAGTAGAACTATACCAAAATTATTCCAATAACAAACTTCTAAAAGGCATTGAAAATAGTAATAAGGTTGCACTAAATCTAACACTTAAAGAAAATTCAAAACGTGTTTGGTTTGGCAATATTTCGGCGGGTTATGGATTAGTTTCAGAAAATCGTTATAAGGTTGGAAGCAATTTAATGAACTTTGGTAAAAAAAACAAATACTACTTTTTAACAAATTTCAATAACATAGGCGAAGATGCAACAGGTGATATCAACCATTTAATTCGTCCGTATCGTTTTGATGAAGCTGGTAGTATTGGCGATGACCAAACAGCAAATTCATTACTAGGATTAGGTTTTGACACACCAAACCTTAAACAAAAAAGAACCAATCTCAACAATGCCGAAATGCTGTCTTTAAACAGTATTTTCACATTATCAGAAAAGGTTAAACTTAAAACTTTAGGTTTTTTAAACACCGATGAAGTTGATTTTTTTAGAAATAGTTTTCAATCTTTTTCCATTGGAACCACAACATTTACCAATACCGAAAATTTTGTAGGTAGAAAAACACAATTCACAGGTTTTGGAAAAGTAGATATAACCTACGATATTTCAAAAACAAAAACTTTTGAATACACAGGGAAATTTAATAAAACCAACGAAAAAAATAGAAGTGATTTATTATTCAATAACGATTTACTAAACGAACGCTTAAACGCAAACAACCAACTTTTTGACCAAAAAGTAGTGTATACCAACAAGTTTAAAGACAATAAAGTTTTTTTACTTTCTGGCAGATACATCAATGAAAAAACACCTCAAAATTATTCTGTTAATCAATTTATTTTTCAAGATTTATTTTCAGAAAACGCCAACATCACCAAACAATTTAGCGAAAACAAAATGCAGTTTGCAGGTTTAGAAGCTCATTTGTTAGATAAAAAGAAAAACGGCGATTTATTGGAAATAAAAATCGGTAATCAATTGCGAATAGATGGTTTAAATACTCGTTTTGAGTTATTACAAAACGATAACAATCTTACTTTTCCTAATGGTTATCAAAACCAACTAACTTATACTACAAACGATTTATATTTATCAGCAAAATATCGTTTTAAATTTAAGAATGTTACTTTACTAACCCAAGCAGACGCACATCAATTGTCTAATCAATTAGAAAATTACAATGTAAAATCTAATCAAAATCCATTTTTCATTCTACCAAAAATTGGATTAGATTGGAAAATTAACGAGAAAAATAAACTACTTACTTCGTATTCTTATAACACAACAAACGCAGGGGTTTTAGATGTATATTCGGGTTTTGTACAAACAGGGTTTCGTTCATTTTCAAAGGGTTTAGAAGAGTTTAATCAATTAAATTCATCAAGTGCTATTATAAATTATACTTATGGTAGTTGGGGCGACAAGTTTTTTGCTAATACTTTTATCTTGTATTCCAAAAACAATGATTTTTTTAGCACTAATTCCATTATTGCTCAAAATTATTCACAATCTGAAAAAATAATTATAAAAGACCGTGAATTTTTATCCATTTCATCAAGTATTGATAGGTATTTTAAACCAATTAAATCAAATTTAAAAATCAATTTAGGAGCAACAAAAACAAATTTTAAAAACATAGTAAACAATTCAAATTTAAGAGAAGTTAAAAATTTCATCGCAAATTATGGATTTGAATTGCGTTCAGGTTTTAGAGGTTTTTTTAATTATCATATTGGCTCAAAATGGAATTACAATCAAGTTGAAACAACTATTAAAAATAATTTCACAGACAATATGAGTTTTTTAGATTTATCATTTATGTTTAGTGATAAATTTAATATTCAAGTGCAATCAGAACGTTACTTTTTCGGAAATTTAGACAAAGACAACAACAAATATTATTTCTTAGATTTAGAAGCTCGCTATGTGGTTAAAGAAAACAAACTAACTTTTTTCTTGTCAGGCAATAATCTTTTTAACACAGAAACATTTAGAAATTATAGCATTTCCGACATCAACATTTCACAAACCGAATACAGATTAATGCCAAGGTATGTATTGCTGAAAATGGAATATAGGTTTTAAAAGAAGAATGGCTTCTTGCAACATACGTTTTGCAATATGGCTGCTTTAGGCTTAATTTAAAGTTGGTTTTGTACCTGTAAAATAGTGTTTAACCGAAAGTTTAGACTTCCTTAATCCGCCACTTAGCCAAGCTGCAAAAGTTTATTTCTTAAACCCAATAAATTTGATTTACAATACTCACTTAAAACAAAAAAGTCGCTTTGCAGCGACTTTTTTTATCTCGAATAATTTGGAGCTTCTTTGGTAATGGTGACGTTGTGCGGGTGGCTTTCCCCAATTCCGCTTGCGGTAATTCGAACGAAGCGTCCGGTTTCTTGCAGCGTAGGAATGTCTTTGGCACCACAGTAACCCATTCCGGCACGCAAGCCGCCAATAAATTGTTGCATGCTTTCGTTTAGTTCTCCTTTGTAAGGTACACGTCCTACAATTCCTTCGGGAACTAATTTCTTAATATCGTCTTCCACATCTTGAAAGTAACGGTCTTTTGATCCTTCTTGCATGGCTTCCACAGAACCCATTCCACGATATGACTTAAATTTTCTACCTTCAAAAATAATGGTTTCTCCAGGTGATTCTTTGGTTCCTGCTAATAATGATCCTAGCATTACACAATCGGCTCCTGCAGCAATTGCTTTCGGGATATCTCCTGTATAACGAATTCCACCATCGGCAATAACCGGAACTCCGGTACCTTTTAAAGCCGCAGCAACTTCTATAATTGCAGAAAATTGGGGAAACCCAACTCCTGCAACTACGCGTGTAGTACATATAGAACCTGGTCCGATTCCTACTTTTACTGCATCGGCACCATTGGCAACCAAATACAAAGCGGCTTCGGGCGTAGCAATGTTACCCACTACCACATCCAATTCAGGAAATTTATCTTTAACTTGTTTTAATACATCCACCACTCCTTTGGTATGCCCATGAGCAGTATCAATAATCACGGCGTCAACGCCTGCATTTACTAAAGCTGTAGCGCGTTCTACCGCATCGGCAGTAACACCAAGCGCCGCTGCTACACGCAAACGACCAAATTTATCTTTGTTTGCAATTGGTTTTTGCGTAAGCTTAGTAATATCTCTAAAAGTGATTAGTCCCCCTAATTTATAGTCGGCGTCTACCACAGGAAGTTTTTCAATTTTATTTTGCTGCAAAATCCCCTCTGCTTCTTGCAAAGTTGTTCCAACAGCTGCGGTAACTAAATTAGTCGATGTCATTACCTCAAGAATAGAACGCGAATTTATTTTTTCAAATCGCAAATCACGGTTGGTTGCAATACCTTTTAAGATTCCGTTTTCATCTACCACCGGAATTCCGCCAATTCCAAATTCTTTCATGGCTTGTTTGGCATCTCCCACAGTTGCTGATAAAGGCAAAGTTACCGGATCGATAATCATTCCGGCTTCGGCACGCTTCACTTTTCTTACTTTGGCTGCTTGCTGCTCGATGGTCATGTTTTTGTGTAACACGCCAATTCCGCCTTCTTGCGCCATAGCAATTGCCATAGAACTTTCGGTTACGGTATCCATAGCGGCAGACACAATAGGAACATTCAAAGTAATGTTTTTTGAAAACTTAGATTGGATGCTTACTTCGCGCGGTAAAACCTCAGAATAATTAGGGATAAGCAGAACATCGTCGTAAGTAAGACCTTCGCCAACGATTTTAGTTGTATGTGCTTTCATTGCAATTTGTTGTAGTTGTTAAATTGCATGCAAATATAGGTAAAATTTTGGAGTTGGCAGTGAGAAGTTGGAAGTTTTTTAATCTGACCATAAAATTCTAAATTAAAGCTTAGGATGAACTATAATTCACTATCTTTAATTAGATATGACCAATAATGCTATTTACAACTAAAATACCTGCGGGCCTCTCCAATAAAGAAGTGCTTATTTCTAGAAATAACGGCGGGACAAACTCTTTAGAACATCAAAAAAAGAATCATTTTCTAATTTCTTTGATAGCAACAATCAAAGAACCAATGTTCTTACTTTTGTTTGTAGCGGCAAGCATCTATTTTGTTACAGGAAATTATGGGGATGGTATTTTTATGGCTGTTGCTATTATTCTTGTTTCGGCGATATCTCTATTTCAAGAATCTAGAAGTCGGAATGCCATTGCAGCCTTAAAAAAATTATCGCAACCCAACTGTAAAGTATTTCGAAATAACAAATTAGTTCAAATTCCAACTGAAGAAATTGTACTTGGCGATATCATACAAATAGAAGAAGGTCATTTTATTCCTGCAGATGGTGTTATCATTCAATCAAATGATTTTTCGGTAAACGAAGCCATATTAACTGGAGAATCTTTATCTGTTTTTAAAACAGAAGATTCACAAAACAATCAGATTTTTCAAGGTACAATTGTAGCAACAGGATTGGCCATCTGCAAAGTAACTGCAATTGGAAATCAAACCAATCTTGGTAAAATTGGAACTAGTTTAGAAACTATTATTGAAGAAAAAACACCTTTGCAAATTCAAATAGGAAAATTTATAAAAATAATGTCGCTTATTGGTTTGGGCATATTTGGAATAGTTTGGGCAATTCAAATCTATCGCACCAACCTTATCTTAGATAGTTTACTTAAAGCCTTAACCATAGCGATGAGTTTAATTCCAGAAGAAATTCCGGTTGCATTTGCTTCTTTTATGGCACTAGGTGCTTGGAGATTAATGAAATTGGGGATTATTACCAAACAAACAAAAACGGTCGAAACGCTAGGAAGTGCCACCGTAATCTGCACCGATAAAACGGGCACGATAACCGAAAACAAAATGAGTTTAGCCCAATTGTATCTTTTCCAATCAGATACAATTATGAATGCCAATGAGAAATTAAGCCCCGAGGCCAAAGAAGTGCTAAGTTATGCTATGTGGTCTAGTGAACCTATTCCGTTTGATGCAATGGAAATTGCTATTCATGCTGCATATTCAAATATGGAATCGATTGACGAAAGACCCAATTATAAATTGATTTACGAATATCCATTAGGAGGAAAACCACCTATGATGACGCATATTTTTGAGAATCTTGAAGGAAAAAAAATTATTGCCACCAAAGGTGCTCCCGAAGCTGTAATAGAAGTTTGTACTCTTTCGGAATCTCAAAAAGAAAACATATTGAAAGCCATGCAAAAAATGGCCGCCAACGGTTACCGAGTTTTAGGTGTTGGAGTTGCTGACTTTTCGGGAACAATTTTTCCAAAAAATCAACAAGATTTCCAATTTATATTTAAAGGATTGATTGCATTTTATGATCCTCCAAAAGCAAATATTCAAGCTGTTTTTGAAACTTTTTATAAAGCCGGTATTCAAGTGAAAATAATTACTGGAGACAATGCTGCAACTACTACTAATATTGCCAAACAAATTGGATTTAAAAATTCCGAAAAAGTAATAAATGGCTCCGAACTCATAGAAATGGACGCTGCGACTTTAAAACAAAAAGTTATGGAAACTTCCATTTTTACTAGAATGTTTCCAGAGGCCAAACTAAAAATTATTCAGGTATTAAAAGACAACAATCAAATTGTGGCCATGACTGGGGATGGGGTAAATGATGGGCCTGCTCTTAAATCGGCACACATTGGAATTGCAATGGGAGAAAAAGGCACAGAAATTGCCAAGCAAGCAGCAAATTTAATTTTGATAGACGATGATTTTTCGAAAATGGTGGATGCTATTGCTATGGGAAGAAGAATTTATTTGAATTTGAAAAAGGCAATTCAATACATTATATCCATTCATATTCCGATTATTTTAATTGTATTTATTCCACTGGCTTTGGGGTGGATTTATCCCAATATATTCACTCCGGTGCACATCATATTTTTGGAAATTATCATGGGGCCAACCTGTTCTATTATCTATGAAAATGAACCCATGGAAAGCGATTTAATGTTGCAAAAACCAAGGCCATTAACAAGTACTTTTTTTAACTTGAAAGAAATAACTTTGAGTGTAATTCAAGGTTTGGTAATTACTTTAGGATTACTTTTTGTTTACCAATATTGCCTAACTGAGGGATTGAATGAAAACCAAACTCGAACTTCCATTTTCCTTGCTTTAATTACTTCTAATATTTTTTTAACCTTAGAAAATCGTTCGTTTTACTATTCAATTTTTACTACCATTCGCTATAAAAATAATTTAGTTTTACTAATTATTGGAATCACAATTCTAATTACTTCAATATTATTATTTGTCCCTGTTTTCTCTAATTTTTTCTTGTTTGAAAATATAAGTTTCCTTCAAATTGCTTTGTGCATTTTTGTTGGATTTATTTCAATTATATGGATAGAAATTTATAAGATTTTTAGAAGAAAAATTGGAATGGATAGCTGAATAGGTTTCTAATGAAACTCCCCAAATAATCTTGAAGCTACATTATAAGCACTTTCAAAACTCATGGGACTGGAATTGGTATCGGCTTTTTGTTGCGTGAAATAAGACAACATTTTTTCGGTAGGCATGTTTCCCGTTAAATCGTCTTTGGCCATGGGGCAACCACCAAAACCTTGGATGGCACCATCATAACGGCGGCAACCGGCTTGGTATGCAGCATCAATTTTTTCAAACCATTTATCGGGAGTGGTGTGCAAATGCGCACCAAACTCGATCGTTGGGTATTTCGGAATTAAATTGGAAAACAAATAATCAATCACCTCGGGTGTAGAACTTCCAATAGTATCTGAAAGCGATACAATTTTTACTCCCATATCAGCCAATTTTTCGGTCCACTCCCCTACAATATCCACATTCCAAGGGTCACCATACGGATTCCCAAATCCCATAGAAATATAGGTCACCACTTCTTTTTGGTGTTTGTAGGCAATTTCTAAAATCTCGTTGAGTGTTACGATACTTTCGGCAATTGTTTTGTGGGTATTTCGCATTTGGAAGTTCTCTGATATCGAAAAAGGAAAACCCAAATACTGAATTTCTTTATGCTCGGAAGCCAAAACTGCGCCTTGAGTATTGGCGATAATAGCTAATAATTTGCTGTTGGTTTGGGATAAATCCAATTGGGCTAAAACCGCTGCCGTATCTTGCATTTGCGGAATGGCCTTAGGCGAAACAAAACTTCCAAAATCGATCGTATCAAAACCTACCCTAAGCAACGACTGAATGTAGTCTACTTTGCGCTCGGTGGGAATGAAGGGCTTGATACCCTGCATGGCATCGCGCGGACACTCTATGATTTTGATTTTGTTCATTAAGTCAAAGGTAGAAAAGTTTAAAGATTTTTCAATAATTCTTTATTGATATCTCGAACTAATTTTGGACCTTCATAAATAAAACCGGTGTACAATTGAACCAAACTCGCTCCGGCTTGCAGTTTTTCCATTGCATCTTGAGCAGAGTGTATTCCGCCCACACCAATAATTGGAAATGATTTATTGCTTTTTTCCGATAGAAAACGAATCACTTCGGTTGAACGATTTGTTAACGGTTTACCCGATAAACCACCGGTTTCTGATTTATTTTCCGATTGCAATCCTTCTCTAGACAAAGTAGTATTGGTCGCGATAACACCCGCAATTTTAGTTTCATTTACAATTTCGATGATATCCAAGAGCTGGGAATCGGTTAAATCGGGAGCAATTTTTAATAGGATTGGCTTGTGATTGCTTGCTTGTAATTTATTATTTTCTAATGTTTGTAATAACTTTTTAAGCGGCTCTTTTTCTTGCAATTCTCTTAAATTTGGTGTGTTTGGCGAACTCACATTTACCACAAAATAATCAACATACGGAAACAAGATTTCAAAACATATTTCGTAGTCGTTTACTGCTTCTTCATTTGGAGTCACTTTGTTTTTCCCGATGTTACCACCAATTAATACGCCTTTGTTATTTTTCAATCGCGCAACTGCTTCTTTCACACCGCCGTTATTGAATCCCATTCGGTTAATAATCGCCGAATCTTCTTTCAATCGAAACAAGCGCTTTTTTGGATTTCCTTCTTGTCCAACTGGAGTTAAAGTTCCGATTTCAATAAACCCGAAACCAAAATTAGAAAGTTCGTTATACAGCTTGGCATCTTTATCAAAACCTGCTGCTAGCCCCACCGGATTTTTAAATTTTAATCCGAAAACTTCGGTTTCCAATCGCTTGTCTTCCACTAAATACAAACCTCTGAAAAGAGATGGAAATCCGGGGATTTTTGATACAATTCGAATTAATGAAAAGGTGAAATAATGAACTTTTTCGGGATCAAATAAAAAAAGTAACGGGCGAATTAGTAGTTTGTACATAGCGTTGCGGTTGTGTCTTGCAAAAATAGAAAATTGTTTTGTAGTTGGATGTTGGATGTTGAAATAAAATAGAAATGTATTTGTAGATTTGTACTTTAATTTACAATTTCGATGAACATCCGACTTTTAGCTATTGGCAAAACCGACAATAAATCGCTTCAATCATTAATTGACGAGTACACCAAAAGGTTGTCTTTTTATATCAAATTTGATTTGGAAGTCATTCCGGATATTAAAAATGTGAAGAATTTATCGGAAGCCCAACAAAAAGAAAAAGAAGGTGAATTGATTTTGTCAAAAATTTCAGCAACCGATCAATTGATTTTATTGGATGAAAACGGAAGCACCTTTTCAAGTTTGGCTTTTTCCGAATATTTGCAAAAGAAAATGAATGCCGGAATCAAAACACTGGTTTTTGTAATTGGCGGCCCTTATGGATTTAGCGAAGAAGTGTATAAAAAAGCGCAGGGAAAAGTTTCGCTTTCAGAAATGACTTTTTCACACCAAATGGTGCGCTTGTTTGTAATTGAGCAGTTGTACCGTGGGTTCACGATTTTAAAGAACGAACCGTATCACCATCAGTAGAGCTGAAAGTTTAAAGTTAAAAGATGAAGTTTTCTGGTTTTGCAAATTCAATTTCCATACTTCTAATGATCATTTGATTTTTAATATAGCTATCAAAAGTGCTGTTTTTATCAAAACAAAAATTGATGTCGTGGTATTTAGCAAGTGGTAATTTATCTAAATAATTTTCTAACGAATCTTTTTGAACCGCAACATCATCAACTAAAATTTTGTTGTTTTTGGCAAAATAAACAACGGCTCCTGTTTTTGGTTTTTTCATCAAAAATTTCACCATTGTGAATGGCATAAATGCCATGGTTTTTTTTACTTCATTAGCATAAGAAAAGTAATTTTTTGAAGCTTCATTTTTGTGCATGCTTCCGTCTTTTTTGGCTTGTAATTTTATTAATTCGGGGACAACCAAATGCAAAGGCAAACGCTTGTCGATATTGAAAATCCAATTGGTCGAACTTATCGAATTTTTTCGATTTACCTTAGCGATTGTGTCCTTACCTTCTACTTTGAAAAATATATAAATTGGCGAATGTTCTTGCACATCGGCAACGATTGTTTTATCGGCTTTTGGCAACTGAACTTCCTTATTTCCATCACAGGAAAGCATTCCAAAAACAAGTAATAATCCCAAAAAGTATTTCATTTTATTTCTGTAATTGAGTGTATAACTGAACGCATTCTGCCGCTTCTTTTACATCGTGCACGCGAAGAATTTTGGCGCCTTTAAGTAACGAAATGGTATTTAATGAAGTGGTTCCGTTTAGCGCAAATTCGGCCGTTGTATCTAATGTTTTATAAATCATTGATTTTCTTGAAAGTCCTGCTAAAATTGGCAATTCGGTTATTTGAAACAACTCTAATTTACTAAGCACTTCAAAATTTTGTTCTACTGTTTTTGCAAATCCAAAACCAGGATCTAGAATCAAATCGTTGATTCCGAAACTTCTGGCTTGCGCAATTTTTTCAGAAAAATAAAACAGCATTTCTTTAATTATATTTTCATAAAGTGCCAAAGATTGCATGGTTTGCGGTGTTCCTTTCATGTGCATCATGATGTAAGGCACTTGTAATTGAGCAACGGTTTTCATCATATTGGCATCTAAATTTCCTGCAGAAATATCATTAATTATTGCCGCGCCATTTTCAACTGCCGCTTGAGCCACTTTACTTCGAAAAGTATCAATTGAAATAACGGTATTTGGAAACTCTTTAATGATATTTTGAACCACCGGAAGAATGCGTTGTAACTCTTGCTCTTCAGAAACTTCTTCGGCATTGGGCTTACTCGAATAACCGCCCACATCAATAAAAGTAGCACCTTCGGAAAGCATTTTTTCAACTTGCTTCAGGGTGACTTTTTCTTCTGTGTGTTTTCCGCCATCATAAAAAGAATTCGGCGTTACATTTAGAATTCCCATAACTTTTGGGGAAGTCAAATCAATCAGTTTTCCGTTGCAGTTTATTGTCATTAATTTCGATGTTCTATTAAATTAAATTCAGAAGTAA
Source organism: Flavobacterium sp. (assembly GCF_040383245.1). Lineage (GTDB taxonomy): Bacteria > Bacteroidota > Bacteroidia > Flavobacteriales > Flavobacteriaceae > Flavobacterium. The sequence continues at coordinate 18,407 of NZ_JBEIDX010000011.1, read as the reverse complement.
AAAATCTTTACAATTAATACTTCCATCTTTATTCAATATTATTTACTTTTGAAAATTATATACAAAGATATCATTAATGAAGAATACTTCACAAGAATACGATAAAGTTATTAGCGTTTGCCAAGATTTATTTGAGAAAAAAATGACCGATTATGGCAGCGCATGGCGTATATTACGATTACCCTCTTTAACCGATCAAATTTTTATCAAAGCGCAACGCATAAGAAGTTTACAAGAAAATGAAGTGCGAAAAGTAGATGAAGATGAAACGGGAGAATTTATTGGAATCATTAATTATTGCATCATGGCGTTGATTCAATTGGAGATGGGCGTTGCCGATCAACCTGATTTGGGCGTTGCAAAAGCAGTGGAATTGTATGAAGCTAAGATTGCGCTTACCAAAAAATTAATGGAAGACAAAAACCACGATTACGGTGAGGCTTGGCGTGAAATGCGTGTGAGTTCGTTAACCGATTTAATCCTTCAAAAATTACTTCGCGTAAAGCAAATTGAAGACAATCAAGGGAAAACAATTGTTTCAGAAGGTATCGATGCGAATTACCAAGACATGATTAATTATTCGGTGTTTGCACTGATATTAATGAAATTCGGAAACTAAAATAAGTACTGTTTTACTAATCAAAATCAACAACTATGGAAGCTAAAAAAAACTATCTTTCTTGGTCAATTAGAATTATCGTTTCGGCACTTTTTATTCTTTCGGCTTTGGCCAAACTATCAAAAGGGCAACTACTGGATTCACCCTATTTTGCCATTTCTACATTTGAAGTAAAACAATTATACACCCTAGGATTTTCGGAAGGAATTGCACCTTATTTTTCTAGAACCCTTATCGGAATAGAGATGGCCTTAGGTTTATTGCTGCTGCAAAATAACTGGCTGAAAAGATTTATTGTTCCGGTAACTACAGCATTATTGTTGGTTTTTATTGGACACTTAACTTATGTAACTTTCCTAAGCGGAGGAAATTCGGGTAACTGTGGTTGCTTTGGTGAATTGCTTCCAATGACTCCAATTGAAGCAATAATTAAAAATATTGTCGCCGTTGGATTGTTAGTTTATTTATACAAATTACTGCCAAATGTTTCAAGAAATGGAAACTTCTGGATCTTAACCACGGTATTGTTTGCTAGTATTTTATGGATTTATATGTTGGCTCCAATTCAACCCCCGGCAAGTAATTTTACTGTTTCGGCATTAACAGAAACACCACAAGACACAATACCTCAAGCTACACAAGTAGTAGATACTTTACAAAAGGGCACACCAGTAAAAAAGGACACTATTGCTAAAATTGAAACCGAAATTGCTAAGGAACCGAAAAAAGTAAAATCGGGGAATGCACAATTTTTTGCAGGAATTGATAAAGGTAGAAAAATCTTATGCTATTTTGTTCCGGGTTGCGACCATTGTCGTACGGCTGCCAAAGAATTAACCGAACTACGCAAAAAAGATGCTTCAATGCCACCTTTGTCTATTATTTTCATGAACGAAGAAGCTGATCTGATTCCAGATTTTTTCAAAGAAGCGGGCGCTTCGTATCCCTATAAAATTATTGAAATCATTCCGTTTTGGAATATTTTAGGAAAAGGAAAAGATACTCCAGGCGTAAAATATTTTTGGAATGGAAATGAAATAAAATATTATTGGGGAATAACCGATAATAAATTTAATGCATCCGAATTTAATGAATACCTTCATAAATCGTATGACGATTTGAAGAAAACAAATCCAAAATTGTAATTTTAATTTAATAACAAATAAACCAATGAAAAAGATTCTATTATTATTAGCTGTTGCTATATCATCAATATCCTGCAGCAATGCACAAAAAAAAGAATTTTCTAAAACAACACTTGAAAGTATTGTAATTACTTCTGAAGGTAAAAAAATTACTTTTAAAGAATTATTAGAGACCTATAAAGGCAAGACTTTATTAGTTGAAGTTTGGGCTTCATGGTGTGGTGACTGTGTAAAAGCGGCACCATTAATAAATGAATTACAAGCGAAAAATCCTGATGTTTCTTATGCGTTTATTTCGTTAGATAAATCTATGGAAAAATGGAAAGCTGGAGTAGAAAAACACCAAATGAAAGGAGATCATTATTGGTTGAATGATCCAGAGGGTATGAAAGGAACTTTTGGACAATCGATAGATTTAGATTGGATTCCGAGATATATGGTGATTAACAAAGAGGGAGCGATAGTGATTTATCGTGCCACAGAAACTGATTTTGACAAAATAAATACTACTTTAAATACTTTAAAATAATGAGAACAAAGATTGTTGCTGGTAATTGGAAAATGAATAAAAACTGTGAAGAAACAGAAGATTTGTTAAATGAATTAATTGATAAATTACCATTAGACAAGGAAGTTCAGATTGTTGTTGCTCCTACTTTTGTGAATTTGGCTTCGGCGGTAGATCATTTAGAATTTACCAACATTACCGTTGCGGCTCAAAATTTACACCAAGCAGAAAGCGGTGCGTATACCGGAGAAATATCTGCAGACATGCTAAAAAGTGTTGGAGTTAATACGGTAATCTTAGGTCACTCGGAGCGTCGTGCTATTTTTCAAGAGACAGATGCGATCATTGCCAACAAAGTTGATGCTGCTTTAAAACACGATATGACCGTTATTTTTTGCTTTGGCGAAGAATTAAAAGACCGTCAAAACAACCAACATTTTAATGTGGTTGAAAACCAATTGCGCGACGGATTGTTTCATTTAGGAAAAGAAGCTTGGGAAGATATTATTCTTGCATACGAGCCTGTTTGGGCAATTGGAACAGGAGAAACTGCAAGTCCAGAACAAGCACAAGAAATGCACGCTTTTATTAGAGAAACGGTTAGACATACTTACGGTAGTGATGTAGCAGAAGATGTTTCTATTCTTTATGGCGGAAGTGTTAAGCCTGATAATGCTCAAGAGATTTTTGGAAAACCCGATGTTGACGGAGGTTTAATTGGAGGTGCTGCCCTGAAAGCGGATGATTTTGTTGCGATTGTAAACGCAATATAATTTACCAAACTTGTATAAAATAAAAAAGCCTTAATTAATAATTAAGGCTTTTTTTATATCTTATATTTATATTAATCTTCTGATCCTTCACCCGATTTTCTATAAATGTAGTTACCATAAATGTGGCGTTTTGCAAAACGGTTAGTAGAATCGGCATTTACAAATTTCACATAAATATTTCTTGGTACACCAATATACTCATAGGAAACTCCATTTACATAAGTAATGATCAATGTTTGTTTCTCATAATTAAAATCAAGAATATTGAAATTATTGATAGTTTCTTGATATTCTGGAAGGTTTTTCTCTACTGTTTCATTAGAAATACTAACTAAAAAATGGTAGGCATTAATGATGTTTTTACTGTGCTCTTCGGCTGCCAGCATTCCTGCCTCGTCATTTACAAATTTATCCGGATGGTTGTCCTTCATGCAATTTCTGTAAATGGTTTTTAACTCTTTTAAAGTTACATTTTTATCAACTTCTAATAATTTTCTGTACTCGATTACTCTTTTCATATATAGTTTTAATTAATAAAAGAGCAACATAGCGTCTCTCTTTTGTAGACTGATGTAAAATCAATTTTAACTGTTATGATTTTACGGCTGCAAATGTAATTAATAGCACAGAATAATTCCTAATCTTTTAAAAATAAATTATTTCCTCGGATTAATATGTTTTTATAAACTAGCGGATGGGTGTGCTTATGGTTTGCAAATTGAGTTTGCTAAACATATTTGTTAACATTTATTTATATATTTGTAGCTATTACTTGTTAAATTATAACCCAACCCTATGAAAACAAAGATATTTTCAATAGTACTGTTTTTAACTTTTTTTACACTTGTTGCACAAGTACCTTCTTATGTCCCAACTAATGGACTAGTTGCCTATTATCCTTTTAACGGAAACGCAAATGATGTTAGTACAAATGGCAATAGTGGAACTGTAAGTGGTGCAACATTATCAACTGATAGAAATGGCTTGACCAATAGTGCCTACAGTTTTAATGGAACAAGTTCATTTATTACAGTACCTAATAATGCAACTTTTAATTTTCAAAACCAATTTACCTTTTCTTATTGGATTAATGCAGCTTCTTTGTCTGGGTCACAAATGAGTTTAATTTTAAGTAAGCAAATTAATTTTGGAACCGACCAAAATGGATTTAATTCAAATTTAGATGTAGTGGCTTTAAATAATTTTAGAATACAAAATGGCACATCAAATCCTGCATTTTCTCTTAATACACCGACTAATTCTATAGCAACAAACACCTGGTACCATATAGTACAAACATGGAACGGTACACAAGGAACCATCTACATAAACGGAGTATTAACTGCACAAAACACCTCTTCTGCAACATTAGGAAACACCTCAGCCGATTTATTAATTGGAAAAGCAAATTGGGCAGCTGGAAATGTAAAAGTATTTGACGGCAAAATAGACGATATTGGTATTTGGAATCGTGCGTTAACTGCTCAAGAAATTGCTAATTTATACAACCCTTGCGCTACTCCGCCTGCAGCGCCAGTTGCGGCGGCAACGCAAACTTTCTGCGCTACTCCGGCGCCAACGGTAGCCGATTTAGTTGCTACAGGAACTGGTATTCAATGGTATGACGCTGCAACTGGTGGAACATTATTAGCAAGCACCGCAACTTTAACTAACAGCCAAATAGCTTATGCCTCACAAACGGTATCTGGTTGTGAAAGCAACACAAGAACTGCGGTAACGGTAAGCTTAAACGACCCACAAATTACGGCTTCGGCAACCACCGTTTGTAGCGGAACTGCGGTAAATTTATCTGCTGCAAGTTCAACAGTAAACCCATTAACCTGCAACTTACCAACCAATTTACAAAACGGCTTAGTAGGTTATTGGCCTTTCTGCGGAAACGCAAATGATGCTTCAGGTAACAACAATAACGGAACGGTGAATGGGGCTACCCTTACAACAGACCGCTTTGGGAATGCAGCTAGTGCGTATAGTTTTGATGGCTTAAGTAATGTAATTTCTGTCCAAGATAGTAACTCTCTTAATCAAAATGTATTTACAATTTCATCATGGGTTAATGGCCTTGACTATAATGGTTTTAAACAAATATTATCAAAAAACATAGGTACATCAAATAACGAATCAATTAATTTAGTAATTAACAATAATTCTAATTGGAACCTAACAGCACAAATAGGTGGCTTAGGGTATTATGGCACTTTAATTCAATCACCAAACACTATTAGCGAACAACAATGGCATCATATTGTTTATCTCTATAATGAAAATACAAACTCTCAAAAACTATTTATAGATGGATTATTAGTTGCAAATAATACAACTACAAATTTAATTCAATTTGATAACAAACCTCTCACATTTGGAGCTCAGTTAGAATTCAACTTACTGCAATATTTTTTCAATGGAAAAATTGATGATATCGGTTTTTGGAACCGCACTCTTTCTGTATCAGAAATAAACCAATTATATACTTCTGCGCCATCTTACCTATGGTCAACAGGTGAAACAACCGCTACAATTAACCCAACTCCAACGGCAACCACAACTTATTGGTGTGATGTAACCGTAAACGGAGTGACTTGTAGAAAATCAGTTACAATTACTGTAAACAGCACTACGCCAGTACCAACAGGAGCGGCAACACAAACTTTCTGTGCGACTCCGGCGCCAACCGTAGCCGATTTAGTTGCTACAGGAACTGGTGTTCAATGGTATGATGCTGCTACTGCTGGTAACTTATTAGCAAGTACAACTTCTTTGGTAGACGGCACGACTTATTATGCTTCACAAACCGTATCCGGTTGTGAAAGCACAAGAACTGCGGTAACAGTTAGCTTAAACGATCCACAAATTACCGCTTCGGCAACAACTGTTTGTAACGGAACTGCTGTGAATTTATCTGCTGCAAGTTCAACTGTAAACCCATTAACCTGCAACTTACAAACCAATTTACAAAACGGCTTAGTAGGTTATTGGCCTTTCTGCGGAAACGCAAATGACTCTTCAGTAAATGGAAATAACGGAACCGTTAATGGCGCAACTTTAACTACCGACCGTTTTGGGAATGCAGATAGTGCGTATAGTTTTGATGGGGTGAATGATTATATATCGGTACCTAACATAGCAGGAAGTGGAAATCAAGCGAGATCAATTTTTGTTTGGGTAAAATATGATTCAACAAGTGGTTACTTGTGTGCAATTTCTACTGGAAATCCTTCAACATGTAACACATTCAATTTATTTGCTAACATGAATAATTCCAATGGAAACATTGGAGTTATGGGATTTAATCCATGTGATTTCTATTCAGCAACTACTAACATGAATAATGGACAATGGCATAATATTGGAGCTGTTTATGATGGGCAAGGAAATTTAAAAACATATTTGGATGGATATGAATTTAGTAGTTCATTAATATCTTTTAATACAATTGGGCAGAACAATTATTTTGGTGTTAACAACCATAATATGTCTGCTTATTTTTCGGGAATACTTGATGATATCACCATATACAACCGTGCACTTTCTTCAGCGGAAATTACTCAACTTTACAATAACAATCAAACCACTTACCTATGGTCAACAGGGGAAACTACGGCTACAATTAACCCTACTCCAACGGCAACCACAACTTACTGGTGTGATGTAACGGTAAACGGGGTTACTTGTAGAAAATCAGTTACAATTACTGTAAACAGCACTACGCCAGCACCAACAGGAGCGGCAACACAAACTTTCTGTGCGACTCCGGTGCCAACAGTAGCCGATTTAGTTGCTTCAGGAACAGCAATTCAATGGTATGACGCAGCAACTGGCGGTAACTTATTAGCAAGTACCGCAACCTTAACCAACGGTCAAATAGCTTATGCTTCACAAACCGTATCCGGTTGTGAAAGCACCGACAGGCTTGCCGTAACTGTAAGCTTAAACGATCCACAAATTACCGCTTCGGCAACAACCATTTGTAGCGGAACTGCAGTGACTTTATCGGCTGCAAGTTCAACTGTAAACCCATTAACCTGCAACTTACCAACCAATTTACAAAACGGCTTAGTAGGTTATTGGCCTTTCTGCGGAAACGCAAATGATACTTCAGGAAATAACAATAACGGAACCGTTAATGGGGCAACTTTAACTACCGACCGTTTTGGAAATGCGAATAACGCGTATAGTTTTGATGGTGTAAGTAATTATATAACAGTTCCAAATAGCTCATCACTTTCTAATCTTTCAAATAATACATTTAGTTGCTGGGTTAAACCAAGTTCATTCTATGGCGGATCGAGTCAGGGTAATGCATTAATTTCAATAGGACTAAATTCAAACACCGGACCATTAACGATATGTTATCAGGATGATGATAATCCTGGAACTATTAATCTAAATAGTGAAAGATTCAAATATGGAACTTATATAAATGGAACCTTCACAACTCTTTGGGGAAATACTATAATTAATTTAAATAATTATTATCATGTTGTAGGAACCTACGATAATAATTCTATCAAAATATATGTTAATTCAATTTTAGATGCAGAATTTAACACTAACATTAACATCCCAACTACTCAAGGTAATTTATTGATTGGCAAGTCAATAGAAAATGACTATTGGGTAAATGGAATCATTGATGATGTAGCTATCTACAACCGTGCGCTTTCTTCAGCGGAAATTAACCAACTTTACAATAACAACCAAACTACCTACTTATGGTCAACAGGGGAAACTACGGCTACAATCAACCCTACTCCAACAGCAACCACAACCTACTGGTGTGATGTAACGGTAAACGGAGTGACTTGTAGAAAAGAGATTGAAATTACAGTAAATACCACACCAGCACCTACGGTAATAACTCCGGTTACTTATTGTCAAAATAGTGTGGCAGCTCCATTAACTGCAACTGGGGCCAACTTATTGTGGTATACTGATGCAACTGGTGGAACAGGTACTTCAACTGCACCAACACCTGATACTACAACACCTGGTTCAACTACTTGGTATGTATCACAATCTGTAGCAGGTTGTGAAAGCACAAGAGAAGCTATTGTAATTTATGTGACTCCATCGCCAGCACCACCATTAGTTACTACACCACTTGTTTATTGTCAAAATAGCTCTGCAATTCCGTTAGCGGCAACGGGTACTAATTTACTTTGGTACACTGCTCCAAATGCGGGAATTGGTTCGGCAACAGCGCCAACACCAAGTACTTCAGCTGCAGGATCTGCCTTTTATTATGTGTCACAAACGGTTTTTGGTTGTGAGAGTCCTAGAGAAACTATTGAAGTAAGTATTACTCCAACTCCGCCAACACCAGTTGTAACCTCACCATTAACCTATTGTCAATACAGTAATGCAGTTCCTTTAGCGGCAACTGGTACTGATTTACTTTGGTATACTGCTTCAATTGGAGGTTCTGGATCTACTGTTGTTCCAACTCCGGTTACTACTTTTCCTGGAGTTCGAAATTATTTTGTATCTCAAACAATTTCAGGATGCGAAAGTCCTAGAGCTGCAATAGAAGTTACAATTACTGCTGTGCCATTTCCACCTGCAGTAACTAATCAAGTTAATTATTGTCAAAATAGTATTGCAACACCATTAACAGCTACAGGTACAAACCTGCTTTGGTATACTACGGCAACTGGCGGAACTGGTTCTGCAACAGCACCTACCCCTGACACGACAACTGCTGGAATTACTAATTACTATGTTTCACAAACTGTAGCTGGATGCGAAGGATCAAGAGCAACTATTATTGTAAGAGTAATTGCAACACCTATAGCTCCGCCGGTTTTAACTCCAGTAACTTTCTGTCAGTATAGTACTACTAGTCCCTTAAATGCATTAGGACCAAATTTACTTTGGTATACCGATCCAAACTTAGGTACAGGATCTATAACAGCACCAACACCTGATACCGCAACTGCAGGGACAACCACCTATTATGTATCTCAATCTATTTCGGGTTGTGAAGGTCCACGAGCGGCAATTGAAGTAATAATTAGTGCAGCTCCATCAGAACCAACAGTTACAACTCCAGTAACCTATTGTCAAAATAGTGTAGCATTGCCACTTACAGCTACTGGTACAAACCTGCTTTGGTATACTGCTGCAACTGGAGGAACAGGAGCTGTTTTAGCCCCAACTCCAATAACCACAATTGCAGGAAATACAACCTATTATGTATCGCAAACAGTTTCAGGATGCGAAAGTCTTAGAACTGCTATTGATGTAATAATAAATGCTGCTCCACTTGAACCAACAGGTAATTCATCACAATATTTTTGTGCCAACATCTATCCAACAATTCAGAATTTAGTATTAAATCAAAATTCTATAAATTGGTATAGCTCTGCAACCAGTTCAACTGCTTTAGCGCCAAATACTCCATTAATTCCAAATACTATTTACTATGCTGAACAATTTGACATTATAACTGGCTGTCAAAGTTTAACCCGATTGGCAGTAACGGTGTTTATTATTAATGAAAACGCACCTACAATAGTTGATGATTTGACTTTTTGTGAAGCCGATGAAAAGACTATTGGAGACATAAATACAAATGGCGCTATAGTTATATGGTATGATACTCCAGCAGGTGGCACACCGCTATCAAGTGATTATTTATTAGTTAACAGTCAAGTGCTTTATGCAGCTACCTATAATTCTACTTCGGGTTGTGAAAGTTTGGATAGACAAACGATAACAATAACCACATTTGATTGTGAGGTAAAAGCAAATAATTTACTGACTTTAGATGGGAATAATTTAAATGACAATTTGAATATAATAAATATTGAAAGCTTTCCAGCCAACGAAATTGAAATCTATAACAGATACGGACAAGTAGTATGGAGAACAGATAATTATAACAATACTACAAATACATTTAAAGGTCGAGCTAATTATGGTGGGATATATCGAATAAATGATAATTTACCAACAGGTACTTATTATTATGTATTAAAATATTTTAATCCTTACCGAAATAAATACGAGGTAACAAAGTCCTATTTGTATATCAGTAATAATAATTAAGATTTAAAGATGAAAAAATATATAATTGCATTTAGTTTATTACTAACGGTTTCGGCTTTTAGCCAATCAGAACCAAAACTATCTTTATTTAGTTATAATCCCCTACAATACAATCCAGCTTATGCGGGAGTATTTAACGGACTGAGCGTAAATGGACTTTATAGTTCCCAATGGGTAGGATTTGAAGGAGCTCCAACCACCCTTTTTCTCTCTGCACATTCTAATGTTTTTAGAAGAGAAGTTGGTGCCGGTATTAATATTACCAGTGATAAAATAGGACCCGTTCAAGACAACCAATTTGTTGGAAACTTTGCTTATCATGTTTATATAAACGACGAAATTAATTTAACATTCGGATTAAAGGCAGGGATAGATAATTTTATTATTAACTACGATTTACTTAGCATTGAAAATCCAGAAGAGTTCGGATTAATTCGTGGTTCAGTTTCCCAATACTCACCAATTATTGGTGCTGGAATGTATTTATCTAATGAAAACGGTTACTTTGGATTATCGGTTCCAAACTTGTTAGAAACTAATTTTTATAATGAATTTAAAAATTCGGTAGCTAGTGCTAAACCAAATTATTTCCTGACTGCAGGATATAAATTTGAATTAGGAGATGAAGTATTTGTAACTCCAAATATCTTAACGCGTGTTACCTCGGGAGCACCTGTAAGTAATTTATTTGCTGTGAATTTAGATTTTGAAAACAAAATATTAGGAAGTATAAATATGCAGCCTGGAGCAAGTTTAGGAGGATTTTTTGGCTACCGATTCGAAAATAATATTGCTGTAGGTTATGCTTATGATAATTCATTAAATAAATTTAGCACCAACAACAATGGGTGTCACACCTTTTATATAAGTTTTAAACTTGAAGATTTATTTGAAAATCATTACGGTTACGGGACATTCTAAACTTGATTAGAAAAAACAAAAAACCCCACCAATTGGTGGGGTTTTTATATCATTATAGGCTCAATTTATATTTTCTAAATTTTGAGTTCTTTTCAATTTCATTTTTTTAAAATAAGAAGGAGTTAAACCTGTAATTTTTTTGAATTGATTTGACAAATGAGCTACACTGCTATAATCTAGTATTTGAGATATTTCGGTTAAATTCAATTCATCATAAAGCAACAATTCTTTTACACGCTCTATTTTATGAATGATAATAAATTGTTGAATTGTAATTCCTTTAACTTCTGAAAAAATACTCGATAAATAATTATAATCAAGATGAAGCTTTTCACTTATGTAATTGGAATAATTTGTTTTGGGCACTTCTTCAGTATAATGGACCATTTCTACGATTACACTTTTTATCTTTTCAATTAAGATTGCCCTTTTATCATCTAGAAGTTCTAACCCCGAAGTAGCTAAATTCAATTTTAATTCATTGAATTGGCTCAAAGATAGGTCTTCTAATATCTCAATCATACCTAAATCTACCACAACATAATGGAGTCCTAGGTTTTTCAACTCCTCTTTAACCACCATCTTGCATCGAAGGCTAACCATATATTTTATATAAAGTATCATATAGTATGGCTTAGACATGAATTAATTCATGTAGTTAGAATTCACTCTTCATATCCACTTTTTATAACAGTAGCTACCATTTTAAACTGAACATTTGCATTAAAATGATGTTTTGAATGCGCAGGAATTATTATGCCTTCCCCTAAATTCAATTTATATTTTTTATTGTTAATTGTTAATTCAGCAACACCATCAATAATCTGAATGTAGGTGTCAAATGGAGAAATTTTCTCATCAAGTTCTTCACCAGCATCAAATGAAGAAACTGTAACATTGCCCGTTGTTTTTTTAATTATGGTTTTACTAACAATAGCGTTAGCCATGTATTCAATAATCTCAACGACAATATGAATTTTACTTTTTTCTAATTCTGAATTTTCGAGATTATTTTTCATCCTTATTGTAGTTTTTCTTTAGTAAGTAGCTTAATAAGACTACTAAACAAAGTTGATGAAATTTACATTTAACTAGTTACACTTTTAGTTAAATAAGTTACATATATCCTATATTTAAAGTAAAGATGTCAATAGCTAAGTTAAACTAAACAAAGTCATTACTTTAATTATTTCTATTTATTAATTTTTTTCAGTAGATAAAAATATAAGGTACTTAAGATTTACTTATCATGTAAAATAATTTATTAGATAATCTTTGGTGAATAATGGGTATCCGAGTTTTTTTGAAATTTCTTCAAATTTCTTCAAATATTTTTCACCGTTTATTTTATCTGTATGAAAATTGATGACTACTTTTAATAGCTGAATAACTTCTTTATAACTATATTTAAATTCTGAATCTAGAATATTATTTTTTAATTCATCCTGCCTAAAATAGGAATAAAACAAGCACATTAATTCATATAATTCCAGATGATGTTCTTGATAATAGTATTTAATATTAAATTTTTCATTTGATAGAAAATTTTTTATAAATTCCATTAATGAAAAATTTCTAGAAATAATAGCTATTATCATTAGCTCATAAAAATAATCAAATAAGTTACTTTTTCTGTTAATTCTAAGACTATCAAAATACCTGTAAACTTCAGTAAGGTTATAATCTCCCGAAAGTATCTTTACAGACAATAGCCTACCTTTTAGTATTGGATGAAACTCTTTTGTATCCAATAATTCAAAGCCAGAATAGGAAACTGTCTTTCCATTCAAAAAGTTAATTAGTTGAAGTATTGCTTTAGAAAAACTTTTGATTTGAATGTCAGTTGTATTTTCACTTACATAAGCACTCCATGTTCCGTAATAACCATTTAAATAGGAATAATCTACATGAATACAATAAACAAATTTTAAAAAATTAGCATTTGATAGCAGTTTTTTATTTAAATCTTGTTTTGTTCTAAATAATATTCCAACAGAATTTCCAAAATGGATTATTTCCGAGTAACTAAAATCACGATTATTGAAAAACTTGGTCCTAAATACTTGATCTAATTCATCTATTTTATTTAGATAAATTAATTCTCTGCACAACGAAATCATAAAATCTAGAGCATGTTCATATTTAAAGTCGGACTTATTAATAAATTCAATAATCTCTTCAGAATCTTCATTAATAATATTGTACAGCTTTTCTTTATCACTCCAATACGCTTCATAAGGATTAATTTTTAAATAATGAATGTAATTATTATAACCATTAAATCTTGCAAGAGTATCAAGTGTTCTTTTACTTGGTTTTACATAACTTGCTAAACCAAACAATCGCCTCAGGGTATTATAGTTAACTGATTCATCTGTTCTTTCAATTATAAGTTCCGATAGCAATTGGCAATCACCTCGATCAACAATATCAAAACCCGCATTTTTAACAGTAAGCTCTTTTAAATAGTCTATCATTTTTCAAATGTATCAATTATGTATCAATTATAATTATTTGAAAATGGAAATTTGAAAAAAAAATAGAAATTATGAAAAAATTATTATTTGGTTTATTAATGGTAGTGAGTTTGTACTCAAATGCTCAACCTACAATAACTTGGCAAAAATGCTTAGGAGGATTTCAGTATGATTATGTAGGGGCAATCCAGCAAACAGCAGATGGTGGCTATATCCTTGTGGGCAGTACTAGTTCTACTAACGGTGATATTTCGGGAAATCAAGGTGGATCTGATATTTGGGTAGTTAAACTAAATAGCCTAGGTACCTTTTCATGGCAGAAATGTTTAGGAGGAAGTGTTGATGATTCAGCAGCTTCAATACAGCAAACTACAGATGGTGGCTACATCATAGTAGGTAGTACTAAATCAAATAACGGTGATGTTTCAGGAAATCAAGGTGGATCTGACATCTGGGTAGTTAAACTAAATAGCCTAGGTACAATTGAATATAAAAAATGTTTAGGAGGTAGTTTGGATGATTTTGGGGGATCAATAAAACAAACAACTGATGGAGGTTATATATTAACAGGAATAATGAAGATAAGTAACAATGGTGTATTTAGATCTCTTGTCTATGTATGTAAATTAAATTTTAATTTTACTATTCAATGGTCTTATAGCAAAGGAGGACTTTTGGGGAATAGTTACGGTGGATCAATACAGGTAACTACAGATGGTAATTATATTCTAACTGGCTCCACAGAATCAAATAATGGTGATGTTTCTGGAAATCACGGTGGATATGATATTTGGGTGGTTAAACTAAATAATACAGGTATTCTTTGGCAGAAATGCTTAGGAGGAGTTGGCAATGATTATGGGAGTTCAATAAAGCAAACTATAGATGGTGGCTATATCCTAATGGGTAGTTCTAGTTCAAGTAACGGTGATGTTTCTGGAAATCACGGAGGTTCTGATATATGGGTAGCTAAACTAACTAATTTAGGTGGAATTGAATGGCAGAAATGTCTAGGAGGAGTTCAGTCTGATTTTGCAGCATCAATACAACAAACTACAGATGGTGGTTATATTCTGTGTGGCGATACTTCCTCTTTTGATGGTGATGTTTCTGGTTGGCATGGGGCAGATGATGTTTGGGTAGTTAAACTAACTAATATAGGCGGAATTGAATGGAAGAAATGTTTAGGAGGAACAAATAATGATAATAGTAAAACTATACAGCAAACTACAGATGGAGGTTATATTATAGCTGGTAATACAACTTCAAATGATGGTGATGCTTCTGGAAATCAAGGAGGTAGTGATATCTGGATTGTTAAACTTTCCAGCTTTCTTGGGTTAGAAGAAACATCCAATAATAATTTAGTGTCTTTATTTCCTAATCCAGTGACCAATGTATTAAACCTAAAATTAGAAAATAATTTAGAAATTAATACTTATCAAATAATTAATATTGAAGGTAAAATAATTAATAAAGGGTTACTGAATAAAAATAATAATTCCATTAATGTTGAACAATTATCAAAAGGAGTTTATTTTATAAAGGTAAATGATAATAACTCAATCAAGTTTTTAAAAATGTAACAAAATAATTAGTTAGTTTGATTTAGCAAGAAATAAAAAAATAATTCCTTTTTAACTTGTTAAAAACAAAAAGCTTCAGATAAATCTGAAGCTTTTTTAAAGGACTAACCGCACTACCCCACTTTTTAACTAAAGCCATGACATCGTGGCTTTTTCAATATTATGAAGAATCTATTGAAACTATTACAGAAATTGGATGTTTTGAATGGGAATTTATAGTTGACAAAAGAAATCCAAAAAAACCAATCATTAAAGAATATCATACAAGAAAAACCGAATCGTTTTCTAGAAGTATTTATTTCCTAGAAGAAAATCAACATACGCTTTTCGTTTATCTCACTTCTGGATTTCAACTATCTGGACAAAGTGTCATATACCAATTCAATTGGAACGGCACAGCATTCATAAAACAACCCAAAAAAATATTTTCAACAATTAGATAATACACATCAACCACTTTACAAAGTAAAGCCAACTATTTGAAAATTAGTTATTCCACATCCTGAGCTTGCCGAAGGAAAACCCCTTCACCCTTCACCCTACAAATCATACAATTTAGAAAACCAAGAATAATAAGACAACATATCAACTAAACCACCAAAATAAAAACTCAAACAAACCAGATTATCCTTTGTAAGACATTCAAAAAAGGATATAGAAATAAAATACCCTAATACCTTAATAATACTATATAGAATATATATTTTAAAATGACCTTACTGCTCTAAATAACCCATCGATTGTTTTTTTATTATTCTCTAATGATTTTAACCGATTGATTACTTTCCTGATTACTAAATTTTAATACGTAAACTCCCGAAGCAAAAATGCTTAAATCAATTTCTTGTTTGTTTGCAAATTCTGAAAATTTAGACTTACCTACTTCTTGACCTAAGTAATTGTAGATAACTACTTCGTTAAAATTTGAATTTGTGTTATCAAAAAAGACTTTTGAAGTTGTAGGATTTGGATATAATTTTATTGAATTATTAGAGTCAAAAGTTTCGGATGATAATATTGTACTTGTATAACTTGCGTTCCAGCCATTACTTCTAAAAGATTCGTCTGAAATAAAAGCTACAAACATGCTACCGCCACTTGATGTAAGTGATGGAGGTAAAGTTGTGCCAGTGAATTCATCTAAAACTGAAGCAGAACTATTTGTTCCATCATAAACAATAACGCCATCAAAGCCTAATTCTGTATCAAATGAAGAAAAGGATAACGTAATGTTATTTGCATTTGTAGGTTGAATTAACCAAGTACATTCACTATTATTGGCATATTTATCTAAACCACTACCATCAGTAAATGCTCCACTTGTAGAAGTTAATGTGGTAGTTGAAGAATTACAATAAGAATTTTGAGTTGATGTGTAATTTGCAGTCCAACCTTGAAAAGTGTCTGATATGTCAGAAGTAAATTTAATAAACATACTACCGCCTGTTGATGTAACTAATTGTGGTATATTGCTACCAGTGAATTTGTCAAGCAAAGTTGCATTTGCAGATGTACCATCATAAACCTCAACTACATCATAAATAGAGTTTCCATCTGTTGATGGTTGTTCTAAATCAAATGATGTAAAATTTAATGTTACACTTGTTGCATTTGGTGGTTGAATTAACCAAGAACAATTGCTATTATTACAATAATTATTACTACCACTACCATCAGAAATTGTACCATAATCAGCTGTATTTAAATTTGTTGTTCCCGAGCAAAATGATGAACCTGTTGATGTGTAATTAGCTGTAAATCCTTGTGAAATAGTTGAAAAATCAGAAATAAAAACAACTAACATGACACCAGTTGTAGAAGTTACAGATGCAGGTAGAGAAGTTCCTGAATATGTTACAGGTGTCGTCGTAGCCGTTAAACTATTGTAAATTAAAACACGATCATAATCTAATTCTGTATTGAATGAAGAAAAGTTTAAAGTTACACTTGTCGCGCAGGGTGGTGCTATATACCATAAACATTGTTGGTTATTTGTATAATTATTAGAACCTGAACCATCGCTAAAAGTTCCTGTCGGAGTTGTAAGCATTGTTAACCCACTACACGTTGGAGTAGTAATTATTGAAGTATAATTAGCAGACCAACCACTGAAAGTATTTGAAGTGTCTGAAGTAAACTTTATACACATTGCACCCACTCCTGCAGTTGTCGAAATTGAGGAAGGTAACGCGTTTCCAGAATATGTATCTAATAAAGGAAATGTATCATCCGGGCCATTATAAACTCTAACTAAGTCCCAAGAAGCTTCTGTATTAAATGTTGTAAAATTTAATGATATTTGTGTCGCGCCAGCGGGAGCAATCACCCACTTGCAAGTTGAATTATTTCCATAATTAGCATTATTACTACCGTCCGTAAAAGTTCCTGAACTAGCTGTTAAATTTGTTGTTCCACTACATGAAAAATTTGGATTATTCCCTAAACCAACTGCATACCAAGCATTCCTAACTGCGCTATATTCTGGTGACGGATTGCCATAAAGTTCCTGTGCAGCAAGTAACGAACCATAATACGAATCCATATAAGTTGATGTGTTACTCGGCATATATGTGGTTAAGTTTTTATATGCTATTCGTCGTGCTTTATCAATTCCAATAGAGGTAACTGAATATTGATCGCCTAAATCATTAGTATCAGTTATTGTTGGTGTAGTAGTGTTTTGAGCAAGCAAATAAAACCAATAATTTTGAACACCGCTCAAAGTGTGGACGCCTGCAGTGCTTGTCCAATAAGTACCATTAACAGTATCTGGTTGTCCCTTTGAATTGGGATTTGACATTGACCTTGAAAAACTATCAGGTGCCCCAGAGGGTAAACAAAAATCTTCAAATAATGTCCAATTTGCAGTGCTTGGTTTCGTATGAAATTCAATAGCTGTGCCAAAGATATCTGCAAACGATTCATTTAATGCCCCAGACTCACCTTGATACTTCAGACCGTTGCCCAAATGAAAAAGAGTTGTATTAAGGTTTTGTCTATAAGCAACTACTAAATGTGAAAATTCATGCCCTACACAATCAAGTCCGACAAATGGATTTATCGACAATCCATCACCTAAGCCGTAACCTAAAATATTATTTGTTGCTGATGGATCTGCAAAAGCGTTATTAGGCATTGTACTGGAAATGGATTTGGGCACATTTAAATACTGCTTTAATAAACCACCATTCCCATCAAAACTATTTCTACCAAAGATATCTTGAAAAAAATCATGAGATTTTTCAGCTCCCCAATGAGCATCAATTGCTGGGTTTCCGTTAATACTTTCAACGATATAATTTCCATTATT
>NZ_JBEIDX010000010.1:0-79946 GCF_040383245.1 Flavobacterium sp. | reverse complement strand
CAGCTGTTTTAGTAGATCGCAATCACAAAAAATATCCAGTTAAAGCTGATTTTAAAGGCATCTCGTTATCTACTTCATTACTTGAGCATGTAAGAGTTGTTTTTGATGAAAACGGACAAAACACAGCTTATTTAAGCTAAGATTGACATTATATCTGTAACTGTTTCATCGATTGATTTACCATCTACAGCTACTTTGTATTCAGCTTGATTGTAGTAATAACTGCGATCAAACAAATGTTTGGCGATAAACTCTTGCAATTCAGCTTCTGATTTATTAGCTACTATGGGACGTTTACTTTTATTGTGAGATAATCTATTAAACAATGTTTCTACTGATGCTTTCAAATAAATAGAAGTAATTCCCTCACCTTTTAACAATTCATGATTATTGGCATAACAAGGTGTACCTCCACCTAAACCAATGATTTGATTTTCGGATGTAGCGAGCAATTCGACAAAAACATCGTGTTCTAATTTTCTAAAATAGACTTCTCCAAAAGTTTCGAAAATTTGGTTAATTGTCATTCTTGCTTTGACTTCAATACTTTTATCTAAATCGACAAATGGAAGGTGTAGTAAACCTGAGAGTTTTTCGGCTATTGTTGATTTGCCACACCCCATATATCCTAATAATATAATTTTTTTCATTGGAATAAAACCTTACAGATTAAGGCGTTAAGGACTTTTGTTTAAAAAAGACAAATTTATAATAAAATAGCTTTGAAATATCAAAAATAAGGCCTTATATTTGCACCCGCATTCAAGAAATGAAAATGACTCGATAGCTCAGTTGGTAGAGCACATCACTTTTAATGATGGGGTCCTGGGTTCGAGCCCCAGTCGGGTCACAAAAAAAGTCGAGCTACAAGCTTGACTTTTTTTATTTATGGCCACGTGGAGAAATTGGTAGACTCGCCATCTTGAGGGGGTGGTGTTGCAAGACGTGTCAGTTCGAATCTGATCGTGGTCACGATAAACAAAAAGTCCAAAACAATGTTTTGGACTTTTTGTTTAAATAAATACATAATTAATTTTCGTTTTGTTCACTTTTTTTATTACTTTTGTTAAACAAAAAATTAGCCATGAGTAATGTAAAGAATACTTTTAGTATTAAAGACCTAGAAAATCTAACTGGGATAAAAGCCCATACAATCCGTATTTGGGAAAAAAGATACAATGTATTAGAGCCACTTCGAACCGATACCAATATTCGTTATTATGATTTAAAAGGGTTACAAAAAATACTTAATATCACCCTTTTACACGATTATGGCTATAAAATCTCCAAGATTTCAAAGTTATCTCCCGAAAAAATTCCCCAATTAGTAAGTGAAATAGTCTCAAATAAAAGCGCCAAGAATCATGCGATTAGCTCTTTTAAAATGGCGATGATGAACTTTGATCAAAAATTATTCCTAGATACTTATAATAATTTGCTTTCTGAAAAATCATTTAGAGAAGTATTTTTTGAAGTATTTATTCCGCTAATGGAAGAAATTGGATTTTTATGGCAAGCAGAAACAATTAGTCCTGCGCACGAACATTTTATTAGCTATTTAATTAAGTTGAAAATTTGGGTAAACACCGAAAAAATTCAAAACAATGTTCCTACCAAGGAGGATAAAATATTTGTTCTTTACCTTCCTTCGGATGAAGTTCATGAGCTAGGGTTGATGTATCTTAATTATGAAATCATCTTAAGTGGATACAAATCTATTTACCTTGGTGAAAGCGTTCCTGTAGATAGTTTGAAAGATTTAAAAAAATATTTCAACAACATTGTATATGTTTGCTACACTACGGTAGAGCCTAATAAAGAATTTCTTGACTCTTATTTGGACGAAGTTAAAGAACAAATATTAGAAAAAGATTCTAAAATTTGGTTCATCGGCAGAAATGCCCAAAACATAGATGAAAAATTACGCAACGAAACCGTTCGCGTATTTCAAAACATACATGAATTTGTAGAGGAATTATAATTCCATTCCCATTATAAAATGAATAAAGACATCAAAATCATAGGTTCTGGATTTTCTGCATTGGCGGCAAGCTGCTATTTGGCACAACAAGGAAACTCAGTAACTATTTATGAAAAAAATGACACCATAGGCGGAAGAGCAAGGCAGCTAAAGAAAGACGGATTTACATTTGATATTGGTCCAACATGGTACTGGATGCCCGATGTTTTTGAACGATTTTTTGCCGATTTTGGCAAAAAGCCTTCTGATTATTATGAACTAATTAAGCTTTCACCTGCATACCAAGTGTATTTTGGGGAACTTGATTTTGTTACCATTGCCGATAATTTACCAGAAATTGTTACCACTTTCGAATCCATCGAAAAAGGAAGCGGAGCCAAGTTACAAGCCTTCATGAAAGAGGCACAAAGCAACTATGATATTGCCATTAAAGACTTGGTTTATCGTCCAGGAGTTTCTCCAATGGAATTGGTAACCGTAGAAACTGCATTGAAAGTAAATCAGTTTTTTGGCAACATTTCTAAAGACATTCGCAGACGCTTTAAAAACAAAAAACTAGTTCAAATACTTGAATTTCCAGTATTGTTTTTAGGAGCCAAACCTTCTGACACGCCCTCATTTTATAGCTTTATGAATTTTGCTGATTTTGGTTTAGGAACATTTCACCCAAAAAACGGAATGTATTCAGTAATACTAGCTATGGAAAAATTGGCTAAAGAACTTGGCGTAACCATTCACACTAATTCTAATATTGAAAAAATAGAAGTTGAAAATGGCAAAGCCGTTGGAATTGTTGTTAACGGAAAATATATTACTGCCGATGTAGTACTTTCAGGAGCAGATTACCACCACTCTGAAACTTTATTGGATATAAAACACAGAGCCTATTCTGAAAAATATTGGGATAAAAAGACCTTTGCTCCTTCTTCACTTCTATTTTATGTTGGATTGGATAAAAAAGTAGAAAATGTAGAACACCATTCTTTATTTTTTGATGTAGATTTTGATGTTCATGCGCAAGATATTTATGATAATCCTAAGTGGCCAGATGAACCTTTATTTTACGCAAGTTTCCCCTCAAAAACCGATACGAATTCAGCTCCATCCGGAAAAGAAGCAGCTATATTTTTAATTCCTCTTGCTCCAGGATTAGATGATACTCCTGAATTAAGGGAAAAATATTTTGATAAAATTATTACCCGTTTGGAAAAATTAACTAAGCAGGAAATAAAAAATAATATTATATTTATCGAATCTTTTTGCGTTAATGATTTTATTAAGGACTATAATTCATACAAAGGAAATGCCTATGGAATGGCAAATACGCTGTTACAAACTGCATTTTTAAGACCTAAATTAAAAAGTAAAAAGGTGAAAAGTTTATATTTTACAGGGCAATTAACTGTACCAGGGCCTGGAGTTCCTCCAGCATTAATTTCTGGAAAATTGGTTGCCGATTTAATAAATAAAAATTGGTGAAATTTTAGATAAATATGAAATCATTATTTGATACCGTCTCATTTGAATGCAGTAAAAATGTAACTCGTGCCTACAGCACTTCGTTTACTTCTGCAGTAAAAATGCTTGCTCCTGCCATTAGACAGGACATTTATAATATTTATGGCTTTGTGAGATTTGCCGATGAAATAGTTGATTCTTTTCACGATTATAACAAAGAAGAATTATTTGATTTATTCGAAAAAGATTTGGCCGCTGCATTGGAAAACAAAATTAGTTTGAATCCAATATTAAACTCGTTTCAACATACCGTTCACAAATTTCATATTCCTGAAGATTTAATTGCGGCTTTCATGAAAAGCATGAAAATGGATTTAGTAAAAACAAATTATAATACCGATGCAGAATACAAAGAATACATATACGGATCGGCAGATGTAGTTGGGTTAATGTGTTTAAAGGTATTTGTGAATGGTGATGACACGAAATATCAAGAATTAAAAGAAGGAGCTATGCGATTGGGTTCTGCTTTTCAAAAAGTTAATTTCCTAAGAGATTTGAAAGCTGATTACGAAGATTTAAGTCGAACTTATTTTCCAAATACAGATTTGACAAAATTGGATGAAACTTCAAAACAAAATATAATTTCTGAAATTGAAGCTGACTTTGAAGCAAGCTACCAAGGAATAATTAATTTACCAATTGAGGCTAAATTTGGAGTTTACACTGCTTATATTTATTATAAAAAGTTACTTTCCAAATTAAAGAAAACTCCCTCGGCAGAAATAAAAAACACTAGAATTCGAGTTTCTGACTATCAAAAAATGCAATTATTTGCAAAATGTTATTTTAGTTATAAATTAAATACAATATAGATTTACATAATAATGGCAATTCAAATTTTAGTTTTTTTAGCAACTTTTTGCATCATGGAATTTATGGCTTGGTTTAGCCACAAATACATAATGCACGGATTTCTTTGGGTACTACATGCAGATCACCACAAGAAAGATCACAATTCTTGGTTTGAAAGAAATGATGCTTTTTTTATTTTTTATGCGGTTGTTAGTGTTGGCTGTTTTTTGCTTTGGCAAAAAGGTATTTTTGAGCTAGGAATTGCGGTAGGCTTAGGAATTTTCGCCTATGGATTTGCTTATTTTATGGTGCATGATATTTTTATTCACCAACGATTTAAATTATTCAGAAACGCTGACAATAGATATTCTCGTGCCGTTCGTAGAGCTCATAAAATGCACCATAAGCACATTGGTAAAGAAGATGGAGAATGTTTTGGAATGCTGGTCGTTCCTTTTAAATACTTTAAAAAATAAAAAAATCCCGATGAAACCATCGGGATTTTTTTTTATTAATTAGTTTTAATAATTTTCCAAAGCTTTGATACAGCCCATATTTCTGCTGTAGCTAATACAATTAAAGCAAAAGTGTTTGCTGTAACACCGTCTAGGTTGAGACCCACAATGACATCACCAAGTTCAATAAAAACTCTTGAAATAAGTGAAATAAAAAGCCAATTTGGTTTATTGTAAACTACAGAAATAAATAAAGCAAGTACACTTCCTAGAATACGAACACCTGTACTTTCAAAGCCAAATTTAGCGGAATAAGTGTCTAAATTGGCATTTGGAAAACTAAGTGCTGGGTTAAAGGTATAAACATAAAAAAAGAATAAGCCAGCGCCAATTAATAACCAGGTAAAAATTTTAACAGCAGTTGGAATAGATTGTGTTGCAATTGAAATTTGATTTTTCATTTCATTAATTTTAAATTATTATTAGTTTTAGAAGACCAATAAATTAATTTAAAAGTAGATTTGGGAATCTTACAACAAACGGAATAGGTATATCAAAAAGGCTTTGCTTATTTTTTACTTGCTTTTTTTAATTCAGCGCCGCCAGGTAATTTCATTTTATCGGTTAAGGCTGAAATCTCATTTAAATCAAAACTTCCAGTAATTGACATCAATACGCTTTCGTCTTTTCCTGATCCATCCATAAAAAGCAACAATTCTTTTACTTCACTTTCTGAAGCGCCCGGTTTTACATATATTTTTACCAATTTTCCGTTTTCATTCATTTGCATTAACTCACTCAATCCAGCAGTTTTTGAGTAATTATCTGCTTCAATTTTCATGTCACTGCTTTTCTTATCGCTCGAAGTAATGAAAACTTTTAAGTTATCTAATTTCTTTATCAAATTAATATATTGCTGCGTTTCTTTATCATTTGCTTCAACATTACTCAACATTGAAAACATCTTTTTATTCACTAAAATCGAATTAATATCTTCTTGATTTTCGAATTTATCAAAAGCTGATTGCCCAAAAAAAGCATTAGAAAATAATGCCAATACGATAATTACTATTCTATTTATGATCATGATTTCTATTTGTTATGTGAATAATTGAATCATTCAAAAATACAGAAACAAAATAAATGGTGTTATAAAAAAAGGTTAAAGTTTAAGGTTTAGTCCTATATTAAAGTTTCTGCCTCGAGTAGAATAGCCGCTATTTTCAGTGAAATCCTGATTAAATACATTGGTTACATTTCCAAAAACATTAAATCGATTAGAAATAACTTCAAATTTTACTAAGGCATTCAATAATTGGTAGGAACCCAATTTTGCAGGAACAACTTTATATAAATTTCCATCATAAAAAGTATCATTTCTGTCATCTACATAATGATAATTGACATTAAAAAACAATCTTTTTGTTGCCGAAAAATCAATTGAGGCATTCACTTTATGCTTCGGAATTAATCGATTTAATGCTTCATCAACTTGTGTAAATGTATAATTTATATTGCAATTTAAATTAGATGTAAACGAATATTGTAGCGTTGTCTCTACCCCTTTTGCTTTATTTAAACCTTCAATATTGGAATATTTATAATTTGCATCAGAACCTATTGAATTATTTTGCTCTCGATAAAATCCGACAGCATTTATGGTAAGTTTCCTGTTGAAAAATAAGGCTTCAAATCCCGATTCAATTGTGGTATTTTTTTCAGGCGTTAATGAAGCCGTTCCATATTCGGAATATAATTGATACAAACTCGGGGTTACAAATGCGGTGCTATAGGATGCCAAAAGCTTTAAAGGAATCTCCTTTCCAAAATTAAAGGATGGATTAATATTATAAACCACTTGATTTCCATACTGGCTGTGCATATTTATTCGTGCTCCAGCATTAACATTCAAACCAAAATCAGAACTATAAACACCAGAAAAATAAGGGTCTATCATATTAAATTTGGATCCTTCACTAGTCAATTCGCCATAAGGCGTTTGTGTATTCATATCGAAAAATTGATAATTTAATCCCGTAATGATTATAAATTCTTGATTAAATTTATATTTATTAAATCCATCAACTGTAACGCTTCTTGATTCATATTTTGAGTTATCTATCTCATTTGTCCAAGAATTCCATTCTTGATAATTGCGCTCAATTTTACTAAAACTTGAATTCAAATTAAATTCTCCTTTAGCATAAATAAATTTTGGTGAAAACCCAAAACGAAACTGCTCCGTTTTCGATTTATTCAAATCGGTGTCATTCAAACCCGTATTATCAAACTGATAATCATAATCATTATTTACTTTATCATAATTTCCAAAGAAATTTAATGTCAATTTATCTGATGCTTTAATTCCAATTTTAGACAAATAATTAATTCTAGAAAATCGGTCTTTATCATAATTCGAATCGGAATTTGGTTCTGCAATTTGAGACATTCCGTTAGTTTCGGTACTATTCAACGATACCAAATAATTCACTTTATCAATCGTTCCATTTACCGAAAAACCTTGATTAAAATCTTGACCGTTATATTTATGATTAGAAGCTGTATTATTTGTGCCAACACTAGAATAAATAAGAGTTTCAATTGCTTTTTTACTAGATTTCTTCAATGTAATATTTATCACTGCTGTGGCAGCACCCGATCCATAAAGGGTACTTGCAGCGCCTTTCATGATCTCGATGCTCTCAATTTGATCAACAGGAAGCAAACGCAAATCATATTCATGACTAATTCCGGAAGCATCTGTCACGGGATTTCCATCAATTACAATCAATACTTGTTGGTTTTTTCCGCCTCGAATGTAGTAACCAAGGTTTTTACCATTGGCCGATTGGGCTCCATTAATTTCAACTCCGGTAACAGAATTTAGAATACTGGCTAGGGATTGACCTGATTTTTTTTGGAGTTCAGCAGCGGTAATTTTGGTGATTACCTTCCCCGATTTTTCTTTGCTTTGAGAAAATTTAGTATCCGAAAACACTACTTCATCCAATTGTTTTACTTTAATTGAATCGTTTACTTGAGCATAGCCACAAGTGGTCGCCAATGCAATACACGCACTGAAACGAATGAAATTTTTGTTCATTTTTTTGGTTAGTACTAATTTACTAATAATGGGAGAAAAGCACAGAATTACCCATACCCAAACCTTTTTTCCCGAAAGTTTGATACTCAATGTAAATGGCAGGTCTCCTGGCTCGCGTCTTATTGTTGGCCTTCCCATTCGCCGTGACGAAAAGTGACATCGTAGATAACAACAAGCTTTTTAGCATACAGTTGCGGGTACAGCGTAAGATTTTTGATTTTTGAAACTAGATTCAATCTTCAATTACTTCCTTCCCTTTTAATGTTCCTCTGAAATTGATCAAAGTCACAACCGAAATACAAGTACAAATGTAGATTTTTTAATTCCATTAGACAAACAAATTATTTACCAATAAATTAGTGTAACTTCGTATTTGATTTGAACTTCACTTTATGAAAAAGTTGTTTCTATTATTATTGTTTTCAACTAACTATTTTTCAGCGCAAAATACTGCCGTTGAGATTAGATTAGTCAATCAAAATATTGGCGCTCCTTTATTTAATGGGACATTTGGCAATACAACTGAGTCAAATGATGTTGGGCTAAATCAAATATTACAAACCCACAATGTTTATGGATACATCCTTAAAGAAGGCCATCTGTATCCTCCATTTAATGGAAGACATGTAGAAATGTGGTGTAATAACTGCAATTATTCCCAACTTACCGCCGATCTTTTAGCCTATTCTAATGTGGTTGTAAAAGCAAGAGTAACAACTAATGCCAGTCCTTTTAGCGATAATTTATTACTTCAAATTGCCACTATTACTATTGGAGTTCCAACAGGAGTAACTAACGGTATAATTGAAACCAATGATGCCGGATTGAATCAAATATTTCAAAATTATTCTGTTTACTATTATGAACAATACGCTCCATCGTCAAGCAATATTGATTTACTTAGATATTACAAGGTGGTTTGTGATTGCGATAATGTAGCACTTAAAAATGCTTTAGATAATTACACTTCTGTAATAAGCCAAACAGAATTTCCTTACCCTGTTTATCTTTTGAATTCTCCAGAATTTGAAAAACAAAATATTAAAATTTCTCCCAATCCATTTTCGAATCATTTCACCATTCAATCTGAGGAGACAATTTTGAATTATTCACTTATGGATATTACTGGAAAAGTATTGATTTCAACGTCAAATAAAAATGATCTTGACCTTATTTCCTCTCAACTTAATTCTGGAATTTATTTTTTAAACCTTCATTTAGAAAATAAAAAAAATTCTTGTTATAAATTGATTAAAGAGTAATTAATCATATAAGTGATTTGAAAAATTGTTACTCTTCAAATAATTCTCTAGCACTATTTTGTAATAACATTGTTTACTTTTGCAAAAAATAAATCCATGGCTCGTTTTTTAAAAATCATTTTATTGGTAGTGCTAGCTTTTCCATTCTTGCAATGCAAAAAGGAAGTTGACCAGCAAAAAAATAACATTCCAAAAAATGAAATTCATTATGCAAAAGGATTTTCGATACTAAATCACGAAGGCTATTCTGTCATCACCGTTTCAAATCCTTGGCCAAAAGCAAATAAATCGTACACTTATATTCTAAAAGAAAAAAACGGAATTGTACCCGATAGCTTAAAGCAGTTTCTTGTTATTTTGGTTCCTATTAAAAATATTGTGGTGACTTCTACAACCCACATTCCTTCATTAGAAATGCTTGGGGTTGAAAAAACTCTAGTTGGATTTCCGAATTTGAATTACATATCATCCGAGAAAGTTCGCTCCTTAATTGATGCTAAAAAAGTAAAAGAGCTTGGAGCAAATCAAGCTTTAAATACTGAAGTCCTTATTGATTTACAACCAGATGTGATTATTGGATACGGATTAGATAACAACAATCCAACGCTGGATAACCTGTTAAAAAATGGTTTAAAAGTGCTTCTTAACGGCGACTGGAATGAGCAATCTCCGCTTGGAAAAGCCGAATGGATCAAATTCTTTGGCGCTTTATATGGCAAACAAGAATTGGCCAATTCCCTTTTCTATAAAATCGAAAAAGACTATCTACACACATTAGAAATTGCTAAAAGAGCCTCCTCCCATCCTACTATTTTAGCTGGAGATATGTATGAAGACAAATGGTATTTACCACAAGGAACTAGCTGGGGTTGTCAATTATTAAAAGAAGCGCAAGGCAACTATTTATGGGCAAAAACCAAAGGAACGGGCAGTCTTTCCTTATCATTTGAAACCGTATTAGAAAAAGGTAAAAATGCCAATTTATGGATTACTTCGGGGCAATTTGGTTCGCTTCAAGAAATGCTGGATACCAATCCGCATTATGCTCAATTTAAAGCTTTTCAAAATAAAAATGTTTTCTCTTTCAGTGGAAGAAAAGGAAAAACAGGAGGTGTTTTATATTATGAATTGGCTCCAAATAGACCGGACATCGTTCTGAAAGACATCGTTAAAATTCTGCACCCAGAATTATTGACAGGATACAAACCTTTCTTTTTTGAAAAGTTAAAATAAAACACAATCTTTGTAGTTCACAAGTCGCAAAATGTTCTCAACCAGAAATAATTATCTTTTTTCTTTACTCTCTTTGCTATTACTTTTAGCATTGTTCCTGAATATTTCATTGGGACAAGTTGCCATACCTATTAAAGAAGTTATTAAAAGTTTATTTGGTTCCACAGCAAGCAAAGAAACTTGGGAGTACATCATCGTTAACTTTCGATTACCTAAAGCAATCACTGCAATATTAGTTGGTATTGGTCTTTCTATCAGTGGATTATTAATGCAAACTTTATTCAGAAATCCACTTGCAGGACCTTATGTTTTAGGACTTAGTTCGGGATCTAGTTTGGGAGTTGCTTTTGTGATTTTGGGTGCTGGTGCTTTACCTTCGGTAATTTCTACTTTTTTATTATCTTCTTACGGAATTATTTTAGCCTCCTGTTTAGGAAGTTTTTCGGTGCTTTTATTAGTCTTGTTAATTTCCAAATATTTGAGGGACACCATGACTATATTAATTGCAGGATTGATGTTTAGTAGTTTTGCTGGAGCTATAGTTTCGGTGTTGACCTATTTTAGCACAGCAGAAAAATTGCAAAAATTTACCTTTTGGAGCATGGGAAGTATTGGGAACCTGTCTTGGCAAAACATCTTCATTTTATCTATTGCAGTAACACTTGGATTGCTATTAAGCCTATTTTCATTAAAAGCTTTAGATGCTTTACTTTTAGGAGAAAACTACGCTAAGAGTTTAGGATTAAATCTAAATAAATCGAGAAGAATCATAATTTTTGCAACAAGTATTTTAGCTGGTAGCATCACGGCATTTGCAGGCCCTATCGCCTTTGTAGGATTAGCAGTACCGCATTTAGCTAAATTACTTTTTCAAACGAGTAACCACCGTATTTTATTTTGGAGCACGATTCAAATTGGAGCCATAATTATGCTTTTTTGCGATATGGTTTCTCAAATGCCCGGTCTTGATTTTACACTTCCAATTAACGCAATTACTTCTATAGTTGGAGCTCCAGTTGTAATTTGGCTGTTGGTTAGAAAAAATCGATTACTCTAAATTAATTAAATGAACACTAATAACAACTTGCTGACTTCAAAAGACCTATCGATTGGATACAAATCCAAGTCGAGCGAGCATGTTATTGCAAAAAACATTAATATAAACCTAGAAGCAGGTAAATTAATTGCTTTAATTGGAGAAAACGGAATTGGAAAATCAACTCTACTAAGAACCCTTTCCGGACTTAAAAAACCGCTATCTGGCTCGGTTTATTTGAATGAAAGAAACTTAACTGATTTTAGCCAAGTAGATTTAGCTCAGAATTTAAGTTTGGTATTAACCGAAAAATTACCCCCAAGCAATTTGACCGTTTTTGAATTAATTGCTTTAGGAAGACAACCTTATACCAATTGGATAGGAAAATTAACCGAATCCGATTTAGAAAAAATAAACCAAGCAATAGCTTTAACTCAAATTGAACATTTAGATCAAAAAAAATACTACGAAATTAGTGACGGGCAGTTTCAAAATGTATTAGTTGCGAGAGCACTAGCGCAAGATACTCCACTAATTATCTTGGACGAACCTTCAACACACTTAGATTTGTTTCACAAAGTAGTTTTGTTTAAATTATTGAAAAAACTAGCTTCAGAATCAAATAAATGTATTCTTTTTTCTACACACGACATTGATTTGGCAATTCAATTATCTGATGAAATGATTGTAATGACAAAGGAAAATGTAGTCCAGGATCAACCTTGTAACTTAATTTCTGAAGGGATATTTGACACCCTTTTTATGGATGAGAATATAAAATTTGATAGCGAAAAAGGGCGTTTTATGATTCGCTAGTTAGTTAGTTTACTATAACTTTCTTTACTATTTTATTTTCAAAAACATAAAACTCAAAATAATAAATACCCGAGTTTAATTCGGATATATCTAATGAATTTTCGTTTGTTTTATTCTTTAAAATTAATCTTCCAAATATATCAAATACAGATACTTCTGTATCATTATCTAAACTTTTAAAATAAATAATTTCGCTAACGGGATTTGGAAATAATTCAACGTCCTTTTTGTTTTGGCTATTAATGGAGAGCGCATTGCAAAAATCGAAAACATCAAATATTGGTAAAGGCATATTATTGCTTGAAAAATTGAAAAAACTCAAATTTTCATAAGACGAGCCTTGTCCCCATTTATCACAAAATGTTGAAGTTATCCATCCTGGCTCCCAATACAACACCCCTTTACCACCTGCATTGTACACAGTAGTTACAAGGTCATTAAAAAATTGTTTTTGGCCAATTGGAGTAATTGGGTAATTAAAATTACCATTTGAATTAATAATATTTGAATACCCATCGGAACTTGAAGTAGTCCATGGAAGACCAGTTTCAAAAATCATAATATCCTTATTGTAAGTTGTTTTAAGTGTATTAACTAAAGTTCCTAATTGAGTCAAGGAAGTGAAATTAGACCAATATGGATAAAAGGAAATTCCAATAATATCGAAGTTTGTTATGCTTTGACTAGTGAATAAACCCGCAAGCCAAGAAGCAGTATTGTCTGTAAAATGAATAGCTTTTTTTATTGAAGTATTATTTGAGTTATTAAAATCATCAACCGCAGTTAATGCACTATTAAATTTATTCGCATCTTCAGGCCAAGCCCAGCCGTCTGTTGTAGTATTTTCATCAATAAACCCCCAAGTTGTTTCGTTACCAATTGCAACTATATCAGGGGTTACATTGTTATTTTTTAAGGTCTGCAAAACAGAAGTAGTATAATTATAAATTGCATTTTGAAGCGCTGTTCCAGTTAGCCCAACCCAAGCTTGTGGTTTTTTTTGGGTGTTGGGATCATTGAAATAATCTCCATAATGAATCGCTAAATTGAGTTTCATTCCGTTTGCTTTAGCACTTATAAAACCTGCAACAACATCATTAATATCATTTGCAGAAATGGAACTTCCGCAATTACTTATAATATTTTGCGGCGTATGAAACAAACGCATTCGCACCATATTAGCTCCTTTTTGAGCAAATAAGGTATACGGATTTACCACAGCGTTATTTTGATCGCGATAAACTCCCCCATTAGCTAAGACTGAATTAGTATAGGATAAATCTGCCCCAATTGAAAAACATTGCGCCCTTAAACCCGAAGAAAAAATTAGAAATAATGCAATTATTTTATTCATTTTATAAATTTATCTGTCTTTTAGCCTCACCTACCACAAACGCAACTGAGTTAGCAATGTTAAAACTACGAATTAAACCCGACATTGGAATCGTTAAATGGTTTTCAAATTGCGCCAACACTTCTTGACTCAAACCAACACTTTCTTTACCAAATACCAACCAATCGCCATCTTGAAATTGTGCTTCATAAATAGATTTTTCGGCATGAGAGCTCAATAAAAAAACCCTTGATTTATCTTTTATTTGACCCATCCATTCTGCAACATTTTGGTATTCGGTAACGTCTAAATGCACCCAATAATCCAAACCCGAACGTTTTAAATTCTTGTCATTTATTACAAATCCGAACGGATGAATTAAATGTAACCTACTTTCAGTGCCTACGCACAACCGACCAATATTTCCCGTGTTATTTGGTATTTCGGGCTCAACTAAAACAATATTTAACATGTAAATTTATTAAACTATTAAACTTGAAAATCAATTACTTCCATTACTTCTCCTGCTTGCAAATTGTTTAAATGAATATTCCCAACACGAACGCGAACTAATCGCAATGTTGGAAAACCAACTGCAGAAGTCATTTTTCGAACTTGGCGAAATTTACCTTCATTTAGAGTTATAGTCAACCAAGAAGTCGGACCGTGACGTTCATCTCGTATTTTTTTCCTCTTTCACCAAACTCAGGAATCAGGTCTAAAATTGAAGCTTGGCATTTTCTGGTTATGTATTTTTTTCCATTAAAACCGATTTCCACTCCGCCTTTCAATTTATCAATTGCCTCTTGAGTAACTATTCCATCCACCTGCACATAGTATTCTTTTTCCACTTTTTTACTCCGCACCACTTCACTAATCATGCCATCAGTGGTAAGCAATAATAGCCCTTCTGAATCTTCATCTAAACGACCAATAGCCATTGTCCCTTGCGGAAAATCGTACAATTCACCGAGTAATTTTTTCTTTCGTTTCAACTCATAAATAAACTGAGATAAATATCCGTAAGGTTTATGAATTAAGAAATGTTGGTGATTTGACATGGAAACAATTTTGACAAAAATAGTATTAATCCTGCAATCAATTAGTACAATTTTTAGTATATTTACCTACTTATTTGATTAAAAAATGACGCCAATTACTTCTTTTTTACTACTCTTTTTTTTTTCCTTAGCCCTTGGTCTAATTTTAGGGAAATTTATTTTTAATGCTAATTCAAAATCTGAGAAGGCATCATTAGAAGAAAAAATAAATGGTTTATTATCACAAATAAATCAATTGAAAGAGCAATTTCAATTGGAACGCATGCAATTTGAAAAGCAACATGCAGCATCCATTGATGAAAAAGAAAGTATCCGAGCCGAAAAAGATTCTTTAGCCATTCAGTTATCAAAAAAAGAAACTGATTTTGAAAATCTTTGGGAGCGCAATAAAGAACAAAAGCAAGAAGTAGAGCAACTTCAGGAAAAATTCACCAAAGAATTTGAGAATTTAGCCAACAAAATATTAGAAGAAAAAACATCCAAATTTACAGAACAAAACAAGGAAAATTTGGTAAATCTATTGAATCCGTTACAAGAAAAAATTCAACTTTTTGAGAAAAAAGTAGAAGACACACACAAAGAAAGCATTGATTATCATGCTGCTTTACGTCAACAAATTGTTGGACTGAAAGAAATGAACGAGCAAATGAGCAAAGAAACAGTCAATCTTACCAAAGCATTGAAAGGTGATAGCAAAATGCAAGGAAATTGGGGTGAACTAATCTTAGAACGCGTGCTTGAAAAATCGGGATTAGAAAAAGACCGTGAATACTTTGTTCAAGCTAGTTTTGTAGCCGAAGAAGGGAATAGAGTTTTTCCAGATGTAGTAATAAACTTACCTGATGGAAAAAAAATGATTGTAGATTCAAAAGTTACACTAACAGCCTACGAGCGATATATTAACGAGGAAGACGACCAAGAAAAAGCACAACACCTAAAAGAGCATGTGATTTCGATAAACCGACATGTGGAGCAACTTAGTAATAAAAACTATCAAGATCTGTATGAAATTGAAAGTCCAGACTTTGTGTTGTTATTTATCCCAATTGAGTCGGCTTTTGCAATTGCCCTAAATGAGGACACTAATTTATACAATAAAGCCTTCGAGAAAAATATTGTTATAGTAACTCCTTCTACGTTATTAGCCACTTTACGAACTATCGACAGCATGTGGACTAACCAAAAACAACAAGAAAATGCTCTAGAAATTGCGCGTCAAGCTGGAGCACTTTATGATAAATTTCATGGTTTGTGGACCGATTTAATTACTGTAGGAAAAAAATTAGACGATGCAAAATCGGGGTATTCTGATGCTATGAACAAATTAGTTGATGGTTCGGGGAACTTAATTAACCGTGTTGAAAATCTTAAAAAAATGGGAGCAAAAGCCAAAAAATCGCTTCCAGAAAATATAATTTCTAGAGCAGAAAAAGAAGAATAATTTTCTTATCGTTTTTTTTTAATTTAATTAATCATTAGCTCTTCAACAATTTATAAGAACATTTGTTACTTATATTGAATAATATTTGATTAATTATTATATATTTGGCTTGAACATTATTTATTTATGAAAAACAAATACTCTTATTTAGCTCTAACTTTAATTGCCGCATTAATAGTAATTTCTTGTTCCAACTCTGATCAAGAAGAATATATAGATTTACCTGAAGTTTCTGTAAACTTGGCTACGGTTCCATATGCTAAATTATCCGATTATCATTTTTTTGAAGGAGAGATAAAAGCTCAAATTCCGGCTTCCAATGTGATTCCTTATGAGCCTGCAAGTGCATTGTTTTCTGATTATGCTCATAAAAAAAGATTTATTTGGTTACCAAAAAACACTCAAGCAACCTATAACGGAGACGACAATATTTTTGAATTTCCTGTTGGAACTGCAATCATAAAAACATTTTATTATGATCATGTTCAACCAAGCAATACGACAAAAAGAGTTGAAACGAGATTGCTAATTAGAAAATCAACCGGATGGAAAGCTTGTACGTATGTATGGAAAGCAGATCAAACGGATGCTTTACTTGAATCTACAGAAAATGGATTGCAAATACCCGTAACTTGGGTAGCTGATGACGGTACTTTAAAAAATGTAAATTATGCAGTCCCATCGCAAACAGAATGTGTTACTTGCCATAAAATTAACCCAAATCATACAGGCGAAATCACCATTCCTATTGGGCCTAAACCACAAAATTTAAATACCACTTTTACATACAGTACAGGTCCTGAAAATCAAATTACTAAATGGAAAAATTTAGGAATTCTAGGCAACGATGTCCCTGCATTATCAACTATTCATTCTACAGTTGACTGGAGAGATACCAGTAAATCACTTGAATTAAGAGCGCGTTCTTATATAGATATCAATTGCGCTCACTGTCATAGAGATGGAGGACATTGTGATTATACACCGCAACGATTCAATTTCAGCAATACTAATCTAAATACTTTTGGAGTATGCTTAACTCCATTATTTGCTGTCCCTAATAATCCATTTGTAATTAATGGCGGGGATGCTAACCGATCTGAAATGATTTATAGAATAAGTTCCACTGAGGCGTCAGAAATGATGCCGATAATAGGCCGAACTTTAGTGCATCAAGAAGGAGTTCAGTTAATGAAAGATTGGATTAATTCGCTTCCGGCAAATTGCCACTAATAACTAAAAAATAAAATGAAAAAAATTACTTTACTCTTCTTTTTATTCTGCGGAATTCAATTTTCACATGCTCAAGGAACTTGCGCTACTGCGCAAGCCATAACTGCTGGATTGCATACCGTTACCGAAATAACTGGAACAAACACTGTAACACCTTGTTATTCAACAAATGCTACAAAAGCAAATTGGTACTCGTACACACCAACTCAAAATTACACCGTCACAATAAGTTCAGATCTAGCTATTAATATTTGTAAAGACACTTTTATTAATGTGTATTCAGGATCTTGTTCAAGTTTATCTTGTTTGGCTTCAGATGATGATGCAGGTGTTATAGCGTGTAACAACGGTTCAAATACAAATTCATACCTTTCTGTAGTTACATTTATTGCATTAGCAGGAAACACCTATTATTTTGCTTGGGACAACCGATGGAGCGCAGCAAGTCCATTAGGATTTGATTTTCAATTAACTGAAGCTCCCGTTGCCATACCTCCTATTTCATTTACACCAGCATCAATTACTTCTAGCGCAACAATTTGTAGTGTAGCGGATTTAAATGGTGATTATTTAGACGATATTGCTACCGTACAAACCAATCAAATGACGGTATTAACACAGAATACAACTGGTGGCGGATTTACATCAACAATTTATCCATTACCAAACTTAACAGCTACTCCTAGCTGGAGTATTACAGCGGGGGATTTTGATAAAAACGGATACAATGATTTGGTTTTTGGAAGCGGAAACCGTGTTGCGGTAATTAAAGCAAATGCGACAGGTTCCGGTTACACTGAATTTGCTTATCCTCAAAATATATTTACACAAAGAGCGAATTTTGTTGACATCAACAACGATGGTCACTTAGACTTATGGGCTTGTCATGATGTGGCACAAAGTCATGCTTATAGAAATGATGGTACAGGAAATTTAAATTTTGACATTTCGTTAATGCCTACTTTAGCAGTTGGAGGTAACTACCAATCCCAATGGAGTGATCTTGATAATGATGGAGACATCGACATGTATTTAGCTAAATGTAGAGGTGGTGCAGCAGTTGGAGATCCTCAAAGAATAAATTTATTTTATAAAAATAATGGCAACGGCACATTTACTGAATCTGGGGCAGTGGCAGGAATTAACGATGGTGCTCAATCTTGGTCGAGTGCAATTGAAGATTATGATAATGATGGCGATATGGATATTTTATTATCAAACATATCCGACACAAATAAATTATACAGAAATAATGGTGACGGCACTTTTACTGACGTTTACAGCGCATCAGGAATCGATTCTCAAGTAGGCTCATGGGAACTTCAAGCAGCCGATTTTAACAATGATGGCTGGATGGATTTTTTATGGCAAAATAGCAAAGAACTTTATTTAAACAATGGCAACTTAACTTTTACAGGATACGATTTATCTTTTAGCGAAGGCGGTATTGGTGATTTAAATAATGATGGTTTTCTAGATGTACAATTTAATAATCAGGTTTTTTATAATGTGCCAAATGCTAATAATTGGATTAAAATAAAACTACAAGGAATTCAAAGTAACCGTAATGGAATTGGCGCGAGAATTGAAATTTATGGGGCTTTTGGAAAACAAATAAGAGAAATAAAAAGTGGTAATGGCTTTAGCCACCAAAGTACTTTAAATGCTCATTTTGGTATTGGAACAGAAACTGCAATAACTCAAATTATAATTAGATGGCCATCTGGAATTGTTGACACCATTACTAATCCAACAATAAACAATGCTACTTTGGTTGTTGAAGGTTCAACATTGACTCTAGAAGAATATACTAACTCTGAATTTAGCCTGTATCCTATTCCTGCTAAAAATGTATTGAATATAAAAACTAATAATGAGATTACTTTGAAATTAGCTAAAGTATTTGATTTGAATGGTAAACAGGTATTTGAAAGTAACATAACTTCAAATCAAATTCCTACTGAAAGTTTAAGTAAAGGAACCTACATTTTATTACTACGAGATTCAAATGATAAAGACTACAGTCAAAAATTCATAAAAGAATAAATTTAAAAAAAGTCCGAATTAATTCGGACTTTTTTTATTGACAAAATAGTAAAATTGTTCTTTAAGTAAATTATTATTTAAAATGCATTATCCTTGTTTTAGCTCCGCTGTAATTGACAAAGATGGAAATTACATTTTAAACTTGGGTGAATTTGGCAAACAACATATTTGGGAGGATGTAATTGAACTTACAAAATAACTTCTTAAAAACAATTGAATAGACCATTGAAAACTGCAACTTAGATACCAAACACGGTATTGAAAAATAGGGCAAAATTATAGGGCTAAAAGATATAAAAACAATATAGAAAAATAATTAGTCGTTTAGATAAATTATAAAAAAAAACTACATTTGAAATAAATTAAATATTGACAAAAAAAATCCTTAAAACATAGCCGAATTTAATGTGTTGATTTCTATTGTTTTAATGTTGGCAAAATAAAAATACGCAATACACTGCGTGTACATGAGTTAGGCGGCAGTTTTTAAGAGACCGCACTCTAATTGAAATCAAAATATTATTCATATATAAATTTTAAAAATGAAAAATAAACGCTCATTCTTGCAAACAGCAATTGGTTTTGCCTTGCTGAACCTATTTAGCTTTACGCTAATAGCACAACGAACTCCCATTGGAAACCTTTTGGTAGAGGGTGTGGGAGAAATTCCTTCGTCTATTTCAGAAAAGTTGGAGCAATATCAAAACATCCGAAGTGCAAATTTTGCCGATTGGGATGCTTCGGGAAAGGGACTTTATATCACCACCCGCTTTGCCGATGTGGCACAAATACACAATGTAAGTAAGGCGGGGGCATATCGGGAGCAAATTACTTTTTTTAAAGAACCTGTAACTAGCGTTTCCACTTGCCCCAATCCAGGAAAAGACGGCTTTCTTTACAGTAGGGATATTGGTGGTAATGAGCAGTTTCAAATCTATTATTGGAATAGAAAATACGGCACTTCCAAGCTTTTGACTGATGGAAAAAGTCGTAATGGAAGCTATTTGTGGAATAAACAGGGTGATAAAATAGCATTTACCTCTACCAAACGAACCGGAAAAGATTTGGATTTTTATATTGCGCCACTGGATAATCTGTCTGATACCAAAATGATTTTAGAAAATAAAGGTGGTGGCTGGAATATTGCCGACTGGAACCAAGACGAAAGTCGTATGATTGTCACAAACTATGCTTCAATTAATGAGGTAAAAGCATATTTATTAGACACCGCCTCAGGTAAAATAGAGGAAATCAATCCAACTGGCAAACAAATTTCATACGGTAATTTTATATTTTCAAAAGACGGTAAAGGAATTTTCTTTACTTCCGATGAAGATACAGAATTTAGGACTTTACGATATTATGATTTAGCGACAAAAAAAATGTCCAAAATTATTGACATTAATAATGATGTAGTTATCATGGAACTTTCGGAAAATGGTTCAAAACTGGCCTTTGTTATAAACGAGGGAGGTTATTCAAAATCTTATTTGATGGATACTAAAACCCTAAAATATTCCCCTCTAAATTTAGGGTCGCCAGGTGTAATTACTCAAATGAAATTTAACAAAGATAACAATCTAATTGCTTTTGGCTTATCAACACCAAGTCAAACCTCTGAAGTGTATGTCCACAATTTGAAAGCCAACAAAACAGAACGATGGACTTTTAGCGAAACTGCGGGTTTGAACCCTGAAAATTTTAGCCAAGCAAAATTGATTGAATATTCAACTTTTGACAAGGACGAGCAAACTGGCAAGACTCGAATGATTCCCTCTTTTCTTATTACGCCTAAAAATGCGATTAGAAAACTGCCAGTTCTCATAAGTATTCATGGAGGTCCCGAAGGTCAATCAACGGCAAGTTTCAATGCCTTTAATCAATATTGGGCAAACGAGTTGGGTATTGCCATTTTGGTACCAAATGTTCGGGGGTCATCAGGTTATGGAAAAACCTATTTAAAATTAGATAATGCTATGTTGCGTGAAAATTCAGTTAAAGACATCGGGGCTTTGCTCGACTGGATCGCCACTCAGCCCAATTTGGATTCTTCACGAGTGGCTGTAATTGGTGGTAGTTATGGTGGTTACATGAGCCTGGCCTGTATGACAAACTACAACAACAGGCTAAAATGTGGAATAGACTTATTTGGCATTTCCAATTTTGTTTCCTTCTTAAAAAATACTTCTGCTTATCGGGTGGATTTGCGAAGAGCAGAATACGGTGATGAGCGCGACCCCAAAATGGCGGAACATTTTGAAAAAATAAGTCCCTTAACAAATATCAAAAACATTACCAAGCCGATGCTTATTTATCAAGGTGAAAACGACCCTCGTGTTCCTTTATCTGAATCTGAACAAATGGTGGAAGCTTTGAAGCAAAATGGGGTGCCTGTAAGCTATATTAGAGCAAAAGACGAAGGACACGGAATTGCAAAAAAAGCAAATCGTGATTATACTTACACATCGATTTCTTGGTTTTTGAAGAAGTATTTGGTTGGGGAGTAAAACTTCTGACAGAAAAAAAACCGACCGCAAAAAATGGATTAGGCAAAAGTGGGGCTTGAGATTTATAAGAAATTGGAAATGTCTTAAATTAAAATTTTTAGTTATATTTGTTATGTAAGTGCAAAAAAACATTAGATTGAAATGGAAAATGTTATAAATATAACACCAAAAAAAAACCTACACTTGCAAATAACATAAAACAGTTCATAGTATATCAAAAAAAATGGAATGATAATTCCAAGCGGTTCTTTCAACAATAACTTGATCACTTACTACCAAAAGTCTCGTTATTTTATGAAAATAGTAGCCAAGTTGGAAAAGTTAAAGAAACTAAACAAAATTAGTCAATGAAGGCGTTCAACATTCAAATTATTGAAACTATAGTAATAGTAGTTTGCTATATAATTTTGTATTTTATTTTTAAAACAGTAATCAATAATTTTCTGAAAAAAACCCGATTGGAAAGAAGTAGGAGGAAAATGGCTATTAGATCATTACAGCTATTTTCGACAATCACTCTAATTATTCTTCTAACGGGAGTTTGGGGATTTAAACAAAATGAAATTGCATTATTTGCAAGTACAATTTTAACAGCTTTAGGCATAGCTTTTTTTGCTCAATGGTCATTACTTTCAAATATAACTTCGAGCATCTTGATTTTCTTTAATCATCCAGTAAAATTAGGAGATTATGTAAAAGTATTACACAAAGATTATCATTTTGAAGGAGAAGTGACAGAAATGAACTACTTTTTTGTGTATATAAAAACAAGCGATAACGAAATAATTACAATACCCAATTCTCATTTCTTTGAAAAATCATTTTCTGTTACTCAAAATAAAGGAAAATCTAAATAAGTTATTAAATGAGAATATTATTTCTAAATACTATTGTGTTTTATTATTCAATAAATACAATAACTGCACAGACTTTTGACCTTGGCAGTTGGAATATTCTGAACTTAAAATATAATCTTGACGAAAAATTAAGTTTTTTTGGAGAAGGACAAATGCGTTCATTAAAATTTTACAATGACTTTCACTATTATGAGTTTAAAGGTGGTATTAACTTCAAAGTTCATAAAAATGTAAAGCTAAGTTTAGGTGCGGGCAGTTACCAAACCTACAAAGAAGGCGGTGATTTTGTTTTACCAAAAAATAATAATGAATTCAGAATTTGGCCTCAGTTTATTCTTTTTCAATCAATCTACAAACTTAAAATAGAACAACGATAT
Source organism: Flavobacterium sp. (assembly GCF_040383245.1). Lineage (GTDB taxonomy): Bacteria > Bacteroidota > Bacteroidia > Flavobacteriales > Flavobacteriaceae > Flavobacterium. The sequence goes on along the minus strand of NZ_JBEIDX010000010.1, from coordinate 56,892 downwards.
CGTGCAGAATTGAGATATACAAGTAATGGCTACCGCAACCGTTTTCGTTATAGACTTGGTGTTTCTTATCCTTTTGGAAAATTGCGAAATGAATACAAACCCTTTCAAGTTAGTGCAAGTAATGAACTATTTTTTACTGACAAAGAACCTTATTTTGAAAGAAACAGAATGTTACTTGCATTTAACTACAAACCATCAAAAGCAACAACTATACAAATTGGTTATTTACATCAGTTAGACTACAAAATAAATGATGAAACAGGTCGAGACTTTTTTCAAATTGGTTATTTTATAGAATTGTTCCGAACAACATCACAAAACACAATTATTGATTCAGATATAAAAGACAATTAATCGAAATAAATGACAAGTAAATTCAAAATACTCTTCATTTGAAATGAAAAATAGCGCTTAAAAAATATAACCTATCTTTGCAGTCACTTGAAACAGTTCAAGTAACTAATTATGACTTTCAGCGAATTAAATTTATTAAAAAACATACAGCAAGCCTTAACAGAAGAAGGATACACCAACCCCACTCCTATTCAGCAGCAAGCAATTCCAATTATTTTAGAAGGAACCGATTTAGTGGGTTGTGCCCAAACCGGTACCGGAAAAACAGCGGCTTTTGCAATACCAATCATCAACTATTTACACCGCTTAGTAGGCTCTTCTGCTAAGAAAAAAAACATACGCACACTTGTGGTTACGCCAACGCGAGAACTAGCCATTCAAATAGACGAGAGTTTCAATACCTACGGAAAATACACCAACATCCGTTCGATGGTGGTATTTGGAGGGGTAAGTCAGGTGCCGCAAGTAGACCAACTGAAAAAAGGAATTGACATCTTAATTGCTACTCCAGGAAGATTATTAGACCTTCACAAACAAGGATTTATTGATTTGGATCATTTGCATTTCTTGGTTTTAGACGAAGCCGATCAAATGCTGGACATGGGTTTTATAAACGATGTAAAAAAGATTGTAAAACTAACTCCAGACAACCGTCAAACGCTTTTATTTTCGGCCACTATGCCAATGGCAATTAGAGAACTTGCCGATACTTTTTTAACGAAACCTAAATATGTTTCGGTTACTCCGGTTTCTTCCACAGCCGAAACGGTGAATCAAAAAGTATATTTTGTGGGTAAAGAAGACAAACGCAAACTTTTATACCACATCATTCGAAACGACAAGATTGATAATGTTTTGGTTTTTACCAGAACTAAACACGGCGCAGATAATGTGGTAAAAGCGCTTAAAAAGAACAATGTCACTGCCGAAGCCATTCATGGCGATAAATCTCAAAATGCAAGACAACGCGTTCTTGATGCGTTTAAAAATAAAGAGATTTCTGTTTTGGTTGCCACCGATATTGCAGCGCGTGGAATTGACATTGAAAGTTTGCCTTTTGTGATAAACTTTGATATTCCGAATATTTCTGAAACCTATGTACACCGAATTGGAAGAACAGGTAGAGCAGGAAATAGCGGATTGGCGATTTCTTTTTGTGCCAAAGACGAACAACCCTATTGGAAAGATATTGAAAAGTTAATTAAAATAAATGTCAAAGTCGTAAATGATCATCCGTATCCTTACACTGACATTCCTGAAAATCCGGATGCAAAACCCGATTTAAGAAATAAGAAAAATGCACCTTCAAATTCAAGAAAATCAGAAGGTTCTAAAAAGAATAAAAAACGCTGGTATTAACCAGCGTTTTTTATTTATATACTTATCGAATTAATTTTTTGTATTTAATACGAGTTGGATTTACATCCCCTAAACGCTTGCGTTTATTTTCTTCATATTCAGAAAATCCTCCTTCAAAACAATACACTTGCGAATCGCCTTCAAAAGCAAGAATGTGCGTGCAAATTCGATCCAAGAACCACCTGTCGTGCGAAATAACTACAGCACAACCCGCAAAATTCTCTAAACCTTCTTCTAATGCTCTAAGGGTATTGATATCTAAATCATTGGTAGGCTCATCCAGTAAAAGTACGTTTCCTTCTTCCTTTAAAGTCATGGCCAAGTGAAGACGGTTTCGTTCACCTCCAGATAAAGCAGCTACTTTTTTGTTTTGCTCGCTTCCACCAAAATTAAAACGAGACAAATACGCTCTTGAATTCACCTGACGGCCACCCATCATGATTAATTCTTGTCCGTCACAAAAGTTTTCCCAAATAGATTTATTAGGATCAATATTAGAATGCGACTGATCTACATAAGCAATCTTAACGGTTTCCCCAATTGTGAACTCTCCGCCATCTGGCTCTTGTTCTTTCATGATCATTCTGAAGATAGTTGATTTACCGGCACCGTTTGGCCCAATAATTCCAACAATTCCAGCTTGTGGTAGCGTAAAATTCAAATCATCGTATAATAATTTGTCGCCAAAAGCTTTAGCAACTCCTTTTGCTTCAATCACATTTGTTCCTAAACGAGGTCCATTCGGAATGTAGATTTCTAATTTTTCATCTAATTCTTTCTGATCTTCATTTAATAATTTATCATAATTCTGTAAACGTGCTTTTTGTTTGGTTTGTCTTCCTTTCGCTCCTTGACGTACCCAATCCAACTCACGCTCTAATGTTTTTCTTCTTTTGGAAGCTACTTTCTCTTCCTGTTCCATTCGTTTCGATTTTTGATCCAACCAAGAAGAATAATTTCCTTTCCATGGAATACCTTCTCCTCGATCCAATTCTAAAATCCAACCTGCTACATTATCTAAGAAATACCTGTCGTGTGTTACCGCAATAACAGTTCCTGCATATTGCGATAAATGTTGCTCAAGCCAAAGAACGCTTTCTGCATCCAAGTGGTTGGTAGGCTCATCTAACAACAATACATCCGGCTGTTGTAATAACAATCTACACAATGCTACTCTACGTTTCTCCCCACCAGACAATACATTTATTGGCATATCTCCATCCGGAGTTCGCAACGCATCCATGGCAATTTCTAGTTTGGTATCCAGTTCCCAAGCGCCCGTTGCATCAATTTTATCTTGCAAATCCGCTTGACGATCCATCAATTTTTGCATTTTATCTGCATCTTCATACACTTCAGGCAAACCAAACATGTCGTTGATTTTATTGAATTCGTCCAAAATGGCTACCGTTTCGGCAACTCCTTCACGAACAACTTCAATTACAGTTTTAGTTTCGTCTAATTGTGGCTCTTGCTCTAAATACCCAACAGTATATCCCGGTTGAAAAACCACATCGCCTTGGTAATTTTTATCTACTCCTGCAATAATTTTAAGCAAAGAAGATTTACCAGAACCATTCAATCCCAGGATACCAATTTTAGCTCCATAAAAGAAACTCAAATAGATATTTTTTAAAACTTGTTTATCACTTCCTTGGTAGGATTTACTCAATTTTTGCATTGAGAAAATCACCTTTTTATCATCTGACATTTTATTGATTTTATATTATTATACTCTTCCTTTTAACGCATTAAACACCCATGCATTCGCCAAGAAACCAACGCCAACAGCGCCAAATCCCCAACCAGCCACATCGGCATATTTATAAACTCCTAGTCCAATTAAAATAAGACCCATTATGATCATAATAAAGGTGGCCCATCCTAAAACAGTATTTTTATTCATTCCCATAGTTTAATATTTAATTTGAGGTGCACAAATATCGTTATTTTAAATTTTTGCTCTAAATAATTAAGCAAAAATTTTCACCAACATTTCTTTAAGTAAATCATGATTGGATAAGGAATTAGCGCCAACCCCTTTGCTTTTAACATCTATTTCGCGCAAGGATGCCACAATGCTACTTACCTTTTTCATTGGATAATTTCGAAGCGCTATTTCATAATCCTTCATAAAAAAAGGATTCACACCAAGCACCGGAGCCGCTGCTCTAGGATCTTTATCTTTCAATCCGTGGTATTTTAAAATTTTCACAAAAAAACCAAATACCAAACTCACGGTAACCACTAAAGGATTGTCTTTTGGATTATCAGCAAAATATTGAGCAATCTTATAGGCTTTCAATTGGTCTTTAGACCCAATAGCATTTTGCAATTCGAATACATTAAAATCTTTGCTGAAACCAATATTGTATTCAATATCTTTTGGAGTGATGGTATGGCCTTTCGGCAAAATAATTTGAAGTTTATCCAATTCATTGCTAATTCTGCTCAAATCATTTCCTAAAAACTCCACCAGCATGGCATTCGCTTTAGGTTCTATTGCATATCCTCTACCTTGCAATAACCGCTGAATCCAGGTCCCAACCTGATTTTCGTATAATTTTTTACTTTCAAATAAAACCCCATTTTTAGCAATCAATTTTACTAATTTCTTTCTTTTATCGAGGGTTTTATATTTATAAGCCACAACTAAAACTGTTGTTGGTTGTGGATTTTCGGCATAACTTTCTAGTTTATCAATTGTTCGAGATAACTCTTGGGCTTCACGAACCACCACAACTTGACGCTCAGCCATCATTGGGTAGCGTTTTGCATTGGAAACGATATCTTCAATTGTAGCATCGCGACCATAAATCACTGTTTGATTGAACCCTTTTTCGTCTTCACCTAAAATGTTGTTTTCAATATATTTGGTTAATTTATCAATATAATACGGCTCCTCACCCATTAAAAAATAAATAGGCTTGATAGTTCCCGCTTTTAGGTCGTTAATGATTTTTAAAACTTCATCCATTTTTATCTGTTCTCTAAAATTCTTACTTTTGCATTATGCAAAAACTACAATTTCCATCGTATTCGTTTCGCTTCAAAAATAGTGAAAATAAAATTGCCATCTTCGATGAAATTCGTAAAAAATTTATTCTTCTTACTCCCGAAGAATGGGTGCGTCAACATGTAGTGCAGTATTTACTTCAGGATAAAAATTATCCAAAATCGTACATCAATATTGAAAAATTAATAAAAGTCAACGAATTAAATAAACGCTACGACATTGTGGTTTACCAACCCAACGGTGAATTGTTTTTACTAATTGAATGCAAAGCGCCCGAAGTAAAAATAACGCAGCAAACATTTGATCAGATTGCGCGTTATAATTTAGTTTTAAATGCAAAATACTTAATGGTAAGCAACGGACTAAATCATTACTTTTGCAAAATAGATTTTGAAAACGAGAAATATGTTTTTCTCGAAGAATTACCAAATTTTGGAGAATAGATTCAATGGATAAAAAAATTGCAGTTGTTATTTTAAATTGGAACGGAGCTAAATTGCTAGAGCAATTTTTACCTTCGGTGGTAGCTTATTCGGATGAAGCGAACATTTATGTGGCGGATAATGCTTCCACCGACAATTCGATTGCAGTGATTAAGGAGCAATTTCCATCGGTTAAAATAATTCAAAATGAAGGAAATTTTGGGTTTGCAATGGGCTATAATGTTGCCCTGCAAACTATTGAAGAACCGTATTATGCTCTAGTAAATTCGGATATTGAAGTTACCGAAAATTGGCTTAGCCCAATCGTATCTCTTTTTGATAACGAACCAATCATCGGAATCATCCAACCCAAAATTTTAGATTACAAAAACAAAGATTACTTTGAATACGCAGGAGCTGCCGGAGGTTATATTGACAGTTATGGCTATCCGTATTGCCGTGGGAGAATATTTGATACCATTGAAAAAGACAACCACCAATACGACGATGAAACTGAAATATTTTGGGCAAGTGGCGCGTGTTTTTTTATCCGAAAAGAAATTTTTAGAAAACTAAATGGCTTTGACCCTGATTTCTTTGCACACCAAGAAGAAATCGATTTGTGTTGGCGCGCTTTTAATTTGGGATACTCAGCAAAATATACGAGTAAATCAGTCGTGTATCATGTTGGAGGGGCAACTTTGAATCAATCGAATCCTAAAAAAACATTTTTAAATTATAGAAATTCTTTATTGATGTTGTTGAAGAATTTGCCAAGCAACCAATTGGTACCTATCCTATTCATGCGTTTGACTTTGGATGGAATTGCCGGAGTTCAGTTTATTTTTAAAGGGAAATTTGCCCATTGCTTTGCTATCCTAAAAGCCCATTTCTACTTCTATCATTTAATAAACTACACCTTAAAAAAACGAGGGACCATACAAAAGGAAAACTATTTTCACACGAAAAGCATTGTATTTAATTACTTTGTTTCCAAAAAACAGTATTTCTAACACTTCGTTAACAATAAATTAGGTTATTATTCAGAATATAACCACAAGAATTTGTAATTTTGTAATTGTAAAAAAAATATCACCATGAGAAAAGCACTTTATTTAATTTTATTTGCAGGGTTAACTTTAACTTCTTGCGGAACTAAAAAGAAAATAGCCGAATTAGAAAAACAAAACAAAGAGTGTAAAGATTTATTGAACTCAACTACTGTAAAACTTAATTTGTGTCTTACTGAAAAAGAGTCATTAAGTCAGCAAAATGAATACTTAAAGAAAAATAACACTGAGTTAATTAACAATGTAGGTAACATGACTACGTTAACTAAACAAGGTGCTCAAAACATAGAAAAAGCATTAGAAACAATTAAAGAAAAAGACCTGAAAATTTCTAGAATGCAAGATGCATTAACTAGAAAAGATAGCGTAACACTTGCTTTAGTTACTAGTTTAAAAGGTTCGGTTGGAATTTCTGATCCAGACATTAATATAAACGTTGAAAAAGGAGTAGTATTTATTTCTATTGCTGATAAATTATTATTCAAAAGCGGAAGTTATGTTGTGAGCGATAAAGCTAAAGATGTATTGGCGAAAGTTGCTAAAGTAATTAACGACAAACCAACTTTTGAGTGCATGGTTGAAGGTCACACAGACAATGTTCCGTTTACAGGAAACTCGGTTTTAATTGACAACTGGGATTTAAGTGTGAAAAGATCTACTGCAATTGTAAGAGTGTTAACTAAAGACTTAGGTGTTAAACCATCGCAATTAATTGCTGCAGGTCGAGGAGAATTCATTCCGTTAGTAGAAAATAAAACTGCTGAAAATCGTGCAACAAACAGAAGAACACGAATTGTAGTTTTACCAAAAATTGATGAGTTCTACGAAATGATCGAAAAAGAAATGAAAAAACAATAACATTGTAATTCAAATAAAAAAAACCTTGATTTCTCAAGGTTTTTTTTATGCTATAAAATAGCTAAATCACCTTTTCCTTCTCGGATAACTTCTGGTTCATTCCCAGATAAATCAATAATTGTAGATGGAACATTATCGCCATAACCACCATCAATAACCAATTCGATTTGGTTTTGCCATTTTTCAAAAATCAATTCGGGATCGGTAGAATATTCCAAAACCTCATCTTCATCATGAATAGAAGTGGAAATAATCGGATTCCCTAATTCTTTAACAATAGCACGGATAATATTATTATCTGGAACTCTAATTCCGACAGTTTTCTTGTTTTTAAACACTTTAGGAAGATTAGAATTCCCCGGAAGAATAAAAGTATACGGACCAGGCAAAGCTCTTTTAAGTAATTTAAATGTAGCGGTGTCGATTTGTTTTACATAATCGGAGATATGACTCAAGTCGGAGCAAATAAACGAAAGATTAGCTTTTTCTAATTTGATTCCTTTTATTTTGGCTACTTTTTCAACCGCTTTCACATTGGTAATATCACAACCCAAGCCATAAACCGTATCGGTAGGATAAATTATCAACCCACCATTTTTCAATACCTCCACTACTTTTTTAATTGCAGCTTCATTGGGATTGTCTTCGTATATTTTTAATAGTTGGGCCATTTTTTTAGTTTAAAGTTTAAGGTTAAAATTTACCTTTTGAAACTATTATCCAATCACGTCGAGTTTGGCGAAACGCAATAATAATTTCTTGATTCCTCCCACTTCAAATCGGATTTCTGCTTTTTTATCGGCACCTACTCCTTCCAGGTTGATGATTTCTCCTTTTCCAAAGCGTTCGTGCATTACAATGTTTCCAACAACCAATTTATTATCAAACAGATTCGAATTCGACCCTGCATTTTCTTTTCCAATTGGTTTTAATTTTCGAATTGCAGAAGCTGGAGTTGGCTCATCGCCATATTTTTTGGGCGGCGTTCCTGCAACAGGTTTTGCTAAACGCAACTTTGATTTATCAATGTCGCCAAAAATATCAATATCCATCATTGGTTTATAGCGATACCCTCCTGCATCAGCAGGATTTATATATTCCAAATAATCCTCTTTAATTTCTTCAATGAAACGAGAAGGCTCGCTATCTGTAAGTTTACCCCAGCGGTAACGCGACTGCGCATAGGTTAAATACGCCTGATGCTCGGCTCGAGTTAAGGCTACATAAAACAATCGGCGCTCTTCTTCAAGTTCGCTTCGGGTGTTTAAACTCATGGCACTCGGAAATAAATCTTCCTCCATTCCCACAATAAAAACATAAGGAAACTCCAATCCTTTCGCAAGGTGAATGGTCATTAATGCCACACGGTCGTCATCTCCGGTATCGTTATCTAAATCGGTTGCCAAGGCAACATCTTCCAAAAATTCGGATAATGCACCTCGAGCGCCATCAATTTCTTTTTGCCCTTCAATAAAATCTTTAATACCACCCAGTAATACCTCAATATTTTCAATTCGAGCAATTCCTTCTGGTGTACCGTCTTTTTTCAACTCCTGAATAAATCCGGTTTTCTTAGTTACATGATCCGTTAAAAACAAGGCATCTTGCGTTTCATTAATCACTTGAAAGCTCTTAATCATGGTAACAAAATCCTGCAATTTGGCTTTGGTACCCGAGTTTAATTTCAAATCGATTTTATCAATATGCTCCATTACTTCAAATATAGAACGCTTGTAATGATTGGCCGCTACCGTTAGTTTCTCAACGGTAGTATCCCCAATTCCTCGAGCAGGATAATTAATCACTCGAACAAGTGCTTCTTCATCTTTAGGATTTATCACCAATCGCAAATAGCACAAAATATCTTTTACCTCTTTTCTTTGGTAAAATGACAAACCACCATAAATTCGATACGGAATATCGCGCTTGCGCAAGGCATCTTCCATAGCACGTGATTGCGCATTGGTACGGTACAAAATGGCAAATTGGCCATTGTGCATTTGGTTCCGCATTTTTTGTTCAAATATCTCCCCGGCAACAAAACGTCCTTCTTCACCATCGGTTACACTGCGGTGGACTTTGATTTTGGGACCATTATCATTAGCCGTCCAAACCACTTTGTCCAGCTTGACTTTGTTTTTATCAATAATCGAATTGGCTGCTTCTACAATATTCTTGGTAGAACGGTAGTTTTGCTCCAATCGATACATTTTTACATTATCATAATCTTTTTGGAAATTCAAAATATTATTGATGTTCGCACCACGAAAAGCATAGATACTTTGCGCGTCATCTCCAACAACACATATATTTTGAAATCGATCAGACAAAGCTCTAACAATTAAATATTGCGAATGGTTGGTATCTTGGTACTCATCCACCATAATGTATCTAAAACGGTCTTGGTATTTTGCTAAAACATCAGGAAATCGGTTCAGCAATTCGTTGGTTTTCAATAATAAATCATCAAAATCCATTGCCCCCGATTTAAAACAACGGTCTACATAATTAGCATAAATCTCGCCCAATCGCGGCTTTTTTGACATGGCATCTTGCTCCTGCAACTCGGGATTATTCATGTACGCTTTTACCGTTATCAAGGAATTTTTGTAAGAGGAAATCCTGCTTAAAACTTGTTTGGGTTTGTAAACATCTTTATCCAATTGCATTTCTTTGATAATTCCAAATATACAACGCACCGAATCTTGGGTGTCATAAATAGTAAAATTGGAAGGAAAACCCAACTTATCGGCTTCACTTCGTAGAATTCGTGCAAAAACAGAGTGAAATGTTCCCATCCATAAGTTCTTGGCGTCGTTAGAACCCACAATATCGGAAATACGCTTTTTCATTTCGCGCGCCGCTTTGTTGGTAAAAGTCAATGCCAAAATATTAAACGCATCTACGCCCAAACTCATTAAATAAGCAATACGCATGGTAAGCACCCGGGTTTTACCTGATCCTGCACCCGCAATAATAATCATCGGACCGTCTTTTTGTAAAACCGGTTCTTGCTGCGCCTCATTAAGCTGATTAATATATTTTTGCATTCTAACTTTTTTGAATCTTCAAATTTAAGCTTACTACTCCTTAATTACAATATATTTTTAAGGTTAATTCTTTATATTTGTCAACAATTAATATACAAATAAAAAATGAATACTGATAAAATTATTGAATTGGCTTTTTACACACTTCCTGCTTTAATAACTGGAGCTGTAGCTTATTATTTTTTTCAAATGCATACGCAAAACGAAGACAATAAAAGACGTTTTGCACTTCAAAAAGAAAACCAAAAACAAGCGTTACCAATAAAACTTCAGGCGTATGAAAGATTGTCACTTTTATTAGAACGCATCAATTCAACAAAATTAGTATTGCGAATTGCGCCACTTTCAGAGGACAAATTAGCATATCAAAATTTACTTATTCAAAATATCGAACAAGAATTTGATCACAATTTAACCCAACAAATTTATGTTTCGGATGAATGTTGGACAATGCTCATTTCTGCAAAAAACACCACCATTCAAAATATTAGAAAAGCAACTTTAGACGCAGCTAATACCAACTCCAAAGAATTAAGAGAAGCTATAATTACTAATTCTCTAGAAGGAGAATCGGTAAATAATTTGGCTTTAGGATACTTAAAATCAGAAGTAAAAGAGTTTTTGTAAAATTACTTTTCATCCAACAAACGCTGCAACTGAATTTTTTCTAGTTCGGGCAAATCATTAAAATAGGAACTAAATAATTCTCGATATCCTTCTTTTTTCAATAAAGTACGAATGGTATCGCGTGCATACTTTACCAATTGCCATTTAGGATGAATCATTGCATTGACTAAGTTTTTTAGCACTTTATTATTTTTGGGCTCCATAAACAACGTACTTTCAAAGGCATTTTGCCGAACGTTACTTTCAAACTTAGGCGAAGTGTACTCCAACAACTCATAAAAATACTGTGAATATTGCGCTGAATTGGCAGTGGAATAATTGAAATCTATGTAATACGAAAGAAATAAAATTCGCAATCCTTTATCGTTTTTACCCAACCAATTTTTAGCCAGTTCCAAATAATTGGCTCTTTTTTCGGGATAATTTTTATACAAATTCACAAAAGCTACTTCTTTTGTATCATAAGAATTATCTAGCAATAACGATTCGTATTCGGTTAAAAAGGAACCCGGAATAGTTGCAACTGTTTCCGCTACCGATTGCCGCACTTCCACCTCATTGGTTTGCATTGCTAATCGCAACAATGCTTCTTTTTCATTAAAAGGAACGGCTTCAATTTGATTTATAATTTCTTTTTTCAATCCATAAAAGGCATTCGATTTCATGACCTCTGAGAAAAAGGGTTCTTTGTCTTTAAAGGATTTGCTTTTTTGTGCTTGAATTTCAAATAGCATTCGGATGCTTTCATTTTTCTTTAACAACGCGTTGGCTTGATCGGTTTGAAAACGATACTCCTCAAGCCATTCTTTTTGAAATTTTACAATATCAAAGTCAGAAACCGCAGCAATTTCACTCAAGAAATCAGCCGTTTCCACATTTTTAAATTGGTGCTTTTTTAAATATTTCTTTACCGCTTTTTGAAACGCTTCTTTCCCAATTGCTTCCCGAATGACATGCAAGGCCCAAGCTCCTTTTTGATAAAACGAAAATGAACTCGCCTTCTCATTTAGAATAGGAATCGTATCCGTCTTTGCCGCTTTTCGGAGTTGTAACGCATTTCGGTATAGCGCATTATAAAAGTAATCCTCGCCAAAAATTTCGCGTTCAGCCAATAAGGCATAATAGGTTGCAAACCCTTCTTGTAACCAATGGTGCTTACCAGATTTTGCCGTTACCATGTCGCCAAACCATTGGTGCGCCAATTCGTGGGCACTCACATTAATATAATTTCGATCGTTAAAACCCGATTCATCCACCACAAAATCTTGAGCGAATAATGTTGAAGTTGTATTCTCCATTCCGGCATAAAGAAAATCTTCAACCGGAATTTGGCGGTAAATTTTCCAAGGATACTTCACCCCAATTTCTTTTTCGAGGTAATCAAAAATGGTTTTAGATTCTTTATAAGTATATTGGTATTTATCGGCGTCAACTGGTTTATAATAGTTTTCAATAGCAATTCCCGATTTGGAAGTTTCCGTTTGGTGTTCAAATTTTCCTATGGCCAACATCACCAAATAAGAAGCCATTGGTTTTTTCATTTCAAAATTCCAAGTGGAATTGTTGAAATTTGGAATTCCATTTTGTTTAGAATCCCTTCCTTTATAAATTCCATTGGAGACCACTGCAAAATTAGCATCGTAATTTACCGAAATGTTAAAAACAACTTTCTCATTCACATCATCAAAACTCGGCAACCAATGGCTCGTATACTTGCCCTGCCCTTGCGTCCAGATTTGTTGGCCTTCACCAATTCCTACAAAATACAGGGTTTGCTTAGGCATAGCTTTATATAAAAAGGAAACTTCATTAGTTCCTTTTTTATAGCCTTCAAATAAAACCAATTCGTTCTTGTTGTTTTTATAATTAACCGGATTTCCATTGATAGTCACATTCGAAAAATACATGTTTTTGGCATCTATTCGAATGGAATCGATTTCTGAAAGCACTTTGAATTGATAGGTAATCGTTCCATCTATTGTTTTATTCTCAAAATGAGGAGCTACCAGAGCGTTACATTTGATAAAATCAACTTTGCTAATTTGCTGCGCAAGCGAAAAAAAAGGAAGTAAAAAGAAAATCAGTTTATTCATTTAGTACTAAAATTGAGGAATAGCAGTTAGCTAATGTAATTCCAAATGTTTTTCTTGGCGCTCATTTCCATGAAAATGGCTTTCATTTTTTGGTGCTCGGGTTTGGCCATAGCCGCATCGTCTTTTAACAATTTTAGAGCATGTTCTCTAGCCAACATTAAAATAGCTCTATCTTTTACCAAATCAGCAATTTGCAAATTCAAAACACCACTTTGTTGTTTGCCCATAATATCACCCGGACCACGCAGTTTCAAATCAACTTCGGCTATTTCAAATCCGTCGTTGGTTTTACACATTGTTTCAATTCGGGTTTTGCTGTCGTTACCCAATTTAAATCCCGTCATTAAAATGCAATAACTTTGTTCGGCGCCACGACCTACCCTTCCGCGCAATTGATGCAATTGAGACAACCCAAATCGCTCGGTACTTTCAATCACCATCACACTCGCATTGGGTACATTCACCCCTACCTCAATCACGGTGGTTGCTACCATTATATTAGTTTTTCCGGAAACAAAACGTTGCATTTCGGCTTCTTTTTCGGCGGGTTTCATTTGACCGTGCACAATAGAAATACTGTATTGCGGTAACGGAAAATCTCTTGAAATACTCTCGTAACCGTCCATTAGATCTTTATAATCTTGGGTGGCACTTTCGTTTATTAATGGATAAACAATATACACTTGACGGCCTTTGGCGATTTCATCTTTAAGGAATTTCCATACTTTCAATCGGTTGGAGTCATAGCGATGCACCGTTTGAATGGCTTTTCTTCCCGGAGGCAATTCATCTATCACCGAAATATCCAAATCGCCATACAAACTCATTGCTAAGGTTCTCGGAATTGGTGTTGCCGTCATGACTAACACATGCGGGGGAATATCGTTTTTATGCCATAATTTAGAGCGTTGCTCCACACCAAATCGGTGTTGCTCATCAATAACGGCCAATCCCAAATTATGAAATTTTACTTTATCTTCCAGCAATGCATGTGTTCCGATAAGAATATCTAAAGTCCCGTTTTCTAGAGCTTCGTGAATAATTCTTCGCTCGGAAACCGGAGTTGATCCGGTAAGGAGTTTTATACTTATGTTTAAATCTTGGGCAAGTTCGGTCAAGCCGATAAAATGTTGGTTGGCTAAAATTTCGGTTGGTGCCATTAAGCAACTTTGAAACCCATTGTCTTTTGCCAAAAGCATGCACATCAAGGCCACAATCGTTTTGCCTGATCCCACATCGCCTTGCAGTAACCGATTCATTTGGGCATTGCTACCCATATCGTTTCGTATTTCTTTGATAACGCGTTTTTGGGCGTTGGTCAATTCAAATGGCAAATGATTGGAATAAAAATCGGTGAAATTAGTACCTACTTTATCAAATAAATGCCCTTTAATTTTATGTTTTCGGATGAGATTTTTGGTGATTAATTGCAACTGAATGAAAAACAATTCTTCAAATTTCAATCGGAATTGGGCTTTCGCCAAAAGGTCCTGACTTTTAGGGAAATGAATGTTAAACATGGCCTCATTTTTTGAAATGAGTTGCAACTGTTCCAGCAGATAATTGGGTAAGGTTTCAATAAACTGCCCTTTCACTTCCAGAAACAATTGCTGCATGGCCTTGTTGATAACCTTATTGGTAATGCCGCGCTGGGTTAATTTCTCGGTGCTTGGATACACCGGTTGCATGGCACTTCGCAAACTGGCTTTGTGCTCTTCCAGCAATTCCATTTCGGGATGCGCCATAGAAAATTGCCCGCCATAATTGGAGGTTTTTCCAAAAATCACATACACTTCATTCAGCTTCAAACTTTCCCGAATCCATTTGATCCCTTGAAACCAGGTGAGTTCCATTTGGGCGGTATCATCGGTATAGGTGGCTACCAATCGTTTTTGGTTTTTACCAAACTCCACCGTTTTAACATGTATTATTTTACCAACTACTTGAACTTCGGCAGTGGTATTTTGAAGTTCATTAATTTTATAATACCGCGTACGATCTATATAGCGATTGGGAAACAAATTCATCAAATCGCCATACTTATGGATATTGAGTTCCTTGCGCAGCAATTCTCCGCGCGAAGGTCCAATTCCTTTTAAGTATTCTATAGGAGTTAGAAGCAGCTGATTAGACATTGGTAATAACTAAGAAATTATCTAAAAGCGAAGATAAGTTTAATTACAGTAATTTCATAAAAAAAATCCCAAGCTTTCACTTGGGATTTTGTTGTTATTTACTCAAATACATTTTGCGTCGGGAGTACAATTCATAGAATTGGTCGTCTTTTAAATCCTCAATAAACAAGATGCTTTCGCCGGTTGATTTCATTTCGGGTCCTAGGGCTTTATTCACATTTTGGAACTTACTAAAAGAGAATACCGGTTGTTTAATTGCATATCCTTTTAAATGTGGATTGAATTTAAAATCGGTTACTTTCTTTTCACCCAACATTACTT
This sequence comes from Flavobacterium sp., assembly GCF_040383245.1. GTDB lineage: Bacteria > Bacteroidota > Bacteroidia > Flavobacteriales > Flavobacteriaceae > Flavobacterium. The sequence continues at coordinate 41,587 of NZ_JBEIDX010000010.1, read as the reverse complement.
TGGTAGCATAATTCACATACGGTTCACCGTAAGCTTTTGCAATAAACGGAACCGTTCTTGAAGCTCTTGGATTGGCTTCAATAATATAAACGATATCGTCTTTTATAGCAAACTGAATGTTTATTAAACCAACGGTACGCAAGGCCAATGCAATTTTCTTGGTGTGGTCTTTAATTTGTTGCATTACAAATTCACCCAAATTAAACGGTGGCAAGGTTGCATTAGAATCACCTGAGTGAATTCCGCACGGTTCAATGTGCTCCATAATTCCGATGATGTATACATTTTCACCGTCGCAAATTGCATCGGCTTCGGCTTCAATAGCACCATCTAAATAATGATCGAGCAATAATTTATTTCCAGGAATGCTCTTTAATAAATCAATTACATGCTCTTCTAATTCTTGCTTGTTGATTACAATTTTCATTCCTTGTCCACCCAATACATACGAAGGACGAACTAATAATGGAAAGTCTAAACTATCTGCTAATTTTGAAGCTTCGTCGGCACTTTCTGCAATTCCGAATTTTGGGAATGGAATATCCAATTCGGTTAACAATTCAGAAAAACGACCTCTGTCTTCAGCTAAATCTAGAGCATCGAATGAAGTTCCTAGAATTTTGATTCCGTATTTAGATAATTTTTCAGCCAATTTCAAAGCCGTTTGACCACCTAATTGCACAATCACCCCTTCTGGTTTTTCATGCTGAATGATGTCGTAAATGTGTTCCCAAAAAACAGGCTCGAAATACAATTTATCGGCCGTATCAAAATCGGTAGAAACTGTTTCTGGGTTGCAATTAATCATGATGGTTTCATAGCCACACTCTTTGGCAGCCAAAACTCCGTGAACACAGGAATAATCAAACTCAATTCCTTGCCCAATTCGGTTTGGTCCCGAACCTAAAACAACTACTTTCTTTTTATCGGTTACGATACTTTCATTGTGCACATATCGTTCTCCGTTAGGAGTTTGAATATCGGCTTCGAAAGTAGAGTAATAATAAGGCGTTTGCGCTTTAAATTCGGCCGCACAGGTATCAACCAATTTATAAACACGGTTTATGTTTTGATCGTGACGCAGTTTATAAACCTGACTTTCTAAACAACCCAACATGTGCGCTATTTGGCGATCGCCGTAGCCTTTTTGTTTGGCTTCTAGTAATAATTCTTTTGGTAACGAATCTAATTTGTAAGTTGAGATTTCTCTTTCTAACAAATACAATTCTTCGTATTGTTTCAAGAACCACATGTCGATTTTAGTGATTTCATGAATTCTACTCAACGGAATTCCCATTTGAATGGCATCATAAATCACAAAAACACGATCCCAACTTGCGTAGGTTAGTTTCTCTATAATTTGTTCGTAGTTTTTATATCCTTTTCCGTCTGCTCCTAGTCCGTTGCGTTTAATTTCTAGCGACTGGGTTGCTTTGTGTAAAGCTTCTTGAAACGAACGCCCAATTCCCATTACCTCTCCTACCGATTTCATTTGAAGACCTAAAGTTCGGTCGGCTCCTTCAAATTTATCGAAGTTCCAACGCGGAATTTTCACGATCACATAATCTAAAGTTGGCTCAAATAAAGCCGAAGTAGATTTTGTAATTTGATTTTGCAGTTCATCTAAATGATACCCCAAAGCCAATTTGGATGCAATTTTAGCAATTGGATAACCCGTTGCTTTAGATGCTAAAGCAGAAGAACGGGACACACGAGGGTTAATTTCGATGGCAACAATATCTTCTTTTTCATCTGGTGAAACGGCGAATTGCACGTTACAACCTCCAGCAAAGTTTCCGATGGAACGCATCATCAAAATCGCATAATCACGCATTTTTTGGAAGGTCGTATCCGATAATGTCATTGCTGGCGCTACCGTAATTGAATCTCCGGTGTGGATTCCCATAGGATCCATATTTTCAATAGAACAAATGATAACTACATTATCGTTTTTATCCCGCAAAAGTTCCAATTCGTATTCTTTCCAACCTAACAAAGCCTTATCAATTAAGACTTCGTGAATTGGCGACATTTCTAATCCGTAGGTTAGTTTTTCGTCAAATTCTTCTTTGGAATGCACGAAAGCGGCTCCAGTTCCACCAAGAGTAAAGGATGGACGAATAACTAATGGAAAACCAAATTCTTGTGCTATTTCTTTTCCTTGCAAGAAGGAAGTGGCTGTTTTTGCAGGTGCAGTAGGAACATTTATTCGTTCTAACAATTGCTTAAATTGTTCGCGGTCTTCGGTAATGTTGATGGCATTTACATCGACTCCAATTAATTTTACTCCAAAGTCTTTCCAAATTCCTTTTTCATCGGCTTCCAAGCAAAGATTTAAGGCTGTTTGGCCTCCCATAGTTGGAAGTACAGCATCAATTTGTGGGTGCTCTTTTAATATTTGAATTATCGATTTGGTTGTAAGTGGCAACAAATATATATGATCGGCCATGGATGGATCGGTCATTATGGTTGCTGGATTGGAATTGATTAAGATTACTTCTATTCCTTCTTCACGGATGGAACGAGCTGACTGAGAACCAGCGTAATCAAATTCGCATGCTTGCCCGATTACGATTGGACCTGAACCTATAATTAATACGGATTTTATAGCGTTGTCTTTTGGCATTGTAGTTTATTTGTAATTGTTGTGTTGTTATTTTTTCTTAGCCCCGATAGCAGTGAAAATACTTTTTAAATTTTTCTTTAAAATTAAAAAGATTGCAGCGGATAGCGGGAAATAGCTTCAAAAACTTATTAAATTTTATAAACAAGTTTAAAAAAAAGCCGCTACTAATAAAAGTAACGGCTTAATATTGATTAATTCTTAATCATTATTTTTTGTGTCTTGGTTCGCTAGAAACAGTCAATTTATGTCTTCCTTTAGCTCTACGACGAGCAAGGACTTTTCTTCCATTTGCAGAAGCCATTCTGTCCATAAATCCGTGTTTATTTCTTCTTTTTCTTTTCGATGGTTGAAACGTTCTTTTGCTCATTGCTTTTTATCTTTAATCGTATATTAATCTATTTGATAGGCTCTTTTAAAACCGAGTGCAAATATACAAAGGTTTTTATTACTTGCAAGTAGTTTTTTAAAAATATTTTAAAAACCTTTTATTACCTTTGTAACCTAAATTAAATAAATTATGTTTCACAAAAATATCAAATTGGTTCTTGCGGTACTTCTATTAACAACTTCGGTATGGCAATTCACAGAAAGCAACACAGGAAACGGGATTTTTCTTATCTTATTAACGATCGTTCCTGTTTTTCTATATTATAAAAACGAATACATTTTAATGGCTTTTTTGCAATTGCGTAAGCAAAATTTTGAAGGAGCTAATAAATGGTTGATGAAAATTAAGAACCCAGAAACGGCCTTAGTAAGAAAACAACAAGGATATTACAACTACCTTCAAGGGTTGATGTTGTCTCAAACCAACTTAATTCAAGCTGAAAAACACTTTAAAAAAGCAATTGAATTGGGATTAAGTATGGATATGGATTTGGCTGTTGCCAAATTAAACTTGGCTGGTGTGGCACTTTCTAGAAGAAGAAAACTAGAAGCAACCAACTTAATCAATGAGGTTAAAAAATTAGACAAGCAAGGAATGCTGAAAGATCAAATCAAGTTGATGAAAGATCAAATGAAGAAAATATAAATGAGTTGGAAGACGGAAGACAGAAGATGGAAGTTGGAAGATGGAAGATGGAAGAAATAAAAAAAGGGCTTTAAAGCCCTTTTTTTATTAATATCCCGAAGTTGGAATTTCAATCACATATTTCTTTTTGGTTGGGTTGGATAGTTTTTTATCACGCAACCAGGGATTGTGGATTTTAAGTATCTTATAATTAATTCCTTGTTTCTTAGCAAACACCGCCAAATCTGTTATGGAACTATCTACTTCAATGGTTTTAGTTGGAATGTTATCATACATTTCGTTTTTATCTACTTCGAAACCATATAATTCAGGGTGCTTCATGATTTCTTTTAAGGCCAATATTCGGAATACATACCTCGAAGTTTCATCGGTTAAAAGCAAATCATAATAATCGGTTACTTGTTGTTCAACTATTTTGGTATTTACGCCATTCATTCCTCCATTATAAGATGCTGCAGCTAAGGTCCAGTTTCCGAATTTTTGTTTGGCAGCAACCAAATATTTACAAGCCGCTTCGGTTGCTTTTTGCAAATGATAGCGCTCATCCACGCCTTCATTCACTTCCATCCCTTTTTCTTTAGCGGTATCGGGCATGAATTGCCAAACGCCTTTTGCTCCCGACGGAGAAACGGCATTGGTCAGCGCACTTTCAATAACTGCCAAATATTTAAAATCATCGGGCACGCCATATTGTTTTAAAATGGGTTCTATGATTGGAAAGGCTCTATTGGCGCGCTTCATTATTAATATCGTTGACGAATGTAAGTTGGCATTAACCAACAATTCTCTATCTAGTCGCTCTCGTACATCGGCAATTTGAAGCGGTGCTTTCTCTCCAGCAAAATCGATTGCTGTTGGAAAATATTGCGCCGTTCCTTCGTGTAACAATTTCTTTTTATCATCGTTTGAAAGTGCAAATACAAACAAAGCACTTGAAAACACAAGCAATAATAAAGCTCCGAAAATCGATTTCTTATTCATTTAATAATTATTAAGTAGGAAACAAAATTACAAAAAGGGAACCACAAATTAGATTTCTGGTTTTAAAATAATATCTGGTAAATATTGGTTAAACCATCTAAAACGGTTTAATATCATAATGTGTGTTCCGCCTTTTATTGGTATAAAAGAATTGATATTCTTGGCCGGAAAAACCTCATCCAAATCGCCATGAATATGAATTACCTTAGGATCCGGAACACTTCTCTCCCAACAAACCACTTGCTCGATAGCCCAATCTAAATATTCTTTATTTCGCAAGTGTAGGAATTTTTCATATAATTTCAACTTTTGATTGATCACATTTCCAAAAGAGTATTTGATTAATTTTTCCACATTGTTCAATAAACTTGTAGGAAGCAGCTTATAAGCTTTAGTCATTTTGGCAAATTTTATTCTTCGTGGCATTTCGTCTCGTGTCTTCACGCTTGAGATAATAATTAATTTTTTAAGGTTTAAAAAAGCTGCCATTTCTTGCACTAAAATTCCACCAAAAGAAACACCAACCAATACAGCATTTTCATGAACTACTTTTTCAGCCATTCGCTGAGCATAAGAAACTAGCGTTTCATCCTTTTTAGGTTGCACCCAATCCAATAGAATAACCTCGAAAGACTCACTTGGCAATACAATTCGTTCAAAAATTGAAGAACTTGCCGCCAAGCCAGGCATAAAATAAACTGGGATTTTTGTCATATTTTAACTTATTTCAGTGGTTTTATCCATTAATTATTCCGAAATTTGCCTAAAATTAATCAATTAAAATAGAATTGAATTTGAACTCAGAAATAATTTCAGAAAAAATGGATATTAAAGACAATACCTTCGCTCGTCAATTTGAGATTATGGTGGATGGAAAATTGCTTTCCCTAGAATATTCCTTTCAAGAAAAGAAAATTTTTCTGACGCGCATCAATCTTCCTGAGGGATTTTCTGATGAAGAATTAATTACCAATTTCTTGAAAAACGTTATGGATATTGCATACGAACGCAAACTAAAAGTGGTTCCTATTTTGCCGAAAATTGCGCTTTTCTTCAGAAAAAATCCAACTTACAAAGACTTATTACCTCCGGGTATCAAAATATAATTCGTTTAAAAATCCCAAATCTGAATTCCGAATGCCATTTGTATCCTTATAAATGGTGTTTGGAATTTTTTATTTAGTATTTTCTATATTTACAAAATGAATTTGGACGAACTCAATACTACCGTACTCTCTTTTTTTGAAACCATTGAGAAATATTATGGTTGCAAAACCGAAATCACCGAAGGATTACTAAGTGATCATCATGATTTAGATCCCGAATTTACTACATGGAACTTATCAAAATTTGATTTAATTCGTTCGGCTTATCGCAAAAAAGGCGGCCGTTTTATGCTGGAAGGTTCTAGTATGTATTATGAAATTTCGGGCGAAAGAATTGTAGAATTCAAGCAGCCTGGACGACACAAATATGAATTCGTTGAACAATACAGCGAGACTGTTTTTAGAATCACTAAGATTAAGTTTGACTCGAAGTATTAATTCAAGAAATCCATTCTCACGCTCCCGTCTTCATCAATATGCGTAAGTTTTACTTGATGCAATGTATTCACCAATTCAGGATTCCAAGGGGTTTTTACTTTCACGTAATTCTCTGTAAACCCGTGAATGTAGCCTTCTTTGTTTTCACCTTCAAATAAAACGGTTCTATTAGAGCCAATTTGAGTTTCATAAAAAGCACGACGTTTTTTTACAGATAATCCTCGTAACATTTTACTTCTTTTGGAACGCACATTCATAGGAACAACACCCTCCATTGCTGCAGCTTCGGTATTATCTCTTTCAGAATAAGTAAAAACATGCAAATACGAAATCTCTAAATCATTCAAAAAATGATACGTTTCAAGAAAATCTTCATCGGTTTCACCAGGAAAACCAACAATAACATCCACACCAATACAAGCATGAGGCATTACTTCTCTTATCTTTGAAACACGCTCTGTATATACCTCTCTTTGATAACGGCGTTTCATTTTCTTAAGAATTTCATTGCTTCCAGATTGCAACGGAATATGAAAATGAGGCACAAAAGTGCGACTTTTAGAAACAAAATCTATGGTTTCATTTTTAAGTAAATTAGGTTCGATAGAGGAAATTCGCAAGCGCTCAATTCCTTCTACTTCATCCAATGCTTTTACTAAATCTAGAAAAGTATGTTCGTGTTTTTTATTTCCGAATTCGCCTTTACCATAATCACCAATATTCACTCCGGTAAGCACAATTTCTTTTATTCCTTGTTGGGAAATCTCCGAAGCATTTTTCAAAACATTCTCTAAAGCATCACTTCTAGAAATCCCTCTTGCCAATGGAATCGTGCAATAGGTACATTTATAATCACAACCGTCTTGCACTTTTAAGAAAGCACGAGTTCGATCGCCAATTGAATAACTGCCAACATAAAAATCGGCTTCTTCAATTTCACAAGAATGTACTTCTCCAATATCATTTTTGGCTAAGTCATTAATATAATCGGTGATTTTAAATTTTTCGGTAGCACCAAGAACCAAGTCTACGCCATCCACAGCAACCAACTCCTCGGGTTTTAATTGCGCGTAGCAACCCACCGCAGCGATAAAGGCTTTGTCATTAAGTTTTGTGGCTTTTTTTACAATTTGTTTAAATTGTTTATCTGCATTTTCGGTTACTGAGCAGGTATTTATTACATAAATATCGGCAACTTCTTCAAATTCAACGCGGTCAAATCCTTCGTTTTGAAAATTTCTCGCAATGGTAGATGTTTCGGAGAAATTAAGTTTACACCCAAGGGTATAGAATGCTACTTTTTTTTTGTTTTCCATAGATAAACTCAATTAATGAAATCGTTGTCAAAAAATTGAGAGGGCAAATATAATTTAATTTGAAGATTATTCAATTTGAAGATTTGAAAATATTCGTATATCAAATCAATTTTATTCTTTTCTATACTTTTTTGTTTCTTCAAAAACTACTTCTAATATTTTAGCATCTACTTCTGTAAATTCTACATTTCGGCGAGCCATAACAATTTTAGCTGTTTGAAACACCTTATTTGTTTGATATGTTGTAAATCCGGAAGCCCCGCCCCAAGAATAACTAGGAACAAAATTTCGGGGAAACCCAGAGCCAAAAATATTAGCACTTACGCCAACCACAGTTCCGGTGTTGAACATGGTGTTGATTCCGCATTTACTGTGATCTCCCATCATTAATCCGCAAAATTGAAGTCCGGTTTGAGCAAAATTCTCCGTTTCGTAACTCCACAATTTAACCGGTTCGTAATTGTTTTTAAGGTTGGAATTGTTGCTATCTGCACCAATATTACACCATTCGCCTAAAACCGAATTTCCTAAAAATCCATCGTGCCCTTTATTGGAATATCCAAAAAGAACTGAATTATTCACTTCGCCTCCAATTACAGAATGCGGGCCAACAGTAGTTGCACCATAAACTTTAGTTGCTAATTTCACTCTTCCTGATTCACATAAAGCAAAGGGCCCTCTAATTACCGAACCTTCCATTATTTCGGAATTGGCACCAATATAAATAGGGCCTGTAGCAGCATTTAAAGTAACAAATTCTAGTTTGGCGCCTTCTTCAATAAAAATATTTTCAGGAGCAATAACATTCACCGATTTTGGAATGGGTTGCGATTTTCTATCTGCGGTAAGCAATTCAAAATCTTCGCGTAAAGCGGCATCATTTTTTGAAAAAATATCCCAAGTATGCTCCACAGTTAAACCAGCTTCTTCGTGTTCGATGATTTCGTAGGTATCAAAATCAACTTCTTCTTGTGTTTCGGTTGTATAAAAAGCAATTACGGTTTCACCAGCAAAAATCGCTTGATTAACTTGAAGACTTTTTATTTTTTCGACTAATGAAGCAGTAGGTAAAAAAGAAGCATTAATCATTACATTGTTTTCCATCTCTACCATAGGAAACTTTTCCGAAAGATATTCTTCGGTAACTGTAGTGGTGGTATATCCCAAATATTTTTCCCACTTTTCTCTAATGGTTAAAATACCTATTCGAATATCGGCAACGGGTCTGGTAAATGTAAAAGGCAAAAGTGCCTCCCTAACAGTTCCGTCAAAAAGTATGTAATTCATGGTAGCAGATTAAAATTTCATGAGTTTAAATTCTGTAATTCAAAATAAACTCAGTTCAAAAGTACGAACTTTTAATAAATAAAAAAACCTCCCATAAAATGGAAGGTCTTAATAAAATTTGAACACTTAAAAAACTATTTTGCTTTTTTAGCGTATTTGCTGTTGAATTTATCAATACGTCCTGCAGTATCGATAAGTTTAGATTTACCTGTGTAAAATGGGTGAGATGTTCTAGAGATCTCCATTTTAAAAACTGGATATTCAACTCCTTCGTGAGTGATAGTTTCTTTAGTTTCTACTGTTGATTTAGTGATAAAAACATCTTCGTTTGACATGTCTTTAAAAGCAACTAATCTGTAATTTTCTGGGTGAACTCCTTTTTTCATTTTGTAAATCTTTATTGGTTATGAAGTAGTTTATTCTGAAGCTTTTATTTAAAAGGTGTGAATTCGCTACGACTTTTATTATTCTATTTTTAATATTTAAGAGTGCAAAAGTACAATTATTTTTTAATTATCCAACGATTGAACTACTTTTTTTATTTGAAATATATAATATGCCATAAAAATGGAATTACTATATTTGTGGAATAAATTTTACCAAAATATATAATTTGCATTTACACTAATAAATTATTACTAACTAATTCATTTAATAACCAAATTACAAAGTAATAATCATGAATGAAAATAATAAAAAAATAACTAATAAATCAAATGAAATGGATAATTCAAAATCAGAAATAAACAATGAAAATTCAATTGAATTAAACAAAACTAAATCAAATGATATTATAGGATATCTATTTGGTCTTGGTATATTTTTTTCAGGTTTTTTTCCCTGGATTAATGGATATTCATACACCTCTATAGGGAGCAATGCTACTGCATCCCTAAATATTGGATTAGCATATAGCATCCCTTTAAGCTTAGGAGCTCTTTACTTAATATATAATAAAAAAATAGAAAAATTAAAAATTTACTATGGAATCTTAATTGCGCTTATTTCTTTATTTTTAATTTTCTCATACAAAAGTAAATATAGTGCATCAGTTGGAGAAATTTCTGCATCTGCAGGAACTAGCGCAGGGAATGGAGTATATATTATGTTAATAATGGGGCTTCTATATTCCATGTCAAATTTTATTAAATTTAATAGAATAAATGAAATAGTAAAAAAGAACGGAATTACTTTTGGAATAATTAGTGGTATGATTTCACTTCTAATTACTACCCTTATTTACACTTTTAATATTGAATTATTTATATCATTTTGGACAGGATTTATCAGCATATTGATTTACATTGTAATTAGTATCATTCTATTATTAAAAACAAAAAAAGAACTAAACAATGTATTTCCTTTTAAACAGGCATTTACAACTTATTTCATTTCTGCCCTAATTGGGATAGCAATTTCTATGATTTTCAATATTATTTTATTCAACTTTATAGATCCTGCTGCGAAAGAAACTATTAAAGAACTTTCTTTAAAATATGCTGTTGAAATGATGAGAAAATTCAACACACCAGAAGATGCAATGAGTAAAGCAATCGCAGATTTACAAGCTAACGATCAATTTTCAATAGGCCAATTAGTTAAAGGTTCTATATTTAGTATCGCTTTTAGCGCAGTATATGGCTTAATAATTGCTGCTATTTTCAAATCAAAAACAACTTACGAACAATAGTGAATTTATCCATAATAATCCCCTTATTAAACGAGCAAGAATCGTTACCTGAATTACATTCTTGGATTGTAAAAGTCATGCAAGCCAACCAGTATTCTTATGAAGTAATTTTCATTGATGATGGCAGCACCGATGTTTCTTGGCAAGTTGTTGAGGAACTTAATGCGAAGGATTCTAATGTCAAAGGAATTCGTTTTTTAAGAAACTACGGAAAATCGCAAGCGTTACATGCCGGCTTTAATAAAGCACAAGGTGATGTTGTTATCACTATGGATGCCGATTTACAAGACAGCCCCGATGAAATTCCGGAGCTTTACAATATGGTAATGAACGATAAATTTGACTTGGTTTCAGGTTGGAAAAAGAAGCGTTACGATCATGTAGTGACCAAAAACTTACCCTCTAAATTATTTAATTGGGCTGCCAGAAAAACTTCTGGAGTTTATTTAAATGATTTCAACTGCGGATTAAAAGCCTACAAAAACGTTGTGATTAAAAACATCGAAGTTTCAGGTGAAATGCACCGCTATATTCCGGTATTAGCAAAAAATGCAGGGTTTAGTAAGATTGGAGAAAAAGTGGTAATCCACCAAGCACGAAAATACGGAGAATCAAAATTTGGCATGAGTCGATTTATTAATGGTTTTTTAGATTTAATTACTATTTGGTTTTTAACCCGCTACGGAAAAAGACCAATGCACTTCTTTGGAGCAGCTGGAGTATTGATGTTTCTAATCGGATTACTTTCTACCGCTTCCATAATAATTATCAAATTAACCAAACTGTTTGTATTTCATGAGCCAACGATTTTAGTAGCTCAAAATCCGTTGTTTTATATTGCTCTAACTTCTATGATTATTGGATCACAATTATTTCTTGCCGGATTCTTAGGTGAAATAATACTACGAACAAAAAACAACGAGGAACGATATAAAATTGCTACTGAAGTAAATTTATAAAATCAATTCGAATATAAAATTCTATTAAAGTTATTCATAAATGCAAATAGATCAAGATATATTAAACAAAGTAAACGAATGGCTGACTCCGGTATTTGACCGGGAAACTCAAACTGCTATTCGCGAAATGATGGCTTCTTCGCCAAAAGATTTAGAAGAAAGTTTTTACAAAAATTTAGAATTTGGAACTGGCGGAATGCGCGGAATAATGGGTGCCGGAACCAACAGAATTAATAAATATACCCTAGGAAAAAACACACAGGGAATATCCGATTACCTTAAAACAGCATTTCCTGAAGAAGAATTAAAAGTCGTGATTGCATACGATTGCCGTCACAACAGTGATACATTAGCAAAAACAGTTGCTGATGTTTTTTCGGCAAATGGAATTAAGGTGTATTTATTTTCCGACTTACGCCCTACTCCCGAGTTATCTTTTGCTTTAAAATATTTAAAATGCCACGCAGGAATAGTATTGACAGCTTCGCATAATCCTCCTGAATACAACGGATATAAAGTGTATTGGCAAGATGGTGGGCAATTAGTTCCACCTCAAGATGCAGAAATTATCCAAGTAATAGAAGCGCTTCCTTACGATCAAATAAAATTTGATGCTAATGAAGATTTAATCAAATATATCGACACAGAGGTTGACGAAGCATTTATTAAATCAACTATAGAAAATGCTAGTTTTAATACTCCGGCTTCTGCAAAAGATAATTTAAAAATTATTTATACTTCACTTCACGGAACCTCAATTAAATCGATTCCTGGTGTTTTAACAAAAGCAGGATATACCAATTTACATATTGTTGCAGAACAAGAAGTACCAAACGGAGATTTTCCAACAGTAAAATCACCTAATCCCGAAGAACCAGAAGCCCTAAGTATGGCATTAGCACTTGCTGAAAAAGTGAATGGAGATATTGTGGTAGGTACCGATCCCGATTCAGATCGATTGGGTGTGGCAGTTAGAGATACCAATGGCAAAATGATTTTGCTAAACGGAAATCAAACCATGGTTATCATGACGGCCTATTTATTAGAACAATGGAAACGAGCTGGAAAAATTAATGGAAAGCAATTTATTGGTTCTACCATAGTTTCTACTCCAATGATTATGGAGCTTGGTGCTGCTTATGGGGTTGAATGTAAAGTGGGATTAACCGGGTTTAAATGGATTGCAAAATTCATTAAAGATTTTCCTGAATTGCAATTTATTGGCGGTGGTGAAGAAAGTTTTGGGTTTATGGTTGGTGACGCCGTTCGTGATAAAGATGCAGTTGCAGCCACTTTATTAGTTTGCGAAATTGCAGCTCAAGCCAAAGCCGCTGGAAGTTCTTTATATCAAGAATTAATAAACTTATATGTAGATTACGGTTTTTATAAAGAACATTTAATTTCGTTAACCAAAAAAGGAATTTCGGGGTTAGAAGAAATTAAACAAATGATGGTTAACCTAAGAGAAAATCCAGTTTCTGAAATAAACGGACAACGTGTGGTTTGCATTGAAGATTACCAAAATTCGACTGCCAAAAACATGTTTACTGGAGAAATTGAAACAATTGCTATCCCTAAATCGGATGTGTTGATTTATTATTTAGAAGATGGATCAAAAATATGTGCGCGTCCAAGTGGAACGGAACCAAAAATAAAATTTTATTTTAGTGTAAATGCACCTTTGGATAAAATTGAAAATGCAACAACAGTTGAAAAAGAATTAGACGAAAAAATTAAAAATATTATTGCTTCAATGCAGTTAAACTAATGGACGAAAATCTTAAAAAAATATTTCCTTTTATAAAACCTTATAAATTTCATGTCGTTTGGAATGTAATTTATAACATATTATATGCACTTTTCAGTACCCTGTCATTCATTGCTTTAATACCAATGATGCAAGTATTATTTGACAATGCTGAAAAGGTTACTGAAAAACCAGTATATACTTCTATTTGGGAAATAACAAAATTTGGAAAAGAATACCTTTATTATTACATCACGGAATTACAAAATAATTACGGTCCACAATATGCACTTTTACTAGTTATTGTATTGATAATCATTACTTTTTTACTAAAAAACTTGTTTAATTATCTAGCATCCAATCATTTAATGCACCTGAAAAATGGGGTTTTAAAAGATTTAAGAAACAAGATGTATAACAAAATCATTGATTTACCAATATCTTTTTATTCCGAGAAAAGAAAAGGAGATATTATGGCGCGAATGCTTGGAGATGTTGGTGAAGTACAAAATTCCTTTTTTGCTATTTTAGAATTGGTTGTTAAAGAACCTATGACCATTATTTTTACGATTGCTGCAATGTTTGCAATAAGTGTAAAACTTACCCTATTTGTTTTCATCTTCATTCCAATTTCTGGTTATATCATTTCATTAATTGGAAAATCATTAAAATCAAAATCACAAAATATCCAATCTGAAGCTGGTTATTTAATTTCCATTGTAGAAGAAAGTCTTTCTGGATTAAAAGTGGTTAAAAGTTATAATGCAGAAAGCAGTTTCAAGAAAAAATTCTATGATTCGGTTGAACGGTTATTAAAATTATCCAATAGCATTGGACGAAAAAATAACTTAGCTTCTCCATTTAGTGAATTTATGGGAATAATTGTAATTGCGGTTTTACTTTGGTTTGGGGGAAACATGGTACTTGTAGATAAATTACCAAATGGAAAAGCGGTTCTTGAAGGAGCACAATTTTTAGCCTACATGGGATTAGCTTACAACATTTTAACTCCGGCGAAAGCAATTTCAAAAGCCACTTATGCTGTAAAAAGTGGAATGGCAGCTGCACAGCGTGTATTTGAAGTATTAGAAGTTGAAAATGCAATTACAGACAAACCAAATGCATTAGTTAAAGAAACTTTTGATAAAGAAATTTCAATTGAAAATATTAACTTTAAATATGAAGAGGAGAATGTATTAAAGAATTTTTCTTTACAAGTTCCTAAAGGTAAAACGGTGGCTTTAGTGGGGCAATCGGGAAGCGGAAAAAGTACGATTGCTAATCTACTAACGCGTTTTTATGATGTGCAAGAAGGATCAATAAAAATTGATGACACTAATATTAAAGACATGACAATGAATTCACTTCGTCATCTGTTAGGATTAGTGACTCAAGATTCGATTCTTTTTAATGACACTATAAAAAGTAACATTCTTATTGGTAAACTTGATGCAACCGATGAGGAAATTATTGAAGCATTAAAAGTTGCCAATGCATATGAATTTGTAAACGATTTACCAAACGGAATATACACAAACATAGGTGACGCTGGAAACAAACTTTCGGGTGGACAAAAACAACGATTGAACATTGCTCGTGCCGTAATGAAAAATCCTCCAATTATGATTTTGGATGAGGCTACTTCTGCATTAGATACAGAAAGTGAAAAATTTGTTCAGGTAGCATTAGAAAATATGATGCAAAACAGAACTTCAATTGTTATTGCACACCGTCTTTCTACAATTCAAAAAGCGGATAAAATTGTGGTGATGCATCGCGGCGAAATCGTAGAGCAAGGTACTCATGACGAACTTTTAGAGCTAAACGGAACCTATTCTAAATTGGTATTGATGCAAAGTTTTGAATAAACAATTATTTATTACAATCTCGCAGTCAATTTAATATTAAATACTCGTGTGGTCATGTAATTCGGAATTCCGTATTGATTTTTAGTATAAGCATCACGAACCCAAGTATTGGTAATTGCATTTTGGTTATTGAACATATTATAAATTTCAAAACCTAATGACAAATCGTTAAATTTCTTTAACCAATGACCTTCGGGACGTTCGTTATTTTTTTCGGTAAACAAATACGAGAATCCTACATCAACACGACGGTAATCTCGCAAACGACTTTGGTATTCATAGGCATCAGCATACGAAGGAGATCCACCAGGTAATCCTGTATTGTATGTTAAATTCAAATACAATTTTACATTCGGAATATTTGGCATATAATCCTGAAATAAGATTCCGAATTTCAATCGTTGATCCGTTGGTCTTGCAATATAACCTCTGCCATCTTGATTTTCTTCGGTTTTCATGTATCCAAAACTAAACCATGATTCAGTTCCAGGTACAAATTCACCATTCAATCTACAATCAAACCCATAAGCATAAGCAACCGCATCATTATTAGCACGGTAACGAATTCTAACATTTTCTATCGAATAAGTATTTACATCACTCATTGTTTTATAATAGGCCTCGCTAACCAACTTAAATGGACGATTCCACATTTTAAAGTTGTAATCGTTGCTCAATACAAAATGTATGGATTGTTGTGCTTTTACATTAGGATTCACTGTTCCAAATTGATCACGCAATTCTCTATAAAATGGTGGTTGGTAGTAAAAACCAGTTGAGAATCTAAAAATCATATCTTTTTCCCAATCCGGTTTAAAAGAAATTTGAGCTCTTGGACTAACTACTGTTTGACTTTTAGCATCGGTAGCCACATCACCAGAAACCATCCAATTTTGAGCTCTAACTCCGGCATTTACCCATATTTGATTGTCTCCAAGAGTGGTTTTTGTACTCCATTGGGCATAACCTGAAAATCTATTAATGTTAACAAAATTTAGCTCACGCACATTTTGAAATGGTACTAAAGGTCCTGTATATGCAGGTGAATACGGATCATCTCTTGGCGGCACACTTGGTGGGTTCACATTAAAACCAGCATCATTTACTACTTCCCATTCTACAATTCGGTCACGAATACTTTCATGCGTAAATTTCAAACCCCACTCCACTTGATGGCTATTTTTCAAATTGTGATTTCCTTTAATCTCACCATTAAAAATTAGTGCATCCAAATCATTTCTTGCATGATTTAATTGTGTTCCAATAGCTCTATTATAGGTAACTCCTCCAAAAGTTTCTGATCCAATGTTTGTATCCACTTCTCCTAAGAAATAAGCAGCATCAATATCAAAATATTCTTGTTCTTGAGTGTGATAAGCAGAAGCAATTAACTTATAAGTACTTCTTTCAGATGCAATATAATTCGTTTTAAATGCACCAAATAAGGTTTGATATTGGTCCTTTTCTTGTCCTTCATAAAAAACTTGAAGGGCAATTGGATTATTCAAAGTGCCAAAATTTGTTTGTCGTGTTAAAGGTTGGTAGTTGTATTTATTTCTTGAAATATTTCCTAGAAAACTAAACTGAACTTTTTTATTCAAATTGAAATTTACATTCGATTGAATGTCCGCAAATGTTGGTCTGTAATTGGTTTGTGTTTCTTGGCTGTTAACTAAAAGGGAGTTATCACGATAACGAACACCAGTTATGGCGCTCCATTTTTTATTTTTAGAAATTCCCTCAAAAGAAATATTTCCTCCAAGCATACTCGCCTCAATTGAAGCACCAAACTTGGTTGGCTTTCTGTATGTTATATCCAAAACCGAAGACATTTTATCTCCATATTTTGACTGAAAACCTCCAGCAGAAAAATCAATATTCTGAATTAAATCGGTGTTGGTAAAACTCAATCCTTCTTGTTGCCCTGAACGAACTAAAAACGGACGGTATATTTCAATTTCATTTACATAAACTAAATTCTCATCGTAGTTTCCGCCTCGAACTGAATATTGCGAACTTAATTCGGTGTTGGAAGTTACACCCTGCAAAGTTTTGATTATCCCTTCTACTCCACCGGATAAACTAGGAACTTTTTTAACTACGTCGGTGTCAATACTTACAATTCCCTGTACTCTTTTTCGTTTACTTGTAATTACAACATCTTCTAATTGTTCGTTTTTAGAACTCATTATCGGATTGTAATCTAAAACTTCTTTTGGTTTTAATTCGAATGTTGCAGTGATACTTTTTAAAGAAATATGGGTGTAAACCAAAACGACTTTTTGGTTGGAAGGAATTTCAATTACATAAAAACCATTAGTATTTGTAACTGATGATTTGCTTTTATAGCTCACATTTACGCCTACAACTGGTTTATTATTTTCATCAATAACTATACCGGTTACTTTTGCATTTTGCGCGAAAATGAAGGTGCTAATTAGAAAAAAAAGTAGCGATAAAACTTTATTTCTTGTTTTCAAATGGATCGTATTATTTTTGACTTCTATTAAACTGCGTCTCAAAGATAGTGGAATTTCCTACATTATCGGTTACAATTACTTTCAATTTATTAGCTCCTTCCAAAAGAAGATTATCTTTAAAGACATGTGTTATTTTGTTCTGTTTTGATTCATATTCAAATAATACCCATTGTTCATTAAGATATCCGTTGTAGGTTTTCACGCCCGAAAAATCATCAGAAATTGATAAACTAATACTTTTTTGGTCGCTTAGCCATTTACCTTCAATACTTTTTGAAATTTTAATTTTTGGAGCTATTGTGTCCTTCATTAAAGCAAACTTTCCTAAGGTTTTTGATTTACAAGTAAAGGTGTTTCCATTTAATTTTGTGAAATTGTAGGTCCATTTTTTTCCATTAAAAGAAGCAAGGAACATCTGTTTTTTATCGGCTTCAGAAGCCTTATCATCTGTTGCGGTTATAGTAAAATTAGTATGTGCTGGAACAACATCTTCGTGCAAAAATAAAACCTTATTTTTTACTTCAAAATTCAAATAGTAATCGTCATAAAAAGTTCCCGCTGGAAAAAAAACTGAATAATTATCTTTTTCAAAAATAGCATCTACTTTTGCTTTTACTGAAAATTTAGTAGGTTTTTCTTGACTTAGAACTTTTGCTTCTTGGTTTGAATACTGAATTGGCACTGAAATAATAGTTTTATTCTGATTGAAATCAGATACTTCAATCCTTTGATTACTTGTAAAATTTGGAGTTACATTATATATCCCATCAGCTAAATTTTGATATATATTACTCCAATTAAAAGGATTTTTCATGAATAATTTTTGAACCCTTTGGTGTGATTTTTTATATCTACCATAATCTATAAACGCATTCACATAGCGTCCTTCATCAAACACCATTTGATCTAATTCATATCCAAAAACAGGGGTGCCATTTGAAATTATTTGAGTTTTATACACCCCGTTAGCGTTGTAAGAAACATCATCCCAATCGGAAGCATTTATTCCAAATCCAATCCTCCCTGACGCCATTACTTTATGAGAAATATAGGTGCCATCTTTTTGCAAAGACAAACTTAACATTACTGGAATCTTTGACTCATTTACAACCGAATTTTCATCAATTGGATAAACATAAACTCCAGAAACTATAGGTTTTTTAGTATCTTTCAATTTCAATCCAAAAAATAAAGGATTGATAATTTTTTCTGTTTTACTATCTCTAAATTCAAAGTGCAAGTGCGGCCCTTCAGAACCACCAGTATTTCCTGAAATAGCTATAATTTGATTTTTTGTAATTGGCAATTCATTTGGTTTAAAATAGGCTTCTATTTCATAACTTTTTGCAGCATATTGCAGTTCTTCAATTTTTTCTTGAATAACTCCAACAGCTTTTTGCAAATGCCCATAAACGGTAGTATATCCATTTGGATGGGTTATGTATATTGCTTTTCCGTATCCATTAGATGCAATTTTTATGCGTGATACATACCCTTCGGCAGCTGCATGAACATTTAGACCTTCTTTCTGGTTTGTTTTAAAATCAAAACCTGCATGAAAATGGTTTGGACGTAACTCTCCAAAATTGCCCGAAAGCTGCATTGGTATTTCAAGAGGTTGCACAAAATAATCTTGAGGATATGGATTTTGTGAAAATGTAAAAAAAGTTATTAATAAAAAAAAAGAGACGAATTTCATTTAAAAAAGTTGCTATTTGGCTAATTTACGAAATAAGAAAGATACAAAAAAATTAGACCAAAACTATTTTACAAGTAGTTATTTTACAAAATGTTAGCCTGCAAACCAAAAATAAATATTTTTTTTAGCAAAAAATATTGCTTTAATAGAATAGGAATTATAAATTTGTAAGATTAAGTAATGAATAGTGTTACAGATGAGTGAAATCACCGAAATAATAGATACTCTTGAAAATAAAATTCAAAAATTGTTTTTGAAAATAAACAGTTTAGAACAAAAAAAGCAAGAGTTAGAAAAACAACTAACTATTTCAGTGGGGTCAAATCAAAATCAGAATTTAGTTATTGAGCAACTAAAAAAAGATGTTGAAACTTTAAAAATAACTAATTCACTACTTGGCAGTGAAGATTATAAAAGAGATACGAAGCTTAAAATAAATTCATTAATTAGAGAGATAGATTACTGTATTTCACAGATAGCAGATTAAAACTATGAATGAAAAGCTTAAAATTAAATTATCAATTGCAGATAGAGTTTATCCATTAACGGTAGACCCTTCTCAAGAAGAAGCTATGCGTAGTGCTTCGAAAAAAATTGATAATATGATAAAGCAATTCGAAGAAAACTATGCTGTTCGTGATAAACAAGATGTTTTGGCAATGTGCGCCCTACAATTTGCTTCTCAATTAGAACAAAAAAATGTGGATAATGCAATAGATGGAACAGAATCTATCGCGCGATTGACAAAAATGAATGAGTTATTAGATCAATATCTAAAATAATATTTCAAAAAAATACGTTCTTACAAATAGACTAAAAATACTGCCTACATTAGTTCATTTTTGGTAAACTCAACACTAACAAATTAAAATGAGTGAATCATCGTTACTATAGTATGCCCGCTTTATGTGGGAAACTTGAACAACGAGTTAACTCAAAACTTGTCTTATCGAGTTTATACAAGCAATTAATGTAGGTTTTTTTATATAATTTTTTAAATCAAAACATGGATATAGTATCTATAATTATCGGAATGGTAGGTGGATTAGCCGGCGGATTTACAATAACGAAAGTATTGGAAAAAAGCACCGCATCCAACCTACTAAAAAACGCAAAAAAAGACGCAGCATCAATATTAAAAGATGCAAATCTTGAAGGCGAAAATATTAAAAAAGACAAATTACTTCAAGCTAAAGAAAAGTTTTTAGAATTAAAATCGGAACATGAAAAGGAGATTTTAGCTAAGGACAAAAGAATGGCCGAAGTCGAAAAAAGAATTCGAGATAAAGAATCTCAAGTTTCTAGTGAATTAGCTAAAGCTAAAAAAGTAAACGATGATTATGAAGCGAAAACAGCAGAGTATGAATCGAAACTTGAAGTACTAAATAAAAAGCAACAGGAAATTGAGAAAATGCACAAAAGCCAGGTGGAGCAACTTGAAGTTATTTCAGGTTTATCTGCTGAAGATGCAAAAGAACAATTGGTTGAAAGTTTGAAAGCGGAGGCCAAAACCAAAGCAATGGCACACATTCAAGATACCATAGAAGAAGCCAAACTTACCGCACAACAAGAAGCTAAAAAAGTTATCATTAACACCATTCAGCGTGTAGGAACAGAAGAGGCAGTTGAAAATTGCGTTTCTGTTTTCAATATCGAATCGGATGATGTGAAAGGTAGAATTATTGGACGTGAAGGTAGAAACATTCGCGCCCTTGAAGCAGCAACTGGAGTTGAAATTATTGTAGACGACACACCTGAAGCAATTATCCTTTCTTGCTTTGATCCTGTTAGAAGAGAAATTGCAAGATTATCCTTACATAAATTAGTTACAGACGGTCGTATTCACCCGGCACGTATTGAAGAAGTAGTAGCTAAAACAACCAAACAAATCGAAGAAGAAATTGTGGAAGTTGGAAAACGAACTGTAATTGATTTAGGTATTCATGGTTTACACCCAGAGCTTATCAAAACGGTTGGTAGAATGAAATACCGTTCTTCTTATGGTCAAAACTTATTGCAACACTCTCGCGAAGTTTCTAAACTTTGCGGAATCATGGCTGCTGAACTTGGGCTGAATGTAAAACTAGCTAAACGTGCTGGTTTACTTCACGATATTGGAAAAGTGCCTGATGCAGAAAGTGATTTACCACACGCATTATTAGGAATGCAATGGGCTGAAAAATATGGCGAGAAAGAAGAAGTATGTAACGCTATTGGAGCACACCACGACGAAATTGAAATGAAATACTTAATTTCTCCAATCATTCAAGTTTGTGATGCTATTTCTGGTGCAAGACCTGGTGCAAGAAGACAAGTATTGGATTCTTACATTCAAAGATTAAAAGATCTTGAAGAAATTGCTTTCGGATTTAACGGAGTTAAAAACGCCTATGCTATTCAAGCGGGTCGTGAATTGCGTGTTATTGTAGAAAGTGAAAAAGTAAATGACGATATGGCTTCTAACCTGTCGTTTGAAATTTCTCAAAAAATACAAACTGAAATGACCTACCCTGGTCAGGTGAAAATTACCGTAATTAGAGAAACTAGAGCGGTTAATATCGCTAAGTAATAGTTGCTCTTTATTATATAGAAAAGCTTGTCGTTTGACAAGCTTTTTTTATTTTCTAGGGTGATACGTATTTACAATTTGCGTGAGGTGTTTTCTATCTAAATGCACGTAAATTTCAGTTGTAGTAATCGATTCATGGCCTAATAATAGCTGAATAGATCGCAAATCGGCACCATTCTCAAGTAAATGTGTAGCAAACGAATGACGCAAAGTATGCGGACTTATTACTTTGTTTAGATTAATAGCAACGGCAAGCTCTTTAATAATTGTAAAAATCATTGCGCGCGTTAATTGTTTGCCTCGACGATTGAGAAACAAAGTATCTTCAAATCCTTTTTGAATTTGAAGTTGACTCCGAATTAAATTTCGATAAAGTAAGATGTATTTCTGGGTTACTTCACTTATAGGAACAAAGCGCTGCTTATCCCCTTTTCCGGTGATTTTAATAAAACCTTCGTCAAAAAATAAATCGGATATTTTTAAAGAAACCAATTCGGAAACCCGTAATCCACAGCCATACAAAGTTTCTATTATGGCTCTATTACGCTCGCCTTCGTTTTTCGACAAATCGATTGCAGCGATTAAATTATCGATATCTTGAACCGAAAGGGTGTCTGGTAATTTTCTACCCAAACGCGGCGCCTCTATAAGCTCCATTGGACTATCGGTTCGATAATCTTCAAATATCAAATAAGAAAAGAAGCTTTTTAAACCAGAAATGATTCGGGCTTGCGATCGTGCATTAACTTCTTTAGAAATAGCATAAATAAACTGCTGAATAGTTTCTTCTGTAATTTTAATAGGAGAAATAGCTAAAGCATTTTGCTCTAAATATAAACACAACTTCTCTATATCTAGGGAATAGTTGGCTATGGTGTTTTTAGACAGTCCTCTTTCAATTTTAAGGAAAGACTGGTAACTTTTTAAATAAGTGCTCCAATTCATACTTACAAAGTAACGAGAAAAGAAGCAATAAAAAAAACCACACTATTTCTAGAGTGGTTTATAAATTTAACTATCAAAGATTAGAATCTGTAACCTAAACTCAATTGAATGTTAGTGTTTTTTGTTGCAGTTTCTCCAGAAGCTAATTCTTTTTCTAACTGAGATAAACCTAAGCAATAACGAAGACCTACATTAATGTTTTCAGCAACATCATATCCAGCGCCAAAATTTAATCCAAAATCCATAGTTTTATAACCTTCTTTTACATCCAATGAACCTGCAGAAGATTTAGCTGTAGCAGACATTAAAAGACCAATTTGTGGACCAGCTTCTAAATTAAATTTATCAGCCACATAAAACTTAGCCATAACAGGAATGTTAATGTATGATAAGTTATAATTAACATCACCGTCAAATTTAGCTCCTTGAGCAGAGTACAATAATTCTGGTTGAACAGCAAATTTATCTGAAACCGAAATAGTTGCATATCCACCTAAATGGAAACCAACTTGAGTTTTAGCTCCTTCAGCATTAGCTAATGAACTTAAGTTCAAACCAGCTTTTGCTCCAAATTTAACATCTTGTGCATTAGCAAAAGAAATTGCGAAAACAGCTGCCGCTGTTAAAAAAAATTTTTTCATTTTTAAAATTATTTAAAGTTAATAGTTCAAATTTAACTATTAATCTAGGTAATTCCAATTACTATTAACAAGTAGTTATCAACAAAAATATCATTAAAGATTTTTAAAATAAAAAGATTTATTTTCAGTTAGTTAATTTATTTTATGTAAACAGATTAATGAAATAAAAAAAACCACCCCATTTCTGGAGTGGTTATTAAGATATAACTAACTTATCTTAGAAATGTAAAGTCATGTTGATAGAAGAAACTCCAACACCACCTAAATCAAATCCTGAAGTTGCATTTCCAGTTTTAACACCAGCAACTTCTGAAGCAGCTTGACTAGAAATCATTAATCCATAAGTGTATTGAGCACCAATAGATATTTTAGGAAATAAGAAGTACTCTGCACCTAGGAAACCTTGAGCACCAATACCGAATCTCATTCCGTCTTTAGTTTCAACTCCAGCTGCATTAGTAGAAGAACCTGTAGAAACAAGTAACATTGCATCAGCACCATAGAAACCTTGAAGACGAGTTTTACCTCTTCTCCACTCTTTTCCTAAACCTGCCATTAATTCAAATCCAGAAGTAGTAGCTTTATTACCTGCAACATCTGTTGTAGAACCACTATTTACTTGAAAATTAGCCATAACTCTGTAAGCTTGGGTTGCAGAAGTAAATTTCTTACCTACAAAAGTACCTGCTGTTTGATAATCTACAGATGGTGCAGAATTACCTGCTTGGCTAAACATATTCCCTGCATAGTTAAACAAACCATCAGCATTAAATCCGATAGCCCAATCACCAGCTTCTGGTAAAAAGTTTTCTCCTTTTTTAGATTTCAAATCTTGCGCATTAGCAAACGATAAAGCGAATACTGCTGCAACTGTTAAAATAATTTTTTTCATAATTAAATTTTTGTTTAAAGTTAATAGGGCAAATTTAAATACAATTTCATTATAGTTTAACAACATGTAAAAATCAGTTATTAACAAGAAATGAACTATAAAAATTATGTTAATTTATTGTTTATCAAGTATTTAAAAAATAGATTGTTAACAACTTATAAAAATTGGTTAATATCTAACTAACTAAAAAAACAACTTAATTTATCAAATAACAAATACTAGCAGTATTTTTTTTGATAATATACATAAAATCAATTATGAAATTGTCGTATTGCTAATTGCATAATTCAAACACAATAAGTTTAAGATTTATTTAATATGATTATACTTAAAATTATTTATTTTTACAAAAATCAATTTTTCATGAAAGTTATTATTATTAATGGTCCCAACTTAAACCTATTAGGTAAAAGAGAACCTTCAATATACGGAAGCGAATCCTTTGAAGATTATTTCAATTATTTAAAAGAAAAATTTCCAAGTATCGATTTAGACTATTTTCAAAGTAATGTTGAAGGCGAACTAATAAACAAACTGCAAGAAGTAGGTTTTACATATAATGGAATCCTATTAAATGCCGCAGCCTACACCCACACTTCTATAGGCATTGGCGATGCGGTTAAAGCAATAACTACACCTGTAATTGAAGTCCATATTTCAAACACTATGGCTAGAGAAGAATTTAGACATCAATCTTTTATTTCACCAAATGCATCAGGAGTAATTCTTGGATTTGGATTAAAAAGCTATGAATTAGCATTACAATCATTTTTACTATAATTTTATGAAAAAAGCTATTCTTATATTAATTCTATTTTTTTCTATTAGTTCTTTTGCACAAGTTAAAGGTACTGTAACCGACTCCAAAGGAAAACCCATTGCATTTGCTAATATATATGTAAAAGACACCTATATAAGTACCACATCGAATGAACAAGGCAAATATGAATTAAATATTAAAATTCCTGGGACTTATGTAATACTTTATAAGTACTTGGGCTATAAAACCGAAAAGAAAGTAGTGGAGTTTGATAAAGTTGCTGTGTCGCTAGATGCTACTTTACAAGAAGAGGAAATCCAATTGCAAGATGTGGCAATAAGTAATAAGGTAAATCCCGCCATCGAAATTATTAAAAATGCTATTGCAAGTAAAAAAGTAAACACAAAAAAAACCGATAAATACAATGCCGACTTTTACTCGAGAGGAATTTTTAGAGTTAAAAACTTGCCTAAAACTATACTCGGCCAAAAGTTAGATTTCTTTGATGAAATGATTGACTCCACTAGAAGTGGAATTTTATACTTATCGGAAACGGTTTCTAAAATTACTTTTCAAAAGCCAGACAAAATGAAAGAAACCATCATCGCCTCAAAAGTTAGCGGAAGGGATAATGGTTTTAGTTTTAATAATGCAGCCGATGTAAATTATGACTTCTACGAAAATTATTTAGATTTTAACACTAAAGTAGTGTCGCCAATTGCTGATAACGCATTCAATTATTACAAATATAAATTTGACGGATCTTTTGTAGATGAAAACAATAAAATTATTGATAAAATAAAAGTTATTGCCAAACGAGATTCGGAGCCAGTAATGGAAGGTTACATCTATATTGTAGATGATAGTTGGGCAATATATGCAGTAGACCTAACAATTAAAGGCAGTCAGATGGGGAATCCTGCAATTAATAAATTGGTTATCCAACAAAGTTTTAGTTACAACAACACCAATAAAATTTGGGCGAAAAACACCCAAACCTTCGACTTTGAAGCAGGAATTTTTGGAATAAACATTAGCGGTAGATTTACCTATGTATATTCTAATTTTGATTTCCCTGAAAAATTAGAAAAGAAAACCTTTACCAATGAGGTCCTAAAATTTGAAGCAAACGCCAATAAAAAAGAAGATACTTTTTGGAATACAATAAGACCCGTTCCTTTAACAATAGAAGAAAGTACTGATTACTTGAAAAAGGATGTGCTGCAAACAAAGAAAAAGTCAAAGACCTATTTAGATTCTATAGATACGAAACGAAATAAATTCAGGGTTTTTGATGTGATATCGGGTTACAATTATTCGAATTCCTATAAAAAATGGAATATTAATTATGACGGATTATTATCAAATACTTCATTTAATACGGTTCAAGGATGGAAATTTCATTCAGGAATCTCCTATACAAAAAGAGAAGAAGAAAAAAGAACCTTCACTAGAATTAGCTCTAATATAGAATTCGGCTTAGCTGAAAAGAAATTAAGAGCCACCGGAAGTTATGTTCACAAATTTAATTCGGTTAATAATGCCACCTTGTCTATTAATGCAGGTAGCAGCGTTGCTCAATTCAACAGCAACAACCCAATTTCGAATACCATAAACACCTTTAGTAGTTTACTTTTCAAGAATAATTTCATGAAATTGTATGAAAAGAATTTTGTTTCGGCCAATTTTGGAAGAGAACTAGTTAACGGTTTAAATATGAATTTCAATTTGGATTACTCCGAAAGAAAACCTTTATGGAATACAACCGATCAGAGTATTACAAAAACAGATGATGTTTATTCTTCTAATAACCCAATTCTTCCAGATGACTTTAGTACTCCTGCTTTTGAAAAACACAATTTAATGAAAGCAAATGTAGTTGCTGTAATTAAATTTGGGCAACACTATTGGACAAGACCTGACGGGAAATTTAATATTGGAAATGACTCCTATCCTACTGTTTCTTTAGGTTATGAAAAAACTTTTTCTGCAACCGATAAGAAATACGAATACAGTTTGCTTAAGTTTAGAATTCAGCAATTAGCTGCTTTAGGCAATAAAGGAAATACCAAAATCAATATTAGCGGAGGTCAATTTATTAATGGTGAAAACATTGCATTTGTAGACTACAAACATTTTAACGGAAACCAAACACATATTGGAAGTGCAGATTCTTACACTAATCAATTCAATAATTTACCGTATTATTCAGCAAGTACCAATACTAAATATTTTGAAACGCATATTGAACACAACGACCAAGGATTCATTATGAATAAAATTCCGTTGTTGAATAAACTGCAATCGCAATTGGTTTTGGGCTTTCATAATTTAGCTATTCCAGATAGAAAACCCTACCAAGAATACACTATTGGTCTGGATAATTTAGGTTTTGGAAAAGCAAAATTATTCCGATTGGACTATGTTCGCTCCTACCAAAATGGCTACCAAGGAGATGCAATTATATTTGGATTGAAATTCCTGAATGTTTTAGAATAATTATTTAAATACATCATATCCAAATCGGATAAGGGTAGCAACAACAATAATTAAAAAGAAGATTCGAATAAATCCGTTTCCTTTTTTAATTGCCAATTTTGCGCCCATCCAACCGCCAATAGCGTTGCAAAATGCCATTGGTATTGCAATTGTCCAAATGATTTTCCCTTTTAAAACAAACAAACAAATCGATCCAAAGTTGGTTGCTAGATTCACCATTTTGGCATTTGCGGAAGCATGCAAAAAATCGAAACCTAAAATTGCTACAAAACCAAGCACCAATAAACTTCCCGTTCCCGGACCTATAAATCCGTCGTAAAAACCAATACACAAACTCATTACAACCGCAAGAAGTAATTGTTTGTTTGGAGTTAAATTTTTCTCTTGGCTGGCGCCAAAATTCTTTTTGGCAAACGTATAAATCGCAATTAAAGTCAACACCACTAATAGTAGCGGTTTCATAAAATCATTACTCACCAAAGTCAATAAATTGGAACCTAAAAATGCAGCGCCAAAAGACAGCACAGCCATTATTGAAAGCAACTTCCAATTCATTTGTACTTTTTTCAAATACTGTTTGGCCGCAAATGAAGTTCCGCTAAATGCTGGAATTTTTAAGGTACCAATTATTGAAGCAACAGATAAATTGGGCAACAAAACCAGAGCAACAGGTGTTTGAATCAATCCGCCACCACCAACAATAGCATCAACAAATCCTGCGCAAAAAGAAGCCAAACAAAGCAATAAAATAATATAGGTCTCCATAATTCTATAAAATAAAAAAGAGGTACTAGTTGCACCTCTTTTTTAATATTTAGTTCAAATTATACTCTAACAATATTCGCACCTAAAGCTCTTAGACGCTCATCGATGCGTTCGTAACCTCTATCAATTTGTTCGATATTTTGAATCGTTGAAGTTCCTTTTGCAGAAAGTGCTGCAATTAATAAAGAAATTCCGGCTCTAATATCTGGCGAACTCATAACAGTTGCTTTTAATTGTGATTTAAAATTATGCCCCATAACCACAGCACGGTGAGGATCACACAACATAATTTTAGCACCCATATCAATCAATTTATCCACAAAGAACAAACGACTTTCAAACATTTTTTGATGAATCAATACATCGCCATTGGCTTGTGTAGCCACTACCAAAACAATACTCAATAAATCGGGAGTGAATCCTGGCCATGGTGCATCAGCAATGGTCAATATTGATCCGTCAATATCGGTTTTAACTTCGTATCCATTTTCATGAGAAGGGATGTAAATATCATCTCCTTTTCTTTCTAAGGTAATTCCAAGTTTTCTAAATACATTTGGAATAACACCCAAATTATCCCAACTCACATTTTTAATAGTAATCTCACTTCTTGTCATCGCCGCAAGACCTATCCAAGAACCAATTTCAATCATATCAGGAAGTATTCTGTGCTCACAACCACCAAGACTTTCTACTCCTTCAATAGTCAATAAGTTTGATCCTACTCCACCAATTTTAGCTCCCATAGAGTTAAGCATTTTGCATAATTGTTGCAAATACGGCTCACAAGCAGCATTATAAATTGTAGTTACTCCTTCTGCCAATACGGCTGCCATAACAATATTGGCAGTTCCCGTTACAGAAGCTTCGTCAAGTAACATATAAGTCCCTTTTAATCTTGTTGAAGTTTCAACTCCATAAAAATGGTCTTCTTTTTCATATCTAAATTTGGCACCCAAATTAATAAATCCTTCAAAGTGCGTATCCAATCTTCTTCTTCCAATTTTATCTCCACCTGGTTTCGGAATGTATCCTTTTCCAAAACGAGATAACAACGGACCAACAATCATAATAGAACCTCTGAGCGATCCCCCTTCTTTTTTAAAGGCTTCGGTTTCAAGATAGCCCACATTAACCTCATCGGCTTGAAAAGTGATTGATCCTGGACCATTTTTTTGAATTTTTACACCCAAGTTTCCTAATAGCGTAATCAATTTATTTACATCAATAATATCTGGAATATTATTAATTGTAACTTTTTCTGGTGTTAACAACACCGCACATAATATTTGTAACGCTTCGTTTTTAGCACCTTGTGGGGTTACATCCCCTTTTAATCTAATGCCTCCTTCAATTTTAAAAGTTCCCATATAGTCGATTTAGGTTCTTAGGTATTTAGCAATAAGTTTCTTAGTTTTCTTAGACCCTTAGTGCCTTAGCTCCTTTTTTTATTTTGGATTATTATTGTTCTTTATAAATGGTTTTTTCCCTGTTTGTTTTTTAAAACCTTGTTTCATATTCTTTTGCATTGGCATACCGGCTTTATTTGAAACTTTTTTATTGGTTCGAATTAAATCGGTTGTGGTAGACAATTCTTCTTCACTTCCTAACAGGTTAATTGTTCCTTCAGAAAGCTCAAATAAATGTTCAAAAATTACCACATCGGTAACTGTATCTTTATTCCAACTTAAATATGATTTTTTCATGTGGTTGGCAATTACTTTCACCAAGGCACTTTTCATTTCGCCTTCTTCCCATTTATCGGCAACTTCTATCATGTATTTGATATTGTTTCCATAAAAACGGTATTTCGGATTTTTCTGTGGATAAGGTAAACGCTCTGGTTTTAAATTTATCACCTCACGAGTAGGAATAGGATAAGGAGAATCTACATCCATCATAAAATCAGACATGATAAACAACTGATCCCATAACTTGTGCTGAAAATCGGGCACATCACGCAAATGCGGATTCAAACTTCCCATTACCTGAATGATGTATTTGGCTGCCTTGTTGCGTTCTTCTCTGTCTGCAATAACTTTGGCTTGATCGATCAATTTTTGCAAATGACGACCATATTCCGGAATAATTAAATGCGGTCTTTCGGCATTGTATTCCAAATGACCTACCACCTCATTCGCATTCTCTTTTATGTATTTTGGCACCATATTAAAATGAAATTATTCCTTCTATTGTAGAAACTTCTAGATATTTTTCAACCACATGCTCCGGCGAATTCATTCTTACATTTACCGAAACACTGGTATATTTTCCTGCTTTTGATTGGTGCGTATTAATAACCGCGCCCATATTATCAAATGCCTTTTCTACCGCAACAATTTTAGTAGTATCGGTAGGAACGATAAATTTATACAAGTATTCTGAAGGCCAAGCAGAAGTGCTACTCAATTCTTCTTTCAGGCGAATATAAAATTCTTCGGTCTTTTTATCCATTCTGTAATTAAAATAAACGCAAATATACATTTTTGAAATTAGATAAAGTTATCCAAAATAAGATTTTTAAGAATTATCCGCTAATTTATTTGGAGCGAAAATTTGGCGCATTTTAGTAAACCAAATTCCTGCTCTCCGCGCTACTTGGTAGCTTGCTGCGATCAGGGCTATTTGACTGGGGATGGGATATAAATAAAGTAATTTCAATTAAAAAAATAAATATATTTGAAGAATCATAATATTAATGAACAAAAATGAAAAACACCGCTTTAATAACAGGCGCTTCAAACGGCATCGGACTTGAATTGGCCAAAATTCATGCTTCAAAAGGTCATGATTTAGTTTTAATTGCAAGAAACAAATCCAAATTAGAAGAAATTAAAAAAGAATTAGAAGAGCAATATAAAATTTCGGTTTACCTATTCATCAAAGACCTTTCTGAAATTAATGCGGCTCAAGAGATTTATAACGAAACTACCGAACAAAACATTCAAATTGACTACTTGATAAACAATGCCGGTTTTGGAGACTACGGAATGTTTACAGAAACAGATTGGAATAAAGAACTTCAAATGATTAATTTGAATATGACCACGCTAACCCATTTTACAAAATTATACTTACAAGATATGGTACTTCGTGGTCGAGGCAAAATAATGAATGTAGCTTCAACGGCTGCATTTCAATCCGGACCAACATTTGCAGTATACAGTGCCACCAAAGCCTATGTATTGAGTTTTAGTGAAGCAGTAAACAATGAGGTTAGAAATAAAGGAATTACAATAACGGCACTTTGTCCTGGTGCTACAAAAACAGGTTTTCAAGATGCTGCTGCAATGAATGACAGCAAAATCTTTAAATCAAAAAATTTACCTTCTGCTAAAGAAGTGGCCGAATTTGGCTATGCTTCCATGATGAAAGGAAAAACTGTTGCCATACACGGAATTATGAATTCAGTTCTGGCTTTCTCCTCAAGATTAATACCAAGAGCAATAGTAGTAAAAGTCACAAGAAAAGTATTAGACAAAGCCTAATTCAAAAGCTAATATAGCTGCTTTACTATTTATCTAAAATAAAAAAGCTACAACTAAAAGTTGTAGCTTTTTCTATTATTCTAATTGTATAATAAATTAGTTTTTTACACAACGCACAGATAAAGCACTGCTTTTAACCGCACCACTGCGCACCAATTGATCACTTGTGCTATTAACATCTCTTACCCAGTTATATTCAGCTGAATTACCTGGAGTTGAAGTCCACCAATATGCAGCTTTTGTTTTCCATTTAAATAAATCTGAAAGAGCTGGAACAGCAGGAGAAGGTGGTAAACTATAATTTAAATAACCTACTCCACCTGGTAATGCCGAAAACCCTGATTGATTGGTAGCATAATGTGTAGTCACATCCCAAGTTGAAGTTGCAGAATTGTCTTTTAGTTTTTTACCAGCTACATTTGCACCGCCTAAAAAATCAGTTAAACTAGTCCATTCTGCATCGGTAGCAATATGCCATCCTGTTGGAGCTAAACCCCTACTATCATTAATAGCATACCAATTGTATAATTTACCATAAATAGGTCCATTAGCCGTATCGTTCTCATAATAACACCAAGCACCTGTTGTTAATGCATCCCATTGAGCCACATCGGTAACTTGAGGTATTACATCACCATTTTTGTATTTACTTACATTTAAGTTTCTTCGCATCCATTCTTTTCCGTTAATAACCACAGATTCATATGCTTCCCCTTCAACATCAACTAGTCCGCCACCAGTAGAACCCACCATATTTAAAGTTGTAAATGACATTTGAGCTCCATATACAGTTCCAGTAGCATCTTTTGCATATGCCCTTACATAGTAAGTGGTATTTGCAATTAATGGCCCAATAATACTAGAAAAAACAGAGGAACCTGCATTTAAAGTTCCTTGAGCATGAGGGCCTGTTGCAACAGGATTTTGTAAAGTACTCCAGCAAATTCCATAATCAGAAGTTGCATAACTTCCAAGAGTAAGTACCCCAATACATTTTGCACTAGTAAAATTTATATCCTGAATACTATAAGTTTGTACCCTTAATTCTCCATCTGAACTTGAAGATCCAGAAACACCCTCTTTGTTACTACAACTAAAAAAGAACAAGGAAAAAAAGGCAACAACTAATAAATTTTTCATAATTGAATCTGATTTGTATTTTGAGAATAGTTTCCAAAAATATAAAAATTTAATTAATTTCCAACTTTAAATCTAAAACAAATCTATAAATTTGCCGCTTATTTCGATACATTTTGAATAAAGAAATCGTAGTTATTATTGGAGGTCCAGGCACAGGAAAAACAACAATTATTGAAGGCTTGCTAGCCAAAGGTTTTTGCTGCTATCCTGAAATTTCTCGTGAGGTAACTTTGGAAGCTAAAAAACAAGGTATTGAACAATTGTTTTTAGAGAATCCGTTACTGTTTAGCGAACTACTTTTAGAGGGTAGAAAAAAACAATTTTACAATGCCCAAAAAGAACCACACAACATTGTATTTCTAGACAGGGGAATTCCTGATGTATTGGCCTACATGCATTACATTGGCGACAGTTATCCTGCTTTTTTTGATCTGGCTTGTCGCGAACATATTTACACCAAAATATTCTTACTTCCGCCTTGGGAAGAAATATATGAAAGTGATAACGAGCGCTATGAGAACTTTGAACAAGCCACACTCATTTACAATCACCTTACTGAAACCTACCAAAAATATGGTTATCATTTGATTGAAGTTCCAAAAGGAACTGTGGAAGAACGAATCTCTTTCATTTTAAATCAATTATAATTTATTGTTTTACTACTTTTACGAAATAGTAAATTCGTAATTATTCCATGTCCAAACCGATAGAAATCCTAAAAAAATATTGGAACCATGATGCGTTTAGAACGCCTCAGGAAGCCATTATTAATTCGGTTTTAGAAGGCAAAGATACTTTCGGATTAATGCCAACCGGAGGCGGAAAATCAATTACTTTTCAGGTTCCTGCTATGCTTAAGGAAGGCATTTGTTTGGTTATTTCACCTTTAGTTGCTTTGATGAAAGACCAAGTTGAAAACTTGCAAAGCAAAGGAATTAAAGCCATTGCTTTAACAGGCGGAATTCACTCAGAAGAACTAATTGACTTACTTGACAATTGCCAATATGGTAATTACAAATTTTTATATCTATCGCCGGAGCGACTTCAAAGTGATTGGGTGCTAGAGCGTATTAAAAATCTTCCTATTAATCTAATTGTTATTGATGAAGCGCATTGTGTTTCGCAATGGGGACATGATTTTAGACCTGCCTATTTGAAAATTGCAAAGCTCAAAGCGTTTTTTCCTAAAGTTCCGTTTTTAGCATTAACAGCCACAGCAACAAGTAAGGTGCAAGAAGATATTTTGGCACAATTACAAATGCAGCAAGCGCAAGTATTTACAAAATCATTTGCTAGAGAAAACTTAGCCTACATGGTTTTTAATGTGGAAGACAAACTGAATTTGTTAGAACAAATTCTTAAAAAAAATCCACAGCCTGCTATATTATATGTAAACAATAGAAAAGCCTGTTCAGAAACGGCGCTTCAATTAAACTCTTTAGGATATTCTTCAACATATTACCACGGCGGTTTATCTGCTAAGGAAAAAGAAAAAAACAGACTGCTTTGGATGGATGAAAAAGCCCAAGTGATGATTGCAACCAATGCATTCGGAATGGGAATTGACAAAGCCAATGTAAAAACCGTAGTGCATTTACACATTCCTTCCAACCTTGAAAACTATTACCAAGAGGCCGGAAGAGCGGGCCGAAATGGCGAAAAAGCTTTTGCTATTTTGCTTGCCAATCCATCGGATGTGATTCATGCCGAATCGCAGTTTTTGAGCGTCCTTTGTGACAAAGCCTTTTTAAAGTTGGTTTACATCAAACTCAATTCTTATTTTCAAATAGCCTACGGAGAAGGATTGGATGAAAAATACAACTTCAATATCAACCATTTTTGCACTAAATATTCATTTTCGGTTTTGAAGGTTTACAATGCCTTACAATTTCTAGATCGCCAAGGAATACTTTCGCTTTCGCAGGAATTTTCTGAAAAAATTACGCTACAATTTTGTATTCCTTCCAAAGAAGTAATGCGGTACATCAGTTTAAATCCGCAGGATGAAGAAGTAATTCTGACCATTTTAAGAACAAATCCCGGGGTTTATGAATCGCAATCGGTAATTAATATTTCGCTTATTGCAAAAAAATCCAATTCCGATGAAAATCAAGTATTGGCCATTTTGCATAAATTAAATGAAAAAGGAATCATCGAATTGAATGCAAAAAACAATGACGCTTCGATTACCTTTAATGAAGTGCGCGAAGATGAAAGAACAATAAACCGAGTTGCTAAATATTTGGAAGCCCAAAATCAATTGAAGACCGACCAACTAAAATCGGTGCTCCATTATATTAATGAAGGTACACAATGTAAAAGTAAATTGTTGTTAAACTATTTTGGAGAAAAAGCAAAAGACGATTGCGGCATTTGTTCGTATTGTATTTCGAAAAACAAAAAGAAAGTCGATATTAATACAATAACCAAAGAAGTTCTTGAACTATTAAAATTACAAGAATTGAACTCTAGAGATATTCAAAAAATTACAAAATATCCAAAAGACGATGTTATCTTTGCACTTCAAATTTTAATGGAAAACGACACCATTACTATTCAACCAAACAATTTATATTCTATTAAGAAATAAAAAATGAGACTGCTTCGTGCCTCGACATGCCAAACACTATGGAAAAATTAAGAATCGTTTTTATGGGTACGCCCGAATTTGCTGTAGGAATTTTAGACACGATCATAAAAAATAATCATGAAGTGGTTGGCGCAATTACTGCTGCAGACAAACCAGCAGGACGCGGACAAAAAATAAAATATTCGGCGGTAAAGGAATATGCATTAGAACATCAACTGCATTTATTACAGCCTACCAATTTAAAAGACGAAGATTTTTTATCAGAATTAAAAAGTTTAAATGCCAACCTTCAAGTAGTTGTTGCCTTTAGAATGCTACCCGAAGTGGTTTGGAAAATGCCAAAATTAGGAACTTTTAACCTTCATGCTTCCCTACTTCCCAATTATCGTGGTGCTGCACCTATTAACTGGGCAATTATTAACGGAGAAACCAAAACCGGAGTAACAACCTTCTTTATAGATGACAAAATTGATACCGGCGCTATGATTCTTAGTAAAGAAACTCCGATTTCTATTTCTGAAAATGCAGGAGTTCTTCACGACCGATTAATGAATCTTGGCTGTGAAGCGGTAACCGAAACGCTAGCTTTAATAGAAAAGGGGAATATTACAACAACCATTCAGGTAGATTCAAGCGAAATTAAAACTGCCTACAAACTCAATAAAGACAATTGCAAAATAGATTTCACAAAATCCGGAATTGAAATCTACAACCTTATTAGAGGACTTTCACCTTATCCTAGTGCTTGGTGTACTTTTTTGGATGGTGAAAATGAGTGGAGCGTTAAAATATACGAAGCCAGGTTAGTAGCAGAAAACCACACTAATGCTATTGGCAGCATCCTAACTACTAAAAAAGAAATGAAAATTGCAGTTCAAAATGGTTACTTAGAAATTACAAGTTTGCAGTTTCCAGGAAAAAAGAGGATGACAACCGCCGAATTATTGAATGGAATGACACTTTCTGCCGAGGCAAAAGCGGTGTAAACCATTGTAAATATTGGTATAATCGAACAAAAAAACATCAAAAAAAGCCGCTTTTATCAACAAAACCTGCTACTTATCAACAAAATTGGCTAAAATAGCCTCAAGGCCTTGCGCAGTAGGTATTTTCTACTAAATTTGTTTTGATTAAAAAAATGTTTAACCAACAATTAATAACTATTATTATGAACAAATCAGAATTAATCGATGCTATTGCTGCAGATGCAGGAATTACAAAAGCTGCTGCTAAATTAGCTTTAGAGTCATTTTTAGGAAATGTAGGATCTACTTTGAAAAAAGGTGGAAGAGTTTCTTTAGTAGGTTTTGGATCTTGGTCAGTTACTAGAAGAGCTGCTAGAGACGGAAGAAACCCACAAACTGGAAAAACTATTAAAATCGCTGCTAAAAATGTAGTTAAATTTAAAGCTGGTGCTGAATTAGATGGTTCAGTAAACTAGTAAGTTTCCACTTCAATATAAAATCACGCTTTTAGCGTGATTTTTTTTGCCCTAACTTGATATCTTTAAATGGTTTTTTGTACTTTTAATTTATATATAAAAATAATGATCTCAGAAAAACTTCAAAAAGGACAACTATTAATTGCCGAGCCTTCCATTTTAGGAGACCTCTACTTTAATAGATCTGTAATTTTACTTGCAGAGCACAGCAACGAAGGTTCGTTGGGATTCATTATGAATAAACCGCTGGAATACACTATTAATGATTTGGTTCCAGATATTGAAGCTTCTTTCAAAATCTATAATGGCGGACCTGTTGAACAAGACAACCTGTATTTCATTCATACCATACCGGACTTAATTTTTGACAGCATTGAAATATCCAATGGAATTTATTGGGGTGGCGATTTTGAACTAACCAAAAGCCTAATCAACGAAGGGAAAATAAACAAAGAAGATATTCGGTTTTTCCTTGGCTACACCGGTTGGGGCGCCAACCAGCTAGAGGAAGAAATAGAAGGTAATTCTTGGGCAATAACTGTCAACAAACATAAAAAAGACTTGCTTAATACCTCATCAAAAAAAATCTGGAAAGAAAAAATAACTGAATTAGGTGGCGATTACCTAATTTGGTCCAACGCACCAGAAAATCCTAATTTAAATTAGTTCGTTTAGTTGCTTCAGTAATTGCACAGCTAGTTTTGTAGTATACCCTTTTTTACGGTATTGCGTTATGGGCTGAATTCCAATTATAATATTTGTAATAAAAAGTTCATCAGCTTTTTGCAAATCAAAGGGTGAAATTGGCTCTTGCACCACTTCAATTCCTTCTATTTTATTAGCAAGTTCTAGTATTTTTTTTCTTGTAATTCCGTTTAAGCAACCTTCATCAATTGGCGGGGTGATCAACTTATTTCCCATCAACATAAATAAATTTCCATTCAAAGCTTCCACCACATTTTTTTCATTATTCAGCAAGAGGCAATTTTGCAAATCATTTTCTTGGGCAAAAATACTCCCCGTGATCGAAATCATCTTGTTGGTTGTTTTTATGGTTGAAAGCAACTGTTTTGAAATGAAAAAATCTTTATACAAATCTACTTCATAAGCCGCATCAGAAAAAGAATACAAGGCAGAAGCCAATGGTGAAGCCTGAATCACATAGGAAACTTCACGAGTTTGAGGCAAATAGTAGCCGCCATCGTTTCTATAAACAGTAAATCGAACCCGCGCAGCATCGGCACAACTGCAAGCGGTTGCAGTGCTAATTACTTGCTCTTCAAAATATTCTAAGGTAAAATTATTTGGGATTTGCATGCGCACAATTCGCATCGAAGCCATTAATCTAAAATAATGATCTTCTAAAAATAAGACTTTGGAATTTACAACTTTAAGCGTTTCAAATACGCCGTCTCCATATAAAAAAGCTCTGTTTGTACTAGATAACAACCCTTCAGAAGGAAGAAAAGAACCGTTAAAGTTAATCATAAGAAAATCTTATTACTGCAAAAATATGATGTGAAATTTATACCGAACCAATTACATGTTTCAAATCAGAAACTTGATTTTCCCATAATTGTCTTGCTTCATTCAACTCATCTTCTTCGGCAAAATCAACAATTAGTAACGATACATCTTTGGTTAATTCGTCTTCGAGAATTCGGATTTCAAAATAATATTCGGTGTCTTTTTTATTTTCATCAATCCATTTGAACTTGATTTTCTCACCGGTTTTTTTAGAAGCCAATCGCGCATTTTCTTGAGAATCATTCCATTCAAAAGTAAAAAACTCTCCACGAGAATTCACCTTATCTGCAAACCATTCTTGCAAACCAGATGGGGATGAAATGTATTGATACAATAACTGCGGAGACGAATTAATAGGGAATTCAATCTCATAACGAACTTTGGACGACATATTCTAAATTTTGATAAATATATAATTTTTATTTATAAAAAAACAAAAGAAAAAAATATTTTATTTTCTTAATGTAATATTTGTATGCTGTAATTTTAGTGTTATATTTGCACCCGCATTCAAAAACGCAAATCGACATTTGGCGAGGTAGCTCAGTCGGTTAGAGCGCAGGATTCATAACCCTGAGGTCGGGAGTTCAAATCTCCCTCTCGCTACAAAAAGAAACCCTTAGTATTCAACATATTAAGGGTTTTTTTATGGATTTTAATCAAAAAAAACAAGAACTCATTTTGTCCAAGTGAGGAATTCAAGTGAGGAAGAGTGATGAAAAAAGTTAAAAAAAATCTCTAAAAAAGACTAAAATTATCATAGAACTTGTAGCTATTACTAGTATATGAGGATATATCCATTCACAAATTTATTTCACGGAGATTAAACAATACTAATAAATTTGATTTTCATTATAATCTAAACCAAATTTTAATTTATGTTCATATGGATATCATTAATAAAATGATTCAAGTGAGGAATTTAAGTGAGGTAGATTTTAGATAAATTGAAAAATCCCTAAAAAATTAATTTTAGGGATTAATCAAAAAATAACTAATAAAGATTAACATCTAACCGAAGATGCGAACTTCCAATACGGCCTTTTCAATTGTTGAGATTACTTTCGGATCCAAGTAATGCTCTTTAAGAACTTTGTCAGTTGAATGAGATGTAAGTATTCCTGTTTTAGTTCCCATCGCCTGATTCACCCATGTAATATAGGTTTTTCTTAAGTCTTTTAAACTTATTTCCTTCTCAATCTTTGCCGATTTTCTGTAAAAAGTGAAAGACTTACTTAAATTATTCATTATGGTAGTATTAGATATATTTCTATCAGGAAATAAAATATAATCATTTGTGTGCTTTTTATCCTCAAAACCTAATTCGAACAAAAATGAAAGTAAGTCTGAATTAATAGGGATATATTTCATGTAACTCCCTTTATTATTTGAGTTTCTCTCTACTTTTTTGTTAGATATCATAAAAAAATAGGTTCCGTTTTCAGATTGATAAATATCCCCCCACTTCAAGTCAACAACCTCTTCTCTTCTTCCACCAGTTAAAAGAAACAATTTAAAACCTTCCTTTAGATAAGGAAATTTCATATTCTTTTCTTCTCCTTTTCCTCCAAGTTTTAGAATAGGGCTTTCAGTATCGATAGCATCTAAGATTAAATCGAATTCTCTTTTAGAAACAGTATTTATTGTACTTTTTTCAACTGATTTTGATTTAA
Organism: Flavobacterium sp.; assembly: GCF_040383245.1. Lineage (GTDB taxonomy): Bacteria > Bacteroidota > Bacteroidia > Flavobacteriales > Flavobacteriaceae > Flavobacterium. The sequence goes on along the minus strand of NZ_JBEIDX010000010.1, from coordinate 1,427 downwards.
ATCCAACAAATGGATTTTTCATATTGATATCTTCAACATCAATCAAAAAGTTAAAAAAAGTTCTTAACGAAATCATACATTTATTGAATGTTCTTGGTGATGGAAAATGTGATTCTGCCCAAGTGTAGAACAATGCAACATCATGTTTTGAGACATCCTTTACTCTAAAAGTTTTTAAATTATGTTTATGCTCGATAGCTTTACAAAAATATTTACAAAATCTGAATGATTCTTTTTCATGAGAAATAGTAATCTTTTTTCTAAATTGAACTAACTCATGATTACCTCCTAAATATTGAGTATATTTAAGAATTGCTCCTACGAGAGTAAAGTCATTTCCAACATAATTTTCTTGAACTAATTCATAATTATTTGAAACTAATTCTTTTTGAAATTGAGTTGCTTCTTGAACGGCATCAAGATAATTTGTTGCAGATAACTTTTTGCTTCTAATATCATTTTTAGTACCCGGAATATGGACTCTAATTTTATAATATTGATTTTCGTAATGTTTACAATTAGGATTATCTCTATTACAAACTTTACAGAAAATTTTCAATCCTTTAAGTGAATTTCTTCCTAATGTTAATTTTTTCATGATAATAATTGTTTTAGTAGAGCCTCTTCTTTTTTGTTTTTAACTTTCACTACAGTATAGCTTGTGCTTTGAACTGGTTCGTCACCAATTTGTAATAACACTAACTCACACACTTTAGGATTTGAAGCAATAGTTCTATACATTTCAATCCATCTGTCCGGAAATCTTCTTTTCAATTCTTTTACTTGAAGCTTATCAATTTCCGATAATACCTCAATCTCAAATACATATTTCTTATTTGCTATTCTATGTATTTTTACACTATTATTTTCCAACCATTTCATTGTAGTATTAATACTTTTGAAACACATCATTTCTGATACTTGATGAATTGGAATCATCCCTGTAGAATTATATTGATTTGTCATAATAATATTACTTTAGTTGTTGTGTGTTATCTATTTATGCTACTTCTTCAAGTTCAGACAATCTTATTTCAGATGCCATTACGTACTCGGGATTAAATTCATATCCAACATATTCTCTATCCAATTTCACACTAACTTCACCTGTAGTCCCTGTCCCATTGAATAAATCAAGAACTGTGTCTCCCGGTCTTGTAGTTGATAAGATTGGAATCATAGGGATTACTTCAGGAAAGACCGCTGTATGATTTAGAAAAAATCCTTTCTTTTCACACAATTTTCTCAAATGTTGAGTTGTTGCAACATTAGTTCTAACTACTCCATCTCTAAAATCCATTCCAGAAATTAACTTTGGAAATAGATTATTAGTCCCATATGAAAATGTATTTGTTTCGTCATTCACCCCATCCAACCATGAATCATCATAATAGAAGTTCTTTGATTTCACAAAGTGAAACAAGTAT
>NZ_JBEIDX010000009.1:0-82537 GCF_040383245.1 Flavobacterium sp. | reverse complement strand
TGTTATAAAAATTTCAGTTTTCTCCTTGTTTTCCATTGTGACGTTCAAGAACACCGGCTGTCGAAGCCAGAGTGCCCTTTCAAGTGGACAGAGGTAAAAACTCAAACGCAAGTCTTGTGCAATTATATCTTCATAGGGCTCAGCATGACTTATCAAATATTTAATTTTTTAAGTCAAACTAAAAAACTCTCAATCGACGTGTGGCTACTTTTTCATCTTTAGCACTGCTCGTAACGGGACCTGCTACACCGGCTCGGAGTGTAATTCAAAAGGCGGCACTGCAAGTGGAAATTGTGCTGCTGGGTAGATTGTAAAATTACTCCTTATTACTGAAAATATTTCACTTCCTGTTCGAGCCGTTCTCTCACATCAAGAAGTCTGTTATGGTGTTGTGGTGAAATGAAGTATCAGTGTGCTAAGACCCATTGCTGTTACAAACAATGTGGGAGTAACTGGATCTATCTCAGGCACTAAAAATATGAATTTAACAAAATTAATCTGTAATTCTAGGTTTGGAGTGTGCTGTCTGTTCATAATCAGCACTTCTGGCGGAACTGCTTTGCAAAATTGTTCTTACATCCAGAACCCAGGGTTTCCTAGCTCCTATACTGGAACAAGCTCAGTAACTTATACAATTCAGAAGTGTAGCACAGGTAAAAAAATAACGCTTTGATTTAGTAATTACTTTTAATGCTAACATAAGCTGAAGCCTCTTGGAAAATTATCAGATGTTTGCTACCTTCGCCTTGACTTTGAGTCATTCTCCAGAAATCTTAGGTGCTGATCATTATGATTGTGCTCAAAGAGTAAAAGAGATCCTTCAAAAATACAAACAACTTCAAGATATCATCGCGATTCTTGGTATGGAAGAGTTATCTGAAGAAGATAAATTATCAGTTTCTAGAGCTCGTAGAGTTCAAAGGTTCTTATCTCAACCTTTCCACGTAGCTGAGCAATTTACAGGTATTCCTGGAGTATTGGTTGATATTAAAGATACTATCAAAGGATTCAACATGATTATTGATGGTGAATTAGATCACTTGCCAGAAGCAGCATTCAACCTTAAAGGAACTATTGATGATGTTATCGAGGCTGGACAAAAAATGTTAGCAGAAGCATAATTAAGTTGGAAGTCAGATGTCAGAAGCTAGAAGTTAATTCTTCATCTTACATCTTACATCTTCCATCTTCTAACTCAAAAAATTATGATTTTAGAAATAGTATCACCGGAAGCTACATTATTTAAAGGAGAGGTTACTTCGGTTTCTTTACCAGGAGTTGATGGATCTTTTCAAATATTAAATAATCACGCGCCAATAGTTTCCATTTTAAAACAAGGAACTGTAAAAATTACAGCAACTAGTTTTAATTTTCAAAAAGAAGTTGAAAATAAATTTACCAAAGTAAATGATCAAAACTTCAACTTAGAAATTGCATCTGGAACTATTGAGATGAAAGACAATAAAGTAATTGTTTTAGCAGACTAAGACAATTACAAAATAAAACTTAAAAGCCAAGCATATTTGTTTGGCTTTTTTTATTTTTGATAGATGAAACCATTTCCCAAAGCACTTGCTCAAAAACTGCAACAACGTGAAGCAAATAATGCCTTGCGGGAATTGCCTGTTTCAAAAGATTTGATCGATTTTGCATCGAATGATTATTTAGGGTTTGCTAGTTCAGATGAGATTTTTAATCAAACACATGAATATCTTCTACATAATAATATAAGAGTAAATGGCGCAACGGGCTCTCGATTAATTTCAGGTAATCACAATCTTTATGCTTTTACAGAAAATGCCATTGCTAAGTTTCACGATGCTCCTGCAGCTTTAATTTTCAATTCGGGCTACGATTCCAATGTGGGCTTTTTTAGCTCAGTACCGCAGCGAAATGATGTTATTTTGTATGACGAATTGTGTCACGCTTCTATTCGAGACGGTATCACAATGAGTAAAGCTAAGTCCTATAAATTCCAACACAATGATTTGGAAGATTTAGAATCGATAATAAAACGTTATCACACTGAGCCTGTCGAAGTGTATGTGGTAACCGAATCGGTCTTCTCGATGGATGGTGATTGCCCAAAACTTGAAGAATTGGTTGCTCTTTGTGGAAAATACAATTGTCAATTAGTTGTTGATGAAGCTCATGCATTGGGCGTTTTTGGAGAAAACGGACAAGGATTAGTGTATAGTTTAGGGTTACAGGATAAAGTATTTGCAAGAATTATCACATTTGGTAAAGGGCTAGGTTGCCATGGAGCCGCCATTATTGGTAGCGAAGAACTAAAAAGTTACTTGGTCAACTTTGCTCGAAGTTTTATATATACCACAGGTCTTTCTCCACATTCGGTTGCAGCCATATTAATTGCTTACCAGCATTTAAAAACTGAAAAAGTAGCAATGCAAAACCTAAAGCAAAATATTCAATTTTTCAATCAAGAAAAAACCCAACTTGGTATAAAATCGCTTTTTGTTTATAGCAAATCGGCTATTCAATGTGCTATAATTCCGGGTAATGAAAAAGTAAAATCTATTGCTGCTAATTTGCAAGAAAAAGGGTTTGATGTAAAAGCCATATTGTCACCAACAGTGCCCGAAGGTCAAGAGCGTTTGCGATTTTGTTTGCATTCTTATAATTCGGAAGAAGAAATATCAGAAGTTTTACGTTTGTTATGTAACTTTACATTTTAATATTATGAAACTATTTATCACAGGAATCGGAACAGACGTTGGCAAAACCATTGCTTCAGCTATTGTTACGCAAGCATTGGAAGCCGATTATTGGAAACCCATTCAAGCGGGAGATTTAGACAATTCGGATAGTCATAAAATTCAAAAATACATATCGAATAATAAAACCAAAATTCACGCGAACAGTTACAAATTAAATACGCCCGCAAGTCCGCATTTGGCCGCAGCCATTGACCGAATTACAATCGATATTAAAGAAATTAATGAGCCAAAAACCACTAATCATTTAGTAATTGAAGGCGCTGGTGGATTATTGGTGCCTTTAAATGATAACGATTGTATTATCGATTTAATTCAAAAGGATTATAAAGTAATTTTGGTTTCCCGACATTATTTAGGAAGCATCAATCACACTTTATTATCATTTGAAGCCTTAAAAAGCAAAAAAATTCCTTTAGCTGGCATTATTTTTTCTGGAGACGAAAATAAAGCTACCGAAGAAATTATCTTGGCAAAAACCAAAGCTAAATTCATTGGACGAATTGAAGAAGAACCCTACTTTGATGCCAATGTAATTCAGCAATATGCAGATGAATTTCGCGATAATTTATTAAAACTTTAGATTCAGAAAGCAATAATCGATAATCAATTATCTACAATTCCAATGAGTCTTTCACAAAGAGATCAAAAATACAACTGGCATCCCTATACTCAGCATAAAACTGCTGCAGCTGCTGTTGCGGTTGTAAAAGGTGAAGGAGCGTTGCTTTGGGATGAAAACGGTAAAGAATACATAGACGCAATTGCCTCTTGGTGGGTAAATCCATACGGGCATTCTAATAAATATATGGCAGATGCCATTTACAAACAATTAACCACTTTAGAACACGTACTTTTTGGAGGGTTTACTCACGAACCTGTAGTAGTACTTTCTGAAAAATTGATGGAGATCTTACCTTCAAATCAAAAAAAATTATTTTATTCTGATAATGGTTCTACTGCCGTTGAAGTTGCAATAAAAACGGCATTACAATACAATTATAATAAAGGAATAAAAAAAATTAAAATTATAGCTTTTGAAGATGCGTTTCATGGAGATACCTTTGGAGCAATGGCTACTAGCGGGATTACTTTTTTTACAGAGGCATTCAAAGGTTCACTTTTAGAAGTTGTTCGCATTCCAGTTCCAACCAAAGGTAACGAAGAAAAATCAGTTCAAGTTTTAAAAAAACTTTTAAAAACCAACGAATTTGCTGCCTTTATATTCGAACCTTTAGTTCTCGGTGCAGCAGGAATGGTAATGTATTCTCCAGAAGTTTTAGATGAAATGATTGCTTTGTGCAAAGCCCATTCTGTTTTTACTATTGCCGACGAAGTTATGACTGGTTTTGGAAAGACGGGAAAGAATTTTGCAACCGATTACCTAATTAATAAACCCGACATGATGTGCTTGTCGAAAGCCTTAACCGGGGGAACAATCCCAATGGCAATTACAACATTTACACAAGAAATCTACGACGGATTTTACGATGATGATATTAACAAAGCTTTATTCCACGGGCATACGTTTACAGCTAATCCGACAGGTTGCGCAGCAGCTTTAGCCAGTTTGGAATTATTACAAACTCCCGAGATACAAGCTAATATAAAGCGTGTTAACCAATGCCATTTGGATTTTGAAAACAAAATAAAGAATCATCCTAAAGTAAAAACCACTCGGTTACTTGGAGTAATATTTGCACTCGAAATAAAATCAGATATAAAAGAAAGTTATTATGGCACCCTTCGAAATAAATTATATTATTTTTTTATTGAAAACGGAGTAATTTTGCGCCCGGTAGGAAATGTTGTTTATGTATTACCCCCATATATAATTACCAATAGCCAATTGCAAAAAGTATATCAAACTATTGAGGATGCTTTAGAAATAATATAATTCTCATAAAAAAACCCTTGCAATGGCAAGGGTTTTTTATTTTTTTACTTTATACTTGATTAGTATCTGTAGTATTCTGGTTTAAATGGACCTTCAACAGCTACTCCAATATATTCTGCTTGATCTTGACGTAAAGTTTCTAATTCTACACCCAATTTAGCTAAGTGTAATCTTGCTACTTTTTCATCTAAATGTTTAGGTAACATATAAACTTCATTGTTGTATGCAGCACTGTTATTCCATAATTCAATTTGGGCTAAAGTTTGGTTTGTAAATGAATTACTCATTACAAAACTTGGGTGACCTGTAGCACAACCTAGGTTTACTAAACGACCTTCTGCCAAGATGATAATGTCATTACCGTTAACATTATAGATATCAACTTGAGGTTTTACTTCGTTTTTGGTGTGACCAAAATTTTTGTTTAACCAAGCCATGTCAATTTCATTATCAAAGTGACCAATATTACAAACAACCGTTTTGTCTTTCATTTTCTCAAAATGAGAACCTAAAACGATATCTTTATTTCCAGTTGTAGTTACAATAATATCTGCAGTTCCAATAACAGTGTTTAATTTTTTCACTTCAAATCCGTCCATTGCTGCTTGAAGCGCACAGATAGGATCAATTTCAGTAACTGTTACAATAGAACCAGCACCTCTAAAAGAAGCTGCAGTTCCTTTTCCAACATCACCATATCCACAAACAATTACTCTTTTACCAGCCAACATTAAGTCAGTAGCTCTACGAACAGCATCAACAGCCGATTCTTTACAACCGTATTTATTGTCAAATTTCGATTTAGTAACCGAATCATTAACATTAATTGCAGGCATTGGTAAAGTTCCCGCTTTTACTCTTTCGTATAATCTGTGAACTCCAGTTGTAGTTTCTTCAGATAATCCTTTAATTCCAGCAACTAAGTGTGGGTAACGATCGATAACCATATTAGTTAAATCTCCACCATCATCCAAAATCATGTTTAATGGTTCTCTATTTTCACCAAAGAATAAAGTTTGCTCAATACACCAATCAAAATCTTCTTCGTTCAAACCTTTCCAAGCATAAACCTGAATTCCGGCAGCAGCAATAGCAGCAGCGGCTTGATCTTGTGTTGAGAAAATATTACAAGATGACCAAGTAACTTCTGCACCAAGAGCAATTAAAGTTTCAATTAATACAGCAGTTTGAATGGTCATGTGTAAACAACCTGCAATACGAGCACCTTTAAGAGGTTGTTCGTTTTTGTATTCTGCTCTTAACGCCATTAAACCCGGCATTTCTGCTTCAGCCAATTCAATTTCTTTTCTTCCCCAAGCTGCAAGCGAAATATCTTTCACTTTAAAAGCTACATAAGGTAATGTTTGTGTACTCATCTATTATGTATATTTGTTTTTAATTTGGCGCAAAATTACAACATAGGTTTCGATTTTAATAATTTATTTTAAAATTTATGAAATGTTTATGTTCTTAAGCCACTGTAAAACAATAAAATACTAAATGCCATTATATAAAGAAGTTATAATTAATGACACTACAACACTATATCTTTGGAAAATAACCGAAGATTTGGAATGGTTTATAGATGTCGTTGATTTAAATATCTCTTCTAAAAAGAGAATCGATTCGATGAAATCAGAAAGCCATCAAAAAGGATTTTTGGCAGTTAGAATGCTTTTGCAACATATAGGATATTCTGATTTCGACTTGTATTATGATGCACATGGCAAGCCTCATTTAAAGGATGAAAAATGCATATCTATTTCTCATTCTCATGAATTTTCGGCAATTGCAGTTAGTACACATTCAATCGGTATCGATTTAGAACTAGTAAAAGAAAAGACTTTAAAAATTGCATCCCGATTTATGGATGTTTCCCATTTAGAAAATTTATCCGAAATAGAAAAAATTCAAAAAGCAACGGTTATTTGGGGAATTAAGGAGAGTATATTCAAAATTAAAAGTCAAGAAGGAATTAGTTTTCCAAACCATATTTTCGAAAATAAATTTAATTTGGACGACAAAATAACTGAAGCACAATTGCGTTTTAATTCAGAAATTGAAAACTATAATATAGTATTTAATTTTGTTGAGGATTACATTTATGTTTGTGCTTATATATATTAATACTGAAATTTATTTCCATTTCTTTTATGATAGAATTCTTTCTTTCTCAATATAAAAATGCTTCTGCACTTCAAATCATATTGGAGTTTTTAGCTTTTGTATTCGGAATAGTAAGCGTTTATTTTGCAAAAAAAGAAAATATTTGGGTGTACCCAACGGGGATAATTTCTACAATAATTACTGTTTATTTATTATATCAAGCAAGCTATTTTGGCGATATGACTATGAATTTTTATTATTCAATAATGAGTATTTATGGTTGGTATAAATGGAGTTCTAAATCGATTCAAAATGATTTAAATATCACCAAAACCAATAATCAAGAAAAAATCATCGGCATTTTCTTGTTTTTCTTCACTATCGGAATAACCTATGCGGTTTACAAATTTTTTAATTATTCATTAGAAATTCCTAATTATATTGATATTTTTACTTCAGGAATATTTTTTACTGCTATGTGGTACATGGCATTAAAAAAAATCGAAAACTGGACATTATGGATTATTGGCGATGTGATTGTAGTTCCTTTATTTGCCTATAGAGGCTTAGGAATGTTATCTTTACAATATATTATTTTTACAATTTTAGCTGTTTTAGCCTATATAGAATGGAAGAAAATCTTAAACAAAAATCAACTCAAATAAATTCTGATTTTACTAAAGCTCAAGAGTTAGGCTTTAATTCGAATGATTTTGTAGGGATTATAAATCGAAATATAAATTTAGACACGGTTTCTAACCAATTTCAATTATTAATAAACGGATTGCCAAAAATTAATATTGACAGACCTGCCATACTTTATGATGGAATAGAGCCACTTTCAGAAGATCAAGCAAAGTATTTTGCAACTATTTTTGATGGGAAAAAGAAAAATATTAAAATTAAAAAATTTGTTCCTGCATCTGGTGCGGCAAGCAGAATGTTTAAATTTTTGACCGAGTTTATAAATGATTATAAGCCAAATGAAGAAACTATTAACGCATATATTAATAGAAAAAAAGATAAGAATTTACCTATTTTTTTAGTTGCTAAAGAAAAGTTTGCTTTTTATGATGCGGTACTAGAAACTGCTAAAATAGTAACATCTGATTTCAACAATTGTAGTAAAGACGAACAAAATTATGCTTTTATAAAAGCAATGCTATCTCCTTCTCATTATAATTTTGCAAATAAACCTAAAGGAGTTTTACCATTTCATAAATATCCCAATAACCACATTGCAACAGCAATTGAAGAACATCTTAACGAATGTGTTTTTTATGCAGGAGTTAACAATGAGTCGCATGTACATTTCACGGTCTCTCAAGAACACCAAGATGAATTTGAGTTCGTAATTAACAGTATTAAAAACAAATTAGAAATTCAAAATAACATTTCAATAAATGTAAAATATTCCTATCAAGATAAAGCAACAGATGTAATTGCTCTTGATTTGGAGGGGAAACCGTTTAGAGATGATAAAAATCAATTGGTTTTTAGACCTGGTGGACATGGAGCTTTAATTGATAATTTAAATAATCTAAAAGCCGATATTATTTTTATAAAAAATATCGACAATGTGATTCAAAATCATATTCAAGAGGTTTCACTTTACAAAAAGGCATTGGCGGGAAAACTAATCCAACTTCAAGAAAGTATATTTGATTATTTAAAACTTTTAGACAGTAATCATGTAAATGCTGAAAATCTAAATGAAATTGTAGATTTTTTAGAAACTAATTTAAAAATTGCTACTACCGAAGATTTTTCAAAATATACCAAAGAAAGTAAAATAGAATACCTTCATACAATATTAAATAGACCGATTCGCGTTTGCGGAATGGTAAAAAATGAAGGAGAACCTGGCGGAGGTCCTTTTTGGGTAAGAGATCAAAAAGGGAATACTTTTTTACAAATAATTGAAGCTTCACAAATTGATGCAGATCAAACCAAAATCCTTGAAAGAGCTACACATTTTAATCCAGTAGATTTAGTATGCGGCACTAAAAATTATAAAGGAGAATACTTTAATTTGCACCAATTTATTGACCCAAATACAGGGTTTATTGTAGAAAAAAACAATAATGGTAAGCCACTGAAAGCATATGAATTACCGGGGCTTTGGAATGGCGCTATGGCAAAATGGCTAACTATTTTCGTAGAGGTTCCTTTGTTTACTTTTAATCCGGTGAAAACGGTTAATGATTTATTGAAACCGGCACATCAATCGGGGAATTAATATCGAAAATTTATTTTTTTCAAATTCAAAAAATTAAATAGGATTTTAATATATTTGTACTGTCTCAAAAGGGGTGCTCTAAATAACGAGCTGAGATTATACCCAATGAACCTGAGCAGGTAATGCTGCTAAGGGAAAAAATGACATATTGAGTGCACGCAATATACAGTCATTGGAAACAAACATTTTATAACCAAGAATAATTACCTCTTTTTATTCGTAAAAATTTTACGGATGGAATTAATATTCAGTCAAAAGTCAAAGTTCTATTTTTTAGTTATTATTCTATTTTCTTGCTTAACATATAGTCAAGAAAAATCAAATGATTCTATTAAAGTTAAACAGTTAGATGAAGTACTTGTTTCAGCTGTTCGTGCTACTCTAAAAGCACCGGTTAGTTTTAGTAATTTATCCAATAAAGATTTTCAATCTCGCAATTTAGGGCAAGACATTCCAATATTAATGAACTTTATGCCTTCAGTAGTTACGACTTCAGATGCGGGAAATGGTGTGGGTTATACCGGAATTCGTGTCCGCGGAACCGACGCCACAAGAGTAAATGTTACTATAAACGGAATTCCTTACAACGATTCAGAAAGCAATGGCACTTTTTTCGTGAATTTACCAGATTTTGCTTCATCTGTTGAGAGTTTGCAGTTGCAACGCGGGGTTGGAACTTCTACAAATGGTGCCGGTGCATTTGGCGCCAGCCTTAATATGTATACCGATTCCTATTCGAAGAATAGCAGTGCTGAAATTTCTAATTCTGTGGGGAGTTTTAATACAATAAAAAATACAGTGAAATTCAGCACTGGATTACTGAACGACAACTTTGAAATTGCTGGGCGCTTATCGCAAATAAACTCGGATGGATATATTGACAGAGCTTCTTCAAATTTAAATTCGCATTTTTTACAAGCTACCTATGTTGGTAAAACTACCTTAATAAAAGCGCTACTTTTTGGCGGAAAAGAAAAAACATACCAATCTTGGTATGGCGTTGATGGTGAAACTATGAATGGGGACCGAACATTTAATTTTGCCGGAATGTATACCGACGCTTTTGGAAACACCCGTTTTTATGATAATCAAACCGATAATTACCAACAGGATCATTTTCAATTGCATTGGAATGAAAAATTTTCTAGCAAATGGAATACCAATTTGGCACTTCATTATACCAAAGGGAAAGGATATTATGAAGAATACCAAAACAGCCAAAGTTTTTTCGATTATGGTTTTACGCCAATTGTTGTTAATGGCACCACGATTGATGTAACCGATTTAATTCGACAAAAGTGGTTGGATAATGATTTTTATGGAACTACTTTTTCTGCAAATTATAAAGATGAAAAAGTAGATTTTATATTAGGTGGTGCTTATAACCAATATAAAGGGAAACACTTTGGAGAAGTAATTTGGGCAAGATATGCTTCAACATCCGAATTAGGAGATAAATATTATGATAATTATGGCAACAAAAACGATGGAAATCTATTTGCGAAAATAAGTTATCAATTGACACCAAAATTGAGTTTGTATGGCGATTTGCAATTCCGTCAAGTTCAATATCAAGCAAATGGAGTTGCGGCTGGAGAAGTTCATGATACTTTTAATTTTTTTAATCCAAAAGCAGGAATTACTTATAATGCAAACTCCAAGAACACAGTATATTTTTCGTTTGCAAGGGCAAATAGAGAACCTAATAGAACAGACTATGAAGGTGGAACTGTGAGGCCAGAAAAATTGGATGATTACGAATTAGGTTGGCGATTTACAGATAAGAAGGTACAATGGAACGCAAATATTTATTATATGGCCTACCAGAATCAGTTAATTCTTACAGGAAATTTAGATGCCGTAGGAAATCCAATACGATCAAATAGTGAAAAAAGTTATCGTTTAGGTTTGGAAATAGATGCTACTATTACACTTTCTAAACAACTAAGTATTCGGCCTAATGTGACCTTGAGCGAGAATAAAAATGTGGATTTGAATGTAGAAGGGGTAAATTATGGAAATAAAAATATCGCGTATGCTCCAAATGTAGTTGCAGGAAATATATTTATATACCAACCAAATAACAAATTGCAACTTTCTCTAATGTCTAAATTTGTAGGAGATCAATATTTAAATAATATCGAATTAAATGAGGCTAAACTGCCTAATTATTTTGTTAATGATTTAAATGTATCCTATCAAATTTATCCAAAAACCATTTTTAAATCGATTGTATTCACAGGCTTGTGTAACAATATTTTAAGTAAAAGATACAGTTCAAATGGGTATATGTATGATATTTTCCCTTATTATTATCCACAAGCAGGACGAAATTTCTTAGTGGGAATGACATTAAAATTTTAACCAATAAAAAAGCCAAGTGATTCACTTGGCTTTTTTATTGTTAATTAAAAATCCGAATAATATCGCCGTTTACTTCTACACGATATTGTTTTAATGGATAGGGTTTCCCGGCACTTTGTCCTGTAAATAAATTATAATTTTCATTACCACAAGTGCAATTAGCATTAGATCCACTTAAGTTTAAGGTAGAGCAAGTTGTTAAATCTTGGTTAGGGCAGGCACCATCCCAAGCTTTATATTCTCCCCCAGTATTAAATACAATAACCCCCCTTGAAGGACCATTTGCAGGATAAGCTTTTACAGCGTTTCCGGCAAAATTCAACCCGCTATAACTTGGCAAGTTTTTATTTAAATCCATTGAAAAGCTATAATTAGGTAAATAGGGGTTGTCATTATTAAACGAATCTTTGTTACAGCCTAGCAAAAAACCGGCAAAAAAAATCAGAATAAATATTTTTTTCATTTTTAAAATAATTATTAAAAGATATGTTTAAAAAATTTATTTAGTTAACTTTGTATTGTATTATAACACAAAAGTAGTAATTTAATACGCAAATTTGTTATCTTTGAAAAAAGAAATCCCGTCTTGATGGGATTTTTTCTATTTTATGATAAGGATTAAAAAAATTTAGAATATCAAATAACTTCTTAGAATTTACAAAGAAGAATAAAGAAATGAAATTATGAGCACTGTATCTTATTACACCGCTGAAGGGCTAAAAAAATTAAAAGAGGAATTAGATTATCTAAAAAATGTGGCTCGCCCAAAAGCGTCTGCAGATATCGCTGAAGCAAGAGATAAAGGAGATTTGTCTGAAAATGCTGAATACGATGCTGCCAAAGAAGCACAAGGGATGCTAGAAATGCGTATTGCTAAATTGGAAGAAATTCATTCTAATGCACGTCTTATTGATGAGAGTCATTTAGATACTTCGAAAGTATTGGTTTTATCGAATGTAAAAATCAAAAACCAAACCAACGGAATGGAAATGAAATATACTTTGGTTGCCGAAAGTGAAGCCGATTTAAAAACCGGAAAAATATCAGTAACCTCTCCTATTGGAAAAGGATTATTAGGAAAATCGGTTGGAGAAGTAGCAGAAATTATTGTTCCAAACGGTACTTTGAAATTCGAAATCTTAGAAATTTCTAGAGACTAATTATGTCTAGTATTTTTACCAAAATAGTACAAGGAGAAATCCCATGTTATAAAATAGCCGAAGACGATAAGTTTTTGGCTTTTTTGGATGTAAATCCAAATGCAAAAGGACATACTTTATGTATTCCGAAGCAGGAAATCAACAAAATTTTTGATATAGAAGACGAGTTATATCTAGGATTGATGCAGTTTTCTAAAAAAATTGCGGTAGCGTTAGAAAAAGCAGTTCCATGTAAACGAGTAGGGATGGCAGTAATCGGCCTTGAAGTACCTCATGCACATGTTCATTTAATTCCGTTAAACGAGATGGATGAAATGCGTTTTCAAAATAAAGTATCATTATCAAAAGAAGAATTTGAAGCTATTGTAAAAGCTATACAGGCAAATTTGTAGAATATTATTTTCTTTTACCATAAATAATCTGAATCGTTGTGCCCTTATCAATTTCAGATTGTGCAACTCTAATTTTTCCTTTGTGGTATTCTTCAACAATTCTTTTTGTTAATGATAATCCAAGTCCCCAACCTCTTTTTTTGGTGGTAAACCCAGGTTCAAATACTTTATTAAATTGTTTTTTCGGAATTCCTTTTCCACTATCAGTAACATTAATTTTTACTTGCTTTCCAAATTTTTCAATACTTATTGTTAAACTCCCTTTTCCTTTCATTGCATCAATCGCATTTTTCATCAAGTTTTCAATGGTCCAGCTGTGCAATTCTGGGTTTAATGGGATGTAAATAGGCTCATTTGGAGCAATAAATTCAAAAGTAACTTGGTGCGAAAACCTCGATTTTAAATAATCAAAAGACAGGTGGGTTTCTTCAATTACATCTTTATTTACTAATGCCGGTTCCGAACCAATTTTAGAAAAACGATCAGTTATCGTTTGAAGTCGGTTGATGTCTTTTTCAATTTCTAAAATAATAGATTCCGATATATTTTCACCTTTCATGATTTCCAGCCAACCAATCAAAGAGGATAATGGAGTGCCAATTTGGTGTGCTGTTTCTTTTGCCATTCCTGCCCAAAGTTTGTTTTGGGTAGCCATTTTAGTGCTTTTATAAAAGTTATAAACCAATGCTCCAAAAAGGAAAATAACAAAAAACAGTGCAAAGGGATAATATTTTAAAATGTTTAATAAAGAAGAATCACCATAATACAATTTACGTATTTGGCCTTCAGAAATATTAATAATAATTGGTTCATTTTGATTCTTAAGTTTTTTTAATAAATCATTTATTTTAACCTTGTCACTAATAATATCAGCATCAATATTTATGTGATCTACAATTGTATCGTTTTCGGTGGCAATAATTGGAATAGTTGAGTTCTGAATAATTTGCAACGGAAGTTCTACATCGGCATTAGGGTCTTCATTGTTCATTTTTTTTTGTGCCAATGCCCATTGTTGCATTTTTACTCGCTCTTCATTTTTAAATATTTGAAATAAAGAATAGGTATTCCATAAAATAATGCTCACTATAAAAAAGGAAGCCAATATTATGAACCATCGAGTAATATTTCTTTTCTCGGAAAATTGCATTTAAATTTTTTGTTTAAAAGTAAGAAAAAAATGATTGATGCCGAAAAATGAATTAGTTTTGAAATTAATAAATTGCACTAGCATTTTATATCTTTGTAAAAATTGAATTCATATGGTAACTATAAATCCAAAAGATATTGGAACGGTAAAGCTTCAAGGTTATTTGCAAAGTGCCATTGGGCCTAGGCCAATAGCATTTGCAAGTACAGTAGATAAAAATGGAAAACCCAATTTGTCTCCCTTTAGTTTTTTTAATGTTTTTAGTGCCAATCCACCAATTTTAGTTTTCTCACCCGCGCGAAGAGTTCGAGATAATTCAATTAAGCATACGCTTGTAAATTGCGAAGCGACTAAACAAGTTGTGATTAATGTGGTTAATTATGATATAGTACAGCAAATGTCTTTATCAAGTACTGAATATGCTGATGGTGTAAATGAATTTGATAAAGCAGGTCTTACAGCGCTTCCATCGGATGTGGTTAAACCCTATCGTGTGGCTCAAAGTCCGGTGCAAATGGAATGTGTCGTAAACCAAATTATTCCTTTAGGGACAGAGGGCGGCGCCGGAAATTTAATTATTTGTGAAGTAGTGCGAATTCACATTGACGAAGCTGTTTTGGATGCTAACGGAATTATTGATCCAGCAAAAATTGATTTGGTTTCTCGTTTGGGTGGGAATTGGTATTCTAGAGCTAATAAAGGACTTTTTGAAGTTGAAAAGCCATTGGCAACTTTAGGAATTGGAGTAGATGAAATTCCTGATTTTATTATTGAAAGTGGAGTTTTTAATGGTAATGATTTAGGAAAATTAGGAAATGTAGAAGCGTTGCCAAGTGAAGAAGAAATTACTATATTTGTAAAACAAAATTTTGAAATAAAAGCAGTTTTGAGTGCCGATGATGAGGTGAAAAAATTCAAATTGGCCAAAGAGTATTTAGATAAAAACGAATCGTTAACAGCATGGAAAGTGCTTTTAGCAAAAAAATAAATTTAGAATTATTATGGAAGTATTAGGAAAAGTAAAGGTTATTAACGCAGAGCAACAAGTAAGCGCTTCGTTTAAAAAAAGAGAATTAGTAGTTACTACAGATGAGCAGTATCCACAACATATTATGATTGAGTTTACTCAAGATAAATGTGATATTTTGAACAACTATTCAGCTGGAGATGCTGTAAAAGTTTCAATTAATTTAAGAGGTAGAGAATGGGTTAATCAACAAGGAGAAACTAAATATTTTAACTCTATTCAAGGATGGAGAATTGAAAAAATGCAAGCAGATGCTCCTGCAGCACAAGCAATGCCTCCAATGCCAGCTGCCGAAACTTTTGCGCCAGCAACTAATTTTAAAGAAGAAGAACACGACGATTTACCTTTCTAAAAGATAGAAGTCAGAAGTAGGAAGTCAGAAGTTTAAGTAGTACTTGAATTTCTGACTTTTTTATTGAATTTACATTGATTTAAACATGTATTTTTTAACCAAAGAACTTTATTTTCCACCTGTTGAAGAAGCCAATTACGAAGGTATTTTGGCTGTGGGCGGAGATTTATGTATCGAGCGATTGTTGTTGGCTTATACCAACGGAATTTTTCCTTGGTATGATTCGGATGATCCTATACTTTGGTGGGCACCGCCACACAGAATGGTTGTAAATCCTAAAGATTATAAAGTATCGAAAAGCCTAAGAAATATTATCAATCGCAATCTGTTTGAAGTTACTATCAATAAAGATTTTTCGTCCGTAATCTCCAATTGCCAAAAGATTGAACGAAAGGGGCAAGAAGGAACTTGGATTTCGGAGGATATAATTGATTCCTCTACAAAACTACACCAATTAGGAAAAGCTATGTCATTTGAAGTTTGGCAAAATGACGAAATAGTTGGGGGTTTATATGGTGTAGATTTAGGTCATGTTTTTTGTGGGGAAAGCATGTTTTCCAAAGTTCCAAATGCTAGTAAAGTGGCATTTATAAAATTAATCGAATACTTAAAAGAGCGCAACTACTTGCTTTTAGATTGCCAGGTTCATAACGACCATTTAGAAAAACTTGGTGCTTTTGAAATTTCTAGAGATTTGTTTATGAAAATATTAAAATCGGGAGCTTAATTTCGAGTCCAACAATTTTCTACATGATCATTTACCATTCCGGTAGCTTGCATGTGCGCATAAACCACGGTGGTTCCCACAAATTTAAATCCGCGAATTTTTAAGTCTTTACTAATAGCATCAGAAAGTGGCGTGGATGACGAAATGTCTTTCAATGTTTTCGGCTTGTTATCTAAGGGTTTTCCATCAGTGAAATTCCAAATGTATTTTGAAAAAGTGCCAAATTCTTCTTGCACTTTCATGAAGGCAATGGCATTGGCTACCGCAGCTCTTATTTTTAATTGGTTTCTAATAATTCCAACATCCAATAGTAATTCTTGAATTTTTTCTTCAGAAAATAGTGCTACTTTTTTGTAATCAAAATTTGCAAAAGCCTTTCTAAAATTTTCTCTTTTTTTTAATACCGTATACCAACTTAAACCCGCCTGAAAAGTTTCTAATATTAAGAACTCAAATAACATTTGGTCGTCATAAACAGGCTTTCCCCATTCATTGTCGTGGTAATTTCTGTATAGATCGTCTTTTTCGCACCAAGCGCAACGAATTTTATTTTCCATGTATGTATTTTTCAATTATTGAATGACCTAAATAAATTAAAGGAGTTAGCAATACAGCAATCACCAATTTTACAATATAACCAGTTAATGCCGATGCTATGAAGATTTCAGTAGTCATTTTTCCTGTCATCCAAAAAGCAATTCCAAGCACAATAAAACTATCGAATAACTGAGAAATAACTGTAGATCCGGTGCTTCGCAACCAAATCATTTTTCCGCCCGTTTTGTTTTTTACAAAATGAAAAATGGTAACATCTATTAATTGGGAAACCATAAAAGCAGTAATACTACCCACTATAATCCACATACTTTGTCCGAAAACACCATTAAATTGATCATCGGTAATTAAATTAGCTCCTTTCATGGCCGGTATTTTCATGGCAATGAATAAAATAGCAAAGGTATAAATGATTAAACTGGCTGTGATTAACGATAATTTACGCACTCCTTTTTCACCAAAATATTCGTTAATTAAATCGGTGGTTACAAATACTACAGGCCATGGCAGGATCCCCACACTCATCGGGATTCCAAAAACAGTAATTAATTTTCCGCCAATTAATTCGGCCACTACGGCATTGGTTATGAAAATCCCTGCAAGAATTACGTAGACAATATCTTTTTTGTTTTGAAACATTTGCTCTTAATTTACCTAAGTTCAAAGATATTGTTTTTTTGTAATTGGTTCTCATTTAATGAATTCAACAATGGTTAAACTTTATTAGCTTCTAAACCGCCCTAAAACCGCAACTTTTTTCTATATTTGTTATCAAATTTATATGCTTGAAAACTAAAATTGCCATAACTTCTTTGTCGTCTATTTCTCCTTTGGGAAATGATGCAGATACTATTTGGCATAACTACCTTTCGGGTGAATCTTTGATTTCCAAAAAAAGTTTTAATGGTCAGCTGAACTATGTTGCATTAATTCCGGCTGAGGTTCGAATAGAAATCGAGGAATTGAGAAAATCGGATGTAAAGTATAAAGCTTTAGATGAAACGGTTTTAATGGCTTTATTGGTTTCTCGAAAAGCAATTCATAAAGCAGGTTGGAAAAAGGGCAATTCTTTCGGAATTAATATTGGTTCTTCAAGAGGGGCAACGCAACTTTTTGAAAAATTTCATAAAGAATTTTTAGAAACCAATCGAACTGCAACTTTAGCATCGCCGACTACTACTTTAGGAAATATTTCCTCTTGGGTGGCACAGGATTTAAAAAACAACGGCCCAGAAATTTCTCATTCCATTACTTGTTCCACTGCATTGCATGCCATATTAAATGCGGTTGCTTGGTTACAAGCGGGAATGGCAACTCATTTTTTAGTTGGCGGAAGTGAAGCGCCTTTAACGGCATTTACATTGGCTCAAATGCAGGCACTGAAAATATATGCTAAAGAAGAATCGGAGTTTCCGTGCAGAGCATTCGATTTGAAAAAAACCAAAAACAGCATGGTGCTTGGCGAAGGAGCTGCCGTAGCTTGTTTAGAACTTGGAGAACGCGAAAATGCTTTAGCTTATATAGAAGGAATAGGATATGCAACAGATGATTTAGAACATTACATATCTATATCTGAAGAGGCAACTTGTTTTCAAAAATCCATGAAAATGGCTTTGCAAAATACCAGATTAGAAGATGTAGATGCCATTGTTATGCATGCGCCTGGAACTATAAAAGGCGACAACTCAGAATATAAAGCAATCCAAAAAGTGTTCGGCAATCAACTGCCAATGCTTACTACCAATAAATGGAAAATGGGTCATACTTTTGGTGCTTCGGGAATGTTAAGTATCGAATTAGCCATTCTAATGATGCAGCACAATCATTTTATAGAAGTACCATTTGCTGAGAAGCAAACTATTCGAAAAAACATTAATAAAGTGCTAATTAACGCGGTTGGTTTTGGTGGAAATGCCGTGAGTATTTTAGTGTCTAAATAGCTTTTTCTAGTTGCTTTAGCTTTTCATAAATTTTATCACTTTCCCAACCCTTACGAAGCAAATAATCACAAAATTTCTTTCTTTTTTTGGATGAATCTCTTTCGGGTAAAGTTTCCCAATGTTTTTCCGATAAGGTTTCAAAAGTGGTTTCGTATTCTTCTACCGGAATTTCCTTTAGGGATTTTGTGATTAAAAAATCGGATATTCTACGAGCTTTTAATTCGTTTTTAATTCGGATTTTTCCCCACTTTTTTTGATGAAATTTACTAATTGTAAATAAGGATGCGAAGCGTTCTTCGTTTAAATAATTATGTTCAATAAGGTGAACAATAACCGTATTTCTTTCGTTTTCTGTAATAATAAACCCACGAAGTTTTTCCTGTACTTCAAGGTGGCACCGCTCTTGGTAAGCGCAATAGCTTTCTAGTTTTTGTATGGCCTCTGAAACAGTAGTAACGGATTTAGAATTCAAAATAAAATGAATTATTTTCCTTTTACAGAAGCCTCTAAATTTCTCTCAATTTTATGTTCAGGTCTAGACCATTTTGGTTTTTCACCTAAGGATTGAAATTGCGAATCTTCTGCTTCAACCGTTTTTGGCTGCATTACTTTTATAAATGGTTTTTGAGGCATTAAACCTAATGTTTCAAACATTTTCATGTCTTCGTTTACATCTGGATTTGGAGTTGTAAGTAATTTATCCCCAGCAAAAATAGAATTTGCTCCAGCAAAGAAACACATTGCTTGACCTTCGCGACTCATTTCAGTTCTTCCGGCAGATAAACGAACCTGAGTTTCAGGCATTACAATTCTTGTGGTTGCAACCATTCGAATCATTTCCCAAATTTCAACTGGTTTTTCATTTTCCATTGGAGTACCTTCAACAGCTACCAATGCGTTAATCGGCACCGATTCGGGTTGCGGATTTAAAGTTGAAAGCGCCACAAGCATTCCGGCACGATCTTCAATATTCTCACCCATTCCAATAATACCCCCGCTGCAAACGGTTACATTGGTTTTTCGAACATTATCAATAGTTTGTAAACGGTCTTCAAAACCACGGGTAGAAATTACTTCTTTGTAATAATCTTCTGACGTGTCTAAATTATGGTTGTAGGCATATAAACCAGCTTCTGCAAGTCGTTGTGCTTGGTTTTCAGTAAGCATCCCCAAAGTGCAGCATACTTCCATATCTAATTTATTTATGGTACGAACCATTTCCAATACTTGGTCAAATTCTGGTCCGTCTTTTACATTTCTCCATGCTGCACCCATGCAAACTCGAGAAGATCCACTCGATTTTGCTCTTAAAGCTTGCGCTTTTACTTGACTCACACTCATTAAATCATTTCCTTCAATATCGGTATGATAACGAGCGGCTTGTGGGCAATAACCACAATCTTCTGGACAACCACCTGTTTTTATAGACAACAAAGTAGATACTTGAACTACATTAGGATCATGTTGTTCTCTATGTATAGTTGCTGCTTCATACATCAAATCCATAAGTGGTTTGTTGTAAATTGCAATAATTTCTTCTTTGGTCCAGTTGTGTTTGGTAATGCCCATTTGATACTAATTTTAATGTTTCAAAAGTAGTTAATTACTTTTTATTCTACAATGTTAAACTTACGATTGTTAATGTAGTTTTTGCAAATTTGTTTGTCTTTAACCAATTGATTCTTTAAGGCTTCAACTGATTCAAATTTTAGTTCCTCACGAATAAAATCAATCATTTCTATTGTAATTTTCTTGTCATAAAGGTCCTCGTCAAAGTCAAAAAAATGAACTTCTATTGTTTGATTTTTTCCCTCAACTGTTGGTCTTGTTCCTATATTCATCATTCCAAAAACTGGTTTATTGTTGATTTTACTTTTGACAAAATAAACGCCATTTTTCGGAATTAATTTATACTCTTCATCTATTTGAATATTTGCTGTTGGAAAGTCAATAGTTCTGCCAAGTTGATTTCCTTTTACAACAATGCCACTAAAAAAATAATTGTATCCTAAATATTCATTTGCTAAAGTAATTGCTCCTTTTTCAAGTGAAGTTCTTATTTTGGTAGAACTAATAGCAATTTCATCAATTTCTTGAGCTTCAATTTGTTCTACTTCAAAGCCGTATTTGTTACCATAAACGATCAAATCATTTATGTCTGCTGATCTATTAACACCAAAACGATGGTCGTAACCAATAATTATTTTTTGAATTTGAAGTTGTTCCACTAGTATTTTTTTTACAAAATCTTCTGCAGAAAGTTGAGAGAATTCTCTGTCAAATGGATGAATAATTAAATTGGCTAGGCCAATACTTTCAAGAAGCAATTTTTTTTCTTCGATGGTATTAAGCAATTTTAAAGGCTCTCCATTTTGTATAACTATTCTTGGATGAGGGAAAAAGGTGAGCACAGTGCTTTCACAATTTAATTCTCGTGCGTTTGATATTATTTTGTCAAGTATTTTCTTATGTCCAAGGTGCACTCCATCAAAAGTACCAATTGTGATAATGGTTTTTTTGTTTTGGAAATCAAAAATGGAATTGTAGGTATTCAATTTATTTTATTTTAGGCAAATTTAGTTTAAATTGATTAATAAAATAGTTTTAGAAAAAATCAGTTTGAATAATTATATAAAGTTAAATTGATAAAAAGATTTTAAATTAATTTTCTTAAACATTTTTAACAATAAATTTATATTATTATATTTGAACCCTTTAATTAAATAAATATAATGAAAAAACAAGTACTATTTTTAGCAGTTTTAATGTCATTTTGTCAAATAATTGCACAAAAAAAATCTGTTTGGCATAAAATGCCAACTAATTTAACTTCTAAAATTGTGAGAATCCAGCAAAATGAAATTACAGAAGGTGAAAATTATTTTACTGTAGATATTACTGCATTTAAACAACCATTAGTAAATGCAAATAAAATATTATCTTCATTACCTGGAACTATAGTTGAATTTCCAAATACAAATGGAGAAGTTGAAAAATTTCAAATTTGGGAAAATTCAAATATGACTCCTGATTTCCAAGCAAAATTTCCAGAAATTAGAGCATATGTAGGTAAAGGGATCACAAATCCTGGCGCTACTATTAATTTTAGTGTATCTCCACAAGGAATTCAAACAGTTTTATTCAAACCTGATGGAGGAACGGAATTCATAGAAGCATATGATAAAGCTGCTACTTTATATGTGGTTTATGATTCAAAAAATAGAGTAAGAAAACCATTTAATTGTACTACTCCAAATGAGCAATTAGAGATGGATATTTTAAATAGTTCCTCTACATACACAAGATCCAGCGCTGGTAGCTATAAGACGATGCGATTAGCTTTATCATGTACTGCTGAATATGCTAACTATTTTGGAGCAACTAGTAGCGATAATGAATCTCTTGTTATTGCAGCAATGAATGCAACTATGACTAGAGTAAATGGCGTGTTAGAAAAAGATTTAGCACTTCATTTAAATATGATTGATAACACTAATATTATTTATTATGATCCTGCTACTGATCCCTATTCTTCTGGAGCATGGAATAGTGAATTGCAGTCAAATTTAACATCTGAAATTACTGATTCCAATTATGATATTGGACATTTATTTGCCGCAACTGGAGGTGGTGGTAACGCTGGATGTATAGGATGTGTATGTAATTCACAAAAAGGAAGTGCTTACACTTCAAATACAAATCCTTCAGGAGATTATTTTGATATTGATTATGTGGTTCATGAAATGGGTCACCAACTAGGAGGTAATCATTCATTTACACATAGTACTGAAGTGTCTATAGCTCAAACCGAGCCAGGAAGTGGGTCTACAATAATGGGTTATGCCGGGATTACAAGTTATAATGTACAATTACATTCTGATCCAATTTTTTCTTACAAAGGAATATTACAAATACAAACTAATTTAAATAGCAAAACTTGTCCTGTTTCTACATCTTTATCTGGAGTTAATGCTACTCCTACAGTTAATGCTGGCGATAATTATACAATTCCTGTTGGTACAGCTTTTATGTTAACAGGAACTGCTACAGATTCCGATTCCAGCGATGTATTAACATATTTGTGGGAACAAAACGACATAGGATCTGCTTCTGGAACCAGTAGTAGAGTTTTACAAACTAAAACCGCGGGACCTAACTGGAGAACATTTAAACCAAGTACAAATAAATTTAGATATTTTCCGGAAATGGGTAAAATAATATCAGGAACTATTGCAGTTACTACTGCAGGTATTACTAATTGGGAAAGTGTATCTTCAGTAGCTAGGACATTAAATTTTACATTTACAGCTCGAGATAATCATGCCGGAGCCGGTCAAACTAAAACCGACGCGGCAATAATTACCGTAAATGCAACTGGAGGTGCTTTTTCCGTATCTTCTCAAAGTACTAATGGTATTTCTTATTCAGGATTATCTCAACAAACCGTTACATGGGTTCCAGGAAGTACTGCAACAGCACCATTTAATTCTCCAACTGTTGATATTTTGTTAACTACAAATGCTTCAACTTCTTTGGAAACATTTAATTTAAATACACCAACTTCTCCAAATGCTACAACTTGGACTACCATTGCATCAGGAGTTCCAAATAACGGTTCTTATATAGTAACTTTACCAAATGTAACAACAAATAGAACCGCATGTAGATTTATGGTTAAAGCAGTCGGGAATGTATTCTTAGCAGTGAATTCTAAAAACTTTACAATCACCCCAAATTTAAATTCGGACGAGTTTGGATTCACTAATTTTAGTATTTATCCAAATCCAAATAGAGGTAATTTTAATGTTAAATTTGATTCTACTTCTAATAACGAAATTAGTATTGTTGTTAACGATATAAGAGGAAGAAATATTTTTGAAAAACAATTTTCTAATACAGGTTTAATTGAACAAAATATTCAGTTGAGCAATGTATCAGCTGGTATATATTTGGTGACTGTAAAAGATGGTGACCAAAAAATTGTAAAAAGAATTGTTATTGAATAAATTAATTTACAATAATTAAAAAACCATCTTATAAATCAGATGGTTTTTTTATTTACCATTATATTGGTTCATAGTTTCATTAAGACCAGCAAGAGCAAACGAAGTAATAATTTGCGAACTAATTTCAAGTCGTTCAATTAGGTTTTCTTTTTCTTCATCTGACCATTCTCCAAGAACATAATCAACTTGTTTGCCCTTTTTAAAAGCATCACTAATTCCAAATCTAAAGCGAGGATAATCAACAGTATTTAGAAGTAATTGGATGTTTTTTAGACCGTTATGCCCGCCATCGCTTCCTCTCGGTTTTATTCTTATTGATCCAAAAGAAAGGTTTAAATCATCCGTAATTACAAGAATATTCTCTTTAGAAATATTTTCTTTTTCCATCCAATATTTCACTGCCTTTCCGCTTAGATTCATATAGGTGTTTGGCTTAAGAAAAATTAATGTTCTGCCTTTTATTTTAAATTCAGCAATATCACCAAGTTTTGCTGTTTGAAAAGAGATACTTTCTTTTTTTGCAAAAAAATCAAGTATTTTAAAACCAATATTGTGTCGTGTATTTACATATTCGGCTCCAATATTGCCAAGGCCAACTATTAGAAATTTTTTCATTGGGTCTGAGATTTCTTTTTCTTTTGAAGCAAATAATTTTGAAAACCAATTCATTTGGCAAAAGTAGAATTTTTGAATGTATTAATTTATAATTGCAAATTTAATTCAAACTTATAAATCTAATTAGTACTACTTATTTTATCTGGATTATATCCAATATAAGGCATGGCAGTTTCGTTGAAAACAACTCCAAAATCTTCCAATTCCTTCAATATAGGTTCGTATACCTCTTTTTTAATTGGTAATTGAACTCCAGGGGATTTAATATTTCCGTTTAAGATTTGAAGCGTAGCCATAGCAACAGGTAAACCTACTGTTTTTGCCATTGCAGTGTAGGTTTGGTCATCGCCAATACAAACCATCTTTGAATCTATTTGATGTTGTTTTCCGTCCAATTCATAACCAAATTTATGATACATTACAATCATATCTTTATCTTGAGGTTGAAGCGCCCAACTTTCATTTAGGATACGCTCTAATATTTGGGCAGGGGTTCCATTTTTTAGGTTAACTTTTTTATCGGCATTAAATAAATCGAGCTCCAGTAATTTATCCCACATGATATCATCTTGCTCAATATTTAAAGCCAAACGGGTTTTAATTTCAACAGAATCAGTTGGGTGATAAGGAAGAAAAGAATTTGTAAAATCTCGAAAACTCATATTTTCAGAATTTTCCATAATGTAACTGTCATCGGTCATTCCCAGTTGAACAAACATATTCCATGCTTTTGAAAAACCAACTCTTCTAATAGTTCCTCTATATAAAGTTAGCGCGTCATCTAACCCATATACACTTCTATATTTAAGAGAATCTCTATTGGCATATCCTTCAAATTTTCCATATCCTTCCACCTGTAAAAATTCGGTTCTTCTAAATAATTTAGTGTAAGGGATGTATTTATATTTGCCTTCTTGAATGAATTTTGCCGCACCACCTTGCCCTGCAAGGACAACATTTCTTGGTGCCCAAGTAAATTTATAATTCCACAAATTATCATCACAATCTGGTGCAACAAGTCCGCCACAAAAAGACTCAAACAAAATGATTTTGCCACCTTTATCCCGAATTTCATCAATTACTTTCATCGCACTCATATGATCAATTCCTGGATCTAGGCCAATTTCGTTCATGAAAATTAATCCATTTTCTTTTGCAGCAGTATCCAACTCTTGCATTGCATCTGAAATGTAAGAAGCTGTAACTAAGTGTTTTTTATAAATAATGCAGTCTTTGGCAACTTCAATATGCAAGTTAGCGGGCAACATTGAAATTACAATATCAGCTTTTGCAATTTGGGAATGTCTTTGTTCTTGGTTATTTATATCTAATGCTATTGCGGAAGCATTTGGATGATTGTTTGTTTTTTTCTGTGCTAATTCTAATGAAATATCAGCAATGGTTAGGTGAAGATTTTCTTGACTTGATTTATTTAAAAGATATTGAATTAAGGAAGACGCAGATCGTCCAGCTCCAATAATTAGAATATTTCTCATAATTTGATTGTGTATGGATTACAAATTTAAAAATTTGTAATGATTTTAGACTCTTTTTTGATAAAAACAAAAAAGACATCATAAGAAGTAAGAAATTTGAGAAGAATTATTCTAAACCTTCTAAATCTTTAAGGTCTTCTTTTTTTGAATCAACTTTTTCCTGTTCAAATTTAGTGTCTACTGTAACTTTATCTTTAATTAAATAGGTTTTTCCTAATACATATAAAGCACAGATATAGGTAATAATAAATAGTAGTTTAGTTAATTTTCTTTGCTTAACATCCGACTTTTTGAAAGCAATAAAAATAAATAGCAAGGCTAATCCAATGGGAGCAAGTGCTAAAGTATCTAGGGGTAATATTGAAAATAAAATGCTGATAAGGGTTAATACAACCGCTACAATTACTAATATTTTTCTCATAATTAAATTCCAGTTGCAGAGGTTAAGGCTAATTGTCCTGTTCCAACAGGGATGCTAAATTTCATTAATACCGGGATTTTTTTCGAATCTGCAGTTAAATAAATTAAGTTTTTATCTTTTCCTTTAAGCACATCAGTTTTCGCACCAATGGACAATTTAAAACAATTTTTTGAACCCAAATTTCCAGCGGAAACAGTTTCAGTTCCTAATAATTTTATTGTTACAGGAATTTGCGTTTCGTCAAAAACAATTACAAAAGATTGTGATTGCCCTGTTTTCATTTTATTAAAATCTAAAGTTCTTATTCTATACATTAGCGAAACTACATCTTGTGTTGACCCCCCAATTGTAAAAGTTTTTGTTGTTTCTGCACAATTTTTTCTTTTTGCAGTACTTGTTACAGAGTTTCCTTTGAATACATATTTTTCTTTTTTTGTCCAACCGCCTTCGTCAATATTTCGCTTATATAAACTAGGCTTTAAAGTGGTAGGGTTAACATAAGCTTCATAAGTATCTCTTATTTTGAAAAACTTATCCCATTTAGAAAAGGTAGCTAATTCGCAATTTAAATGTAAATAGGTCTTGTTAGAAGTATTCACCATTTCGGTAGAGAGAGTTACTTGTGCCAACTGGGTCATTAATCCACTCATGTTGTAGGATCCAGCATATACTAACTTTTCTCCAGAAGGAATTTGATTTGATTGGTCCGTATTAAAAGAGCATAACATCACAAAAAATCCGATAAAAAATAGTGCTTTTTTCATATTAAATAAATTTATACAAATATAAAGTTAAATATCATTTTTAATAAAGAAAAATAAATGTTCTATATTAATTTAATGATAACTCGTAAATTTGGTAAAAATTATAGATTACTAAAATTATGAACAACAAAATAATAACTATTGCTGCTTTTTTTGGAATGACTGCAATAATTTTCGGGGCTTTCGGAGCTCATGCACTTAAAAAGGTTCTTAATGTTGACCAATTAGTAACTTTTGAAACCGGAGTGAAATACCAAATGTATCATGCTTTGTTCTTATTGTTTATAGGATTGAATGCGAACATGGCAGAAAAAATAAAAAAAACAATTTTGAATTTAACTATTCTAGGTGTTATTTTCTTCTCAGGGTCAATCTATTTATTAGCTACCGATAGTTTGAACACATTTAATTTCAAGGTAATAGGATTTCTAACCCCAATTGGCGGCTTATTATTAATTACTTCTTGGGGAGTATTAATGTGGAATTTTTTAAAGAAAAAGGCATAATTAACATGCAACTATATCGATATAGTTGAAATTTATTTTACCTTTGTTGAATATTTATTAATTGCAACACTATACTTTTTATGGATAACTACACCTTAAATACGAAATCGTTTTCGTTAGAAAAATATGGAATACAAAATGCTCAAGAAATCATCTATAATCCTTCTTTTGAGTTATTATATAAAGAAGAGTTAAATCCAAATTTATCTGGTTATGAAAAAGGCCAATTGACAGAATTAGGTGCAGTTAATGTAATTACCGGTGAGTTTACAGGTCGTTCTCCAAAAGATAAATATATTGTAAAAGATAGTGTTACAGAAAATACAGTTTGGTGGAATTCTGACAAAGCTGTTAATGATAACAAACCCATTTCACAAACAACTTGGAATGCCTTAAAAGAAACTACTACAAATCAACTTTCAAATAAAAGATTGTTTGTTGTAGATGCTTTTTGTGGAGCCAATGAAAACAGCCGATTAAAAGTTCGTTTTATTATGGAAGTAGCTTGGCAAGCGCATTTTGTAAAAAATATGTTTATTCGACCTACCGATGCAGAATTAGAACAATTCGGCGAGCCAGATTTTGTAGTTTTAAATGGGTCAAAAACTAGCTTTAAAGATTATAAATCACACGGTTTAAACTCTGAAGTTTATGTTGCTTTCAATCTTACTGAAAAGGTACAATTAATAGGTGGTACTTGGTATGGTGGAGAAATGAAAAAAGGATTATTTTCCATGATGAATTTTTATTTACCGCTTAAAGGAATGGCGTCAATGCATTGTTCTGCAAATAAAGGATCAGATGGCGATGTCGCTATTTTCTTTGGATTGTCAGGAACTGGAAAAACCACACTATCAACAGATCCAAAAAGAGAATTAATTGGCGATGATGAGCACGGATGGGATGATGATGGAGTATTTAATTTTGAGGGAGGTTGTTACGCTAAAACCATCGACTTAAGTAAAGAAAATGAACCAGATATTTACGGAGCCATAAAAAAAGATGCATTATTAGAAAATGTAACGGTTGCTCCAGATGGAAAAATTGACTTTAAAGATGGATCGGTTACCCAAAACACTCGTGTTTCGTATCCAATAAATCACATTCATAATATTGTAAAACCTATTTCAAAAGCAGGTCATGCAACAAAAGTGATCTTTTTAACTGCAGATGCATTCGGGGTAATGCCGCCTGTTTCAAAATTAACTCCTGATCAAACTAAATATTATTTTCTTTCTGGATTCACCGCAAAATTAGCGGGTACTGAAAGAGGGGTTACTCAACCAGAACCAACTTTTTCTGCTTGTTTTGGAAAAGCATTTCTTTCTTTACATCCTACGCAATACGGGCAAGAATTAGTTAAAAAAATGGAACAACATCAGGCAACGGCCTATATGGTCAATACGGGTTGGAATGGATCCGGGAAACGAATTTCAATAAAAGACACTAGAGCTATAATTGATGCAATTTTAGATGGTTCAATAGAAAAGGCAGAAACCAAAACAATTCCGGTTTTTAATTTTGTAGTTCCAAACGCTTTGCACGATGTAAATTCGGCAATTTTAGATCCAAGAGATACCTATATAGATGCAAAAGAATGGAGCGCCAAAGCTGAAGATTTGGCGAGTAGATTCATTAATAACTTTGTTCAATATACAGATAATCCAGAAGGCCAAAATTTAGTAAAAGCTGGCCCTCAATTATAAACCCCAACAAACCAAACTTATACCAAACGAAAAGTCCAACAATTACTGTTGGACTTTTTTTAATTTTAAATATATTTTGAATTATTTTCCTTTGTTTGAATCAGCAATATAACGCTCTAAAGCCATTGTCATAGATGGTGTTTCTGGAGTAGGAGCCAAAATATCAATTCGTAATCCATGTTCTAAAGCTTCTTTTTGAGTAGTGCTTCCAAAAACTGCAATGCGAGTATTGTTTTGTTTGAAATCCGGGAAGTTTTTAAATAAAGATTTAATTCCTGTTGGACTGAAAAATGCCAACACATCATAATAAACATCAGCCAAATCAGATAAATCGCTCATAACTGTTTTGTAAAATACAGCTTGAGTCCAGTTTATTTTTAAATTATTTAAAGTAATTGGCGCATCTGCATTTAGTTGATCTGATGCGGGCAACAAATATTTCTCGTCTTTATATTTCTTAAAAAGAGGCGCCATATCGGCAAAGTCCTTTTGGCCAACATAAATTTTGCGTTTACGATACACTACATATTTTTGCAAATAAAAAGCAATTGCTTCCGATTGACAAAAATATCTTAAATCTTCAGGCACTTTATATCTCATTTCTTCTGCAACTTTAAAGAAATGATCTACAGCATTCTTACTTGTTAAGATGATTGCAGTGAAATTATTTAGATCAATTTTTTGCGCTCTTACATCTTTTGCGCTAACGCCTTCTACATGAATAAAAGAGCGGAAGTCAATTTTTACCTTATGCTTTTGTTGTAAATCAAAATAAGGAGAGTTCTCTACTTTAGGTTCTGGTTGGGAAACCAAAATCGTTCTTACTTTCAAGTTGGACATGTCGTGCTCTAATTTTTTGTAATCAAATAATAAATGAAATAATACGGAGCTATTTCAAGAGCGCAAAGATACAAAATAAAATAAAAGAACTTGCTAAATATAAAATTTTGATAAATTTTTAGAGAAATGAAATACGCAAGCAAATTTATTGTTAATAAGATAATTATAATCGAATAGATTATAAAATTTGTAATGTAATCACTATAAAATAACATAAAAGTAACGGGAAGTAGAAGCAATCCCATGTAAGTTCTAAATGTTACTTTTTGCAAACTAAATTGTTCAATTACTTCTTCAATACCAAAAATGGTAGCTATTATTTTTTCAATTAAAAATTTCGAAAATATAAAAACAGATAGCATAGTGAAAATTCTAATAAATAATATCCAATCTGTTTTTTCACCATAATGCAAATGATAAATTACCAATTGTATAAAAAAGGAGAGTGATATTAAATTAACCGCAACAAGTAATACATTAAAACCGCTCATTAAATGGGAGCTTTCTCGATATATTTTGATGTATTTATCAGATACAATTAATCTAATAAAATCATTAAATCGACTTTCAAAAGCCCCTTTTGCAATAACAATAAATGCTAACGCAAATAAAAAAACCAGTGTTGCCCAGTCTTTATTTTCAATGATTCTAGGATGTAGTTCTTGCGCTATCATGGTTCGCAAAATTACTAAATTTTATTTGTTCCGTACTATTATAATTTTATTAAGATTCGGATGATATAAAATCAGTATTTTTGCAGAAATTATTTTATCTAAATATGAATTGCGGACTTGTAATTATTCCAACTTATAACGAAATTGAAAATATTGAAAGTATTATTCGTGCTGTATTTTCTTTGCATAAGCCGTTTCATGTTCTTATCGTAGATGATAATTCACCAGATAAAACAGCAGATAAAGTTAGAGAGCTACAAAGTGAGTTTGCGGACCGTTTATTTTTAGAGCAACGCACTAAAAAAGCAGGATTAGGAACAGCCTATGTTCATGGTTTTAAATGGGCTTTAGCTCATAATTATGAATATGTATTTGAAATGGATGCCGATTTTTCTCATAATCCACTCGATCTAGAAAGATTGTATGATGCATGTCATTTTGGAGGCGCAGATCTTGCAATTGGATCTCGTTATGTAACAGGCGTAAATGTGGTTAACTGGCCACTAAGTAGAGTATTGTTGTCTTATTTTGCTTCGGTTTATGTTCGTGCTATAACCGGAATGAAAATTATGGATGCTACAGCAGGTTTTATTTGTTATAACCGATCTGTATTGGAGGCTATAAATTTAGACAAGATAAAATTTATTGGCTATGCCTTTCAAATAGAAATGAAATACCGCGCATTTTCAAATAAATGTAACATACAAGAAGTGCCTGTTATATTTACAGATAGAACCAAAGGACAGTCTAAAATGAGTGGGTCAATAATTAAAGAAGCCATTTTTGGTGTTTTAACTTTACGTCTAAAAAAAATGTTCCATAATCTATAAACTAATATTTGAAATGCTTCTTTGCATAAAACAGAATAAAAAATTATGAAGACCATATTAATTAAGAATGCTAAGATCGTAAATGAAGGATCAATTTTTGAGGGAGATGTATTAATTGAAGGCGAATATATTAAAGAAATTGCTCCAAGAATAAGTCATAAAAGTTCCGATTGCAAGGTGATTGATGCCGAAGGAAATTATTTAATTCCGGGAGCTATTGATGATCAAGTGCATTTTCGTGAGCCAGGTCTTACCCATAAAGGTACAATTGCTTCCGAAAGTAGAGCAGCAGTTGCCGGCGGAATTACTTCATTTATTGAACAACCCAATACGGTACCGAATGCGGTTACACAAGAATTACTAGAACAAAAATATGAGATCGCTTCTCAAAGTTCGTATGCCAATTATTCATTTATGATGGGTGGTACAAATAATAACTTGGATGAAATTCTTAAAACCAATCCTAAAAATGTAGCTGGATTAAAATTATTTCTTGGTTCCTCAACAGGAGATATGTTAGTTGATAGTTCTACTGCCCTTGAGAGTATATTTTCTAGTACAAAATTATTAATTGCAGTTCATAGCGAAGATGAAAACACAGTAAAAAATAATTTAGAACATTATAAAGGAATATATGGAGATGATATTCCAGTAGTTTTTCACCCTGAAATCCGTAGTGTTGAAGCTTGTTATATTTCTACTGAAAAAATAATTAAACTTGCAAAAAAAACAGGCGCAAGACTTCATGTATTTCATCTTTCAACTGAAAAGGAATTGAGTTTGTTTTCAAACAAAATCCCGTTGGAAGAAAAACAAATTACTGCCGAAGTATGTATTCACCATCTTTGGTTTTCAGATGAAGATTATGCTACAAAGGGGAATTTAATTAAATGGAATCCAGCTGTAAAATCTGCTAAAGACAGAGAGGCATTATGGAAGGCTTTGCTTAACGATACTATAGATGTTATTGCGACTGACCATGCACCACATACTTTAGAAGAAAAACAACAAGTTTATACCAAAGCTCCATCAGGTGGGCCTTTAGTTCAGCATGCGGTTGTTGCAATGTTTGAAGCATTTCATCAAGGGAAAATATCTGTTGAGAAAATAGTTGAAAAAATGGCACATAACCCTGCTAAAATTTTCAAAATAGAAAAAAGAGGTTTTATCAAAGAAGGGTATTACGCCGATTTAGCAATTGTTAATCCATCCAAGCCATGGAGTGTAAATAAAGATAATATTTTATACAAATGTGAGTGGTCGCCTTTTGAAGGGACTAATTTTAAATCGAGAGTTTCACATACTTTTGTAAACGGGCAGTTAGTTTATGAAAACTCTGCTGTTAAAGAAATTAAAGCCGGTAAGCGTTTGCTTTTCGATAGATAATAAATAGTTATATGAAGAAATTTAGTTTACTGATATTCGCTTTAATTTTTGTAGCTACAAGTTGCAAAGAGGCGTCATTTCCAAAACCAAATAATCTTATTCCAAGAGATAAAATGGAAAATATTATTTATGATTTAGCTATTTTGGAAGCAGTTAAACTTCGAAATTCTGCCGTTCAAAATTATCCAACACCCACCGAATACATCAAATTAAAATACAAGATTGATAGCTTGACTTTTGCAAAAAGCACGCAATATTATGCTTCAGACATTAAAGAATATAAAAAAATGTATGATGAGGTAAAAGACCGTCTTGTTAAAGAAAATGCAAAATTAACCAATACTAAAGTTCGCAGTAATCCCGAAATAATTCTGGAAAAAGAATTAGAGCAATAGTTAATTTTTGTAAAACGGAATTATAGTTGCTAAGTAATCTTCAATACTAGTAAAAGAATAATTCAACTCTTTTTTTATTTTATTATTAGAAAACACGGTTTGACTTAACAAAGAAGCTGCACTAGTTTTAGATAATTTTCTTTTTGATTGAAAGATTTTTGATTTAATCCAATCCAATCTCCAAGCCAAATTTAATAAACCCGAACTTGCTTGAATTGTTGGTTTTTTTACGTCCAATTTAGCAGCAATGTTATTCAAAATATCCTTGTAGGTACAATTTTCTGAGACCAAAATAAATTTTTCTCCACTGCAATCGGAACGCATAAGTTGGTGCATGATTGTTACCACATCAATAACCGAAACATATCCGGTGCTTCCGTTGGTGTAAAATGAAATTCCTTTATTAACAGTTTGAAACAAGATCCCACTTCCTTGATTCCAAAATCCAGGACCTAAGATAACTCCGGGATTTACAATAACAACGGGCAACCCTTCTTGCAGTCCGCGCCACACTTCCATTTCGGCGCCATATTTTGAAATAGCATAATCGCTATGCGGTACTTCAGGATTCCATTCGGTTTGTTCGTTAATAGGAGTTTGATTTGGATGTTTTCCTTCGCTTTGAAGCAATTCTCCAAGTGCAGCTATTGAACTAACATAGCATAACTTTTTTACTTTTTTGTCGATACAAAAGTTAACTATATTGGCAGTACCTTCAATATTTACTTTCCTTAATTTATCTTCTTCAGCTGGATCAAAAGAAATTAATGCGGCACAGTGGTATACATAATCAACTTCTTGAAAAGCTAGTTCAAGAACAGGAACATCTAAAATATCTGCCAAAACCCAATCAATTTTAGTATACAAATCTCCTTTTTTATAAAGTTCGAAAAGCTGTTTGGTTTTGGTTAAGTTAATAGAATCTCTATAAGTAGAGCGAACTTTTTCGGCTCCATTTTCTAATAAATGAAGAAGTAAATGTGCACCAACTAAACCTGTTCCTCCTGTAACTAATATCATGGTTACAAAGATAATTAGTTTGGCGGGTTTATGGATTTAAACTTTAAAAAATCTACACCAAATTAGCTTTGTTGCCATTGCCATTCACAATTCTTATATTTGCGGAAATTATAGTTTTTACGATGAAGAATTTAGTAGAAGAATTGCAATGGCGCGGATTGGTTCACGACATTATGCCTGGGACTGAGGAACAACTTACTAAAGAAATGACAACGACCTATATTGGGTTTGATCCAACAAGCGATTCGTTGCATATTGGGAGTTTGGTGCCGATTATTTTGTTGGTTCATTTGGAGCAATTTGGCCATAAACCAATTGCTTTGGTTGGTGGTGCAACAGGAATGATTGGAGATCCTTCTGGAAAATCAGATGAGAGAAATTTGCTTGATGAAGCTACTTTAGAAAAAAATGTTGCCGGAATTAAAGCAATTTTATCTCGATTCTTAGATTTTAATTCTGCTGCTGCAAATGCTCCATTGTTGGTAAACAATTACGATTGGATGAAAGATTTCTCATTCATAAATTTTGCTCGAGATGTCGGTAAACGCATCACAGTGAATTACATGATGGCAAAGGATTCGGTTAAAAAACGATTAAGTGGAGAAAACGGGGATGGAATGAGTTTTACCGAATTCACTTACCAATTAATTCAAGGTTACGATTTTCATCATTTATATAAAACACACCATTGCTTGTTGCAAATGGGAGGTTCAGACCAGTGGGGGAATATTACTACCGGAACAGAATTAGTGCGCAGAATGAATGGGGAAGGGGCTAAAGCTTATGCAATGACTTGCCCATTAATCACCAAAGCGGATGGATCTAAATTTGGAAAAAGCGAAGGGGGTAATGTTTGGCTTACCGCCGATAAAACTTCGGTTTATAAATTTTACCAATTTTGGTTGAATACAACAGATGTTGATGCAGAAAAATACATTAAGATTTTCACGTTTTTAGATAAAAACACGGTGGAAGCATTAATAGCTGAACACCATGAAGCACCGCATTTAAGAGTGTTACAAAAACGATTGGCAGAAGAAGTAACTACTTTTGTTCACGGAAAAGAAGAATTGGAACGCGCTATTTTTGCTTCTAATGCTTTTTTTAGCCCTACTATGGAAGACTTAGCCAAACTAGATGACGCCACTTTTGTTGAGGTTTTTGATGGAGTTCCAAATGCGCAAATTTCAAAAGAAGAACTCGCAGACGGAATGGATATGATTGCTGCACTAGCTGCAAAAACTAATTTTTTACCTTCTAATAGTGATGCGAGACGCGAATTGAAACAAAATGCGGTTTCGTTAAATAAAGCTAAAGTTGCCGAAGATTATATTATTTCAGAAAAGGATTTGATAAAAGGCAAATTTTTAGTTTTACAAAAAGGGAAGAAGAATTATTACATAATTCAAATAGTATAAATGAAAAGGAGCTAAAAGGCTCCTTTTTTTATTCTTTAAAATTGATTTCCATTTTTTTGGAAGTAAACGTGCCTTGAACAAAGTTCATTTGGCTAGTTATTTTTTCAAATTCCTCGGATTCAAGATTGTAATTGTATCCAACTTTGTCTAAATTGATTGATAATTCTATAAAATGTAGTTTGTCTTCATTTATGTAATATTCGTTATCTAATATTTTGTAATATCTTGTTTTGTCCCAATTAAGAGTTTTTGTATAAAGAATTTTCTCTTTAGGTTTTAGGCTTATTATAGAATTTAACACCAAATCTTTTTCGTGTTTTAATTGTTCTTTTTCATCTTTATTAATCATTGCTTGATAGTCCATATTCATTTCTTTTTTAAAAAATATACTAAGTAGGCTATCCTTTTCTTTTTGTGTTTTTGCTTCTTCTAATTTTTTAATGAAGGCTTCCCTCTTTTTGTTATTAAAAACATCCTCGATATCTAATAAATCGGTCTCTTCATAGATTTTATAAATTATAGTTTTTGATTGAGATGCCCGCAAATTAGGGGTAAGGGTTTTTGTATATAAAAAAAAGGACACTTCCTTATCGGTTAAATTTTCAATATGGTAATTAATAGTAAATTTCCTTTCTGTTGGAATTGAATCTAAAAAAGAGATGTGATCAATTTTTAATTCAATTTGTGCCGAAACGGAACAAGATATAAAGAAAAGTAAATAATATAATTTTCGCATATACTAATGAGATTAGTAATTACGAAAGTAATAAAATAAATTAGTAGACCATTAAATTACATCCTCGAATGTCGGAATTATCGAATCTTCCCAATACTTCGAAGGAATTGTTAGGATATTTCTTACCCAAATCTTGTGAAGCAATAAAGGAACACGAATTGATGTTGGCTAAATCAATCACATTAATGCCCCCCGTTTTTCCATTTGAAACATAAGTTAGTGCATCTTCGGGATCACGAATTAGGATATGCATCCAGCTAGGACATTCAAAAATACCATTTCCTAATGAATAGGCTTGGGATAATAATTCGGTCATGCCGTATTCGGAGTGAATGCTAGAAACTCCAAAACCTTCACAAAGAATTTGGTGTAACTCTTCTCTAATAATTTCTTTTCGCTTGCCTTTCATTCCACCCGTTTCCATGATAATGGTGTTTTTTAATTGAAATTTTCTTTTTTCGATTAAATCCAATAAGGCATAAGTTACTCCAATTAAAATTACATTTTGCCCAGCAGCATCCAACTCTAATAATTTAGAAATTAGTTCGTCGTAGTTATGTAAGTAAAATCCGCTATTTTCATTATTTGAAAGTTCAATTAAATCTTTAACCATATAGATTAAGGACGAACCGGTTCGCTCTAAATAGGAAGGGAGCAAAGCCAAAACGGCATAATCTTCAATATTTCCGTAAAATTCTGAAAATGCATTGCGGTAACTTTGTTCGTATAGGGTAACATCTGTAATTAAATGCTTGCTAGTAATCATTCCTGTAGTTCCGCTACTGGTGAAGGTTTCTTGAACGGGTGCAGAACTAGAAAGTACCTCGTGACTTTTAAAAAATTGAATAGGCAAAAATGGAATTTGCTCCAGCGATTTTACAGCCCCTTTATCGGTTTTTAATAAATCACAAAATTCTCTATAGATGGCGTTGTTTTCGTGTTGGTAACGAAAAACTTTCAAAGCTATTTTTTCAAATTGCTTTGCGCTTGAAATAGTGAAAATATCTTGTGATGGAATCAAGGTTGTAATTTTTACAAAAGTAATAAAAATAAAAAAGCTCCAATGATTATTGGAGCTTTTCAGTTGTATATAGAATAATTATCTAATTACTAATTTTTTAGTTGCAGTATTACCTTCTTCAGTAATTTGCACCATGTAAATTCCAGTGTGTAATTGGCTTACATTGATAGCATTATTAGAAGTAGTTGTGTTTAATACTTGTTTTCCTAATACATCAAATACAGTAATAGTTTTAACTGCATTTAAATCCGATTCGATGAATAAAGTTCCATTAGAAACTGGGTTTGGATATACTTTTAAACCAGTAATAGCATTCACTTGATTTGAAGTAAGAAGGCCGCCAATTGTGG
Organism: Flavobacterium sp.; assembly: GCF_040383245.1. Taxonomy (GTDB): domain Bacteria; phylum Bacteroidota; class Bacteroidia; order Flavobacteriales; family Flavobacteriaceae; genus Flavobacterium. The sequence goes on along the minus strand of NZ_JBEIDX010000009.1, from coordinate 44,709 downwards.
TGTCAATTCTCAACTCATCAAAGATAATTGTAGGAGTTGAAGTTGCAGAATCCTGTCTTAAAATAAATCCACCTAAATCTGCGATTGCAGTAGTTAATACTTGTGATAATGTTGGAGCTGTTGTTAACACGTCAAAAGTGGCTAAAGTTGGATTTATCCACGCTTTTAAAGTTAATGATCCAAAATCATAACTCATAATTACTAACTGAACATCTCCTGCATTTCTTAAAGTAGCATCCAAGTTTGTTGTTGTACTTGCAGCATCTAAACCAAATTGATATTGAGTACCAGATTTAGTTATAAATAAACGTCCTTTATAGTTTTTAGCAGCATCAGTTAATCCAGCAAAGTAAGTTGTTGGAACTGCAGGCAATGTAGCTGTCATATTTGATAAATCAGTTACATTAACTAAAAATGAAGCATAAATCGTTCCAGATGTAGTAGCTGTATAAGGAGTAAAACAATCAATTCCTGTTCCTGTAAAAGTCACAGAATTTCCAGACGCACCATATCCAGTATATGATAAACTTCCAGATGCACCAAGAATTTCATCACCAGTATTAATGTTAGCCCATTTCTGAGAAGTTCCTAAGGCTACTCCTGAAGCGTAAGGAAACGGCTCGTTAAATGGTAATGTATTAATTGGTTTACAAGCTGGTGCAGTTAAAACAGATTGATAAGAACAAACTCCGCGTACTACATCAACTGTTAAATTAGTTCCTTCAGGTACTCCATTAATTAATATGTTACCAGCTGCTACTGTACCAGGATTGTCTCCTGCAACAGTTCCTGCAGATGGAGTTATTGTGTAAGTTCCTGTTCCACCTCCAGTATATGGAATTGTAGCTGTATAAGTATCAATATTAAAGGTAACTGCATCACAAGCTCCGGTTGCTGTACCTAAAACTAGTGTACATGATGGATTAAAGTTAAAAATTTTAATATCATCAATTCTCATTTGTCCTGCAGTAGCTGGCTGTTTAAATCTTAATGATAATGTGCTTGAAGAAGGTAATACTCCACCTGGGATTGTAACTAAATTCCATGTATTTGAAGTGTTATTTGCAAAATTTATCGGTGTCCAAGTTGGTGTTGTAGAAGAAGCGTCTGTACTATATTCTACTATAAGTTGAACTGTTGCAAAAGTTACTGTTAAGTATCCAAAGGTCATTTGAATATTTGCAGAAGAATAGGCAGAAGTGTTAATTCCATCAATTTGAAAGAAAACTCCTGCAGTTGCAGTAGTAAAGAAAACATTCCCTCCACCAGATGCACCAGCGTAAATGTTTGAAACAGAAGTTGCTCTAACATCTGCTGTTCCTGAATAGGCAATTGGCGATGCATTTTGGAATGTTGCAGGTGCAGTTCCTGTAATGTAATTTGCTACAGTTGTATTGGCAGCGGGAGTTCCGAAATTTTCTGAGTAAATAGTCTGTCCAAAAGACACAGAAGCTATTACTAGTAAAAATAAAGTGTAAAGTTTTTTCATAATTTTTTTTAAATATTTAACAAAGGTAATTCCTATTTTTTTATTTGAATTAAATCCAAGTAAAATTATAGTTAATTGTTTAATTATCTGACAATTAATTTTCTTGTAGTGCTTGCATCTCCTTCTTCAATTTTAATAAAATAGATTCCAGGAGAAAGAGAAGAAATGTTTAATTCTTTTGAGGTAAGTTGGGTTTGGAACACTTTTTTTCCTAAAACATCAAAAATTGCAATTTGTTTGTCTTCGTTGTTTTTTGAGGTAATATATAATTTCCCATTAGTTACGGGGTTAGGATAAAAGTTTAATCCTTCTATAGAATTGTCCTGCCCTTTAGGCTGTAACTTAGACTCCTGACCCACTATACTTGAAGTGGTCAAGATAAATAAAGTTAGTAAAAAGAAAAAGTAATTATTTTTCATAGGACTAATTATCAATGCAAATATAAAAATTTATTTCAAATATCTTGCCAAATAACATAATTTTAGTATTTCAGCTCCTTCTTGAAGAGGGATTTTATGTTAAATTTTCCTAATGTTACCAAATTGTTACCAAAAAGTTTTTTTATTGTAAATTAATTAATATATTTGTTTCAACATTAAAACATACAATTATGAAAAAGATACTATTTATTGCAGTAATGATGATTTTTGGATTGGGATTTAGTCAAAGTAAAAGTCCTGTATTAGAGGCAGAAGGTCAATTGGTTAAGGCTACCTATTATTATGAAAATGGTACAATTCAACAGGTTGGATATTTCAAAGAAGGTAAGCTTGATGGAAAATGGAACTCTTATGATGTAAATGGAAATTTACAAGTTGTAGCAGAATACAAAGAGGGACAAAAAACAGGAAAATGGATGTATTATTCAAATAATGTTTGTGTAAACGAAATTAATTTTTCTAATAATCAAATAGTAAATATTCGAAATAATAATCAAATTGCCATAGTAGATAATAATTAATTTTTGATTAGAATAAAATTTAATAGCTCATCCAACGGATGAGCTATTTTTATAAAAAAAACCTCCAATTGGAGGTTTTTTATTTATTATATGATTTTTTATTTATTGAATTAGATTAACACCATCAACTATAGACCACGCTCCACTTGTTAATGAAGCACCAGTTGCTGTAGTACTATTTATGAAATTTGCAGCTCCAAAAGCTACTGTAAATGTTGTTCCTATTCCAGCATAATTAGTTGTTGCTGCATCCATGATTTTAACATTCAAAATCTTGATTTTTCCACCATTAACCTGGTTTGTATTCGTATTTGCATCCTGAATTCTAACGGCTGTTGCACCAGAAGTAGTGTAACCAGAAATCAAAATGTTACTAAATTCACCATTTCCTTCTTTTTTAAATTGAATAGCATCATATTCAGCTGCCGATGTACCTCCTTCAGTTACAGTTCCAGCTGCTCTTTTTAAAGTAATATTTGATACTTTAGGAAAGAATGAGTTATTAACTGATTTACATTCAACTTCCATACCAAAGTTACCAGTATTTAATTGATAAGCATACCAGTTTGTATTTTCTTGACCTTTCCATCCATCTTGCCAGTCAAATGAATCGTCAAAGTTTCCGTAAGAAATTAGATTTTTAGCACTTACAGTTCCTCCATAAAATTCAAATCCATCATCTGCACCTTTGAAAGCAACTAAGTTTTCTAAAACTGTTCCGCTACCAACTGAGTAAAATGAGAAACCATTCATTTCACTTGTATTGTCTGTTAATTTTTTTCCAGCATATTCAACTCTTACATATTTAAGAATTCCACCATTGTGCATATCATTTGTTCCACCATATGGTAATTGATTACCATCTTCAGAAGTAGCGCTTGTAACGCTGTTTGCACCTACAATAGGAGCATTACCATATAATATTATTCCGCCCCATGATCCCGGAACTTTAGAAAGTTCAGTAAATACAATAGGTAAAGCTGCTGTTCCTTCTAAAAATAATTGTGCACCATTTTCTATAACAAGCGCATCAGCGCCATTAGCTACATCTGCTGTTATTGTTGATCCAGCTGCGATTCTTAACGAAGCTCCAGATTTTACTCTTACAGTTCCTTTAATGGTGTAGTTTCCAAGTGGGTAAGTTTTTGCTGTTGTTATGTCACCTGTGATTTCTCCTGTAGCAACCGTTGGAGTGTTATTACTTTCATCGTCATCAGATGAACAGCTACCTAAAATTAAAGCTACTGCTAGAGCGCTAAAAATTAATTTTTTCATAGTTAAAGTTTTTGTGTTAATTGTTTTAATATTTTTTTGACAAATCTACTTTTCAAATTATTTTCATTGATTAATTTAATATTATTAAAATATTATTAGTAAGTCAATTAGTAGTAAATTTTTTGTTAAGAAAGAACATAAAATTAAAATAGGCGCCATTAGCGCCTATTAAAATACTGATAATATGATAGTTAGAATGTGTAGGAAATGTTAAGTGAAATTCCAGTACCTCTTTTATTGCTCTCCATTAATTTTGAATCTTCTATTACAGGTATAGTTGAATTATTACCTAATTCTAATTTGTACTCGGGATTTAGTATATTATCAAATGCAAGTTTTGCATCTATTTTTTTAGATAATTTACTTGTCCAAACTAAATCTAATTTGTGAAAAGGTTTTTCATAAATATGATCAACTCCAGAACCACCTACAGCAAAAATTCTATCACCATATACACCATAAACCAGAGAAAGAGTGTTTTTCATTACTTCATTAAATTCAAATTCATATTTTAAATCAGAATTAATAATCCATTTTGACGCTCCTTGTAATTCTCTACTTTTTTGATTTTCTAATGAATTGCTTCCAAATTCTACATCTACATTTGTAGTCATTAATGAAGTATTAAATCCAAATGAAAAATCTGACAAAGATTTAGAAATTCTATTTAATTGAAAAAGTAATTCAATTTCTGCGCCAAAAAGCGTTGCTTCTTTAGAATTTTTATATGTTGTTAATTGACCACTTCCACCGGCACCAGCAATAAATACACGCTCAATTGGGTTATTAATTTGTTTACCAAATACACCAATAACAAATAGTTCTTTATCGCTAGGGAAAAGCTCATATTTTAAATCAATATTTAAATTTTCACTGTCTTTTAAATCTTTATTTCCTAATTCTGATTTACCATCAGCACTAATATAAGAAACAGGAAGTAACTCCATTGTTACCGGTCTAGTTATTGTTTTTGAACTACTAAAGCGTAAATTATTTTTATCGTTAAGAGAAAATTTTGCATTTACAGACGGTAATACATAAAGTTTATCTTTATTTACTTTTGAATATGGATTTTCAATTATATCAGAAAAGTTACGATACTTCAATATTACTTTTGAATTTTCTATTCTTACACCACCATTTACTTCTAGTTTATCGCTAAAGTTCCAAAATATATTTGCATAACCAGCTTGAACCAACTGATTTAATTTCACTTTATAATCCGCATTAGATTCTTCTCTAAAAGCTAAAATTCCGTTATTAATATCATCAATAATATTATTATCTAAAGTATTTATTGGTGCAGTGTAATTTTTATTTATTACTCTTTGCCCTGCTAAAATTCTATAAGTTGAAGATAAGTCATTTTCAAAAATGTTGTAACCTACAGCTAATCGACTACTTTTTTTGTTTTCTTTTTCATTAAATTTCCAATTATATTCTAATAATGCAGAATAATAATAATTTCCTTTAACATCCAAATATTGTCTGTTTAAGTGATTTCCACCATAAGAAGTATTTATTTCAGTTTCCGAAACTTTTTCACCAACGATAAATTTTCTATCTGGCTGTTGAAATGCAGTTTTAACAAAACTATACCCTCCTTTAATTGTGTGTTTACCGTCAGATGTTAGTTTTAAGTTTCCTAATAATTGGGTGTTGAAATAATCTGATTGTTCAAATTGATTTAATCTGATTAATATATTTGGATTAGATGATAAATTATTAGTGTATCCAAGTTGATCTTGGATTTTACTCTCTGTAGATCTTAAATAAAAAGATGTTAAGCCTATATCAAATCTCTTAGCTTTATATTTTACTCCTAATAATGAAGATGATTGAGTTTGATATTTATAATCTTCTTTGTAAAAATTATTATCATAATTTCCTAAACCTTGAAGAAATGTTCTATCTACTCCTTTTCTAATTAGATATTTGTTCTCTCCGTTAAGTGATAGAATATAGTTTATAGAATTCCCATTTTTTAAATTAAATTTTTCCGAATGAAGAATTCCAATACTTGTATTTATTGGGCTTGAAGTTTCGTCTACATTCCAAGTATTATTATTAAATCCCTCTTTATATTGATCTGGTGTAGGTTTTACTGCTGATGGAATTGTTCCATAAAAGCTAGGTAATTTTCTGTCATTAGCAACCATTCCCAAAAATCCTTTAGAAGAATTTGCATCGCTTGAAATTAAAAAATCTTCTCCATTATTGTTAGTAGTATATCCAACTCCAACACTCAATTTTGTAATACTCTTTGCTTGTGTAGTTTCAATATTTACTGTAGCTCCAGCAAAATCTCCCGAAATATTTGGATTAAATGTTTTATAAATATTCAAAACACCAACAATGTCTGTAGGGAATAAATCCAAAGGAATAATTTTCTTAAAAGGAGTATTTGAAGGCGTTTGTAAATCATTTACAAGTAAAAAATTGTAACGATCTTCAAGTCCTCTCACAAAAAGTCCTCGAGATTCAACTTTTGTGATACCAGTAATTTTTGTCAAGCCTTCTTCTACATCGCTTACCCCTTTTCTAGACATTTCTTGAGCACCAATACTTTGTTTGATTTCGATTGCTTTTTTTTGTTCTTGCAATAAAGCGGTCTCTTTTTCTCTATTGGTTACTTTTTGAATTTTAACATCTTCTAATTTATAACCTCCAGAACCTAATGCTTTGTTTATAGTAAGCGTTTCATTTGCTTTAGCAGTAATAGCAACTTCAACAGATTCATAACCTACAAATGAAAATACTAAAGTGTAATTTCCTGGCTCTATTTTTAATGTATATTTTCCTTTTTCATCAGTAGTGACACCTATGCTTTTTCCTTTAATTCCTGCATTAGCAAATTGTAATGGAAGGTTAGAATTGTCTTTGTCGGAAAGCACTCCAGTTATAGTTGCTTTGTTTTGAGCAATAGAACTTAAACTGAAAAGTAATGCAAATAAAATAAGTTTGAATTTCATTATTTTCGTATATTAAAATTTGATGCAAATAACGCTACACAATGTAAAGTTCAAGTTACCCCGATTTTATGTTTAAGTTTTGTAATCTTTACCTTAATGTTAACAAAATTAAATTACTGTTAACTCGCACAAACTTGAGTTGATATAGTATAAATATCATATATTTACAATCGCAAACCTGCCACCAATTTTTGCCCTATGAAAAAAAAAGACATAAAGATATTATTGGTAGATGACGAACCAGATATTCTAGAAATTGTAGGTTATAACCTATCCCAAGAAGGATATAGCATTGTTACCGCCACTAATGGAAAAGAAGCTATTGCAATAGCAAAAAAAGAGCATCCACAATTAATAATTATGGATGTGATGATGCCAGAAATGGACGGAATGGAAGCTTGCGAGAATATAAGAAAAATCCCAGAATTAAGCAATACAATTATTACATTTCTAACCGCTAGAAGTGAAGATTATTCTCAAGTAGCCGGTTTTGAAGCTGGAGCAGATGATTATATTTCAAAACCAATTAAACCAAAATTATTGGTAAGTAAAGTTAAAGCGTTATTAAGAAGACTTAAAGGCGAAGAAACTAAAAATTTAGAAACAATTACTGTTGGCTCTATTATTATTAATAGAGAAGAATATAAAATCATTAAGGACAATGTTGAAATTGTTCTACCTCGAAAAGAATTTGAATTATTTTATTTATTAGCATCTAAACCTGGAAAGGTTTTTAAAAGAGAAGAGATTTTAGATAAAATATGGGGAAATGATGTAATTGTAGGAGGAAGAACAATTGATGTACATATCCGAAAATTACGCGAAAAAATTGGCGATGATTACTTTAAAACCACCAAAGGTGTTGGTTATAAGTTTGAATTGTAAATCGCAAAATACTTTAATTTCACATACTGTTAAATGTCATTAAGTTTTAAAAAAACCTACACTTTTGCTGTAGTTTCAACTACCTATATCACAATTTTTTCTACTGCATTAGTGGCAATTTTATCGTCTCTTTTTTCAGCGTTATCATGGCAATTTTGTTTGGCTTTTTCAGTTTCTGTAGCTCTATTTTCTTTTTTTGTTCTGCAATACAGAGTGGAGCATTTTATTTATAAAAGAGTAAAAAAAATCTATGACGATGTTTCGCTTTTAGATTCTACTTCTTTTAGTTCTCAATCAATTACTACCGATATGGCAACTTTAACACGAGAGGTTAAAAAGTTTGCTACCGATAAAAAAATTGAAATTGAAAACTTAAAAGTACGAGAAGAATACCGAAGAGAATTTATGGGTAATGTATCTCACGAGTTAAAAACTCCATTATTTACTGTTCAAGGATACTTATCTACATTATTGGATGGCGCTATTAAAGATAAAGATTTAAGAGTAAAATATATAGAAAGAGCCGAAAAGGGAGTTGAACGCCTTATTTATATTGTTGAAGACTTAGACATGATATCTAAATTGGAAATGGGACAATTAAATCTTGAAAAATCCAATTTTAATATTGTCGAATTAATTCAAAATGTGTTTGATTTACTAGAAATGAATGCCGATAAAAAGAACATAATTTTAATGTTTGATCAAAAATACAGTAAGTCAATAAATGTATTTGCAGATCAAGAAAAAATTCAACAAGCTTTAACAAATTTAATTACAAATTCAATTAAATATGGTAAAGATAATGGAACCACTGAGGTATCTATTGAAGATTTAGTTGAAAATAAAATTATTGTAAGAGTTAAAGACAATGGCGAAGGAATAGAACAACACAACATTCCAAGACTTTTTGAACGATTCTTCAGGGTTGATAAAAGTGGTTCGAGAAATGAAGGCGGATCTGGATTAGGACTTTCTATTGTAAAACACATTATTGAAGGCCACAACGAAAAAATTTATGTGGAAAGTGAATTCAATAAAGGTTCAGAGTTTTCTTTCACCCTTGAAAAGGCCGAATAATTCACTCCAATTTACCGTTATGTTTATTTCTGGAAGTCCACCAAATAAACTTACCGATTCTAAATCTTTTATCGAAAAACTATCTTGTAATGCAGTAGGCACTAATCCATCTTTTGATAATTGTATTGCCAAGTATTCTTGCTCAAATTGACCAGGAGTTGGAATAAAAAAAGCTTTCTTTTTTAATTTTGCCAAATCCATAACAGTAGTATATCCAGATCGCGAAAGTACCATTTCACTTTCGTTAATTGTTTTTTCTAACTCAGCAGATTGCATGTAGTTGAATACCGTAATATTCCCAATTTGTTCCTTGATTTGTTCTGCTTCGACCTTTCCTTTAATGAAAACTACTTTCTTGGGATAATCATTAAATTCAACCAAAAGTTTTTCCTCTAACATTGTTCGTTGTGGCTCTGGACCAGAAAGTAAAACCATTACATCATATTTTTTTCTTACCTTTTTATAGTTCAGCCTACTCAAGACCCCCAAATATTTAATATTTAGAGAACTGTTTTCTAAATGACCTAATTTACCTGATAAATTTGGCATGCTTTCGGCATCGGGAACCCAGCATTCCTTGTATTTTTTGATAATAATACTGTGAATAAAACTAGTAAACCAGGTTGTTTGACCAGATAAGACTCTAAGTTGATGGGTTATAAAAACAGCTGGAACCTTTTTTGTATATAAACCAAGTCGATTATCTGAAATGACTCCGCACAAATCATATTCTTTAACCCATTTATTTATTAATTTATTTTCAGAAATTATTGACTTAATTGTTTTTGGACTATTGTTAATTAATTTCCATTTAAAGTTTTCACCTTTTTTTGCATATTCAATGTTATAAGAGGGCAATTCTAAAGCAATCAAATCCGGAAATTCTTTTTTTAGTAAAGCCAATGCAACACCATCGGAAGCAATGATTGGAGTAAACCCATTTTTTTGTAATTCCTGAATGATTGGAATACATCTTGTTGCATGACCCAATCCCCAGTTTAACGGTGCTACTAAAATAGTATTACTCATATTAATCTTTATTTATTAATGAAATAAATTGCTCTGCTAAGTTGCTTTCTTCTTCAAATTCTTCTTCAATAGGACTTGTATTCAGTTTTTTTTCATGCGTATATAAACGCCATTCCTTTTTATTGTACTCGAGCGAAGTTAAATTTTCAATCCAATCTCCCGAGTTTAAATAAACCGTTTTCCCTTTTTCATTTTCAATAGTTTCAAATTTTGGCTCGTGAATGTGTCCACAAATTACATAATCAAATTTGTTGTCAATGGCTAGTTCGATACAAACATTCTCAAAGTTGGAAATAAATTTCACCGCCGATTTTACATTACCTTTTATTTTCTTTGATAATGAATAGGGTTCTTTATTTAATTTGGTTAAAACCCAATTAATAAATCGGTTAAGTAATATTAATAAGTCATACCCCCAACCACCTAGTTTAGCTAACCATTTTGCATGATTTATGGATGCATCAAAAACATCACCATGAAAAATCCAAGCTTTTTTCCCGTCTAGTTCAAGAACTAACTTATTTAAAAGACTAATGTTTCCAAGTTGTAAATCGGTAAATTTTCGTAAAAATTCATCGTGATTTCCAGTGATGTAATACACTTTAGTTCCTTTAGAACTCAAGGAAATTATTTTTTTGATTACTTTCAAATGACTTTTTGGGAAATAGGATTTTCTAAATTGCCAGATATCAATTATATCGCCGTTCAGAATTAAAGTTTTTGGCTTTATTTGCGATAAATATTCTAATAATTCCTTTGCATGACATCCGTAAGTGCCAAGATGCACATCGGAAATTACAACTAGTTCAACCTTTCTTTTTTCCAAGTGTAATTGTTTTCTACAAATTAAGCGATGTTGTTTTTTGTTAAGGTTATTTTAACATTAATAAAAGTTTAATAGTGTTACCTTTTAATTCCTTAGTTTTGTTCTCTTAAAATTAAGGTAATCCGAATAAAGAAATTTCAATTAAATTGTGGGGAGTAAAAATAAATTAAAGAGATTTAAAGAAAACGAAACATTCCAAAATGTATTTCAGCCAACAAGAGAAGAAGTCGTGAGTAATAATTTTCCGTTAAGAGGAAAATGGAACTCTGATTTTTTTAAAAATCAAAATCCAATAATTATTGAGTTGGGTTGCGGTAAAGGAGAATATTCTGTTGGATTGGCAGCGCACAATCCAGACAAAAATTTTGTTGGGATTGATATTAAAGGAGCGCGTTTTTGGCGTGGAGCAAAAACTGCTGTTGATGAAGGCATGCACAATGTAGCGTTTGTTAGAACTCAAATCGAATTAGTAAATCATATTTTTGCCGATGGTGAAGTAGATGAAATTTGGATTACTTTTCCAGATCCTCAAATAAAATATAAACGCACCAAACACCGTATGACCAACACCGAATTTCTTAAAATGTATAAGAAAATTCTAAAACCTACAGGTGTCGTAAATTTAAAAACGGACTCCGAATTTATGCACGGTTATACCCTTGGGTTATTGCATGGAGAAGGCCACGAGGTTGAATATGCCAATCACAATGTATATAAAAATGAAGGTGCTCCAAAAGAGGTTACAAGCATTCAAACCTTTTACGAAAAACAATATTTAGAAATAAATAAAGCCATAACTTACATTCGATTTAAAATTAAATAGATGCAATTTTTTTTTCCATTCCTGTTTGGTTTTTTTGCTGCTGTAATTGGTATTATTCCACCTGGATTAATCAATTTGACTGCTGCCAAAATTAGCCTTATTGACGGAAAGAATAGCGCGTTAAAGTTTGTGTTTGGAGCATTAGTTGTGATTTTTTTACAAACTTACATTTCCGTTTTTTTTGCACAATATATTAATGCCCACCAAGGAATTGTAATTTTATTAAGAGAAATAGGTCTTGTAATATTTATTGCATTGTCTATATATTTTCTAAAATTTGCAAAAAAACATTCTGATAATTCACAAACTCCCAATGTAATTAAGAGTAAACGCAATCGGTTTTTGTTGGGTATTTTCGTTTCTTCAATTAACTTTTTTCCCATTCCTTATTATGTCCTTATAAGTATCACTTTGGCAAGTTATAAGCTATTTAGTTTTGAATTATTACAAGAATTTTTATTTGTTTTTGGAGTACTATTAGGGTCCAGTATGGTATTTTATATATATGTAGAATTCTTTAATAAAATGAGAAATAAAGCAGATTATTTCATTGATAATATGAATAAAATAATAGGAACAATTACCGCAATTGTAGCACTAATTACCTTAATTAATCTTTTGAAATTATACTTTAATGGAAGATAATTTTTTTGAAAGAGTCTACACTATCGCGAAACAAATTCCCGAAGGTAGAGTTACTTCTTATGGCGCTATTGCCAAAGCATTAGGAACGGCACGATCTGCTAGAATGGTAGGATGGGCAATGAATGCTTCTCATAATAGAGCCGATATTCCGGCGCATAGAGTGGTGAATAAAACTGGTTTATTATCAGGGAAACACCATTTTCAAGGCACTAATTTGATGCAACAACTTCTAGAAAACGAAGGAATAAAGGTTGAAAACAACCAAATTTTAGATTTTGAATTGGTTTTTTGGGAGCCAAAAGTGGAGGACTTAGGAAAATAACTTTTCACTATTTTCCTAAGAAAACTTTATTCACTATTCTCTTTTACTTTTAAACTTCTTACTATCTTTGCAATCTAAAATCAATCTTAATAAGAAAGTTAGATTTAGTCATAAAAAAATGAAACTAGACAGAAAAGAAATCCTAAAAGCACTTGAAACCATAACTATTGCTGGAGAAGGGAAAAATATGGTTGAAAGTGGTGCTGTTAAAAATGTAATCACTTTTGGAGATGAGGTAGTAGTAGATTTAGTGCTTTCAACTCCGGCAATGCACATTAAAAAGCGTGCTGAGGATGATATAAAAAAATTAGTTCACGAGCAATTTTCTAAAGATGCTGTAGTGAAAGTAAATATTAAAGTAGAAGCGAAAGAAAATCCAAATGAAATTAAAGGGAAATCCATTCCCGGAATAAGTAATGTGATTGCAGTTGCTTCTGGAAAAGGCGGTGTTGGTAAGTCAACAATTACTGCAAACCTAGCTGTTTCTTTAGCTAAAATGGGTTTTAAAGTTGGGGTTTTAGATGCCGATATTTATGGTCCAAGTATGCCCATCATGTTTGATGTAGAAAATGAAAAACCAATTTCTATTGATGTGGATGGCAAATCAAAAATGAAACCTATTGAAAGTTACGAAATTAAATTACTTTCAATCGGATTTTTCACTTCACCAAGTCAAGCGGTAATTTGGAGAGGACCTATGGCAGCCAAAGCATTAAACCAAATGATATTTGATGCCGATTGGGGAGATTTAGATTTTATGTTAATCGATTTACCACCGGGAACAGGAGATATTCATTTATCCATCATGCAGTCCATGCCAATTACTGGCGCAGTCATTGTAAGCTCGCCACAAGCTGTTGCTTTAGCTGATGCTCGTAAAGGAGTTTCCATGTTTATGGCAGATAGCATTAATGTTCCAGTATTGGGAATTATTGAAAATATGGCCTATTTCACGCCTCAAGAATTACCTGAAAATAAATATTATATTTTCGGAAAAGAGGGGGCTAAAAACCTTGCAGAAGATTTACAAGTTCCTTTCTTAGGAGAAGTTCCTTTGGTGCAAAGCATTCGTGAAGCGGGAGATTATGGTCGTCCAGCAGCTTTACAAACCGATTCTCCTTTGGAAATTGTGTTTGAAGAAATTGCAAGAAATGTAGTTCAGGAAACTGTAAAAAGAAATGAAAATTTGGCTCCTACCGAAGCTATAAAAATTACAACAATGGCAGGATGTTCTGCTGTGAAAAAATAGAAATATCCAGTCTAATTATCTAATTCGAATATAGTATGACACCACAAGAATTAACCCTATCCATTGAAAAAGCACTAGAAGAAATTCGTCCTTTTTTAAATTCAGATGGAGGGGATATCAGTTTGATTTCGATAGAAGATGAAAAACATGTTAAAGTGAAGTTTCAAGGGGCTTGCACTAGTTGTAGTGTGAACCAAATGACTTTAAAAGCGGGTGTCGAAACAACTATTAAGAAATATGCCCCACAAATTGAAACCGTAGAGAATGTTGAGTAGTTAATTGAATGATAAAAGTCATTTCAAAACACGCTATTACTTTGTTACTTTACGATTTTAAAACCAAGAAAAATGATTGAAACCGATATACTTATTATTGGCGCAGGACCAACTGGATTATTTGCTGTTTTTGAAGCAGGATTATTACAGTTGAAATGCCACATAATAGATGCACTTCCGCAGCCAGGAGGGCAATTGGCCGAGTTATATCCTAAAAAACCAATTTTTGATATTCCGGGTTACCCCGAAGTATTAGCTGGTGATTTAGTAACCAATTTAATGGAACAAATTAAGCAATTTCAACCAGGTTTTACCCTAGCTGAAACTGCAGAAACAATAGATAAATTAGAAGATGGAACATTTATCGTTACCACTAATAAAGGAACAAAACATCACGCAAAAGCAGTTGCAATTGCTGGGGGTTTAGGAACTTTTGAACCTAGAAAACCGCAGTTAGAAAATATTTCGTTTTATGAAGAAAAAGGTGTGGAGTACTTTGTAAAAGACCCCGAATTATTTCGAAATAAAAGAGTAGTAATTGCTGGCGGTGGAGACTCAGCTTTAGATTGGAGTGTTTTTCTTTCTAATTTAGCTTCAGAGGTAACTTTGGTTCATAGAAGAAATGAATTTCGTGGTGCTTTAGATTCAGTTGAAAAAGTACAAGAATTAAAAAAATCGGGGAAAATTAACTTAATTACTCCTGCTGAAGTAGTTGCGATAAATGGGAAAGATCATGTTGAAAGCATTGTTCTTGAAAATGAAGGCAACCAACAAGTACTTGAAACCGATTATTTTATTCCCTTGTTTGGGCTTACGCCAAAATTAGGAGCGATTGCTAATTGGGGATTGGAGATTGAAAAGAATGCAATCAAAGTGAATAATGCACTAGATTATCAAACCAATATTCCGGGTATTTACGCCATAGGCGATGTAAATATATATCCAGGTAAATTGAAATTAATTCTTTGCGGATTTCACGAAGCAACATTAATGTGTCAAAGTGTTTACCAACGCATAAATCCAGGAAAGAAATATGTACTTAAGTACACAACCGTTTCTGGTGTAGATGGGTTTGATGGTACTCGAAAAGAAGCTGAAAAAGCAGTTGTAAAATCAATAGATTAATTGATATGCCACAAGACATAATCATAAAAATTACCGATAGAAATGGAGTTTTGCATGAAGTGCAGGCGCCAACCGACATGAATCTAAATGTAATGGAGCTAATTCGAATGTATGAATTAGCCGAAGAAGGAACTGTTGGAGTTTGTGGTGGAATGGCAATGTGCGCATCTTGTCAATGTTATGTTTTAAACGATGTATTGAAATCAGAACGCAATGACGATGAAGAAGCAATGTTATTAGATGCTTATCATGTAAAGTCAAATAGCCGACTTGGTTGTCAAATTCCAATTACCGAAGAAATAGACGGACTGGAACTAGAAATAGCCCCAGAGCAATAAAAAAAGCGAGAAATTATTCTCGCTTTTTATATTAGATAAGTTCCAATTCTTTTTGTGTTATTTGCTCTTCAATGGCATTCCAAAGTCCGAGGCGTTTTTCTAATGCTTCTATGGATACCTCTTCTAGTTCTTTCCATTTGGTTTCATTGGTGCCACACAATTCAGAAATCATTTGCATTGCCATTGGGCCGTGTTCATCGGCATCCAATTCTATATGGCGCTCAAAATAATATATTAATTTTGATAAATCGGTTTCTGGAAAATTGGTTTGAAAGTTTTTTAAGATTTCGGTAAACATACTCGGAATTAAATCTTCTCTTCCAAAGGTAAATGCAGCTGCAATTTTATGTTCTTTCCCTTCTTCGATAATTCTAAATGTAAAATCTAAAAATGCTTTTACATTAGGATGTAGGTCACTTTGTTTTATCGAGACAAATATGTTTTGTGTAGTTTTTACATTTTCAAGAAATACGTTTATTTCTTTGGTATTAGCTCCACATTGTTGCATCGCATCTAAATACATTTCAAAATGACTTTGTCTTGTTCCGTCAAAAGCCAAATCAGTTTCTTCGGCAACAACAATTTCGTTAATCAAATAACGCACTTCCGGATTTCCAATTGGTAACCAAGGGGTAGATGTGCAAGTAAGTTTATTTTGCAAGGCCTTAAGTAACGACATAAAATCCCAAACAGCATAAATATGGTTTTCTAAAAAACAATGTAAATCTTCAATTGTTTTGACTTTTTCGTATAATGAATGAGTCAATAATTGATTTTTATGACCTTGAATGTTATTGTTAATTGAATCTATTGTCATTTTGATAATTTTATGTAAAAATAAAAAAGCCCCTCGTAATGAAGAAGCTTTTTATATCAATTTTAATTATTGTTTAATCAATTATTTGAATGCCGGAATTCCAGTAATATCGGCACCTGTAATTAATAAGTGGATGTCGTGAGTTCCTTCATAAGTTATTACCGATTCTAGGTTCATACTGTGACGCATGATTGAATATTCTCCAGTAATTCCCATTCCACCTAAAATTTGTCTTGCCTCACGAGCAATGTTAATTGCCATGTCCACATTATTTCTTTTTGCCATCGAAATTTGAGCTGTTGTGGCTTTTCCTTCGTTTCTTAGAACTCCTAATCTCCAAGTTAACAATTGTGCTTTGGTGATTTCGGTAATCATTTCGGCTAATTTCTTTTGTTGTAATTGGGTTCCAGCGATTGGTTTGTCAAACTGAATTCTTTCTTTTGCATAGCGCAATGCAGTGTCATAACAATCCATAGCTGCACCAATAGCACCCCAAGCAATTCCGTATCTAGCAGAATCCAAACACATCATTGGAGCTCCAAGTCCAGATTTTCCTGGTAATAAATTTTCTTTAGGAACTTTTACATTATCAAAAATCAATTCTCCTGTTGCACTTGCACGAAGTGACCATTTATTGTGCGTTTCTGGAGTGGTAAATCCTTCCATACCGCGTTCTACAATAAGTCCGTGAATTCTTCCTTCTTCATTTTTAGCCCAAACCACAGCAACATCAGCAAATGGTGCATTAGAAATCCACATTTTGGCACCATTCAATAAATAATGATCGCCCATATCTTTAAAATTAGTCACCATTCCGCTAGGATTAGAACCATGATCGGGTTCGGTCAAGCCGAAACAACCCATGAATTCTCCAGTTGCTAATTTTGGTAAGTATTTCATTCGTTGCTCTTCGGTTCCAAATTTCCAAATAGGATACATTACCAAAGAAGATTGTACCGATGAGGTAGAGCGAACTCCCGAATCTCCTCTTTCAATTTCTTGCATGATTAATCCGTAAGAAATTTGATCTAAACCAGCGCCACCATATTCTTCTGGGATATAAGGCCCAAATCCACCAATTTCTCCCAGCCCTTTTATAATTTGCTTAGGAAATTCAGCTCTTTGAGCATAATCTTCAATGATTGGAGAAACTTCGCGTTTTACCCACGCACGAGCAGAATCTCTAACTAATTTATGTTCTTCTGTTAGCAAATCGTCTAACAAGTAGTAATCTGGAGCTTGAAATAAATCTGGTTTCATTCGAATGTTTGTTTTGATGTCGACAAATTTACATAAACATATTTAGTATTTCATTCAACGAATGTTATAATTTTTATGGATATGATAATTTTTTTGGAAAAAGAAAGGAAAATAATAACAATAATAGAATTTACATTTTAAGATAAAATGCGCTAGTTAGTTCTATATATTCATCAGTGTATTGATGTCTCGCGGTTTCAACAACCAATTCATCTGCAGTTAAAGTGCTTAATTCATAACGTTTAAAAGCCAACAAACTTCTTTTGATTTCGGTAGTTGGAGTACCTTTTATACGAGTGACTTTTATTGGGAAAAGTTCTATTTCGGCACACAAATCAATAAATTTTTCTTCCTCTTTATAAGGAATAATAACCGCAAAAATTCCGTTTTCAGATAATAATAAATCAGCTGCTTCAACCAATTCTTCAAAAGGTAATGCATCCTGAAATCGTGCTAAGTCACGTTGTGTACTTTCAGTTTTATAATCTTCTGAATAAAAAGGAGGATTAGAAATGATGAGGTCATAGGTGTCTTCAGGTTCCTCAACGAATTCATCAAGTCCTGCATGAAAGCAAAATAAACGATCTCCCCAAGGTGAATTTTCGAAATTTTCAACGCATTGTTCGTAGGCATCTTCGTCTATTTCTATAGCATCAATTTGATCTGCGTTGCTTCTTTGCGCTAGCATTAAAGATAAAATTCCAGTTCCGGCACCAATATCTAAAACAGAAAAAGGATTGTTATCAATAGGACACCATGCGCCAAGCAAAACTCCATCTGTTCCAATTTTCATGGCACATCGGTTTTGATTAACAGAAAATTTTTTGAATTGAAACAAAATGATTATCGATTATTAATTTATACAAATCAAATAAACGGAAGTAGAATGCTATAAATACATTTCTACTAAACCTTCAGGAAGGTTCATGATTACTTTTTTATTTTCTCTGTCAATTTTCACAAGAAATTGATCAATCATTGGAACCAAAATTTCAACTGATCCATTCACCACTTCAAATAGAGGCTGAGCAGAAGTATCATTGATGGAAACAATTTTCCCAAACACTCCTAATCGTTGGTCTTCAATTTCAAATCCAATAACTTCATGAAAATAAAATTTGTTGCCTTCAAGTTTTGGTAACATATTTAATGGCAAATAAATTTCGCAGCCAATTATTTCATCGGCATCAGCCTCACTATCTACATCCTCAAATTTTACTCTAAGAAAATCGCCTTTGTGTAGGTTGCCATTTTCAATAAAAAATGGAACCAAGTTTTTGTTGAATTCAACAAAAACCGATTCCATATTTTCATATAACTCAGGCTCGTCGGTATCTAAATAGATTAAGACTTCACCTTTGAAACTAAATTTTTTTGCAATTTTGCCTAAATAGAAACAATCTTCTTTACGCATTATTGCAAATGTATTAAGCCTCTGTTTCTTCGTTATTTTCTTCAGCAGCAGCTTCTTCAGCAGGAGCAGCTTCTTCTTCAGTAACTTCAGCAACTACTTCTTCTGTAGCAGTTTCTTCAGCAGCAACTTCAGCAACTTCTTCTTCAGTAGCAGTTTCCTCAGCAGCAACTTCAGCAACTTCTTCTTCAATAACTTCTGGTGCTTCTGCAGCTTTTAAAGCTTCAGCAGCAGCATTGATTCTTTTTTCGTTAGCAGCTTGTTCCGCTTTTAAAGCTTTAGCTTTAGCATCTTTTTGCGCTTTAGTTAAAGTTTCTTTTTTAGCATCAACTTTTCCAGCTTTTTCTTTAATCCAAGCTTCTAATTTAGCATCAGCTTGCTCTTGAGTTAAAGCTCCTTTACGAACTCCTCCATCAAGGTGGTGTTTCAATAAAGCTCCTTTATAAGAAAGGATAGCTCTAGCTGTGTCTGTTGGTTGTGCACCATTGTGTAACCATTGTACCGCTTGGTCAAGGTTTAATTCAATAGTTGCAGGATTGGTGTTTGGATTGTAAGTTCCTAGTTTTTCAAGGAATCTACCGTCTCTTTTTGCGCGAGCATCTGCCGCTACGATCCAGTAAAATGGTTTTTGTTTTTTACCGTGTCTTTGTAATCTAATTTTTACTGACATAATCTAAATGATTAAATTGAGGTACTCGACCTCGGTTAATTAAGGGTGCAAATATATAAAACTTTTTGATTCTAACTACAAGTAAATAAAAAAATAGTTTAACTTGGATTTTTTGCAAAAAAAACTATTTTTGTAATTATTAACTTATATACAAAATGAAAAAAATAGTATTCCTTCTTATAGTTTTAATTACAACTTTATCATGTTCTGAAGATGTTAAATTTAATAATCCAGGATTTCAAGCCTATCGTGATGGACAATTATTTAGAGCTGAAAATGTTACAGCTTATAAATCTGTTTCAACTGGCGATATATCAATAGTTGCAATAGCTCAAGAAGAAGATGTAGAAATTAATATTTCAAATTCTAATGTTGGAACATACTATTTTGGAACAACAGACATTTATACAAATGCATTGTATAATTCTTCATTTAGTTCGACCCCATTATCTTACAGAACCAATATAGTTTCAGGCCCTGTTGCTAAAATGAATAATTTTATGATTAATGGAGGAACTGGATATGTATCCGATTGTACTTTATCAAATGGTGTTTATGTGTGCGGTAATTCTCACACAACAACAAGTTCAGGAACAGGAACCGGATTAACACTTTCTGTAATTGCAAATGCTTCTGGAATTGTAACATCTGTAAAAGTTGCTTCTCCAGGAACTGGATATAAAGCTGGAGATATTGTTACCATTTCAGGTGGTAGCGGAAACGCACTAATTTCTGTTTTAAATGTTCAAGGAAGTAATGGAGAGGTTAGTATAACTGAAAACACAGGTGATACAATTACAGGTGATTTCAAATTTAATGCAGTGAATACTAGTGGAAATTCATTAGGTAGCGATTTAGTTAATTTTCAATATGGAACCTTTTATAAAATTCCAGTTCAAGTCGTTCCTTAAATAATAAACTAAACTATTTTACTTACCCATTTGAATTTCAAATGGGTTTTTTATTTATAAATGATAATAAAACCTTAATAAATAATATTACCCGGTTTATTATAAGTACCTTTGTAAGGAATTTTAAAATAAAATTATGAATATTTTTGTTGGAAGTCTTCCTTGGAGTATAGAGGAAGCAGATTTGAGAGAATCTTTTGAAGTGTACGGATCGGTTAGTTCTGTTAAAATTATTACTGATAAATTTACTGGAAGAAGTAAAGGATTCGGATTTGTTGAAATGGAAAACGATGCAGAAGCTGAAAAAGCAATTGCTGAATTGAACGGTGCAACTGTCGAAGGTCGTACAATTGTGGTTAACAAATCAGAGCCAAAACCAGAAGGAGAAAGAAGATCTTTTTCTAACAACCGTTCAGGCGGTGGTTATAATGGTGGTGGTAATTCTCGTGGTGGTGGAAGCTACAACGATAGAAACAGTGGTGACGGTAACAGAGGAAGATACTAGTTTTTCAAACTTATTATACTACAAAAACCATCCGATTTTTCGGATGGTTTTTTTTATTGTTAATAACTAAAATTGACAATTTGTTACTTAAAATGTACTTTTGAAAATAGAATAAAGTTTCGATTTTTTCTTTATGATTCTTTTCATAAATAAAAGTCTTCAATCTGTAATCTTCAACCTTAATGTATTTAATATTCGATACTGAAACTACCGGACTTCCTAAGAAATGGGCAGCACCAATTACCGACACCGATAATTGGCCTAGATGCGTCCAAATTGCTTGGCAACTGCATGACGAAATGGGAAATCTTTTGGAACATCAAGATTATTTAATACAGCCAGAGGGTTACAATATTCCGTATGATGCCGAAAGTGTTCATGGAATTTCAACAGAATTAGCTCAGCAACAAGGGATTTCGTTAAAAGAAATGTTAGAGAAATTTAATGTTTCTCTATCTAAAGCGAAGTTTATTGTAGGTCAAAATCTAGGTTTTGATGTGAATATAATGGGTTGCGAATTCTACCGAATGGGAATCGAATCGCCAATGTCCTCACTTCCTATTTTAGATACATGTACCGAAGTTACCGCATCTTTATTACAACTTCCAGGAGGAAGAGGAGGTAAATTTAAATTACCAACTTTAACCGAATTACACCAATATCTTTTTGGGCAACCCTTTGCAGAAGCACATAATGCCACCGCCGATGTGGAAGCTACCACGAGATGTTTTTTCGAATTAATTCGAACTCAAATATTCACCAAAGAAGAACTTGGTGTTGCATCTGATTACTTTGAAGCGTTTAAATTAAAACATTCAAAACCAATTTCTTTAATTGGTTTGAAACATATTAATCTTAAGGAAGCCTCTGAAAAAATAAGACAACAATTTGGAGACAAAGGACATGTTCCAATTTCAAATGAAACACTTTCAGAAAACAAGCAAATCCTTATTGATACTGAGTTTGTGCATTTGCATAATCACACTCAATTTTCGGTTTTGCAATCTACCGTTTCTGTAAAGGATTTAGTTTCCGCCGCTGTCAAAAATAAAATGCCAGCAGTTGCAATGACCGATATGGGAAATATGATGGGTACTTTTCACTTTGTAAGAGATATTCTCAATCATAATAAGGCTGCGGAAGCAAAAAATAAGGCTGCAATTGAAGCGGGAAATGACCCAGAAGAAATTAGTATTAAACCAATTGTAGGGTGTGAGTTTTTTGTTTGTGACAATCACAAAGATAAAACCCGAAAAGACAACGGGTTTCAAGTGGTTTTTCTTGCCAAAAATAAAAAAGGGTATCACAACTTAGCCAAGATGGCCTCTATAGCCTATACTGAGGGCTTTTATTATGTACCAAGAATTGATAGAGAAATTATCAAAAAATACAAAGAAGATATTATTGTCCTTTCCGGAAGTTTGTATGGTGAAGTTCCAAATAAGGTTCTGAATCTTGGTGAAAACCAAGCTGAGGAAGCTTTAATATGGTGGAAAGAACAATTTGGAGCTAATTTTTATATCGAATTAATGCGCCACAATCAAGAAGATGAAAACCGAGTTAATTCGTCATTAATTACTTTGGCTAGAAAGCACCAAGTAAAATTAGTAGCCACAAACAATACTTTTTACATTGATAAAAAAGATGCTAATGCACACGATATTTTGCTTTGTGTTCGGGATGGTGAAAAGCAATCTACGCCTATAGGTAGAGGCCGAGGTTTCCGTTATGGTTTGCCAAATCAGGAATATTATTTCAAATCGAGCGAGGAGATGAAAAAGCTTTTTGCCGATTTACCCGAAGCGATTTCAAGTATCACAGAAATTGTAGAGAGCATCGAAGTTTATGATCTAGCTCGTGAAGTATTACTTCCTAAATTTACTATTCCAGAAGAATTTCTAGTTGCCGAAGACCAACAAGACGCAGGCAAAAGAGGAGAAAATAAATACCTGCATTATTTAACCTATGAAGGGGCTAAAAGGAGGTATAAAGAAATCACCCCCGAAATTCAAGAACGCATCGATTTTGAATTACTCACCATTGAAAACTCTGGTTATCCTGGATATTTCTTGATTGTACAAGATTTCATTGCTGAAGCCCGAAAAATGGGTGTTTCTGTTGGGCCAGGTCGTGGATCTGCAGCAGGATCTGTCGTAGCCTATTGTTTAGGAATTACTAATATTGACCCCTTACTATATAATTTGCTTTTTGAGAGATTCCTTAATCCAGACAGGGTTTCCCTTCCCGATATTGATATCGATTTTGATGACGAGGGTAGAGGAAAAGTTATGGATTATGTAATTCAAAAATATGGTTCTAAGCAAGTAGCCCAAATTATTACTTACGGAACCATGGCTGCAAAATCATCTGTAAGAGATACTGCTCGTGTTCTTGACTTGCCACTCTTTGAAGCCGATAAAATTGCCAAACTAATCCCTAATAATTTAAATTTAGCCAAAATATTTTCAATGGATGAAGCTAGCTTAAAGAAAGCACTTCGTCCTGAGGAATTTGATAAAGTTAAAGATTTAATTGCACTTGGAGGTACTAAAGATTTGGGCGGGGATACCATTCAACAGGCGCAAATATTAGAAGGGAATCTAAGAAATACTGGGATTCATGCTTGTGGAGTAATTATTACTCCAGATGATATTACCAATTTTGTTCCGGTTGCCACTGCCAAAGATTCGGAGTTGTTTGTAACCCAATTTGATAACTCGGTGGTTGAAAGCGCCGGATTATTAAAAATGGACTTCTTGGGTTTGAAGACCCTAACTTTGATAAAAGACACCGTCAAATTAGTTAAATATAGAACCGGTATCGAACTCAATCCGGATGAATTTCCTATCGATGATGCCAAAACCTTCGAGCTTTTTCAACGTGGAGAAACGGTAGGTATTTTCCAATATGAAAGTCCGGGAATGCAAAAATACATGAAGGAATTAAAACCTACGGTTTTTCCTGATTTGATTGCCATGAATGCCTTGTATCGACCGGGACCTATTGCTTATATTCCGAGTTTTATTAAGCGTAAAAATGGGGAAGAAGAAATTGTATACGATCTCGAGGCTTGCGAAGAATTGCTAAAAGACACCTATGGAATTACCGTTTATCAAGAGCAAGTAATGCTTTTGTCTCAAAAATTGGCTGGATTCTCTAAAGGGGACGCCGATGTTTTGCGTAAAGCAATGGGAAAAAAACAACGAGATGTCCTAGATAAAATGAAGCCTAAGTTTATTTCTCAGGCAGAAGCCAAAGGACATGCGGCAGATAAATTAGAGAAAATTTGGAAAGACTGGGAAGCCTTTGCGGAGTATGCATTTAATAAATCGCATTCTACTTGTTATGCTTGGATTGCATACCAAACAGCCTATTTAAAAGCCAATTATCCTGCTGAATATATGGCTGCGGTTTTGTCTAATAACATGAATGACATCAAGCAGGTTTCTTTCTTTATGGAAGAATGTAAACGAATGGGATTAAATGTTTTAGGTCCTGATGTAAATGAATCGTTTTATAAATTTACGGTTAATGATAACTACGCAGTTCGCTTTGGAATAGGAGCTGTGAAAGGTGTTGGAGCGAATGCTGTGGATACAATTGTACAAAATAGAAAAGAGGCACCTTATAAGTCAATTTTTGATTTGGCCAAAAAAATCGATTTGCGTGCAGCAAATAAAAAGGCATTTGAAAGTTTAGCATTTGCGGGTGGTTTTGACTGTTTTGAAGATACGCATCGTGCGCAATATTTCCATTTAGATGGTGACGGTATTACCTTTTTAGAAAAGGCAATTCGTTATGGATCTAAATTTCAAGAAAATGAAAATTCATCGCAAGTTAGTTTGTTTGGTGAAGCCAGTGAAGTACAAATTTCAGAGCCAGTTGTTCCGCCTTGTCCCGAATGGAACACCATGGAGAAATTAGCCAAAGAAAAAGAAGTAGTTGGAATATATATTTCCGGACATCCATTGGATGATTACCGTTATGAAATGAACTATTTTTGTAACATTAGATTGGCTCAATTAAAAAATTTAGAGCCACTTGTAGGTAAAAACTTAACTTTTGGGGGGATTGTAACTAATGTGCAATACCGCACCGGACAAAAAGGAAAAGATTGGGGTTCCTTTACTTTAGAAGGGTATGATGAAAGTCATGATTTTAGAATATTTGACGAAGAATATCTGAAATTCAAACATTTTTTGGTAAACAACCAATTCATCTATTTCAAAATTAGTGTTAAAGAAGGTTGGATAAATCGGGAAACCGGAAAAAAATCGGAGCCAAGAATTACCTTTCAAGACGCAAAATTCTTAGTTGATGTTTTGCCAACATTTGCCAAAAAATTATCCATTCATTTGAATATTCAGGATTTAAATCCAAATTTAATTCTAAAGTTGAGCGAGTTATTTAAAGCAAATAGAGGAGAGAATTCGGTGAATTTTGAAGTGTTAGAAATAGAAAAAGTGACTAAGGTTGTAGAACAAGATTTACCTGTTGCTGCCACAATATTAAGTAGTTCTGAAGAAAGCGATTTAGATACGGATGCGATAGATTTAGATGCAGAAATGGATGAACCAGAAATGGAAGTTAATTTGCCAGTTACTGTTGATGAAAACAGAGTTGTAACAAGATTGGCTATGCCAAGTAGAAAGTTAAAAGTAAAAATCACAAAAGAATTATTGGAGGAATTAGATAAAGTACCGGTAAACTATAAACTAAATTAATTAATAAATAGCGAAAAGTAATAATTGTTACATTTTATCCATAAAATAATTAATTATATTTGCCTAAATAAATAAGAAAATTAATAAATTAAATAAAACAAATATGGCATTAGCAATAACAGATGCTACTTTTGATGAAGTAGTATTAAAATCAGACAAACCAGTAGTAGTTGATTTTTGGGCAGCTTGGTGTGGACCATGTAGAATGGTTGGACCAGTTATTGATGAAATTCACGGCGAATATGAAGGTAAAGCAGTTGTTGGAAAAGTAGATGTAGATGCAAACCAAGAATTTGCTGCTAAATATGGTGTTAGAAATATTCCAACTGTATTAATTTTCCAAAACGGAGAAGTTGTAGGACGTCAAGTAGGAGTTGCTCCTAAAAAAACCTATACCGATGCAATTGACGCATTGTTATAATAAAAATTAAATTGTTTTTAAAAGGTTCAGCGAAAGCTGAGCCTTTTTTATTTGTATAAATTCCTATTTAATGGGGTCATATTAAAATTTTCAAATTATATTTGAAGTATGAAAATTGAAGAACAAAAAGAACTTGTTTCAGGGTTTAAACATCTCGAACTATTAGCTAACCAAGTTGTGGAGGGCTTTATTTCGGGAATGCATAAATCGCCTTTTCATGGTTTTTCTGCTGAATTTGCCGAACATAAAATTTACAATATTGGCGAAAGCACCAAACATATTGATTGGAAACTTTTTGCCAAAACAGACCGTTTGTATACCAAACGATTTGAAGAGGAAACTAATCTTAGATGTCATTTGATAGTGGATAATTCTTCCTCCATGCATTACCCAAAGTTGGAGGCCAACCAAAATTTTTTCGAAAGCAAAATTGGTTTTTCGGTATTGGCTTCTGCGGTACTGATGAGTTTGTTAAAAAAACAACGCGATGCTGTTGGATTAAGTGTTTTTTCAGACAACTACGAATATTATGCTCCTGAAAAAGGAAGTGATCGCCACCACAGAATGTTATTACATAAACTTGAAGATTTATTGAATCAGCCAAAGCAATCTAAAGCTACAGATACAATAACCTTTTTACATCAAGTGGCCGAAAAAATTCATCGCAGATCAATGATTGTAATTTTTTCAGACATGTTTCAAGATGGAGATCAAGAGGCTTTGCTGAATGCGTTGCAGCATTTAAAACACAACAAACATAAGGTGGTTTTATTTCATGTTATTGATCACGAAACGGAATTAAATTTTGATTTTGACAATACCCCCCGTAAGTTTATAGATTTAGAATCGGGAGAGGTAGTTAATCTATTTGCAGAAAATGTAAAAGAAGAGTACGAAAAAAATCTTCAGACTTATTTCAAAAATCTTTCTTTGGTGTGTGCTCAAAATAAAATTAAGTATGTTCCGGTAAATGTGGGGGCAAATTTTGATAAAATCCTGACCACATATTTAGCTGAAAAACAAATATTTGGTTAGCTAATGCTAAATCAAGTAAGAAATTAATAAAAAAAAGCATTGAAACACTTGCTAATTTTAAAAATGGGTGTATATTTGCAACCGCAATAAAGCGAAGGTTTGGTAGTTCAGTTGGTTAGAATACATGCCTGTCACGCATGGGGTCGCGGGTTCGAGTCCCGTCCAGACCGCTAAAATTGGGAAAAAGCACTTTGGAAACAAAGTGCTTTTTTGCCCAAAAAAGCAAATGAAATGCAATTGCTGAATAGCATTTAAATTCAGGAATTCATTCAAAATTAGTTGTGTTGTTTCGATGCGAATTTGTAACTCGCATCACGGTTTAGTAGTTAGACCAATGAAAAGCTTTCCACTTTATTGTGGATGGCTTTTTTGCTTTTAGGAAACTTTGTAATTTTTTACTATTTTTGAAGGGCAGTATAAAAAATAATCATTTGAAAAAGATTAGTTTACTTTTATTGGTTGTACTTTTTCAATCTTGTCAGTATTTTGACAAGCAAGTTCCCAATGAAAAAGACTTATTGGAACAACGAATGAAAGAGATAAACTGGAAAGAGGTAGATCAATATCCGACCATAGCCGATTGTGAAAAATTAACGAATCCGGTGCAACGCAAACAATGTTTTTTTGAATTTATGCAAAGTACAATTCAGCAAAAATTAAGCATTGATACTTTAAAAATATTATTTCCAAAGCTAGATACAATAGAAGTAAAAGTAACAATAAACTCAGATGCTTCTTTACAATTTGAACCTCAATTTCCTAGAGATACAATTG
Organism: Flavobacterium sp.; assembly: GCF_040383245.1. Classification (GTDB taxonomy): domain Bacteria; phylum Bacteroidota; class Bacteroidia; order Flavobacteriales; family Flavobacteriaceae; genus Flavobacterium. The sequence continues at coordinate 16,890 of NZ_JBEIDX010000009.1, read as the reverse complement.
CGTACGACACCATTAAAATCGATAGTATTTTAAAATTAAAATTGGTAGATTTCCCAAAAGTTAACCCCGCAATTAAAAGAGGGATTCCGGTGAAAACACAATTTATTTTACCTGTTATTATTAAAACCGAAAATAAAAAATAAGGAAACTTATTTTTTTACTACTTTATAAAAATAAGACTTACCGTCGTAATTTAATTCCAATAAATAAAAACCCGCATTTTCCATTGAAAGGTCTATTTCACAGGAACTAAAAGTGGCATATTGATTTTCTTTAATTAGCTTGCCCAAAACATCAAATAACCTAAATTCAAATTGATTAATACTTTTATTTGAAGCAATTTCAAAAATTCCATTAGTTGGATTCGGAATAATTTGGAATAGATTATAATCTGCATTATTTTCTATGTTTGATAATGGATTTACAATTATACCGCTTGAAGCTAAATATACACTAGCAAAAGCTTGATAATATTGATTTGCGATATTGGCATCATGAACGATTAAAGTATTTTCATCATTTTTGGTTTCTGCAGAGGTGCTCCAATTGTGAGAACCAGTAAGCACAAGAGGATCAGAAGCACTATTAAAATTATCTACTACCATGAATTTGTGGTGCATAATTCCAGATGCCGTATCAATAACTGCATGATTAGGCGATAAACCTGCTTGCAAATTGGAAATCTGATTGCTCAACGGATTGCTGCTATCAACTATAACATTGCAGTTTGTAATTCCGCTTGAAAATTTATTTAATATTGCAGTGCAAACATCACTTCTAGTGAAATTCATTACTGCTACTTCTAAATCGGTATTTGCAGAATTTACCGCTGCAATTATTTTCGAATTAGTTCCATCTGAAGGACTAAAATAACATTCTACAACACTTCCGCCAATAACAAAATTATGGGGTGTATTATCGGTTTTATATTGCCCAAATTTTGAATTGTTAGAATCGGGAGTTGCAGTAGCACTTCCCCACATTTCTTCAAATTCTAAAGTGTATGCAGCAGCTAGGGTTTGATCTTGAACAACTATCGCATTATTTTTATCTGGACCTTCAATTTGAGCAAAAGTCCAATTTGTAGAACCTGTCCAAACATAAGAAAGAAACGGATTATTGCAAATGGCGTCAATTATTACAAATTTATTGTGCATAATGGAATAGGTAGATGAAGTTGGACTTGCCAATTTGGGAATAGCACTATTTAATAAAGGAATCATAACACTACTTGTGCCGCCATCATAAATAATTCTTACTTGAATCCCTCTTGCATAGGCCGCATTAATAGCATTTGCAATTCCTTGAGTTGCCGATGGGGAATATGAATTATAGATTGCGATATCTAATGTTGCCACACAATTATTTATATAGGTAATCAACATATCATCTAAGGTATTCCCCAAATTAACCGCCGCCTGAGTTTGACTAAAACTAGTATCAACAACATGATTAAAATAGACATTTATAGCGCCGCTTGAAGCCGATTTTGACGCAATTGTAACTATTGAAGGATTTGTTTTAGAATCTTTAAGAGTATATTCAACTTTAAAGAACTGAGAAGGTTTTATAGAATCAATAATGAAAAAATTGGTACTTGCTGATTTCTCAATTGCAACTTCTTTTTTTGAAAATACATCAGTGACTTTAATAGAATTTGGTGCTTTTGCATTGTCAAATGCAAGTTCCAATCTATTTGGGAAATAGCGCACTGTAAAATCTTTTTCTGCAATACTTTCCTGGGCAAATCCACGAACTGTTGAAAACACTAAAAAGATTAAGATAGATAAGGGGAAATATCTAATCATTGATTTTTTTTCAAAAATAAGAAATAATAAGTATTTTCTTATAAAAGAGTTATTGATTTTTAAGTAGTTATTATTTTTTTAAATTAAATTTAAACAGTAACACATAGTAACTTCCAATGATAACGGGTAAAACTATATTTAATACCCACATTAAAGCTGTAACAAATACTGTGATCCATTCATTAACACCCAATAATCCGAAAAAATAAACAGCCAAACTTCCTTTCAACGCAAAGTCAATAAATTGAAAACTCGGAATTATGGATGCCAGTAAATAAACAGTTGCTATGGTTGTAATTAGAGTTAAGTATGGTAAATTAACATCAAAGGCTACAAGAAGAAAATAAAATTGGTGAATTAAAACCACATACCTCAATATACCCAACACGATATTTTTTTGATTAATTTTTCTCGGAATTTCAATTATTTTTAAGATAAACTTTTCAATAGAATAACCGTGAATCAATATTCGTTTGGTAAAAAAAGAAATTAATAGTAGTGCAATACAGCTGCATAATAACAAAAAACTCCATTTCCAATATCCTAAAATAAACATGCTTAAAAACCCGAAAAAACCAAGTATAAGTACTTGAATCCCGTTACAAATTAGGTTTAGAAATATGATTTTTTTGGTTTCTTTCTTTTCAAAATACAGCGCTTTTCCAACATATTCACCAATGCCAACCGGAGTAAAAACTCCCAATGTTAAGGCGGCAAGCACTTGCTTTGTTGCTTCCATTTTAGAAATTACAGCAACTTCTTGAGCAAGATTTTGCCATTTTAAAATTTCAAAATACCGATTCAAAAAACTTAAAAACAATAAAAAAGTGATTCCTGCAACCGATTGGTTTTTTTGGAATAAAACCAAAAATTTATCCCAATCAAGCTTGGTGTTATTTGCTAATTGACTATAAATAAAATAAAAAGCCGTAATTACAATCAAAAGTTTGATTATAAAAACACCGAATTGCTTAGTTTTGTGAGAAATTGAAATCATTGTTGCAAAGAAACAGAAAACTTTGAATTGATTTCTTAAACTTGAAACTTATTAATTGGCAAACGAGCGCATCATATTAGGAATTGACCCCGGAACCACAATAATGGGATTTGGCTTGATTAGGGTTGTAAATAAAAAAATGGAATTTATTCAGTTGAATGAATTGATTTTGAGTAAATACGACAACCATTACCAAAAGCTGAAAGTCATTTTTGAGCGAACTATAGAGCTGATTGATACACATCACCCCGATGAAATAGCTATTGAAGCTCCATTTTTTGGTAAAAATGTGCAATCAATGTTAAAGCTTGGAAGGGCACAAGGTGTAGCTATGGCTGCCGGACTTGCGAGAGATATTCCAATTACTGAATATGAGCCGAAGAAAATAAAGATGGCCATCACGGGGAACGGAAATGCCACGAAGGAGCAAGTTGCTAAAATGCTGCAGCAATTATTAGGTTTAAAAACACTTCCAAAAAATTTAGATTCCACCGATGGACTGGCAGCTGCAGTTTGTCATTTTTTTAATTCGGGAAAAGTGGTTGGCGCTAAAAGTTATTCCGGTTGGGATGCTTTTGTGAAGCAAAATGAAGATCGCGTAAAGAAATAACAATGAGCGGCATCTACATTCACATTCCTTTTTGTAAGCTAGCGTGTCATTATTGCGACTTCCATTTTTCTACTTCATTGAAGAAAAAAGACGAAATGATTTTGGCTTTAGCCAAAGAAATTGAAATGCGAAAAAGTGAGTTTCAAGATGAGGTAATAGAAACGATTTATTTTGGCGGCGGTACTCCAAGTAGATTGCAAATTGCAGATTTGCGATTGCAGATTGATTCTATTTATCAAAATTATAAGGTTACTAAAAATCCCGAAATTACGCTTGAAGCCAATCCAGATGATTTGTCTATTGATTATTTAATAGAACTTTCAAAAATTGGTATTAATCGCCTTTCAATAGGAATTCAATCTTTCTTTGAAGACGATTTGAAAATGATGAATCGGGCTCATAATTCGGCGGAAGCCAAAAAATGTTTGGAAGAAGCAACAAAGTATTTCGATAATATTTCCATCGATTTGATCTACGGAATTCCAGGAATGAGCAACGAGAAATGGATTCAAAACATTGATATGGCTTTATCTTATAATGTGCCACATATTTCAAGTTATGCCTTAACCGTAGAGCCAAAAACAGCGTTGCATTCGTTCATACAAAAACAATTAATTCCGCAGCCAGATGAAGAAGTGGCTCAAGAACATTTTCAAATCTTAGTTGAAAAACTAACTGAAAATGATTTTATTCACTACGAACTTTCCAATTTTGGAAAAGAAAATTATTTTTCAAAGAACAATTCCAGTTATTGGTTGGGAAAGAAATACATAGGAATTGGACCATCGGCACACAGTTATGATGGACAAAAACGAGGTTGGAATGTTTCTAATAATTCGATTTACATTAAATCAATCTTGGAAAATAAACTTCCAATGGAAACCGAAACCTTATCTAAAACCGATCGGTATAATGAATATATAATGACCGGTTTGCGCACCATGTGGGGCGTTTCTTTGGAACGAATTGAAAAGGAGTTTGGGAAGACCTGTTTGGATTATTTAAATAAGCAGGCCGCTCGATATGTTGAAGATCATTTATTGTTTGTAGATGATGCAATATTGAGAACCACACAAAAGGGGAAGTTCCTAAGTGATGGTATTGCATCCGATTTATTTTTACTAAATTTGGAATAAAATCATTAATTTGAAAACAACGATTAGCCATAATGGTCAAACTTTTGAAATTGATTTATCAAAAGCAATTGATATTTCGATTCCGTTAACCAATACCGATGCCAATCCTATTGCTTGGTATATTGAAAAACCAGAAATAGAACCGGTGAAATTTGGTGATTGGATTGGAAAAGTTTCGGAAGGAAGTTCCACCAATTTCAACAATATCTTTTTTAATCCGCATGGGCATGGCACGCATACGGAATGCCTTGGACATATAACAAAAGATTTTTATTCAATTAATCAATGTTTGAAAAAGTTTTTCTTCACTGCCGAATTGATTTCTATTACTCCAGAAGAAAAAGTTGAAGATCGAATTATTACTAAATCTCAGATCGAATTGGCTTTGAATGGAAAAACTCCGGAAGCAATTGTAATTCGGACTTTACCCAATTTAGAAAGTAAAAAACATCAGAATTATTCTAAAACCAATCCGCCTTATTTAGCTGAAGAGGCGGCAACTTATATCCGAGAAATCGGAATTCAACATTTACTAATTGATTTGCCAAGTGTAGACAGAGAAGAAGATGAAGGTAAATTATTGGCTCACAAAGCCTTTTGGAATGTAAAAAATGTAGCCGAATTAAATTCAGATGCACGACTTACCTGCACCATTACCGAGATGATTTTTGTAGAAAACGAAATTCAAGATGGAAGTTTTATTTTAAACCTTCAAATTGCATCTTTTGAAAATGATGCGAGTCCAAGTAAACCAATTTTATATAAAATATGATTTCGGTTTCTTCTGATAAAAACAAATTAGACATTCCATTTATTTTAAGTGAATTAAAACAAGTGAGTTGGCTTCCGCCAAAAACTCTAGAAGAGGTTCAAACAGTAATTGATGCGTCTTTTTGTTTCGGAATTTATTTGGAGGACAAACAAATAGGTTTTTGCAGAGTCATTACCGATTATGTGGTTTTTGCTTATGTAATGGATGTATTTATTACCGCAGAACAACGAGGAAAAGGTTACGCTTCTCAACTGATAAAAACAATGCTTTTGGATCCAAAGCTGAAAGATGTTAAGCTTTGGCGCTTGGCCACTTCTGACGCTCATTTTTTATATAAAAAATTTGGCTTTGATTCTTTAGCACATCCCAACAAAATGATGGAGAAAATAATTTAGTATTAATACAAAATGGACATCCAACAATTTTACGAATTTTGCTTATCTAAAAAAGGAGTAACCGAGCATTTCCCATTTGACGAGGATACTTTGGTTTTAAAAGTTGGCGGAAAAATGTTTTGCCTCACTTCATTAACCGAATGGGAGAAAGGGACTCCTTCCTTAAATTTAAAATGTGATCCCGAAAGAGCGCAAGAATTAAGAGCCGAATATGAAGCTATTATTCCGGGTTGGCATATGAGTAAAATTCATTGGAATACGGTTGCTTTTAATGGCGATGTTTCCGACAAAATGATGCGAGAACTTATTGATCATTCCTATGAATTGGTTTTTAAAAGTCTTACCAAAAAAGTGCAAGCCGAAATTCAATAGCAACAAAATGATTATTCATTGCGAAGCCCCTTGTAGTCAACAAGGGGCTTTTTTTTGGTGTTTTTATTCTTTTGTAAGAAGAATCAATTAATTCATCTACAATAAATGTAATTTTAACGATTAATCAAATAACTATAAAAATAGAATAAAATAATATGTAATATTTGAGAATTATAATAAAAACTAACCCATGTTTAAGTTGTTAAATATTTTATTCGTAGAGGACGATGCTATTGAAGTAATGATGTTTGTAAGGGTATTACAAAAAATTGGCAGTAACCATCGATTAATCGAAGCACGAAATGGGGAGGAAGCTTTGGCCGTATTAAATACTAAAGAAGTCATTCCAGACATTATTCTTTTAGATTTAAATATGCCTAAATTAAACGGAATTGAGTTTTTGAAAATTGTAAAATCAAATGAACTCACTAAGCATATTCCAGTAATAATTTTTACAACTTCTAATAATCACAGAGATATAGCAACTTGCTATAAAATTGGCATTTCTGGATATATAATTAAACCTTTAAAATATGAAGATTATCTAGTTTTAGTCCAAAAAACACTCGAATATTGGTCAAGTAATGAATTATTATAATTGCTAACCTGATCCTAAATAGTATGAAAAAATTTCAATTTGAGTTTGATGTAACTAGTTTTAATACTTTTTTCCCTTATTTTATTTTATTTGACAAAAATTATATTGTAAAATTTCACAGCACTTTACTTGCTAATTATTTTTCTGAGTTAAATGATGCAACTTCTATATTAGATCATTTTAAAATCAATTCATCAAATTCTGATTTATCTGGGAAAGTGACATTAAGTTCGATTCAAACGAAAGATTTTCAATTAATTGGACAAATTAATTCCTACAATGAAGATTTGCTTTTTATTGGATCACCAATTGATACTTTTATTTCAAGCGAAAAATTAAATAAATATTCAAAGTCAAATATCAAACTACAGGATAGACAAGAAGATCAACTTGTATTATTGTCTTTAATTGCCGAAAAAAACATTAATTCGGTTATTATTTGCGATAGTGAAGGTAATATTGAATGGGTTAATAGTAGTTTTATTGCTATGTCTGGATTTTCATTTGAAGAATTAGTTGGAAAAAAACCCGGACATATTTTGCAAGGCAAAGAATCCAGTTTAGAACAAATAAATTACTTAAGGACTCAAATTAGAAATGGATTACCATTTAAATGTGAGTTAATTAATTACAAAAAATCGGGGGAGAAGTATTGGGTTAAAATTCAAGGCCAGGCCTTGTACAGTAAGGAAGGTAAAATCTTAAAATATTTTGCAATACAAGAAGACATTACCAATACAATTAATTTGAAATCCCAAAAAGATGAATTAGCAAATAATGTTGCGAAAACCAATAAAGACTTAGAAAGTTATGCGCTAATTGCTTCCCACGATTTAAAAGCACCAATTAGAAGTATTTATTCCTTAATAACTTTCTTAAAAGAGGATAACGATTTAAATCAAAATTCTAAAGAATATCTAACCATTATTGAAAATAAGTTAGAAAAAATGAATCGGCAAATAGATGGCATTCTTGATTATGCTCAAATAGATAAAGAAGCGTTTATTTATGAGGATGTAAATTGTAATGAAATTATAAAAAACAGCATTGAAAATTTTGTTATTCCTGAGAATATAGAAATTACCATCCTACAAAATTTACCAACAATACGAGCAGATAAATACCGATTACAGCAATTGTTTCAAAAGGTTGTTTGCAATGCCATAAATTTTATTGATAAACCAAAAGGAATTGTAGAAATTGACTTTAAGGAGGATAAAAAAAGTTATATTTTTTCGATTAAAGACAATGGCAAAGGCGTAGCATTAGAAAGTCAACGACACCTTTTTAATATTTCAAAATATTTTAATAATAACGATAGATCTACAGGTTTAGGTTTATCAATTGCTAAAAAAATAGTAGAGATGTTAAACGGAAAAATATGGATAGAAAGTGAACTTGGAGTAGGAACAACATTTTATATAGAGTTAAAAAAATAACGAAATGAAAATTATTCAAGCATCAAAAAATGGAACTGAAAATTGGCGCTATTTGCAAACAAAAGTTGCATTGGTTAATCCACTAGTACTGGTTTTTGCTAACAGATTTATATTAGAAGATGAAGCCAAAATAAAAATTATTAAAGAGGAGTTTCCATATGAAAATCTTGTTTTTGCATCAACTTCTGGAGAAATACTTGATGGAAGTATTCAGGATAATTCAATTTCAATTACTGCAATAGAATTTGAAAACAGCACCTTTATTATTGAAAGGGAAAACATTTCAAGTTTTAATAAGCAAACTAACTTGTTGGGCGAAGCATTATTAAAGAAAATCCCAAAAGACAATTTAAGGCACCTTTTTGTAATTGCAGATGGATTGCTTGATGGCAGTAAATTAATAGAAGGATTGGAAAATAATTTAAGTAAATCGATTTCCATAACTGGAGGATTGTGTGGTGATGACGCTCGTTTTGAAAAAACACTTTCGTCTTATAATGACAATCCAAAGACAGGTGAAGTAGTGTTAATTGGACTTTATGGAGACACACTAGAAGTTTCTTTTGCAAGTGCTGGCGGATGGTTTCCTTTTGGGCCTGAGAGAAAAATTACAAGATCAATTGGTAATATCGTCTATGAAATTGACAATAAACCCGCATTGGAAGTTTATAAAAACCATTTGGCGCATAGAGCAATAAGTTTGCCTTCGGCATCTTTATCTTTTCCTTTAAATGTTACTTATGAAGGAAAAAAGCAAGCTGTTGTTAGAACAATTTTAGCAGTTGACGAGCAAAACAAAACGCTAATATTAGCTGGTGATGCACCCGAAAATTCAAAAGTACAATTGTTAATGGCCTCGGTTGATGCTTTAATCGACGGTGCTCAAAACGCAACAGAATTAGCAATCAAAGACCGAGAAAATAAGGCCGAATTAGCACTCTTAGTAAGTTGTATTGGAAGAAAATTAGTCATGAATAAAAGAGTAGGTGAAGAGACCGAGTATGTAAAAGAATCTTTAGATGAAGGTACTTTAATAACGGGTTTTTATTCTTATGGACAAATTGCTCCGTTTAATGGAAATGATTATACGAACCTCCATAATCAAACAATGACTGTAACTCTTATTAGCGAATAATGAATTCTTTATTAAAAAGACAAATAGGAAAGCACTTAAATAATGGATTAAATCACATAGACCAGTTTTTAGAGTCTATTGATGAATCGTATAGTAATTATGAAGATCAAATTGCCATTTTACAACATTCAATGAAGATTAGTTCTGATGAATTATATGAAGCCAATCAAAAACTAAGAGATGAAGCTGACAGCTTAAAAGAAATAAATAAAAACTTAGAATTTATATTGAATTCTATGAATTTGGATAGTAATACTAATCAATCCATAATTGATCTTAATACTTCTGATTACATTAAAGGGCAAACAATTGAGATCATCAAAATCAATAAACAAAGAGAGGAATTACTCTACAGTCTTGAAAAACAAAACCAATCTTTAAATGAATATGCACATGTAGTTTCCCATGATTTAAAATCCCCGTTGCGAAGTATACATTCGTTAATTACATGGATAAAAGAAGAAAACGAAGCAAATTTTAATCCTACAACTGAAGAATATTTTACATTGATTCAGAGAAAAGTGGAAAAAATGAATCACCTTATTCAAGGAATTTTAACCTATTCTAAAATTGACAAAGTTCATATTGTTAATGAAGAAGTAGATTTAAATGATCTTGTTCAAAATATTTTGAATATGGTTTTTGTTCCAGAACACATAGAAATTAAAATTGCAAATAAACTACCCACAATAAAAGCAGATGGATTTAGAATGCAGCAATTGTTTCAAAATTTAATCAACAATGCGATTAATTTTAACGACAAGCCAAATGGATTAGTAGAAATAGCCTGTGTTGAAAAAGAAGGGCATTTTGTTTTTTCAATTAAAGATAATGGTGTGGGGATTTCCAAAAAAAATCACGAAAAAATATTTTTCATTTTTGAGTCAATTGCACAAGATGATAAATCTAGTGGAATTGGGCTTTCAATTGTAAAAAGAATATTAGATAATAGTAACGAGAAAATATGGCTGGATAGCCAAGAAAATAAAGGGACAACCTTCTTTTTCACCTTACGTAAATAATAATAAAATGGAGCAACCAAATTTAGATTATTTCAATAAAATTGCCGAAGGAGAGCAAGCAATAATTGATAAGTTTATTTCAATATTAAAAAGTGAATTCCCGCAACAATTGATTAATTACAATCAAAATATATCGATTCCAAATTATGAAGAATCCTCAGAAGCTGTTCATAAACTAAAGCATAAAATTGGAATTTTAGGTCTTGAAAATTCGTATCAATTGGCTGGGAAATTCGAGCAGAATTTAAGAAATCACAATTTGGAATATCAAAAAGAGTTCGAAGTTATATTAAAAAATATAACTAACTTTATCCAAAAATTATAAGCATTGATTTTATGATTAAATGTATAATTATTGATGATGAAAAATTGGCTAGAGAAATTCTATCAATTTTAATATTAAAATCAGAAAAACTGGTATTGGTTGAGCAATTTTCTAATGCAATTGACGCAATGAAATACCTAAATTCGAATGAGGTTGATTTGATATTTTTAGATATTCATATGCCTAATTTTTCAGGATTTGATTTTGTTCAAACTATAAAAAATCCTCCTAAAATAATCTTAGTTACCGTAGATAAAAACTTCGCTTTAGATGCTTTTAATTATAATTGTATTGCAGATTATTTAGTTAAGCCTATTGAAGAAGAACGATTTAATAGAGCTATTAAGCGCATTTCTATAAAAAAAGAAACGCCACTTCCAACCCCAATTCTTCCTGATAATTCAATTAAAGAAATTTATGTCAATATTGATAAAAGATTAATAAAGATTGACATTTCAACCATTAACTTTATTCAAGCAAATGGGGATTATATTTTAATTAAAACAGAAGTTAATAATTACACTGTTCATACTACATTAAAGAAAATAGAAGAAAAACTTCCAAAATCTTCCTTTATAAAAATTCACCGATCCTATGTAATTAATGTCAATAAAATTATTGACATCCAAGATTCAACAGTTCTAATTGGTAAAGAATTAATTCCGGTAAGTAAAAACAATCGTTCTTTATTAATGGAATCCATCAACCTGCTTTAGTCGATAGTTTTTGAATATTTCAACTATTAATTCAGTCCTCTCGACGAAATAAAAAGCAATATTTATATATTAGAGTTATTTTTACTTTATATCGATTTGGTATTTGTTTTGATATTAAACAAACAAATTAAATGGTATGTAAGGTAATTTATGATCAATAAAAAAGTCTATATTTACGATACCTCAAAAGGTTTTTCTTCCCTGTTAAAACATTATTATTCTAATTTGTTGAATTTTGATGTTTGCACAAATAAAAAAAGATTTCAGCCCGAATCCATTCAAGGTTATGACGCTTGTTTTTTTGTAGTTAATGATGTTGATGATCTAGCCAACTTTTTGATTATTTATCCTAAAATAGAATGTTTTTTTGTTGGAGTTCCGAATTTAAATATTAAAGATAAAATTGAGCAATTAAAATATGAGGAGATTATAATTTTAGAATTTGATAAAAGCAAACACGAACTTCTAAAAATCATAAACCAAAATTTACAAAACAGAAAATTAATAGTATAAATAAATCCGTTATTATAACGGATTTATTTATGGTCAATATTTGCAAATTATTTACTCATTTCTACAAAATATTTGTAAAATAATGGAATAGTTTCAATTCCTTTTAAATAATTAAAAATTCCAAAATGTTCATTTGGAGAGTGAATAGCATCTGAGTCTAAACCAAATCCCATTAATATGGTTTTGCTTTTTAATTCTTTTTCGAATAAGGCTACAATCGGAATACTACCTCCTGATCTTACTGGAATTGCAGGCAACCCAAATGTTTCGGTGTAGGCTTGATTTGCTGCTTTATAGCCTATGCTGTCTATTGGGGTTACATAGCCTTGGCCTCCGTGATGAGGTGTTACTTTTACAGTAACCGATTTAGGAGCTATGCTAATAAAATGTTTGCTGAAAAGTTGCGTTATTTCTTCCCAATCTTGGTTTGGAACCAAACGCATCGAAATTTTCGCATACGCTTTGCTTGCAATTACAGTTTTAGCACCTTCGCCAGTATATCCACCCCATATTCCGTTTACATCTAATGTTGGACGAATGGAATTTCTTTCATTGGTTACATAACCAGTTTCTCCGTAAACATCTGCTATATCTAGTGCTTTTTTATAGTTGTCTAAACTAAATGGAGCCTTTGCCATTTCGGTTCTTTCGTCTGCAGATAATTCTTCTACTTTATCATAAAATCCAGGTATAGTGATATGATTATTTTCATCGTGAAGCGAAGCAATCATTTTAGATAACACATTGATTGGATTTGCTACAGCACCACCATATAAACCCGAGTGTAAATCTCTGTTTGGTCCTGTAACTTCAACTTCTACATAGCTCAATCCTCTTAATCCTGTTGTGATGGAAGGCTGTTGGTTAGAAATCATTCCGGTGTCAGAAATCAAAATCACATCATTGGCTAATTTTTTTTGATTTCGTTCAACAAACCAACTTAATGATTTCGATCCAACTTCTTCTTCACCTTCAATCATGAATTTAACATTACAAGGCAAATTATTGGACGCAATCATGTATTCAAATGCTTTAACATGCATGTACATTTGCCCTTTGTCATCGCAAGCACCACGAGCAAAAATTGCACCTTCAGGATGAATTTCGGTTGTTTTAATAACCGGTTCAAATGGAGGAGAAGTCCATAGTTCAACAGGATCTGGTGGTTGCACATCATAATGGCCATATACTAATACAGTTGGTAGGTTTTTATCAATAATATGTTCTCCAAACACAATTGGATAACCAGGAGTTTCACAAATTTCAACATGTTTACAACCTGCTTTTTCAAGACTCAATTTTACTGCATTTGCTGTATCAATTACATCTTGTGAGTAAGCAGTATCAGCACTTACCGAAGGGATTTTAAGTAATTCAATTAATTCATTAATAAATCGTTCTTTATTTTCTTGAACGTAATTTTTTATAGTGTCCATTATTATTGGTTTGTTTAGATTTTCAAAAATACAAAAAAGAGTTTTAAAAAAAATTATAATTCCTAATTTGGAATTCATATTTATTGTTATATTTGCACTCACAATTTTTGCGGGTATGGCGAAATTGGTAGACGTGCCAGACTTAGGATCTGGTGCCGCAAGGCGTGTAGGTTCGAGTCCTATTACCCGCACTTAAAAACCCTAAAACCATTTGGTTTTAGGGTTTTTTTATACTATTTAGTCTTTTAATTTTAATTTAAGGATTAACTGCTTCAACAACAATTGCTTGATCATTAAGCATGTCTTTGAGCATGTTTTCAATTCCGTTTTTTAATGTAAATGTTGAGGAAGGACAACCATTGCATGATCCTTGTAATATTACCCTTACTCTTTTTGAATCCTCATCATAAGAATCAAATAATATATTCCCGCCATCAGCAGCAACCGCTGGTTTTACATATTCTTCAAGAATATTGATTATTTGTTGGGAGGTTGTATCTAAATTATCAAAATTTTTAATTTGCTGTTTTTCTTGTTTAGTGTCTGCTTCTGCAAAGGTTTCTTCAATTGCAATTCCACCATTTTCAATATATTCTTTGATAAACGTTCGAATTTCAATTGTGATTTCATCCCAACTTGCTACATCATATTTTGTAACTGAAATATAGTTTTCATCAATAAAAACCTCTTTTACAAAAGGAAATTGAAACAATTCTTTAGCTAAAGGAGAAGCTTTAGTTTCGTCAATATTTTTAAATTCGAAAGCATTTTCTGTAAGTCTTCTGCTAACCACAAACTTAAGGGTAGTAGGATTTGGTGTTGTTTCGCCATAAACAGTAACAGCAGATTTTTTCATGTTGGAAGCAACTTCAAGTAAAATTTTTCCACCTGATTTTACGTATTCTTCAATTTGTTCTGCAACAGCATCTTTAACGTCATTCCAATCAACAATACTAAATCGTTCAATAGCAATAAAATTTCCTGAGATATATACCGTTTTAACAAAAGGAAGATAAAATAATTGTTGTGCTAAAGGGGAGTTTTTTGCTTCATCTATATTTTTAAACTCAAAATTTTCATTTTGGGTAATAAAATCTGGAAATTCAAATTTTAATATTGTTGGATTTTGTGTTTCTTTAATGATAATTTTCATTGCTTTGTTGCGTATTTTTCTACAAATTTAACAAAGATTTTTGTTGGAAATTTCTATATTTGGAGATTTAAACAATAAATTAACATTTCTTAAGTTTTATTTACTAGTTAAATTCGACTTTTTTTTAATCGAAATATGAAGAAAATTTTCATTTTATTTGCATTATTATCCATTCATGTTGTACAATCACAGCTAGTTGTAAATAACACTGCATTTCCTATTCCAAACACTCCGGCATGGTTAGTTCAAAATGTACTTTTAGGACCGGGTGTAACGGTTTCAAATATTACTTTTAATGGATCTCCTGACGCTGCGAATACTGTTCAAGATAAAGTTGGAAAATTTTCTAACGGTAATGCTTCAAATTTAGGCTTAATTAGTGGAATAATTTTAGCAACTGGCAATGCAACTGCTGCTGTCGGTCCCAACAATTCAGGTAATTTTACTTTTGCCTCCTCATCAACTTCTCCAAATGATTCTGATTTAGATCTATTAACCACAAACACAATTAATAATAAAACAATTATTGAGTTTGATTTTATTCCTAATGGTAATAACTTACAATTTAAATTTGTTTTCGCATCTGAAGAATATCCAGAGTATGTAAATTCATCTTTTAATGATGTTTTTGGATTTTTTCTCAGTGGTCCGGGTATAAACGGGCCTTATTCAAATAATGCTAAAAACATTGCTTTAATACCATCAACTAACACGCCCATAACAATTAATAATGTTAATGCTAACTCTAATTCTGCATATTTTACCACTAACGTGACGGGAGGCAATACCATTCAATATGATGGCTTTACCAAGGTTATAGCAGCTGTATCTAATGTTCAGTGTGGGTTAACCTATCATATTAAATTAGCCATTGCCAATGTAGGAGATAATTCATTGGATTCGGCAGTGTTTTTAGAGGCAGGTAGTTTTAATGTAACACCGCCATTAACTTTACCTATGGATTTATTAGTTTCAAATGGTTTAGCTCCATGTTACAGTACATCTGCGCAAGTATGTTCTGGCTTACCAAATACTGTAGTGCATGAATGGAAGTTAAATGGTGTTGTAATTCCTGGACAAACAGGCCCATGTGTTACTGTTAATCAGCCGGGTCAATTGTGTGCCACTGTTTATCCTTTTGGTCCAAATTGTCCTTTTACAGATTGTATGACCGTTGAATTCTTGAATCCAATGCCACTTGGTAACCCCGTAAATCTTTCTACATGTATAGGAGGGACTTTTAACTTATCTTCAAATTCTCCAATTATTTTAGGTGGATTAAGTCCAACTGATTATGTAATTGATTACTATAATTCACAAGCTGATGCTGAAAATTCAACAAGTCCAATAACCAATATCACAACTTATCCTGGCACTCCTGGAGAGGTTATTTGGGTTGGAATTATTGATAATGTTACTGGCGCACCTTGTGTAGAAACAAAATCTTTCACATTAAACTTTGTTAGCACAGTAACTCCTACAATAACTTGCGGTACTCCAACAGGATCTTCAGTTAATTTTAATTGGCTAGCATTATCAGGTGCAACTGATCATAGTGTATCTTATCAAGTTAATTCTGGACCAGCAAATACTATAGGTTTAATAGGTAATGTAAATAATTATCAAGTTTCTGGATTGTCTTCTGGCGATAATGTTCAAATTACTATAACTCCAATTGGAGGAGCTGGAACTTGTTTTGGACCGGCAACTTTCAGTTGTACAGCTGCATCTTGTCCATCAATTACTAGCCCTAGTTCAGCACAAAGTTTGTGTTTTTTTGGTGACCCAACTCCTTTCTCAGTTAGTACTAATTTCACAGGAAGTAATGCCATAAGTTATGTTTATTTTACATCACCACAAACTGGTAATAACATGTATATTGGTGGAATACCATTAGGTTTCTCAACTCCAAATACTAGTGGTACAGCTACTTTAGATCTTCCTGCAAATGGAACTTTAGGATCTTTACCCAATACACCTGGCATTTATTACGTTTATGCTATAGCAAATCCTGCACCCGCTGATATAACTTGTAGACCATTTGCAGAAATTCAAGTTACAGTTAATGCTATACCAGCTTTACCAACGGTAACTACATTGGTCAACTATTGTCAGGGAGAAACTGCCTCGCAATTAACTGCAGTAGGAACTGGTTTGTTATGGTACACAACTCCAACAGGAGGCACTGGTTCTGCAACAGCTCCAACACCAAGTACTGCAGCCGCAGCAGTAGGTACTACACTATATTATGTATCCCAAACGATATCTGGTTGTGAAGGTCCAAGATCTCCAATTTCAGTGACTGTAAATGCTACACCTGCTTTACCAACAGTTACTTCCCCTGTTACTTACTGCCAAAATGATTCAGCTACAGCATTAAGTGCTACAGGTACGGGATTATTATGGTATACAACTCCAACAGGAGGTGCAGGTTCAGCAACAGCTCCAACACCAAGTACTGCA
>NZ_JBEIDX010000008.1:0-87017 GCF_040383245.1 Flavobacterium sp. | reverse complement strand
TAATTTATATTAATTTAAAAAATAATAAATTTTAATTTGAATATTGATAAAAATTAATTGTTTATTAAAAAATATAAATACATTTATATCCAAATTATTAAATAATTTAAGATGAAAACTAAAGTATATTTATCCTTAAAATTCTTCAAATTTTAAGCTGGATTATGTTTTTTTTTGCACTTGGAGTTGTAATCGGTGTTATTTATGGGAATAAAACCGGAAATCACTCGCTGGGTATCGCCACAGGATTGGCCGTTGGCGTTGCTTTTGGATCGATTTTTGACTTAATAAAAAAATGAAAAAGTTTCTAATTAAATACCGAACTGAACTAATCGTTGGGGTATTGGTTTACTTATTTTATCTCTTAAGGATTTATTTATTACAAATCATTGAAAAAATGTAACTTGCGCTAAATTATTTACCAAATCTATAAAACATGAAGAAAATTTTACTTTTTATATTTTTTATTAGTTTGCAGATGGCCTATGCTCAGCCTCAAATTAATACTCCGTCTAATTACACCTTATGTGACTCTAATAATGATGGAATAGAAAGTTTTAATTTGTTTAGTAAAAACGCAGAAATACTAGGAAACTTATCGCCAAACATGTATTCTGTAAGCTATCATTTAAGTCAAACTGATGCGATTGCAAATAGTAATGCTTTGCCAATTACTTATATAAGTTCTTTTTCTGGTCAAATTTTATTTGTAAGAGTTACCGAATTTAATAACCCAAGCAACTTCTCAACAACAACTTTAGGACTAATAACTAATCCAACGCCTGTTGCGAATACAATAACAGCCTCATTTTGCTACAACCAACAATGTTGGGATTTAACTCAATTTATTCCAGCTATTACCAATTCAAGTCCAAATAGTGGTTTAGGGGTTACATTTTTTTATACACAAGCAAATGCGCAATCAAACACCAATCCAATTCCAAATCCTAGCTGCGTATACAGCATGACTACTACGCCTACTATTAATTATTATTATAATGTAACCAATACTATTACCGGTTGTTCATCAGTAGGGACTATTAATGCACAAGTAATTTCTAATTGCTCAACTATTAATTGTATACCGCCAACATCTGTAACAGCAGTAAATATATCACAAACCAGTGCTACAATTAGTTGGGCCAACACAGCTCCAACAGCATCAAATAGTTATGAAATTGCAATTGTGCCTCCTGGTTCTCCAATACCAACACAAGGAATTGTTGTATCAACAAATCCTTATGTAATTACAGGATTAAATTGTACTACAGACTATCTAGTATATGTAAGAACTATTTGTTATAACAGTGCTACAGGCCCTCAAAATAGTGCTTGGTCAACTCCTTTTACTTTTGCAACCTTAGCTTGTGCTCCACAATTTGGACAGCCACAAGGGTTTTCAAGTTGTACCGATACCAATCAGGCTTGTTTTAATTTAACCGATAATAACGATGATATTATTGGAACCATGAATCCTAATGATTACACCATCACCTATCATGCTTCTCCAAGTGAAGCGGAAGCCAATGTAAACCCATTAACATCTCCTTATTGTGTTGGTATAGGAAATACTGCAATTTATGGAAGAGTTTCTTATAACAATGTTCCAGGGCAATATTTTACAACCGTATTTTATATTAATGTTTATGCTTATAATTACAGTCAAACTCTAATTCAACAAATGGAACAATGTGATGACGACAGTAATGGATCGATAGTGTTTAATTTAACTTCGGTTCAATCACAAATAAATAATCAAGGAACACTTCAATATTTTGCTAATCAACAAGATGCAGAATCGTTAACCAATCCTATTGCTAACCCAACGGCATACTCTGTAGCAGTTCAATCTGCACTAATTCCGATTTTTGTGAGAGATGTAATTACAGGATCTTGCGATATGATTTATTCGTTTAACCTAAGAACTTTTTCTAATTGCAATAATGCGTCTATTTGTAGTCAAGCAAATTCTTTGTGTTCTGCCTTAGGAATTCCATTTTTAAATACAACTAATTTACCTTCGACAGGAGCCGTAGGATGTTTAACCACTACCCCAAACCCAACTTGGTTTGTTATGCCAGTGAATCAAGCAGGAAACATCCATTTAATGATTCAACAAAGTACCGATATTAATTTTAGCATGAATAACTTAGATGTGGGTTATGCCGTTTTAGGGCCTTTTACAAATCCAACAACTCCATGTAATGGACAAATTATTTCAAACAATGTAGTAAGTTGTAGTTATGTTCCTAGTAATGTTGAATATCCAGTTATAAATAATGCCCAACCTGGACAATATTATTTAATTATGGTAACCAATTACAGTAACCAACCAGGATATATTAAAATCACTGAAATTTCTAGTTCAACTACCGGTGGAATAAATTGTAGTGGTCTAAGATTAAATGCATTTTTAGACCTAAATAATAATGGAACAAAAGATGTTGGAGAACAGAATTTCCCATTAGGCCAATTTCACTATGAAGTGAATAATAATGGCATTACACATCATATTACAAGCCCTACTGGCGTATATAATATCTATGACACCAATAGTGCCAATTCTTATGATTTAAGTTACTCCATTGATACTGCTTATGCAGGACTTTATAACATTTCAACTGCCGCTTACAATAATGTGAATGCTGTTTTAGGTGCTGGAATGATTACTTACAATTTCCCAATTACAGTTGCGCAAAGCTATACTGATTTAGTCACTACATTGGTTCCTGTAAATGCTCCAAGACCGGGATTTATTTATGAAAATAAAATTATTTACACCAATCTTGGTAATCAAAATATAGCTTCTGGAAGCATCAATTTTGTTAAAGATCCAAATGTTACTATCACTTCTGTTTCTCAAGCTGGTGCAACCCTACTAGCTAATGGATTTAGTTATAATTTCACCAACTTGGCACCATTTGAAGTGCGTATTATTTCTGTTTTTATGCAGATCCCTACAATACCTACAGTTACTGCAGGACAATTGCTAACTAACACAGTTACTATTAACCCAATTGCTGGAGATGTGGTACCTGCAAATAATACGAGCAGCTTATCGCAAATAATTGTAAATGCGTACGATCCAAATGATAAAATGGAAGCGCATGGGGAAAGAATTCTTTATAGTTCATTCACTTCTAATGACTATTTAACATATACCATTCGATTTGAAAACACAGGTACTGCAAGTGCAATAAATGTAAGAATTAATGATGTATTAGATTCAAAATTAGATGAAACTACATTAAGAACGCTTAGCTCCAGTCATTCTTATGTTCTTGATCGAGTAGGAAATACACTTAACTGGAAATTTGACAATATTATGTTACCGGTTTCGGTAGCAAATACATCAATTGGAAAAGGATATGTAACTTTTCAAATTAAGCCAAAACCTGGATATGCATTAGGAGATATCATTCCAAATACAGGAGCAATTTACTTTGATTATAATCCCGCAATTATTACTAATACCTTTAACACCGAATTTGTAGCCCAGCTTACAGCAGACGAATTTTCTAGTACTAACTTAGCTGTTTATCCAAATCCTGCAAATGAAGTAATTACAATCCAATTGAATTCAAATAGTTTTATTAAACAAGTTCAGTTAATTGACATGCTAGGCAGAGTGATTAAAAAAGAAAGCTTTGCAACAAATAACTATTCTGAAACTATGAATTTAAAAGAGGTAGGAAGCGGAACTTATTTTGTTGAAGTTACCACCGATTCAAATAAAAAAGAAACTAAAAAAATTATTGTAAATTAATTTTATACTAATTAATAAGCTAAAGGTTGTCAATATTGGCAGCCTTTAGTTATTATAATAGCCCTTGTTTTTATTGAAGACAAAGAAGTTATTCTAAACTCAAATTCATTTCAATTGAAACCTTGGGGCTATGAAATCTTTGAATATTAATACTGCTAAAATGAAAGAATTATTAAATCAAACCTACGGATCAATTTTTGAAGAAGCGCTTTTGACCGAAATAGAGCAAGTAGCTTTGTTAAAAGAATTTAACGAGGGCGATATAATAATTGACTTTGGAGATAAAATATTAAAAATGCCGTTGTTGCTTTCAGGGGCAATAAAAATATTGCGCGAAGATTTTGACGAAGGCGAATTACTACTTTATTTTATTGAAAAAGGAGACACTTGTTCCATGTCGATGACCTGCTGTATTGGAGAAACCAAAAGCGAAATTAAAGCAGTAGCAGAGACAAAAGGCAAGGTAGTAATGATTCCGGTGATGTACATGGAATTATGGCTAGGAAAGTATAAATCATGGCGCAACTATGTCTTTAATAGTTACAACAACCGATTGAAAGAAATGCTTAATGCAATTGATAGTTTGGCGTTTATGAATATGGATGAACGCTTGCTCAATTATTTATTAGAAAAGTCGAAAATTAATAGGTCCCGCGAAATAAATGCTACACACCAAGATATTGCTTATGATTTAAACACCTCTAGAGTTGTAATTTCAAGGTTGTTAAAAGCGCTAGAAAACGAAGGAAAAATAAAACTGCACCGCGCTTATATTGAGATTGTAAAATAGTAACAATATCTTATTTGCTATTTTTAGTTATTGCAATTTTATTTTAATATGTTTGTAATCAATCAAATAACTAGTAAACTAATCTACATTTTAAAAATGAAAAAAACAATTGCCCTAATTGCCTTGTCATGTACACTTTTTGTTGGATGCAAAAATGAAAGTGCAGAAAAAGAAAAAATTGCTCTAGACAACATTAAATCCTATACAAAAACATGGGATTTAGTAGTTAATGAAGGAAAAATTGATGTGTTAGACACTGCCTATGCATAAAACATTGTTTTACACACAGTTCCAGAAATTAAAGGAATCGCAAAATCAAAAGCCTATTATGCCAATTTTGTAACCGGATTTTCAAACAGACAATTTATTGTAAAAGACATGTTTGCTCAAGGTGATAAACTTACCAAATATTGGGAATTTAAAGGAACACATACCGGAGATTTCATGGGAATTCCTGCAACTGGAAAAACAATTGATGTAGAAGGTTGTACTATTGCTAAAATGGTAAATGGTAAAATTGTAGAAGAAAGAGATTTCATGGACAACATGGATTTCCTTAAACAATTAGGACTTATCAAATAATAACTTATTTGCCAAAACTAAAAAAAGACTGTCTTTCGGCAGTCTTTTTTATTATTATTTTATTAATTATATAAAATAAAGGTCTAATTTATACTATATGCATAAAAATATAACATTTACCCCCTATTTTTTTATATTTTTTATTTATATTTTATAAGTTTTTATAATTTTACCCCATAATTTTAGGGGGTAAATTAATATTTAACTTATGAAACTAGAAAAACGCTGGATATCTGCTTTTATCATTATAACCTTTGTTGCACTATTAGGTTTATTTTGGCCTCATAAAAATGCTGGAGTCGATTTTATTTCGATTAAAAACATAAACTATGCTGATGTAGCTTGGTTACTTACTGCCTCCTGCCTAGTTTTATTAATGACTCCGGGCCTTTCTTTTTTTTATGGCGGAATGGTAGGTAAGAAAAATGTAATTTCTACCATGCTAAAGAGCTTTATTTGCTTAGGAGTGGTGAGTTTGCTTTGGGTTACAATCGGTTTTAGTTTGTCCTTTGGTGCGCCAATTGGCTTTACCATAAATAATGCCTATTATGGAATTATTGGAAACCCATTAGATTTTACTTTTTTTGATCAAGTAGAAGTTTTGCCTCACAAATCGCTAGCGCCTACAATTCCATTTATATTATTTGCATTATTTCAAATGAAATTTGCCGTGATTACCCCAGCAATCATAACAGGAGCACTAACAGAACGCATTCGATTTATATCCTTTTTATTATTTATTTGTTTGTTTACCTTATTAATTTATGCGCCGTTATGCCACATGATTTGGCATCCACAAGGTCTATTAGGAAACTATTTTGGTGTTAAAGATTTTGCCGGAGGAACTGTTGTGCATATGAGCGCAGGTTTTGCAGCGCTTGCTGGAGTTCTAGTTTTAGGGAAGCGTAAAAAAAACGAACACATTCCAACAAATATTCCCTTTGTGCTTTTAGGAACAGGATTACTTTGGTTTGGCTGGTTCGGATTTAATGCGGGTTCTGCATTAGCTGCAAATGCCACTGCGGCAATGGCGTTCGCAACCACCACAATTGCATCGGCTTCGGCCATGATGACTTGGGTGTTTTTAGACCGATTAAAAGGAAGAAAGGTATCCGCGCTTGGAGCTTGTATTGGTGCAGTAGTAGGATTAGTTGTAATTACTCCAGCTGCTGGATACATTACCATTCCTCAAAGTATCTTTTTTGGATTTATTGGCGCTATCGTTTCAAATAACATGGTGTATTGGAAAAAACTAAAACAAATAGACGATACCCTTGATGTTTTTGCCTGTCATGGAATTGGCGGAATAATGGGAATGATTCTTACTGCAATTTTTGCTCAAGGCGAAAACGCAAGTTTATTACATGGTGGTATTAGTGTTTTTGGACACCATATGATCGCACTAATATTGGTATCAGTATTTACTTTTGGTGGAGCCTATTTACTTTTCAAAATAACCAATTTTATGATTCCGCTTCGTGTTACCCAAGAATCAGAAGAATTGGGTTTAGACCAATCCCAACACGGAGAAAAATTTTAGCGCCATCTTTATTTATTTAGTTTATTTTTGTCTTAACGGATTAACTTTAAATACTTAATAAATAAATTAAATAAACATGAAAAAATTACTATTACCTATTTTACTATTGGCTATTCTTCCTTTATATAGTCAAGATAATAAAAACGAAATTAATTTAGTAATAAATAATTGGCATAAGGCGGCAAGTGTAGCCAATTTTAATGATTACTTTTCTGCATTAACTGATGATTCCATTTTTATTGGTACGGATGCTACCGAAAATTGGAACAAAACGGAGTTTGAAGCATTTGCAAAACCCTACTTTGAAAAAGGTAAAGCATGGAATTTTACCCCAATAGAAAGACACATCTATTTTTCTGAAGATAAAAAAACCGCCTGGTTTGACGAGTTATTAGATACTCAAATGAAAATTTGTAGGGGATCGGGAGTGCTGGTTAGAATAAACAATACCTGGAAAATCAAACACTATGTGTTGTCAATGACTATTCCGAATGACAATACAAATGAAGTTGTAAAAATTAAATCGCCTTTGGAAGATGCCATTATTAAAACAAAGCCGAAATTATATTAAATAAAAAGGGGGAAATTGCTTTCCCCCTTTTTGCCCCAAATCTACCATAAACTTAACCTACTAATCTCATGGTTGAACAAATATATGCCCATAAGGATTTCATGTCAAAATAAAATTGTTCAACGACAGTAAAAATCGTTGAAATGCACTTTATTGTAGATTTTAGTATGCTCTGTCGTTTTTTCCTTCGTAAAAATTCATAAATGCTCGACCAACTACACGATTTCCTCCAGGAGTTGGATAATCTCCTGTAAAGTACCAATCTCCAAGATTTTTTGGACACGCTTCATGTAGTTTATCTATACTTTGGAAGATGATTTTAACCTCTGCTTTTATTGATTCAATCTTTAATAGTTTTGCTATTTTATCCGATATTTCAGTATCGGAGAATGGTTCGTATATTTTGGTAACATAATTTACTAATTGAGCATCAGGTAAATTTTCTTGCTCTTTGCATTTGGTATAAACCTCATCAACGATGTGATATAAATTTCTTTCTTTTAGCAAAGCTAATGCCGCCTGAAAAGCAATTAATCCTTCTAGTTTAGCCATATCAATACCATAACAATCAGGATATCTAATTTGAGGAGCAGAAGAAACTACCACAATTCTTTTAGGATGTAAACGATCCATCATTTTAAGAATACTCATTTTTAATGTTGTCCCTCTCACGATGCTATCATCAATAATAACCAAATTATCTGTAGGTTTTATTACTCCATAAGTCACATCATAAACATGAGCAACTAAATCGTCACGACTGCTGTCTTCGGTGATGAAAGTTCTTAATTTCGCATCCTTAATGGCTACTTTTTCGGTTCTAATTTTAACAGATAATATTTCTTCTAACCCTTCTTTAGTAAGTGTTTTTCTGTTATTTAAAATAAATTGATTTTTTCTTTGGTTTAAAAAATCATTCGCCGCTTCTACCATGCCGTAAAATGAAGTTTCTGCCGTGTTTGGTATGTAAGAAAAAACGGTGTTGTCTGTATCGTTATTTATTGCATCTAAAACTGCTGGAAGAATTAATTTTCCTAGGTTTTTTCGTTCTTGGTAAATTTCGGCGTCGCTACCTCTAGAAAAGTAAATTCTTTCAAAAGAGCACGCTTTTTTAACTGTTGGAGTATTTATTTCTTTTACCGAAACGGTGTTGTCCTTTTTAATAATTAATGCATTGCCTGGCTCTAACTCCACCACATCTTCAAAAGCAACATTAAACACAGTTTGAATAACAGCTCTTTCCGATGCAACCACTACTACCTCATCATCTTCATGAAAATAAGCAGGGCGAATTCCGGCAGGATCTCTTAAAACAAATGCATCGCCATGACCTAATAATCCAGCCATAGCATAGCCTCCATCCCAGCCGCGTGAAGCGCGTTTCAAAATTTTAGCAATATCTAATTTTTCAGCAATTACCGTGGAAGATTCTCTCTTATTTAGTCCATTATTTTTACATTCTAAATATAAATCAATTACTTCTTCGTCTAAAAAATGACCAATTTTTTCCATTACAGTAACAGTATCTGCCATTTCTTTTGGATGTTGCCCTAACTCAACTAAGCTATCAAAAAGTTCTTTAACATTAGTCATATTAAAGTTACCAGCAACAATAAGGTTTCGGTGCATCCAATTGTTCTGTCTTAAAAAAGGGTGAACACTTTCAATGTTATTTTTTCCGAAAGTTCCATATCTAACATGACCAATGAATAACTCTCCTATATAAGGTAAGTTTGCTTTCTGTAGGGCAACATTATCAGCATATTCTGGATGCAAGGCCATCTCACTATTAATTCGATCATTAATTTGAGCAAAAACATCTTGAATTGGTTGTGCATCATTAGATCTTACCCTACTAATGTAACGCTCCCCCGGTTGTACATCTAATTTAATTGATGCAAACCCAGCTCCATCCTGACCACGATTGTGCTGTTTTTCCATTAATAGATACATCTTTTGTATCCCATAAAAAGCTGAACCGTACTTTTCTTTATAAAATTCTAACGGTTTTTTTAATCTTAAAAGGGCAATACCACATTCATGTTTAATTGCGTCACTCATTGTATTTGTAGTTTAAATCTGAAAAGCTTATAAAGTTTAAAGCTGCTCAAGTGTTGTGTTGTTTGTTATATTGCAAATTTAAATAAAAAATGCCCCGAAATTTCGAGGCATAAATTTATTATAATTCTATATCAAATTGCGTTAAAGATTTAAATTGTTTTAATCTTTCTTTAACTTCCAACTTATTTAATGATTCCATTCTTTCGGTTCCAAATTTTTCTACACAAAAAGAGGCTAAGTTAGACCCCTGAATGATAGCATTTTTCATATTGTTAAACGAAATATTTTCGCTTTGCGCGATATATCCAGAAAAACCTCCAGCAAATGTATCTCCAGCTCCTGTTGGATCAAAAACCTCTTCTAGTGGTAATGCAGGAGCAAAGAAAACCTCTTTATTGTGAAATAATAAAGCGCCGTGTTCTCCTTTTTTAATTACTACATATTTTGGACCCATTGTATGGATTTTAGCCGCAGCTTTAACTAAAGAATATTCTCCTGATAATTGACGTGCTTCTTCATCATTAATAGTAATAACATCAACGCGTTTAATTACATCTAACAATTCGGGCAAGGCACAGTCCATCCAAAAATTCATAGTGTCTAAAACCACCAATTTAGGTTTAGAAGCCATTTGATTTAATACTCCAGTTTGAACAATTGGATGTAAGTTACCTAACATAACCACATCGGCATCTTTATAATCTTGAGGTACTATTGGATTAAAATCTGCTAATACGTTAAGTTCTGTAATTAAAGTATCTCGAGAGTTTAAATCGTTATGGTATTTACCGCTCCAAAAAAAAGTTTTTCCTCCTTTAACAACTTCAATTCCAGAAATATCGATGTTTCTTGAAGTTAAAAGATTTAAATATTCTTGAGGAAAATCTTCTCCAACCACCGATACAATTGCAGATTTTACATTAAAATGAGAGGCAGACAAACCTATATAGGTTGCGGCTCCGCCAAGTATTTTATCTGTTTTTCCAAACGGGGTTTCGATAGCGTCAAAAGCAACGGTACCTACTATTAAAAGTTTGTTCATCGTTTTTTAAATTAAAAAGGCAAAGATAGGTTTTAGTTTAGAAGTTTAAAAGTATAAATATTAAAACTTAATTTAAAAAAGCACTATAGTTAATTAGTGTAAATAAAAAACACAAAACAACATTAATAGTTTATTAATCACTACATTTATATGCAATTCACACTTTTACAAATATTTCTAATTTTTTTACTCGTTTTTGTGTAATAATAATAAATAATACTTCTCAATTAATACTAAACATTTGTAAAATGATACATCGAGGAGAAATAATTAAGAAAGCGGTTTACAAAAGTGGATTTTCAATAACAGAATTAGCTAAGAGGCTAGGAAAAAGTAGAAGATGGGTTTACCTCATGTTTGAAAATCCGAGCGTATCTTTAGATGTGGTTCTTGAATTAGAAAAAATCATTCATTATAATTTCAGTATAGAAATTAAAGAAATAAGACCTTCTATGTTGGGATTAATTGAACCCGCTTCTAGCGGACAAAATGAAAAACATTCAGATGAGTATTGGAAAAATAAATACTTACGCTTACTTGAAGAATATAACGATCTTTTAAAGTCAAACAATTCTAATTAAGTTACTTACAGCAACTTCTCTTCTTCATTTTCATAAAACACATCTACAGATAATTCACTTAATCCGGTAGCATAAACGGCAAGTTCATCACAA
The DNA here is from genome assembly GCF_040383245.1 of Flavobacterium sp. Lineage (GTDB taxonomy): Bacteria > Bacteroidota > Bacteroidia > Flavobacteriales > Flavobacteriaceae > Flavobacterium. The sequence goes on along the minus strand of NZ_JBEIDX010000008.1, from coordinate 75,991 downwards.
CGCTCGTTTTGAGGGTGATTGTTGTGCCCTTTTATCCATTTAAAATCTACTTGGTGTTTTCGATATGATTTTAGAAATCGTTTCCACAAATCGGGATTTTTTCTATTGGCAAAACCTTTCTTTTCCCAACCAAGAACCCATTTTTTTTCTACAGAATCTACAACATACTTAGAGTCAGAAATTACCAATACCTTCATATTTGGATTTTTTAATTTTTCCAAACCTACAATTACGGCTAGCAATTCCATTCTATTGTTTGTAGTTAATCTAAAACCTTCATAAAACTCTTTTTTGTGCGGAGTTCCAACCAATTCCATAACTACACCATAACCTCCGTTTCCTGGGTTTCCTTTGGCAGCACCATCTGTATATATGTGAACTTGATGAGACATTAAAATTAGGTAGTTAGAAGTGATTCAATTACTTCTGGAAAGTATTGATGTTCTAAAACATGGATTTTGTGTGCAATGTCTTCAGCGGTTTTGCAATCTTCAATTTCAACTGATTTTTGAAAAATAATGGCACCTTCATCGTAATTTTCATTTACATAATGAATGGTGATGCCTGTTTCTTTTTCTTTATTTTCTAATACAGCTTGATGCACATTCATTCCGTACATTCCTTTTCCGCCGTATTTTGGCAATAATGCAGGATGTATATTAATAACTTTATTAGGAAAGACCTTAATGATTGATTCGGGAAACTTCCATAAAAAACCTGCCAAAACAATTAAATCGGGGGCGTCATTTGTTACTTTATCTAAAACTTGCCCTTCATTAAATTCTGTTCTAGAAAAAACTTCTGTAGGTACATTTAAGTTATTTGCTCTTTCAATAACTTGGGCTATAGGATTATTTGTATATACTCTAACCACCTCAATTTTATTGTTTTCTTGACAATGTTTGATGATTTTTTCAGCATTTGTTCCAGAGCCCGAAGCAAACAATATTATTTTTTTCATTATAGACACTTTCAGTTGTGCAAAAATAGAGAAGTTTTATTTTAAATTAGTAATATATTAATCTTAAATATTTTGATAATTCAATTATAATAAATGTATTATAAAAAAAGAAATTGTATAATAAAACACAATAGATGAGTGGGTTTAATTTTATTTTTTTAATTTCGTACTTATTATTTATTAACTAAAAAGGTGGTTTTAAAATAAAGTTTTTTATTTTTGCCAACAATTTAAATTTTAAAATTAAAGATTATGTCAGACATTGCATCAAGAGTTAAAGCGATTATCGTAGACAAATTAGGCGTTGACGAGAATGAAGTTGTAACAGAAGCAAGCTTCACAAATGATTTAGGAGCTGATTCATTAGACACTGTGGAGCTTATCATGGAGTTCGAAAAAGAATTTGATATTCAAATTCCAGACGATCAAGCAGAAAATATTTCTACAGTAGGTCAAGCTATTTCATACATTGAAGAAGCAAAAAAATAATAACTCAAAAGCCCGTATGCATATAATGTATACGGGTTTTTATTATTATTAAAAAATTTAAACTAATTTTGATTGAATTTCAATCACACAATATTGAAATACCCTTGTCTCTTTAAGCTTAATGATAAAGAAAACGGGGTATTATTTATTTAAAATACTATTAAAAAAAATTATATGCAATTAAAGCGTGTTGTTGTAACTGGTCTTGGTGCGCTAACTCCAATTGGAAATTCCATTCAAGAATATTGGGATGGTTTAATTAATGGAAAAAGCGGCGCTGCTCCAATAACTTATTACGATACTGAAAAGCATAAGACCAAATTTGCTTGTGAAGTAAAAAACTTCAATATTGAAGATTACATGGATCGTAAAGAATCTCGCAGATTAGATAAATTTTCACACTATGCAATTGCATCAAGTGATGAAGCCATTAAAGACGCGGGAATCACACAGGATAATGTAAATAAAAATAGAGTTGGTGTAATTTGGGGTGCTGGAATTGGCGGATTAGAAACTTTTCAAGAAGAAGTTTTATACTATGCTAAAGGCGATGGAACTCCAAAGTTCAACCCGTTCTTTATCCCAAAAATGATTGCAGATATTGCTCCAGCACACATTTCAATGAGAAATGGATTTATGGGGCCTAACTATACAACGGTTTCTGCTTGTGCCTCCTCGGCAAATGCAATGATTGATGCTTTTAACTACATTCGATTAGGAATGTGTGATGTAATTATCACTGGAGGATCTGAAGCAGCTGTTACTATTGCTGGTATGGGTGGATTTAATTCTATGCACGCCTTGTCAACTAGAAATGAAAGCCCAGAAACGGCTTCTCGCCCATTCGATGCAACTCGTGATGGATTTGTTTTAGGAGAAGGTTCTGGTGCAATAGTTCTTGAAGAATACGAACATGCAAAAGCGCGTGGAGCTAAAATATATTGTGAAATTGGAGGTGGCGGAATGTCTTCTGATGCTTACCATTTAACTGCACCACATCCAGAGGGAATTGGTGTAATTGCTGTAATGGAAAACACACTAAGAGATGCGGGTATGGCTCCTGAACTTGTTGATCACATCAACACTCACGGAACTTCTACTCCACTTGGAGATGTGGCCGAATTGAAAGCTATTAGCCATGTATTTGGAGATCACGCAAAAAAGATCAATATTAATTCTACAAAATCCATGACTGGTCATTTACTTGGTGCTGCAGGTGCTGTTGAAGCTATTGCAGTAATTTTAGCAATGAAACATGGAATTGTGCCTCCTACAATTAATCATACTGTAGTAGATGAAAACATTGATCCATCTCTAAATTTAACACTTAATTCACCTCAAAAAAGAGAAATTAAAGTTGCTATGAGTAATACATTTGGATTTGGTGGACATAATGCATGTGTTTTATTTAAAAAATTAGAAGACTAAGATTTCATGCGATTTCTTCCCAAAATATTTTCTAAAAATTCCCGTCCTACAGCAGGCGGGAATTTTTTTGTTACCATCGAAAATATTATCGGATTCAAACCTCAAAACTTAAAATATTACCAAAAAGCTTTTACCCACCGTTCGTCAAATCTTATTGATGAAAAGGGATTGCCAATAAACTACGAGCGTTTAGAATTTCTAGGAGACGCTATGCTAAGCTCTGTAATTGCTGCTCATTTATACAAACAAGTGCCTACTGGAGACGAGGGTTATTTAACTAAAATGCGTTCGAAAATTGTAAGTAGAGATCACTTAAACGAATTAGGACGAGATTTAAATCTAATCAAATTTGTAGAAAGTAAGGTGCCACCACAACACTTTGGAGAAAATATTCACGGCAACCTGTTTGAGGCGTTAGTAGGTGCAATTTTTTTAGATAAAGGATACTTAGGCTGTGAACAATTTATTCATAAACGAGTAATTATTCCGTATGTAGATATTGCACGATTGGAGGGAAAAGTTATTAGTTATAAAAGTTTGGTTATTGAATGGTGCCAAAAAGAAAAAAAACATTTTTATTACGATGTTTTTGAAGACAATGGAATTGATGGAGAACGTTTTTTTGGAGTGAAATTAAGTATCGATGAAAAAGTAGTAGCTAAATCGAGAGCAACCTCTAAAAAGAAAGCAGAAGAAATTGCTTCGAAAAGAGCCTATTTCGCATTTCAAAAAAAAATTAACTCTATTTGAAATAAATCAATAAAACTATAACGTTTTCGTTCATAAAATAACGTTAATCTAACATGGTATAAGGATTTTGAGTTTCTAATAACACTATATTTACAACTTATTTTGGCAACAAATGGCTGTTCATAAAATAAATATTGAAGATTTTGAAGAAGACGATTATTATGTAATTGCAATTCATACTTCATTAGAAGATTATCGATTGGCTTATTTTTTAAATAGGGAACTTGCTATCGGATTGGCTAAATGTAAATTGGATATCCCTTCACAAGTTAAAAAAGTAAAATCTTCATTTTCAAGATTTACTTTTGATGATGAACAAAAATTGATTCTTTGGGATTTAGTACAAAATAAAAATGTAGTAGAAACAAAGGAAATAGAAACAGAAATCGATTTATTTTCAAGTGCAAAAAGTACTTTTTCTACAGCAACCTATTTATTACCAGAGTATAAAAAAGTAGATTTCTTTATTAAAATTGAAAATGCAGAAAGCGAAATTGATTTAGATAAAGTAATTTCAAAAATAAGTAAAATTGACGCTATTAAACTAGTTTATAGTATAGCCAAAGAAAATATAAAATCAAAAAATAATTTAATTTTTTAAAAAGATGCCAACTAGAAAAAAGACTAAAATTGTAGCCACACTAGGTCCAGCTTGTAGTTCAAAAGAAGTGATTAAAGAAATGATTGATGCAGGAGTAAATGTATTTCGTATTAATTTTTCTCATGCCGATTATACTGATGTAAAAGAACGAATTGATATCATTCGGGAATTAAACCAAGAATGTGGGTATACAACTGCAATTTTAGCCGATTTACAAGGCCCTAAACTTCGTGTTGGGGTAATGAAAGAAGATGTTGTTGTGAATCCGGGAGATATTATTACTTTTCAAACTGCAGAAGATGTTCCAGGGACAAAAGATAGAGTTTACATGAACTATTTAGAATTTCCTAGAGATGTAAGGCCAGGAGAAAAAATTCTTTTAGATGATGGAAAATTGATGTTTGAAGCGCTTGAAACTAATGGATCAACAGAAGTAAAATGTAAAGTTATTCAAGGAGGTCCATTAAAATCTAAAAAGGGTGTTAACCTCCCAAATACAAAAGTTTCATTGCCAGCTTTAACCAAAAAAGATGTCAAAGACGCACTATTTGCAATTGAGCAACAAGTAGATTGGATTGCGCTTTCATTTGTAAGAACACCAGCTGATTTAGAAGAATTACAAGATTTAATTGCTAAAAATTCTGATCATAAAATTCCAATTATTGCCAAAATTGAAAAACCAGAAGCAGTAGAAAATATTGATAAAATCGTTGCTTTTTGTGATGGATTAATGGTGGCTCGTGGTGATCTTGGTGTAGAAATTCCAGCTCACGAAGTGCCTTTAATTCAAAAGAAGTTAATTCATAGAGCTAAAACAGCTAGAATTCCGGTTATTGTGGCAACACAAATGATGGAAACTATGATCACTAGCTTAACTCCAACTCGTGCCGAAGTAAACGATGTAGCCAACTCGGTTATGGATGGAGCAGATGCAGTAATGCTTTCTGGAGAAACTTCGGTAGGAAACTATCCTGTTCAAGTTATTGAAAAAATGACTCAAATTATCGAAGCAGTTGAAGATTCACCTCTAATTACCGTACCTCAAAACCCACCTCATGTTAGAACAAAAAGATTTATTACAAAATCTATTTGTTACCATGCAGCTATAATGGCAAACGATATTAAAGCAAAAGCAATTTGTACATTAACAAATAGTGGGTACACTGCTTTTCAAATTTCTGCTTGGCGCCCATCGGCACATATTTTAGTCTACACATCAAATAAAAGAATATTAACTCAACTTAATCTGCTTTGGGGTGTAAATGCTTTCCTTTACGATAAATTTGTTAGCACAGATGATACCGTTGATGACATAAACCAAATTGCAAAAGAAAATGGTTATGTGAAAAAAGGAGATATACTTATTAACCTTGCTGCAATGCCAGTGGTTGATAAAGGAATGGTAAATACCTTGAGAATTTCTGAAATTAGTTAAAAATTAAGAAATTATTTACCGCCGTATTTTATTTTTCTTAATACCCGCATTACTTCTTTGAAGTTAGTATAGGCCAAATTATTATTATATGATTTTATTAATGATTTGGCTTCTATTAATTTTTGTTTGGCATCATTAAATCCATTGAGATAACAAATCATAAAGGTTGAGGCTAAATTTTCTAGATCTACCTTTTCCCTATCCGAGAGCTCTAATCCTTTTGTCAATTTATTTAATAATGATAAATTTGAATTATAAATATGATGCAATACTTTTCTATTGTATTGTGGCGGTTCAAATAACATTTCTGTTTCTATTTTATAATAACCATTATCATAAAAGGAAATTTTTTGTTGCTCTAACGGATAATAACTAGTTTTATCATTTAGCCCAAGCGGAAGGTATTCAATTATAGTAAAAGTATTTTCGTTATAAAAAATTTCCACTTCATCTTGAGTCGAATAAAATAACTTTACTTGCTCATTAATTAACTCTATATCTACTCTACTGAAGAATGTTTTATCTCGAACCTTTTTAGGAATTCCAGCCCAACAAATCACAAACAATTCTTTGAATACCTTGTATTTAGAAAACATGTCTTTATGCCTATTCTGAACAAAATCAATAACGCCATCAAGAGTATCCCCAATACTGTTGCGCGAATTGTTTTCAATGCTAATTACCGTTTCAACATTTTGTTTAGAATACGGTATTTTTTCTTCGGTTGGAATTGAGTTACTACCTCTTCGAACAAAAACAGTTTGTGCCGGAATAGTGTATATATTTTTCTTGAAGGAAGAAGTTTTAGACTTAGGTTTGATGGTTACTAAACCAACTACTTTATCTTTTGGTAAATTAGGAAATGGTACATTTTCATATTGAATTTTGGGAGGATTTTCTAAATAAGCATTGACTAAATTTTGAATACGACTGTCGTCAAAAAAATCATCTCCAGTAATTTCATTATCTTGATCCTCAACCCCAACTATTATGTAGGAATTATTAAAAGGATTTGAATTAGATAATGCGCAAATGTGTTTTAAAAACTTAGCTTTGCCCTCTTTTAAATGTAAATTCAACTGCCTTTTTTTGTCATAAAAACTACACTCATCATTGTGAGCAAGTAGGTTTTTTATAAGAAGGCGTTTATTAAGCATTTTTTATGAAATCACTTTTAAGGAACTTTATTACCCATACTTTCTGTCCAAATGGCGAACCAATCTATCGTATCTAAATCAAGTTCAACCGCTTTCATCAATGCCTGAATTCGAGCAATATTTACAGTTCCAGCAACTGGATGTATTTGAGAAGGATGTTTTAAAACCCAAGCTAATAAAATGGTATCCGAGCCTACGCCGTATTTGTCCACCAAATTAACTAATAGTTTTTTAAGTCTTCTCGTTTGTTCAATGTCTTCTCTAAAAACGGTTCCAAGTGGATTCCAAGACATTGGAGTAATACTGTGTAATTGCATATAATCTAAGCTTCCATCTAACATGGCCTGATGATGCGTAGCTGAAAACTGTATTTGATTGAAACTTACTTCGGTTTTACTTCGAATTAAATCCGTTTGAGAAGAAGTAAAATTAGACAGTCCAAATGACTCAATTTTTCCCTGTTTTTTTAATTGTTCAACTGCTTCTGCAATTTCATCGGTCACCATTAAAGGGCTTGGACGGTGCAACAATAAAACATCTAAATAATCAGTTTGAAGATTTTTGAGTGAATTTTCTACCGACCAAATGATGTACTCTTTTGAGTAATCATAATGTTTTATAGTATTAGCTCTTCCATTTGTATGTTGTATTCCGCATTTGGAAATCAATTGTAGTCGATCTCTATTAATTTGGCTTTCGCCAAATGCTTTTCCAAATTGTGCTTCGGTTGTATAATCACCATAGATGTCTGCATGATCAAAAGTGGTAATTTCATTTTCAATGCAAATATTGATCAAATGCACCATCTCTTTAGTGCTCAATTTTTTGTCCCAAACACCCCAATTCATAGTTCCGGCAATAATGGGCGATAATGAAGTTTTCATGTGATTTTTATTAGAAAGTTTAAAATTACTAAAACAAAATCATAAATCATCCTTAAAAATCGGATCTAAAGGCAAGTTTTAACGCATTATTAACATTACCTTCCTGATAAAATTTTCATTTTTGAAATGTTAAAATTTTGAACCTTTAAAATACTATAAAAATAGAATTTATGGAAGAAAATGTTGCTGCTTTAGACATTAGAGCAATTAATGAAAAAATAGAAAGAGAAAGTGCGTTTATCGACTTACTTACCATGGAAATGAACAAAGTAATTGTTGGTCAAAAGCACATGGTAGAACGCTTATTAATTGGACTTTTAGGCCAAGGACACATCTTGCTAGAAGGAGTCCCTGGATTGGCAAAAACCCTAGCTATAAACACCTTGTCGCAAGCAGTTCATGGTAGCTTTAGCAGAATTCAGTTTACTCCCGATTTATTGCCTGCCGATGTAATCGGAACCATGATTTACAACATTAAAGCCAATGAGTTCTCTATAAAAAAAGGACCAATTTTTGCTAATTTCGTTCTTGCCGATGAGATCAATCGTGCTCCTGCCAAAGTCCAATCGGCTTTGTTAGAAGCCATGCAAGAAAAACAAGTTACCATTGGCGACACTACTTTTAAATTAGACAAACCATTTTTAGTACTTGCAACTCAAAATCCAATTGAGCAAGAAGGAACCTATCCTTTACCAGAAGCGCAAGTGGATCGTTTTATGCTTAAGACCGTTATCGACTATCCAAAAATGGAAGAAGAACGAATGGTTATTCGTCAGAACTTAAAAGGAGCTTACGAAAAAGTAAATCAAGTAGTTTCTGTAGAACAAATCTTGCGTGCTCAAGAAGCTGTTCGTGAGGTATATATGGACGAGAAAATTGAAAAATATATCTTAGATATCATTTTTGCAACGCGTGCTCCAGAACAATACAAACTAGCTCATTTAAAACCATTAATTAGTTTCGGTGCTTCTCCTCGTGGAAGTATCAACTTGGCAACTGCCGCTAAATGTTATGCATTTATCAAACGTCGTGGTTATGTAATTCCAGAAGATGTTCGTGCTGTAGTTCATGATGTATTGCGTCACAGAATTGGAATAACTTATGAGGCGGAAGCAGAAAACATAACTTCAGTAGATATCATCAACAAAATCGTAAACGAAATAGAAGTTCCTTAATTTTTGTTCAAAGTTTAAACAAATAAATGGAAACGAAAGACCTCCTAAGTAAAGTCCGAAAAATTGAAATTAAAACCCGAAGATTGAGTGATCACATCTTTTCGGGCGAATACCATACGTCGTTTAAGGGACGTGGTATGACATTTTCTGAAGTAAGACAATACCAATATGGAGACGACATTCGTGCTATTGATTGGAATGTTACTGCACGTTATAATGAAGCACATGTAAAAGTTTTTGAAGAAGAACGTGAACTTACCATGATGCTTATGGTTGACATTTCGGGATCGGAAAGTTTCGGAACAAAAAACCAACTAAAAAGCGAAATAGTTACAGAAATTGCTGCAACTATGGCATTTTCGGCAACTCAAAATAATGATAAAATTGGCTTGATTTTGTTTTCTGATGGCATTGAATTGTATATTCCGCCAAAAAAGGGAAAATCCCATGTGTTGCGAATCATCCGTGAATTGATTGAATTCCAACCGAAAAGCAAGAAAACCGATTTATCGCAAGCCCTTAAATTTTTATCGGCAACGCAAAAGAAAAAAGCAATTGTATTTCTAATTTCCGATTTCATGGTGGAAGAAGATTATGAGAAAACGTTGAAAATTGCAAGTAAAAAACACGACATCACAGGAATTCGCGTGTATGATGTTCGTGAAGAAAAAATGCCAAATATTGGAATTGTAGAAATGGAAGATGCTGAGTCGGGTGAGATTGTAGTTGTAGATACGAGTTCAAACAGTGTTCGTATGAACTATGAAAAAAACTACCACGACAAAGTAACCTATTTCAAAGAAATATTTTCTAAATGTGGATCGGGTACTGTAAATACTCGTGTAGATGAAAGTTATGTAACCAAATTATTGGGTTATTTTAAATCAAGATAATAGAATGAAATTAAAATTATACATAATATTTTTTCTAATCACTTCATCACTTTTTTCTCAAAAAGTCACGACTTCTATTGACACAACTCGAAATAAAATTGGAGCTGAATTTAAAATAACTTTGAAAACTTCGGTTACCAATAAAGACAAAGTAATTTTCCCGAAAGCAAAAAATTTTGGTGCATTAGAAGTAATCAATTCCTATAAAATCGATACGGTAAAAACCAACGATAAATGGGAATTAATTAAACAATATGGTGTAACCCAATTTGATACAGGAAGATTTACGATTCCAAGAATAGCTGTTCTTATTAATGGGAAACCATCTTTTTCGGATAGTTTAAAAGTGGAAGTTTTTAATGTAAAAGTAGATACATTAAAACAAAAAATGTATGACATTAAAGACGTTGCACAGGTAGAAACATCTAGCAATTGGTGGAAATACCTGTTAGGGATTTTACTATTAGTTGGTATTGCGGTCTTGGCCTATTGGTTAATCAAAAAATACCAAAACCGTCCACAAGAAGAAGAACCAGTTTTTACCTCCCCAATTGAAAAAGCAACTTCGCTTTTACAACAATTAGAAACGAAAGAGCTTTGGCAAAAAGGCGAAGTAAAAGGATACTATTCAGAGCTTACTGATATTGTTCGAAATTATATTGAAGAAGAAATCGAAATTCCGGCGATGGAAAGCACCACTTCCGAACTTATTACCGAATTGAGAAGAGTGGCAAATCTGAAGAAATTAAAATTATCAAAAGAAACTTTAGTGAATCTAGAAAAAGTTTTAATGCAAGCCGATTTAGTAAAATTTGCAAAAGTAAAACCATTAGATTTTGAAATTGAAGAAGATAAAAAACGAATTTCTAGTACAATAGTTACCATTCATAATTCAATTCCGACCGTTGTAGAAGAAACCGATGAGCTCGAAGCTTGGAATGAAAAACAAAGAGAATTAGCTCGAATTCAAAAATTAAAAAAACAAAAGCAAGTACGAATTATCATCACCGTTGGTGTAGTAGTTGCCCTAATACTGATTTCTTTAATAACATTGATTTATATTAAAGGTTGGGATTATGTTAATGACAATATTATTGGTCACCAAACCAAAGAATTAGTTGAAGGAGAGTGGATTTATAGTGAATATGGAAATCCGGGCGTGAAAATTGAAACTCCAAAAGTTTTAAAACGAATGGATGCTTCTAAAATGTTACCTAAACAAACTTATGCTGTATTAAAAGAAATGCAAATGTTTGGCTACGGAAGTATGTTCGAATCATTCAATATAGTGGTTTCTACTGCTAAATTCAAACAAGAAACCGAAGTAAATTTTGACACCGTTCTTGAGGGAAATACCAAATCTTGGGAGGCTATGGGAGCACAAAACATTCTTTTCAAACAAGAAGAATTTAATACAGATAAAGGGATTTCGGGAGTAAAAGCTTACGGAACAATGGTAATGCTGGATAAAGTTCAAAATAAAAGCCAGAAGTTATATTACGAAATCTTGTTGTTTAAACAAGATGGAGGTTTACAACAAATTGTTGTTTCTTATAAGGAAGGAGACGAATACGGTAAACTTATTTTAGACCGCATTATCAATTCGGCAGAACTAAAAAATGACAGCGAATAATGGATAAAGTTACTTTTTTAAATCCGGAGTTTTTTTGGTTGTTTTTAGTACTTCCAATTGCAATAGCCTGGCTATTCTTTAAACGCAAGCAACAATCGGCGACATTAAAAATAAGTTCAATAGGTGGTTTTAAATCTACTAAATCAATTTTAGCAAAATTAAAACCCTATTTAAATGTATTAAGAATTATTGCGTTAAGTTCATTGATAATTGCTCTGGCACGACCACGAACAGTTGATATTAGTAACCAAACTAAAACTACCAAAGGAATTGATATTGTTATGGCAATCGACCTTTCAAGCAGTATGTTGGCCAAAGATTTACGCCCAAATAGAATGGAGGCTTTAAAACAAGTAGCTTCCAACTTTGTTGACGCAAGACCAAACGATAGAATTGGAGTTGTAGTTTATGCTGCTGAGGCCTACACAAAAACTCCTGTTACTAGTGATAAAGCAATCGTAAAAGAAGCAATTAGCGATATTAAATACGATAAAGTATTACAAGACGGAACCGGAATTGGAATGGGTTTAACCACCGCTGTTAACCGATTGAAAGAAAGCAAAGCCAAAAGTAAAATCATTATTTTACTTACAGATGGAGTAAATAACGCAGGTTTTATTGAACCTGAAACAGCATCAGAAATTGCAAAAGAATACGGAATTAAAGTATACACCATAGGATTAGGATCTAATGGAATGGCCGAATTTCCTTATGCGTATGCTCCTAACGGAAGGGATTTTCTTTACAAAATGATGCCGGTTGAAATTGATCAAGAATTAATGAAAACCATTGCAAGAAACACTGGAGGTAAATATTTTAGAGCCTCTAGCAATAGTAAATTGGAAAGTATTTACAACGAAATAAATAAATTGGAAACTACCGAAATAGAGGAGTTGAAGTTTTATGATTACGACGAAAAATTCAGGCCATTTGTATGGATTGCAGGAATTTTATTGTTGCTTGAAATTGTATTAAGAAACACCATTTTTAGAAGTTTTATATAAGCGTATGTTCGAATTAGAAGAAAAAGGGTATTTGTATCTGTTATTTGTTGTTCCAGTATTGGTGCTTCTATTTTTGTATATACAATATTGGAAAAGAAAAAAACAAGCAGCATTTGGTGATTTGGATTTGATAAAAAAATTAAGCCCAGAAAAATCAATTTTCAAACCCGTTCTTAAATTCTCATTAGTTTTATTAGGGTTAAGCTTTTTAATTTTGGCTTTGGTTAATCCAAAAATGGGTGTTAAAATTGAAAAAGTGAAGCGACAAGGAATTGATATTGTTTTTGCAATTGATGTTTCAAAAAGTATGCTTGCAGAAGATGTTGTTCCCAACCGTTTAGATAAAAGTAAGCAATTGGTTTCCCAATTGATAAACCAATTAGGAAGCGATAGAATTGGAATTATTGCCTATTCTGGAAGTGCTTTCCCGGTATTGCCAATGACATCTGATTATGCGGTAGCTAAAATGTTTTTACAAACCATGAATCCGGGGATGATTTCTTCTCAAGGGACCTCGATTGACGAAGCTATAAATTTGGCTGCAAATAATTTTTTTGATAAAAAAGACAAAACCAATAAGTTGTTGGTTATTATTTCTGATGGAGAAGACCACTCAGATAATGCTCAAAATGCAGCAGAAGATGCAGATAAAATGGGATTGAAAATAATTTCCATTGGTGTGGGAACTGAAAAAGGGGGGGCAATTCCATTAAAAAGAAATTGCGTTGTGGAAAGTTTTCAAAAAGACCAAGACAACCAAGTCGTAATAACCAAAAGAAATGCTGAAGTATTATCAGTAATAGCGAAAAGCACCAAAGGTGGCTATGTAGACGGAAACTCTACTAAAGCAGTGATTGATTATGTAAAAAAGGTGTTGGATAATACTCAAAAAACGGAGTTTGAAGGCGCGATGATGGCTAATTATAAATCGCAATTTCAATGGTTTTTGGGATTCGGATTTTTCTGCTTGTTTTTGGATGTTTTCCTAACGGAAAGAAAAACCAAATGGGTTCGAAAAATGAATTTATTTAATGAGGAAAAAGAAAAATAGAGAATAAAAAAACAGCTTATTTTCTGATTTAGAAAAAATGAAAAAAACAATAACATATTTAGTAATTCTAATTTCTTTGATTGCTCAAGCGCAAGAAAAAGATAAATTTTTGCCGCAAGGAAATGAAAAATTTGCAGACAAAAATTATGCTGATGCTGAAGCTGAATATCGTTTATCTCAGGCAAAATTTAAAAAGAAATCAATTGCTTCCTATAACCTAGGGACCTCCATTTACAAACAGAATCAAACTGCTGAAGCTAAATATCAATTTGCAAAAGCGATAAAAGACGCTAAAACAAAAGCAGAAAAACATCAGGCATTTCATAATTTAGGAAATTCGTTTATGAAAGAAAAAAATTATTCGAATGCCGTAGAAGCCTATAAAAATGCATTGCGAAACGATCCAAATGATGAAGAAACTAGATATAATTTTGCTTTAGCAAAAAAAATGCTAAAAGATAATCCACCACCAAAAGAGCAAGACAAGAAAAAAGACAAAAAGAAGGATAAGGAGAAAGAAAAGGAAAAAGATAAAAACAAAGACAAAAACGACGATAAGAAAGATAAAGGCGACAATAAAGACAAGGATAAAAAAGACGGTAAAGATAAAAAAGACAAACAAGACAAAGGCGATGGTGAAAAACCACAGCCGAAACCAAGTGGAGCATCCAAGCAGCGAATAGACAATTTATTGGATGCTGTAAATAATGAAGAGAAAAAGGTACAGGAGAAAGTAAATGCTCAAAAAGTGCAAGCCAATCCGAAGAAACCAGAAAAAGATTGGTAACAATTAGAATATAAAATTAGGAATTACAAATGAAACGATATTTAATCTTACTATTAATCACCGCAAGCACTGCATTTGCTCAAGTAAAATTTGAAGCAAATGTGAGTAAGAACACACTGGGGTTAAATGAGAGGGTGCGAATTGAATTTTCTATGAATGAAGATGGCGATAATTTTGTGCCACCAAATTTTGAGGCTTGTGGCTTTAGAGTTGTAGGTGGTCCAAGCCAGTCAATTAGCCAGTCATGGATAAATGGTAGAAGCACTTTCCAAAAATCGTATACCTATATTTTATTGCCTTTGCAAAAAGGAAATTTAGTAATTCGTCAAGCTGTAATTGAAATTAATGGGCAATTGTATAAGACTTTGCCAATTAAAATAAATGTTACTAATGCCGTTCAACAACCGAATGATCCAAACGAACCCGCTACGGTTAAGGCAGATGATAACTTGTATTTGGTTGCTGATATTTCTAAAACCAATCCGTATGTAAACGAGCCCATTACGGTAGTTTACAAATTATATTTTAGCTATAACATCGGAATTACGAATTGGCGCGAATTGAATAAACCAAAATACAATGATTTTTGGAGTCAGAATATTGACATCAAACAATTGGTTGCCGAAGAAGGAATTTTTAAAGGTCAAAAATACCGTTATGTGGTTTTGCGCAAAACGGTTTTATATCCTCAAAAATCAGGGAGTTTAGAAATTGAGCCGCTTTCATTAGACATTGATTGCCAAGTTCCAAGAGGCAGACCTAACTTTTTTGGACAAGTACAATTAGTTGAAGACAGCAAACGTGTCTCTGCAGGTAGTAAAGTTATTTCTGTAAAACCATTGCCATTGGGAGGAAAACCTGATGATTTTTCGGGGGCAGTTGGGAAATTTAATTTCAAAGTGACTCCTTCAAGAACTGGTCTAAAATATGGAGAATCATTAGATTTAGATGTTACCGTAACTGGTACAGGAAATCTAAAATTATTTAGTTTGCCTAAACCGGTGGTTCCTTCAACTTTAGAAATGTACGACCCTCAGCATACAGAAAATGTAAGCACACCACTTACCGGAATGTCAGGAAGAATTTCAGATAAATACACTATCATTCCACAATCGAAGGGTAATTTTCCAATAAAACCGTTGCGATTTACCTATTTTGATTTAGGGACAAGAAGCTATAAAACCATAACTTCATCTGAAATTGTTTTAAATGTTTTAGATGGTCCCGGAGTTGCAAATTCAGGAACTACACCTCCACCAGGAAGTGCTAAGGTCCCGGTTACAGCTAGCAAAGCATTTGCTTATATTAAACAAACTACTACGCTAAAACCCATTCAATCTGATGATTTCATAGGTTCTGGATTATTTTATACTTTGATGGCATTGCCGTTTTTAGGAATTCCTGCATTAATATTATTCAGAAAAAGAAAAGAAGCAGAAGATGCCGATGTGGCAGGGAACAAAAAAAGAAAAACAAACGCTTTGGCAAAGAAATACCTATCCGAAGCTCAAAAACATTTACAAAACAAAGAGCCATTTTATATTGCCTTAGAAAAAGCAATGCATAATTTCTTGAAAGCCAAATTAAGTATTGAAACTTCCGAAATGAGTAAGGAGATCATAACCGATATTTTGCTTACGCGAAATGCCGATGCCGATACGGTAAAAGAATTTATTAATCTAACAGAAAGTTGCGAATTGGCTCGCTATGCGCCATCTACAAGTGTAACGATTCAGCAAGATTATGATAAAGCGATTGCTATACTATCGAGCTTAGAAAAACAATTAGCTTAATTTATTAAGTATTAAAATATGAAAAAACAGCTTTTACTTATCCTTTTCATAGTTCAGTTTTCATTTGCACAATCAGCATTTGAAAAAGGGAATCAATTGTATCAAAAAGAAAATTATACCGAAGCAATTAATCAGTATGAAAGTGAAATTGCAACGGGAAAACATTCGGCCGAATTGTATTTTAATTTAGGAAACTGTTATTATAAATTACATAAAGTAGCACCTGCAGTTTATAATTACGAAAAGGCATTGCAATTAAATCCGAATGACGAGGAAATTATAACGAATCTCGATTTTGCTCGAAAAATGACTATTGATGACATTAAAATTGTACCAAAAGTTGGTTTTAGCAAATTAATTCAGGATTTCACTTCTAGTTATTATTATGATACTTGGGCTTGGATTGCAGTTGTATTGGCATTTTTGTTCTTGGTATTTTTTGCTGGGTATTACCTTTCGGGAACTGCTTTTAGAAAACGCGTTTTCTTTTCGGGAATGTTTTTTATTTTCCTAGGAATTGCAATTAGTGTTTCCTCTGGAATTTATGAAAAAAACCGAATGGCATCTGAAAAATCGGCAATTATTTTTGCTGAAAGTGTATCAGTAAAAGGAGAGCCAAAAGCAACTAGCCCCGAAACTATTTTGCTTCACGAAGGAACAAAAGTGACTGTTTTAGAAAGCATCGCTAATTGGAAAAAAGTACAATTATCTGATGAAAGTACAGGTTGGATTCCTGAGGATGCTGTTAAAGAATTGAATTAATATTGGATTATTTTTTCAAATGAGAAAACCAGCTTGATAAAACAGGCAACATGAACTCTGAAGTTTTATAAATTGGCTTAAAAAACAACGATTTGGTTTCGGTCTCTTTAGATACTAAGTCATTATTTTGATTTACTTTTTGGAACAAACTTAATACAACCCCAAGAAATAAAGCCATTCTTATGGTTCCCAAAATAGCGCCACCAATTTTATTAAATCCGCCTAGTAACATTGCGCTTACAATTTTAGAAAGTGCTTTTGCAAGCAATTGAATTCCGATGAGCACCAATACCAAAACGATAATAAAACCAATTACTTTTGCCGTTTTACTATCCCCTAAAATTGAGGAGAATTTTACAGCTAAATAGATTCCAAGAAACAAGGAAATCAAGGAAGCAAATTCAATAATTAATCCGTTTTTTAAACCGCGAATTAATCCGTAAACAAGTAAAGCACCTAAAATAATATCAATAAAAATCATAAGTAAAGAATAAAGCACAAATATAATAGATTAATAATAGAACAAAGATTAAAGCCCCGAAAAGTAATATATTTGCATTCGAATAGAAAATTTGAAAAAGTCTATTATCTACATTCAAAAAAGAAAAATGTCAAGAGATATACAATTAAAAGAGCGCTGGGAGAATGTTGTTTCGATACTTTCCAATCAATTTTCGCAAGGCGAAGATTTAGATTTGGATGCCATAATTTATTTAATTGGCGTGCAAGAATATGGCCGTTTTCAGCAATTATTTAAGAAAGATGAAAAAGTCAACCTCATGCATATTGCCATTTGTCGCTTGCTTGAACCTTACGGCTATTATGAATTTGATTATGTAGATAAAGAAGGTTGGCCTCATTACAAAATAAAAGAAGAGCTACCGCCGCTAAAAGCCGGAGAACAATCGGTGTTGATGAAAGAAGCAATTGTAAATTATTTTATAGAAAAAGAACTAATTGATTAACGATTGTTGATTTTATATTTCTTCAAAAAACTTCCAACTTCCAACTTCCAACTTCCAACTTTTACTTAAATTTGCAGCATTAAAGAGATTTCGATGATAGATAAGATAAAACAGCATATTGAAGAAGCTAAAGCATTCAAAGAGAAAAACAAAGAAGCTTTAGAGCAATTTCGTATTAAATATTTAGGAAGTAAAGGCTTGCTAAAAGAGCTTTTTGCAGAGTTTAAAAATGTGCCAAACGAGCAAAAAAAAGATTTTGGTTTGGTTTTAAACGAACTTCGAAATGTTGCTGAAGAAAAAGTAAAATCGATTCAAGAAGAGTTAGAAAGCAAAGAAGAAATTAAAGGATTCTATGGTGATTTAACCCGTCCTAGTGAGCCGGTTACTATTGGCTCACGCCACCCTATTTCTATTGTTAAAAATCAAATTATCGATATCTTTTCGACCGTTGGATTTAATGTGTCTGAAGGACCAGAAATTGAAGACGATTGGCATAATTTTACCGCATTAAACCTGCCAGAATACCATCCGGCAAGAGATATGCAGGATACTTTTTTCATCCAAACCAATCCTGATGTTTTATTGCGTACCCATACCTCATCGGTACAAGTGCGTTATATGGAAAATAACAAACCGCCTATTCGTACCATTTCTCCGGGAAGGGTTTTCCGTAATGAGGCCGTTTCATCGCGTTCGCATTGTATTTTTCACCAAGTAGAAGGATTGTATATTGATAAAGACGTTTCATTTGCCGATTTAAAACAAACGCTTTTGTATTTCACCAAGGAGATGTTTGGCAAATCTAAAATTCGTTTGCGCCCAAGTTATTTCCCTTTTACTGAGCCAAGTGCCGAAATTGATATTTACTGGGGACTAAAAACCGAAACCGATTACCGAATCACTAAAGGAACCGGTTGGTTAGAAATTGGTGGATGCGGAATGGTAGATCCAAATGTATTGAAAAACTGTGGCATCAACCCAGATGAATATAATGGTTTTGCATTCGGAATGGGAATTGAGCGTATTGCCATGTTATTATACCAAATTGGAGATATTAGAATGTTTTATGAAAACGATGTGCGTTTCTTAGAGCAATTTAAAGCCAGCATCTAAAAAGAAAATAGATAATAGATGGATAGATGAGAGATGCTATCTTTTGGTCTATTATCTTTTAGTCTATAATCTAGTATCTAATAATGAAAGCAGACATTACCATTCCAGAAGTTGAAAATGTATTTCTTGCTGCCGTTTCCGAATGGAGTGATGACTTCATGGAAAAGGTGTGGAATGTGTATTTAGTAAATGACTCCGACTTTGATTTAGACGGAGTAATGGTTGTTTCTAAAGCAGCTGGAACGATTGACGGAGAAATGAAAAAAACATCGCTTTTACGTCATGCATTTCAACATGTTCCTTCGGTTTCCGTGGTAAAAGTTGAAATGATTGAAAAGAGTGTATTGGAATTGAATAACGAATTCATGGTTACCTACTTCATAGATTCTACTTTATACGACAAGAAATTTATTTTTAGAAAAAACAGCATTAGCGACGAAGCTACTGAAGAAGTGCCGATTTTGTTTGTAGAAGGCGTTATCGTTAGATAATTTTCTTACACTTTGGAATCTTATTTATTCTTTTAATCTAATTTATCGGTTAGTTTTTTGAATACTGCTTTAGCATTTTTACCTTCGTATAAAATCTCATAAACCGCATCAATAATTGGAGTATTGGCTTTGTATTCTTGGTTTAATTTATAAGCACTTTTAACGGCATAATACCCTTCAGCAACCATACTCATTTCCATCATCGCCGATTTTACAGTATACCCTTTCCCTATCATGTTCCCAAACATTCTGTTTCGCGAAAAAACCGAATACCCAGTAACTAATAAATCTCCTAAATAGGCCGAATTATTAATATTTCGTTTCATTTTATGCACTTTTCGAATGAACTTTTTCATCTCACGAATGGCATTACTCATAATCACCGATTGGAAGTTATCTCCGTAACCTAATCCGTGAGCAATTCCGGCAGCAATTGCATAAATATTTTTCAGCATGGCTGCATATTCAGTGCCAATAATATCATCGGATATTTTAGTTTTAATGTAATTACTAGTAAGAACTTTAGCAACTACTTTGGCTTTTATTCGATCTCCACAAGCAATAGTTAAATAGGAAAGGCGCTCTAGAGCAACTTCTTCTGCGTGGCAAGGTCCAGTAATTACTCCGATATTTTCATATGGAATGTCAAATTTTTGATGAAAATGTTCGCCAACAATCAAGAAGGTTTCTGGTACAATTCCTTTAATAGCAGAAAAAATAACTTTGTTTTCTAGACTAACGGTTAATTTTTCTAATTCGGTACTTAAGAACGCCGAAGGAATGGCAAAAATGATATAATCAGCATAAGCAACTGCTTCGTTTATATCTGCAGTAAGCCTAAGTTTGCTTGTGTCAAATTCAACTGAACTTAAATAATTTGGATTGTGTTTTTGTGTTTTTATATGATCAATTGCTGATTCATTTCGCATGTACCAAGCAATTTCTTCAAGGTTTACACACAACATTTTTGCAATTGCAGTAGCCCAACTTCCTCCACCGATTACGGCAAACTTTGGATTTGCATTCATTTATTAGTCTTTTGAAAAATCAAAAATACTCTTTTATTATTAGATTCCCAAAAGCAACAAAATCAATTACTATTTAAATTTTTGATAATCAATACAATAACTTTTACCATTTGTCGTTATAAGTATAGAATCATCTTATTTTTGGGTTGAAGTTTGTTTTATTAAGGCGTTTTAGAACTTTTCTAAAACGCCTTTTTATTTTATTAGTAGCTTAATTCTACAATTTCTCTTACTTTTTCTAAAGTAACATTTTGTTTTTCTCCCAATGCCAACCAACCTCTTTCTTGAAAACGATTTACAATAAAATCAGCGGTTTCTTTGTAGTTTTCGGTATTTTCAGAAAGTTTGGTCTTCATTCCCATCGTATGGAAAAATTCAACCGTTTTATCTATAGCTTGGTGAGCAATTTCATCTATTGAATTCCCGCTAATATTCCAAACGCGCTGGCCATATTGAGCCAGTTTTTCTTTCTTGGTTTCAAACAATACTCTGTATAAATTTGGGCCAATTATTGCTAAAGTTCTCGCATGGTCTATTTCATACAAAGCAGTCAATTCATGACCAATCATGTGGGTTGCCCAATCACTTGGAACCCCTTTTGGAATCAAGCCGTTTAAGGCCATCGTAGCACTCCAAACAAAATTGGAAGCCAATTTATAATCACTCGGATTTTCTACTACACTAGGGCCAACTTCAATTAAGGTTTGCAAAATACTTTCAGCCAAACGATCTTGTAGCATCGCATCGTGCTTGTATGTAAGGTATTGTTCTAAAACATGAGTAAAGGCATCAACAACTCCATTTTGTAATTGTCTTTTTGGCAAAGAAACAATTACAGTTGGATCTACAATGGAGAATTTAGGAAACAAGGCACTTCCGCCAAGGGTTAGTTTTTCTTGAGTAGCTTCAACGGTTACTACGGCCCCCGAGTTCATTTCAGATCCTGTTGCCGGTAAAGTTAAAACCGTTCCAAATGGAATTACTTTGGTGATGTCGGTAAATAGGATTCGTTTTTTAAGAATTTCTATTTCATCCCCTTCAAAATTAACAGCCCCCGAAATAAATTTTACGCCATCTATTACGCTTCCTCCACCAACTGCAAGTATGAAAGTAATTTTTTGTTCGCGGATAATTTGAACTGCTTTCATCAAAGTTTCAAACCTTGGGTTGGGCTCAATTCCTCCAAACTCCACTATTTCAAATCCTTGTAATGCGGCTTTTACTTGGTCGTAAACGCCATTTTTAAAAATGCTTCCGCCACCATAAGCGATTAAAACTTTGGCATTCTTAGGAACTAAGTTGGCTAATTTTTCTGTTTGGCCTTTGCCAAAAACATAATTTACGGGATTGTATAATTCGAAGTTGTTCATTGTAATTTATTTAGAATGCTAAATTACAAAAGGTTTGCAGGAACATGTGATAAAGTAATGTTAAGTTTACTTTTTATATAAATTATTGTGGTCAATATATTCCCAAACTTTTTCTGGCAATAATGGGCGAACATTCTTTTTGTTTTTGATGTTTTCTCGAATAAATGTAGAGGAGATTTCTACAATTGGAGCCGCCACTTTATGAATTCTCGAATGATTTAGTAATTCGCTATTTTCAATTTCGCCCGAAACTCTTGGATAAACATAAATATCGTGATTTTCTAAAATATACTCGTAATTTTTCCATTTATGCAACGAGTTTAAATTGTCCTCACCCATAATTAAAGAAAACTCATGCTTCGGAAAATGATCTTTTAAATGTGCTAATGTATTTACGGTATAATTGGGCTGCGACAATTTGAACTCGATGTCAGAAGCTTTTATTTTTGGATAATCCTCTGTAGCCAAATGCACTAAATGCAAGCGCTGGTAATCGTCAAGTAAGGTACTTTTTTGTTTATGTGGATTATGAGGTGTGACTACTAACCATATTTGGTCTAAATCGGAATGTTCTGCCATATGATTGGCAATAATTAAGTGCCCAACATGAATTGGGTTAAAGGTTCCGAAATACAATCCGATTTTCATTTATTGAAATATTAGTAACTACCTATTTACAAAATCTTTCACCAATTGATACGCTTCCTCTTTAGCAATGTCTAGATCATAATTTTTGATTACTATATCAAATTGAGGAGCCGTTGCCAATTCCACATGCGCTTTGGCAATTCGCATGTTAATCTTATCATCACTTTCGGTTGAACGCTCTTTAAGTCGGCGTTTTAACTCATCTACACTTGGTGGTTTCACAAAAACAGCTAAAGTTTCTTGCGGAAATTTTGATTTTATTCGCAAACCTCCAGCCACATCAATATCAAAAATCACATTTTTGCCTTTTGCCCAAATGCGTTCTACTTCGCTTTTTAAAGTTCCGTAAAAATTATCGCGGTACACCTCTTCCCATTCTACAAAATCATCGGCTTTGATGTGCTTTTTAAATTCTTCAATCGACATAAAATAGTACTCTTTTCCATTAACTTCTTCTCCACGAGGGTCTCGGGTTGCTGCAGAAATAGAGAATTCTAAATTCAAATCTTCTTTGGTAAGCAAATGCCTTACTATAGTTGTTTTTCCTGAGCCTGATGGCGCTGAGAATACTATTAATTTTCCTTTGTTCATTATTTTGTTTTTTAATCAAAAAAATTGAAACTATCAACTAAGTTTATAATTTATATCAAGCTATTTTTTTAATGGAAGTTTCCCAAATGTCATTGTAAACTTATCTCCATCTTTTTTAAATTTTATGGGTAATTCGGCGTTTTTTTCCAATCCCCATTCTTCTAACATATCACCATTAACAAATAACATCGTAACATTTAGATTAGATTTCTTCTTTAAATCCAGTAACCAGTTTACATCTTGTTGAAGTTTTTTCCTTGTGCCAGAATATTTATTCCAATGCTGAAAAATGTAAAAATCAGTTTTTGGTAAATTTTCTAACTTAATTGAATTTCCATCAATATCCAATATTTTTTCTAGATAAGTACTTAAATTTAAAGAACTTTCCTCTTTACATGGAAAATAATTTTCGTTAAAATTTTTAAAAACACTTTGCATTTGAATTCCCGAACATTCCTCTATACCTTGATAACAATATTTTTCGCCAGATTGGCTAAAAATTAAAATTTCACTAGTCAAACCTGCGCCAATTGCTTGAAAAATTTCATATTCATTTCCAGTTTTATTTACCTTTAAAAAATAGGTGTTAGAATTTGGAACTAGTTCAGAAAAGTATCTATTTAACTCCTTTTTATCTTCTACTTTTGGATTTTTAAATCCTGCCAAAGTTTTTATAACTGTTCCACAAGATGTCAGTAGCACAAGCAATAATAATATAAATAAAGGTGTTTTTGTCATCGTATTACTATTTATTTTAATATTAGTATTAATACTCTAAGCTTAATACTTACAAAACGTTCAACACTTGCTCTTTAATTTTCTCCAATTCGTCTTTCATCATCACCACCAATTTTTGCATTTCGGCATGATTAGATTTTGATCCCATGGTATTGATTTCACGACCCATTTCTTGCGTGATGAAACCTAATTTTCTTCCGTTGGCTTCTTTTCCAGAAAGGGTTTCGATGAAATAATTCAAGTGATTTTCCAAACGTACTTTCTCTTCGGTAATGTCGTATTTTTCTAAATAAAAAATCAATTCTTGCTCAAATCTATTTTCATCTACCGATGCTTTAAGTTCTTCTAAAGCAGTTCTTAATCGGGTTTTTACTGTTGCTACGCGCTCAGCATCATAAGCAACAGCTTCTTTCATCAGGGTTCGGATTTTTGCAATTCGCAATTGGAACTCTTTTTCTAATGAAGCGCCTTCATCTTTTCTAAATTGAACAATATTTTCTAAAGCTTGATGAATTACTTTTTGAATTTCTTGCCACTCCTTTTCATCTATTTCTTCGCGTTCGGTTTTTAGGGCATCCGGCATTCTAATTGCCATTTTTAAAAGCTCCGTATCATCTGCAGCAGCATTTACTGCTTTCAATTGGTTCATGTACCCTTTTACTATTGGCACATTAATTTTAGAAGAAGTTTCCTCACCAGTTACTTCAATATATAAAGAAAAATCTATTTTTCCGCGTTCTAATAACTGAGAAATTTGGTTACGTAAACCCAATTCCATTTCTCTGTAAATAGAAGACATTCTAGTATTTAAATCTAAACCTTTACTGTTTAGTGATTTTATTTCAACGGTAATCTTTTTGGATGGTAATTGCAAAGATGCTTTACCAAAACCAGTCATGGATTGTATCATTATTTTATTTTTATTGACTTCAAATATATAAAAAAGTGTTCAGTCTTAAGTGTTCGCTGCTCTGTTTAATACTGCTACTGAATACTGAGAGCTGATTACTGTTCACTGATTGCTTTCTTTTGGGTAACTAAATATACTCCTACAAAAATTAGTACTGCCGATAGTAATTTCACCATGCTCAGTTCGTCTTTGCCAAGCCCTATTGCAAAAATGGTGGCAAACAAAGGTTGTAAATAAATAAAAACCGCTACAGTTGTAGGTTTTAACTCCCGCATGGAAAGTAGGTTTAACAAATAAGTGAAAAAAGTAGAAAAGACTACAACAAACCCAATTTTCCAATAAATTGCTTCCGGCATATTTCCCCAAGAAATAGCATGAAATTCATTCCATCCAAACGGAAGTACCATAATGAAACCGAAGGTATAGATCCATTTTACAAAAGTAAATGCATTGTATTTATCCATTAATTTTTTTACAATTATTAGATAAAAGGCATAGGAAACGGCATTAATAAATACTAGTAAATTTCCAAGTGAAGCATTGGGAGCATTAACCATAGATTTCCCATAAAGTATCAGCGTGGTGGTTCCGGCCAAGCCAAATAGAATTCCGATTGCTTTTCTTTTTTTAATTCGTTCTTTCATAATAAAAGAAGACAAAATCAAGACAATCATTGGCGTGGTTACCATTAAAACGGCTCCCATAATTGGCGAAGTATAACTCAAACCTTTAAAAAAAGTAAGCATATTTAAGGCAACTCCAAATAAAGCTGCGGCTATAATTCGAGGAAAATCTGCTAATTCAATTTTTTCTTTGGGTCCAAAAAAAGAAACCAACCAAAAAAGCAACACAGACCCTCCTACTCGCATCGTGATAAATCCGAAAGGCGCAACATATTTTGGCATAACATCTTTGGCAATAGTAAAAGTCACGCCATATATTATGGAAACAAAAGTCGCGGCAAGGAGTGCCCAATTTCTTTTTGACATTAGCTTAATACTTTAATTACTTCGGCGATATTTTTTTGGTTATTTCCAATGTATATTTTACCGTCAATAATAAAAACAGGACGACTTAAAAAAGTATAATGTTGCAACAAATACATTTTATAATCGGCTTCCGACAATGTTTTGTTTTTTAAATCTAATGATTTATATAATTGTGCTTTTCTGCTAAAAAGGGCTTCATAACTTCCAGAAAGCGCATGCATTTCTTCCAATTCTTTTTCAGTAATTGGGTTTTGACGAATGTCATGAAACTCCAATTTATTCGAATTGGGTAGCGATTTTATTATCTTTCTACAAGTATCACAAGATGCTAAATAGTATATTTTATTCACCATAAAAACTTTTTGCAAAGGAAATTCATTTCCAGCATATAAACTGTATTTTTATAAAAAAATAACCAATTAATAAATTGCTATTTTGGAGTTAATTCAGAAATAACTTACTCTTTAAATATTTAAAAAACTTAGTACCTTTGACAAAATTTATATCCAATGAAATTCAATACTAAAGTAATACATGGTGGGCAACACCACGAAAAAATTACAGGAGCAGTTATGACTCCGGTATTTCAAACCTCAACCTATGTACAAAAAAGCCCAGGGCAGCCTGTGGGGGATTATGAGTACAGTCGTGCTGCAAATCCTACTCGTCAAGCGTTAGAAGATGCTTTTGCATCTATTGAAAATGGAGCTAGAGGATTGGCTTTTGCTTCCGGATTAGCAGCTACCGATTGCTTATTACGAATGTTTAAAGCAGGAGATGAAATCATTGCAATGGATGATTTATATGGCGGTACCTATCGATTATTTACTCGTTTATATAAAGAAAGTGGAATCAAATTTCATTTTGTAGACATGAACGATTTGGAGAAATTCGAATCCTTAATTAATGAAAATACAAAATTAGTTTGGGTTGAAACGCCAACAAATCCATTAATGAAATTGGCCGATATTCAAGAAATTGCTAAAATCACTAAAAAACATAAGTTACTATTTGCTGTTGACAATACTTTTGCAACGCCTTATTTGCAAAAACCCCTAGATTTAGGTGCTGATATTGTAATGCATTCTGCAACCAAATATCTTGGTGGACACTCGGATGTAATTGCTGGAGCCTTAATTATTAAAGATAAAGCTTTGGGCGATGAATTACACTTTAAGCAATTTGCAACCGGAGGAACTCTTGGGCCAATGGATAGTTATTTAGTATTAAGAGGAATCAAAACCTTGCATTTACGCGTTCAAAGACATTGTGAAAACGGAATGAAAGTGGCTGAATTTTTAAGCAACCACCCCGAAGTAGACCGTGTATATTATCCTGGATTACCAGATCATCCAAATCATGCAATTGCTAAAAAACAAATGAGCGGTTTTGGTGGAATGGTTTCCTTTACTTTCAAATCTGGAAAAAAAGCAGACTCGATTTCGTTTTTAGAAAAACTAAAAGTATTCACTTTAGCAGAATCATTAGGAGGAGTAGAATCATTAGCCAATCACCCTGCATTAATGACGCATGCATCGATACCAGAAGACAAGCGTCTTGAAGTTGGAATTACAGATGACTTAGTTCGTCTAAGCACTGGAGTTGAGGATATTGAAGATTTACTTGCCGATTTAGAACAAGCATTTCGTTAATAATTGGCTTGTTTCTATGCAATACTAATTATAAACTAGTTTGATTTATATCAATAATTCAATTTTCATTAAAAAGTATTTTGAAAAACATAATATTAATGAGAATTTAAAAATAATAGTGCCGTTATTTTAATAAAATGTATATTTGTCAAACATTACGAAATCGATTTCTTAAAAATTAATATTATCATTTATGTCACAAAGTATCCAAAACTTTATTGAAGCGGTTGCTAAAAAAAACCCTAACGAATCTGAATTTTTACAAGCTGTTACTGAAGTTGCAGAAACAGTAATTCCTTTTATTGAAGAAAATAAAAAATACGAAGGCAAAATGCTTTTGGAGAGAATGGTTGAGCCAGAAAGAGTGATCATGTTTCGTGTAACTTGGATTGATGATGCTGGAAAAACTCAAGTTAATCGTGGTTACAGAATTCAAATGAACTCTGCAATTGGACCATACAAAGGAGGAATTCGCTTCCACCCTTCTGTAAATTTAAGTATATTAAAATTCTTAGCTTTTGAACAAACTTTCAAAAACAGTTTAACTACTTTACCAATGGGTGGAGGAAAAGGTGGAGCTGATTTTGATCCAAAAGGAAAATCAGATATTGAAATCATGAAATTCTGTCAAGCGTTTATGACAGAATTATCGAAACATATTGGTGCTGATACCGATGTTCCTGCTGGAGATATTGGTGTTGGTGGAAGAGAAGTTGGCTACATGTTTGGTCAATATAAAAGATTAAGAAATGAATTTACTGGGGTTTTAACTGGAAAAGGAATTTCATTTGGAGGATCATTAATTCGTCCAGAAGCTACAGGTTATGGTGATGTGTATTTTGCACAAAGCATGCTTGGAACTAAAGGAGATAGCTTTTCAGGAAAAATTGTAGTTGTTTCTGGTTCAGGAAATGTAGCACAATATGCAACTGAAAAAGCAACTCAATTAGGCGGAAAAGTAGTTACTATGTCAGATTCATCTGGATATATCTATGACGCAGACGGAATTACTGCTGAAAAATTAGCTTATGTAATGGAAATTAAAAACGTGAACTACGGAAGAATTTCTGATTATGTAACTAAATATCCAAACGCAAAATTCGTAGCTGGTAAACGCCCATGGGAAGTAAAATGTGATATTGCGCTTCCATGTGCTACACAAAACGAATTAAACGAAGAAGAAGCAAAAACATTGGTTGCAAACGGATGTGTTTGTGTAGCTGAAGGAGCTAACATGCCTTCAACTCCAGAAGCAGTTTTAGTATTCCAAAAAGCTAAAATTTTATTCGCACCTGGAAAAGCATCTAATGCAGGTGGTGTTGCAACATCTGGTCTTGAAATGTCACAAAACTCTTTAAGATTAAGCTGGACTTCAGAAGAAGTTGATGAAAGACTTAAAGCAATTATGGCAAATATTCATGCTGCTTGTGTAAAATATGGTTCTGATTCTACTGGTTATGTTGACTATGTAAAAGGAGCAAATATTGCAGGTTTCGTTAAAGTTGCCGATGCAATGCTAGCACAAGGAATTGTATAAAAGCAATTTTAATCTATATAAACAACCTTCTTTCTTTATCGGAAAGAAGGTTTTTTTATTGCAGTATATGAAAACCAATATAAATTCGTTTTATAGTATCTTTGTGATCAAATTTTACTGAAAAATGCTCAAAAGAATAGTAATCTTATTTGTTTTATTTTTTGCTTATGTTGGTTATTCTCAAAATAACCAAAAGTGGCAAGGCTATTTTTCATTCAATCAAATTACAGATATTTCGGAGACTTCTCAAAAAATTTATGCGGCTTCTGAAAATGCCTTTTTTTCAAAAGATTTAAATACAAATGACCTCAAAACAACAACTTCTATTGATGGATTAAAAGCAGAAACCATCACTGCCTTTTACCATAGTGATTCAGTAAATAAATCATTTGTAGGAAATAGTAATGGCTTATTATTGGTAGTAAATCCAGACGGGACATATTTATATAAAACAGGGATTCGTGATGAAGTGCCAGTTCCAGGTGGGATTAAACAAATCAATCATTTTTTAGAGTACAACAACAAACTTTATATTTCTACCAATTATGGAATTACCCTATTTGATTTAAACACCTTTGAATTTGGAGACACCTATTATATGGGACCCGCTGGAAATTATATTTCGGTAAAACAAACGTGTATTACCAATGGTTTTATCTATGCTGCAACCCAAGGAAACACGACCGAAAGCGGTATTCGAAAAGTAAGTATAACCAATCAATTTTTAAACGATTACAGTCAATGGATTGATGTTTCTGGTTTTTATTGGGAAGGAATAACTGCTTTTAACAACTTGGTTTTTGCGGCAAGATCTGATAATAAATTAATAAAATACGACGGGACCAACTTCACTCAAGTTGCTCAATATTTTAATAAAATTGTTGACATTAGATCCTTTAACAATTATTTAATTGTTGCAACATTTAATGAAGTGTATGTGTATGACACAAATATGAATCAAGTTTTTTATTTGCAAAATACACAAGTCCCAAATGTTAACCCAACTTTTACTTGTGCTTCAATAATAAATAACAATGTATACATTGGCACAACCCAATATGGAGTGTTAACCACATCAATCCCAAATCCTAATGGCATAGATTTTTTACTTCCTAATGGACCAATTAGCAATAAGGTTTTTAGAGCTAAAAAGGCCCCTAGCAAATTATGGGTAACCTATGGAGCATACGACAACTCTGCTGTTCCAACTCCAGATTATTCTAATAAACCAATTAGTACCTACAGCGCGCAAACCGGCTGGAGTGTAATTCCTTTTAGTGATTTACTTGGTGCAGTAACACTAACCGATGTAGTTCCAAATCCTAATGATGAAAATGAAGTTTATGTTTGTTCTTTTCAAAGTGGACTATTAAAAATAAAAAATGGCGCGTTTACTTTATTTAATGAATTGAGTTCCCCTCCAAATGGGCCTGAAAGTCAACAATGGGTTCCAACAATTCCAAATTATATCTCTGTTAGAATTAACGGGGCAACATTTGATGGAAAAAATAATTTATGGATGACCAATTCACTTGTAAATAAGCCCATAAAAGTTTTAAAATCAAATGCAACATGGCAAACCTATGATTTGGTGAGTCTAATGGAAAATCCGTATTATGAGAGTTTCGGAAAAATAGCAATTGATAAAAATGATACCAAATGGATTCCTTCCTTTAGAGGAAATGGATTAATGGCTTTTAATGAACGATACAATAATAAATTTTTAAGAATTAAGACCGGGTCAGACGGTAATCTTCCAGCAATAAGCGTGCGTTGTGTGGCTGTAGATAATAAAAACCAACTATGGATTGGAACCGCAAATGGGCTTCGTATTATTCCTTCGGTTGATACTTTTGTAACCGAAACCGAAATTCAAACGAAGTCGATTATCATCTTAGAAAATGATTTAGCTCAAGAATTGTTTTACGATCAGTTTATTACGGATATTGCGGTTGATGGAGCAAACAAAAAATGGGTTTCAATAGCAGATTCTGGCGTGTATCTTGTTTCTTCAAATGGGCAAGAAACCATTTACCATTTTACTAAAGAAAACTCGCCATTGCCTTCCAATAATATTAATGATATCGAAATTGATGGGGTTACTGGCGAAGTGTTTTTTGCAACCGATAAAGGACTTGTTTCTTTTAAAGGCACTTCGACCAATGCAAGCGGAGACTTAAATTCGGTTTATGTTTATCCAAATCCTGTTAGACCAGAATATACCGGAACAGTGAAAATTGCCAATTTAACCAATAAAGCAACAGTAAAAATAACCGACATTGAAGGTAATTTGGTTTATGAAACTACTTCCGATGGAGGAACTATAGAATGGGATACGACTGCTTTTGGGAATTACAAAGTAGCTTCTGGCGTATATATGATTCTTGTTTCTGCTCAAGATGGGATAGAAACAACAATTAAAAAAGTAATGATAATTCGATAATTCCAATGTTGGTAAAAACCAAAGCAATTGTACTTTCATCCTTAAAATACCAAGAAAAAAGCTTGATTGTGAAGTGCTTTACTCTTTCGGATGGTTTAAAAAGTTACTTTGTGGCAAGCGCCTATTCGGGGAAAAAATCCAATCAAAAAATCGCCTATTTTCAACCACTTACTATTCTAGAAATTGAAGCCAATCATAAAAATAAAGGCACGTTAGAACATTTTAAAGACATCAAACTTGCGACTGCTTTTCAGACAATAAATACCGATGTGATAAAAAGCACTATTATAATTTTCTTGTCAGAAATGTTGTATCATAGCATTCAAGAAGAGGAAAAAAATGAAGATTTATTTACCTTTCTAGAAACGGCACTAACTTGGTTAGATACCCATGAAGAAACTTCTAATTTTCATTTAATATTACTCTTAGAAATCACAAAATTTCTCGGATTTTATCCAGATACTTCTGATCTTGATGCTAAATTTTTCTCAATGGATGAAGGTGGTTTTACTATCTTTCAAGGAATTAATTGCCTTTCGGAACACGAAACTTCGTTGCTTAAAAAATTAGTTTCCTTGAAATTTGATTCCAATCAAAAAATCTTCAACGGAATTGAACGACAACTTCTATTAAATATCCTTCTAAATTACTATTCAATTCATCTTGACGGATTTAAAAAACCAAAATCTTTAGAGGTTCTAAAAGAGGTTTTTGCATAAAAAAACGATAAATTAAAAAAACTTTCAAGTTTTTAGCTAAAAGTCGGCGCTCTTTTGTCTATTTTTTATTCTCTTTTATCAAAATTCCTTACTTTCGCAATTCGATTTTTAGCAACCAAAATAATGAGCACAAAATTTACGGAATACAAAGGACTTGACCTGCCAACAGTGGCATCTGAAGTACTAAAATTTTGGAAAGAAAAAAACATCTTTGAACAATCGGTAACTTCAAGAGAAGGGAGCACTCCTTACGTTTTCTTTGAAGGCCCGCCTTCTGCAAACGGTTTACCTGGAATTCACCACGTAATGGCACGTGCCATTAAAGATATTTTTTGCCGTTATAAAACCCAAAAAGGCTTTCAAGTAAAACGAAAAGCAGGTTGGGATACTCATGGTTTGCCAGTTGAATTAGGAACCGAAAAAGAATTAGGTATCACTAAAGAAGACATCGGAAAAACAATTTCAGTAGAGCAATACAACGAAGCATGTAAAAAAACCGTAATGCGCTACACCGATGTTTGGAATGACCTTACCGAAAAAATGGGTTATTGGGTAGATATGGAAGATCCGTATGTGACCTACAAATCCAAATACATGGAAAGCGTTTGGTGGTTACTGAAACAAATTTACAACAAAGATTTACTATACAAAGGCTACACCATACAGCCGTATTCGCCAAAAGCAGGTACCGGTTTATCTTCGCATGAAGTAAACCAACCAGGCAGTTACCGAGATGTTACTGATACCACAGTCGTAGCTCAATTTCTAACAAAAACTGATAGTTTACCAAGGTTTTTACAAGGTTTTGGAACTGTTCATATTTTAGCTTGGACGACCACTCCATGGACTTTACCTAGTAATACTGCGTTAACTGTTGGGCCAAAAATTGATTATGTTTTAGTTAAAACGTTCAACCAATATACTTTCCTTCCTGTCAATGTTATTTTGGCTAAAAATTTGGTTGGAAAACAATTTGGAAAAACCTTTTTTGAATCTTCTGAATCTTCTGATTTTGAAAATTTTAAAGAAGGAGATAAAAAAATTCCCTACCAAATTCTTGCCGAATGCAAGGGTGCTGATTTAGTTGGAATTCGATACGAACAATTGATGCCATTGGCATTACCTTATCAAAATCCAGAGAATGCTTTTAGAGTAATTTCAGGAGATTTCGTAACGACAGAAGACGGAACCGGAATTGTACATACTGCCCCAACATTTGGAGCTGATGATGCTAAAGTTGCCAAAGAAGCAACTCCAGAAGTACCGCCAATGTTGGTTTTGGATGAAAACGGAAACGCTGTTCCATTAGTAGATTTACAAGGAAAATTTATTCAAGGTCTTGGGGAATATTCTGGTAAATACGTTAAAAACGAATATTACAACGATGGTGAAGCGCCAGAGCGTTCTGCCGATGTAGAAATTGCCATTCAATTAAAAGAAGAAAATAAGGCTTTCAAAGTCGAAAAATACGTGCACAGTTACCCACATTGTTGGAGAACAGACAAACCAATTTTATACTATCCGCTTGATTCTTGGTTCATCAAAGTAACTGAAATCAAAGATAGAATGTTCGACCTGAACGAAACCATCAACTGGAAGCCAAAAGCAACCGGAGAAGGTCGTTTTGGAAATTGGTTAAAAAATGCCAACGACTGGAATTTATCGCGTTCTAGATATTGGGGAATTCCATTACCGATATGGAGAACCGAAGACGGAACCGAAGAAATACTAATAGGTTCTGTTGAAGAATTGTATTCTGAAATTGAAAAATCAATTGCTGCTGGAATT
The DNA here is from genome assembly GCF_040383245.1 of Flavobacterium sp. Lineage (GTDB taxonomy): Bacteria > Bacteroidota > Bacteroidia > Flavobacteriales > Flavobacteriaceae > Flavobacterium. The sequence goes on along the minus strand of NZ_JBEIDX010000008.1, from coordinate 42,206 downwards.
CAAAATGAAAATCCATTTAAAGGATTTGAGGTCGGAAACATGAGCGAAGCAAACTATGAACTGGTTGATTTACATAAAAATGTAGTTGACAATATCGTGTTGGTTTCGCCTTCTGGAAAAGCAATGAAACGCGAATCTGACTTGATTGATGTATGGTTTGATTCGGGGGCTATGCCTTATGCACAATGGCATTATCCATTTGAAAATAAAGATTTAATTGACGAAAATAAAGCGTTCCCCGCCGATTTTATTGCCGAGGGAGTAGATCAAACTCGTGGTTGGTTTTATACTTTACATGCTATTTCAACTTTAGTATTTGATAAAACAGCCTATAAAAATGTAGTTTCTAATGGTTTAGTTTTAGACAAAAACGGACAAAAAATGTCCAAACGATTAGGAAATGCTATTGATCCATTTGAAACATTAACCGAGTATGGCCCAGATGCTACGCGTTGGTATATGATTTCGAATGCCAATCCTTGGGACAACTTAAAATTCGATTTAGAAGGAATTGCAGAAGTGAGAAGAAAATTCTTCGGGACTTTATACAATACCTATTCGTTCTTTAGTTTGTATGCCAATATTGATGGTTTCAATCATTCGGAGCCCGAAGTTCCATTAAATGAAAGACCCGAAATAGACCGTTGGATTTTATCCGAATTACATACTTTAATTAAAGAAGTAGATGGTTATTATGAAGAATACGAACCAACTAAAGCGGCAAGAGCGATTTCTGATTTTGTACAAGAAAATTTAAGTAACTGGTATGTGCGTTTATGCAGAAGAAGATTCTGGAAAGGCGAATACGGCACCGATAAAATTGCAGCGTATCAAACCTTATTTACTTGTTTGTTAAATGTGGCCAAACTCTCTGCACCTATTGCGCCATTCTTTATGGATAAACTTTACAAAGATTTAACGCAAGCGACACAATTAGAAGATTTTGACAGTGTACATTTGGCAAAATTTCCGGTTTCCGTTGAAAACTTTGTTGATAAATCATTGGAAAGCAGAATGATGAAAGCGCAAACCGTTTCTTCGTTAGTTTTATCACTTCGAAAAAAGGAAATGATTAAAGTGCGTCAACCGTTGCAAAAGGTTATCATTCCTATACTTGACAACAATCAACGTGCTGAAATTGAAGCAGTTTCCGATTTGATAAAGGCCGAAGTTAATGTCAAAGAAATAGAACTTTTAGACGATGCTTCAGGGATTTTAGTGAAACAAATTAAACCAAATTTCAAGGCTTTAGGACCTCAATTTGGAAAAGATATGGGCTTGATTGCCAAAGAGATACAAGGATTTTCGGCAGAGCAAATTAATCAATTGGATGCCACTGGAGAACTAAGTATTGAAATATCAGGAAAAAGTATAATTTTAACATCCCAAGATGTAGAAATAACTTCTCAAGATATTCCGGGATGGTTGGTTGCTAATGCAAACGGAATTACAGTAGCTTTAGACATTACGATTTCTGAGGAATTAAAACAAGAAGGGATTGCAAGAGAGTTGGTAAACCGAATTCAAAATATTAGAAAAGATTCTGGATTAGAAGTTACCGATAAGATTAAAGTTCAAATTCAGCAACAAAGTGAATTAGAGCAGGCAATAAAAAATAATGAGGAATACATTATGTCGGAAACCTTAACCAAAGAGTTGCAATTTGTAGCTTCCGTTTCAGAGGGCATAGAAATAGAATTTGACGATATAAAAACAAAAATATTAATTTCAAAATAGAGCAAAGATGACAGATGAAAAAATGAGATACTCTGATGCCGATTTGGCGGAGTTCAAAGAAATTATTCTAAGCAAAATAGAAAAAGCACAAACTGATTTAGAATTAATCAAAAGTGCTTACATGAATGATTTAAATAATGGTACCGATGATACCTCACCTACTTTTAAAGCATTTGAAGAAGGAAGTGAAACTATGAGTAAAGAAGCAAACTCACAATTGGCAATTCGTCAAGAGAAGTTTATTCGTGATTTAAAAAATGCACTTTTCCGTGTTGAAAATAAAACGTACGGAATTTGTAAAGTAACCGGAAAACTAATAGGAAAAGAGCGTTTAAAAATAGTTCCTCATGCTACAATGAGCATTGAAGCTAAAAATTTACAACGCTAATAATCTGATTTCAATAATTTAAACGCTCTTTTTGGAGCGTTTTTTTTTGGAAAAATAATACTACTTTTGCAGCTATAAAACCTGAAAAATGAAACTACGAAATTCGGCGCTACTTATCATTTTAATCTTACTTATTGATCAATGGTCAAAGATGTTTGTAAAAACACATTTTGTGTTAGGCGAACAAGTCGAAGTTTTTAGATGGTTTAAAATATTATTTATAGAAAACGAAGGAATGGCCTGGGGAACAGAAATCCCTGGTGAATACGGAAAATTATTCTTAACGGTTTTCCGAATTTTTGCGGTTATTGCTATAGGATATTGGCTTTGGGATGCTACTATAAAAAACAGATCTCGCTATTTAATTGTTGCCATTTGTTTGATTTTTGCAGGGGCATTTGGAAATATTATCGATTCTGTTTTTTACGGAGTAATGTTTGACGATAGCCACCATAATTTAGCTACTTATTTCTCAAATAAACCTTACGGGACTTTATTTCATGGCAAAGTGGTGGATATGTTCTACTTTCCATTTATTGAAGATTATATGATGCCAAGTTGGATTCCTTTTATGGGTGGAAAACAAATCACTTTCTTCAATGCCATTTTTAATGTGGCCGATTTTGCTATTTCTACTGGAGTTGGAATCTTGATTTTCTTCAATAAAAAAGCATTCGCGCATTCAAATTAATTTGAATTTAGAATTCATAAATTCTACCTGGAGTTACGCAATAATCTAAGGAGACATCTATATCAGAAGTATCTTCAATAATTGGTTCTGCATCAAATAATGACAAGCCAATTTTTATAGTTTCAGGGTTGCATTCTGATAAAAAAGCATCATAAAATCCTTTACCATAACCCACTCGATTCCCTTTATTATCAAAGGCCAACAAAGGAACGAAAACTACTTCAATTTTTGAAACCGGCACTTCTATTCCGTCAAGAGGTTCAGGAATATTATAAGCGTTTTTTATAAATTTGGTGTTTTCTGTAAGAAGAAAATGCGTCATTTTATGGGTAGTAAAATCGCTTTTAGAAACCACCACTTCTTTGTCTTTTCCAGCTAAAACATGCAAAATAAACTCAGTATCTATTTCTTTTTGTTCGGAAATAGATAAAAATAAATGAAAATAGGTTTTATCCCAAATATCTAAAGAAAGTAACTGATTGGCAATAGCCAAACTTTGAGATTCTATAAAATCCGAAGGTAATTCAGCTCGTAACGCTTTATATTTTTTTCTTAATTCGCTTTTAAACATAAAGTAAATATAGAAAAATTTCGATTTGTTTTATGTAGAATTTAAAGTTAAATTTGTTTGGATTAATTAACGAATTCGTTCCTTTCTATCACAATGAACAATCCATCTTTAGAACTTCAAATACAAACACTACCCGACAATCCTGGGGTGTATCAGTATTATGATAAAGAAGGAAAAATTCTATATGTTGGTAAAGCAAAAAATTTAAAAAAAAGAGTTTCCTCCTATTTTAATAAAGTCCACGACAATGCCAAAACCAATGTGCTCGTTAGAAAAATAGTTGAGATAAAACACATTGTAGTTTCTTCAGAACAAGACGCTTTATTATTAGAAAACAATTTAATAAAAAAGTTGCAACCAAGATATAATGTATTGCTGCGCGATGACAAGACTTACCCTTGGATTTGCATTAAAAAAGAACCGTTTTCTAGAATTTTCCCTACACGAAGAATGGTGAAAGACGGATCGGAATATTTTGGACCGTACACCAATTTCAAAACAGTAAATACTGTATTTGAATTAATAAAAGAATTGTATCCACTACGAACTTGCAACTACGATTTAACTGAAAATAACATTCAAAATCATAAGTATAAAGTGTGTTTAGAATACCATATTGGCAATTGCAAAGGTGGATGTGAAGGTCATGAAACATTAGAAAATTATCAAAAACAAGTAAATGCCATTCGTGAAATCCTAAAAGGAAATTTCAAAGAAAGCTTGAAGGAATTCAAGGTAAAAATGCAGGAATTAGCTTCGGAAATGCACTTTGAAGAAGCTCAAAAAATAAAAGAAAAGATTGAAGTTTTAGAGCAATACCAATCAAGATCAACTATATTAAATCCGAAGATTTCTAATATAGATGTGTTTTCAATTATCTCTGACGAATCGGTGGCTTATATAAATTTCCTACAAATTTCTTATGGCGCCATTATTCGATCTTATACTTTAGAATTAAAGAAAAAACTGGAAGAAACCAACGAAGAACTTCTAGAATTGGCTGTGGTGGAACTTCGGGAGCGTTTTCATTTGACATCCAAAGAAATAATTCTGCCTTTCGCTCTAGATTTTGGCGAAAAAATCAAGGTTACCGTTCCGCAATTGGGTGATAAAAAACAAATTTTAGAACTCTCTGAACGCAACGCCAAATACTACCGAATGGATCAATTGAAACAAATTCAAATTGTAGATCCGGAACGGCATACCACCCGAATTATGGCGCAAATGCAAAAAGACTTACGCCTTTCGGTAGAGCCACGACATATTGAATGTTTTGACAATTCCAATATTCAAGGAACCAATCCAGTAGCGGCTTGTGTAGTTTTTAAAGACGGGAAACCATCTAAAAAAGATTACCGCCATTTCAATATAAAAACCGTTGAAGGACCTAATGATTTTGCTTCTATGGAAGAAGTGGTGTATCGAAGATACAAACGTCTTTTAGACGAAAATCAGCCTTTGCCACAGTTGATCATTATTGATGGTGGAAAAGGGCAATTGTCATCGGCGCTAAAAAGTATTGATGATCTTGGCTTGCGCGGAAAAATTGCCATCATCGGAATTGCAAAACGTTTGGAAGAATTGTTTTATCCCGGCGATTCGGTGCCTTTGTACCTTGATAAAAAGTCGGAAACACTCAAAGTTATTCAGTTTTTACGAAATGAAGCGCACCGATTTGGAATTACATTTCACCGTGACAAACGCAGTAAATCAGCACTCAATTCCTCTATGGAAGCCATCCCTGGAATAGGTGAAAAAACAATGCAAACGCTAATTACCCACTTTAAAAGTGTTAAAAGATTAAAATTGGCTACCGAAAAAGAAGTTTCGGAAGTAATTGGTGCATCAAAAGCCAAAAAAATTTACGACTTTTACCATAAATTCGATAATTAATATTTGTAGCAAATGTTTAAGGCCTGTTTGCAATCTGCTTTTCTGCCCTACACTTCTCCCGATAAAAATCGGGATTCATTGCTATTGGTGCTAAATTATAAAGTTATTTTATTCCTTTTTTCTTTGTTATTTGTTCTTTATTCTCAAAATAACTATTCTCAAGATTCCATAAAAAGACCTAAAATTGGATTGGTTTTAACAGGCGGTGGCGCAAAAGGATTTGCTCATGTTGGCGTATTAAAAGTACTTGAAAAAGCTGGAGTTAAAATTGATTACATCGGCGGAACTAGTATGGGAGCAGTAGTTGGAGGACTTTATGCAACAGGTTATAATGCCACACAAATAGATTCGATTTTTCATGACACTAATTTTAATGAACTAATTACCGATTACACTCCAAGAGCAAATAAAAGTTTTTACGAAAAACGCAACGACGAACTCTACGCTGTAACCTTACCCTTTAAAAAGTTAAGTATTGGTGTTCCTTTGGCTTTATCAAAAGGGATTTACAATTATAATTTATTGCATAAGTTAACACACCCTGTTCGTCATATTAGAGATTTTAGCAAATTGCCAATTCCTTTTTTATGTATAGCAACCGACATTGAAACCGGTGAACAACAAGTGCTTACGGAAGGTAGTTTCCCACAAGCGTTATTAGCTAGTTCGGCTTTTCCATCCCTGTTTTCCCCAGTTGAAATAAACGGAAAATTATTAATTGACGGAGGCGTTTCTAATAATTACCCAATCGATGAAGTTCGAAAAATGGGCGCTGATATTATTATTGGAGTTGATGTACAGGACGATTTAAAAAACCGAAATTCCTTGAATGAAGCAACTCAAGTACTGCTTCAAATTTCTAATCTTCAAGTAATGAAAGGGATGAAAGATAAAATTAGTAAAACAGATATTTATATAAAACCTGATATTTCAAATTTTACTGTTATCTCATTTGATAAAAAAAATGAAATAATTAAAAAAGGAGAAGATGCTGCAATAAAAATAGTAGATCAAATAAAAAATTTATCTCAAAACCATGAACCTTTACAAGTTAATACTCTCCGAAACAAAAGCATTATGATTACCAAAGTTCACTTTAATGATTTAAATGACTACACTCGATCTTATGTAATAGGAAAATTAGGTTTTAATGAGGGAATGAAGGTTAACTATGATCAAATAAAAGAAGGAATAAATACGCTAAATGCAACCGGAAATTTTTCGAAAATTAGCTACCAGTTTAATGAATATAATTCGGGAGATGAACTAGAATTAAACATTAAAGAAAATAACATTAGTACCTTTTTAAAATTTGGACTTCATTATGATGGTCTTTTAAAAAGCGCTGCTTTGGTAAATATTACGCAAAAAAAATCGTTTTTTAGAAACGACGTTATGTCAATAGATATGGGTGTTGGGGATAATTTTAGATACAATTTAGATTATTATGTTGATAATGGCTTTTATTTTAGTTTTGGATTCAAATCTTCCTTTGTGCAGTTCAATAAAAATATTTCAAATGACTTTAATAATGGAGCTATTATTAATCAACTTGGAATCAATTCATTAAATATAGATTATTCTGATTGGACTAATGCGGCTTATTTACAAACTATTTTTGCAGAAAAATTTTTAGTAGGCGCTGGTATAGAATTAAAATATTTAAAAATAGGATCAAATACATTACAAAACAATAATCCTATTTTTGAAGACAGTAATTATGGCAGCATTTTTGGATACTTAAAATATGACTCCTTAGACAGTAAGTTTTTTCCTAAGAAAGGATGGTATTTTAACAGCAACTTACAATCCTATTTACTTTCATCAAATTATACCAATAAATTTAACAGATACAATATTGCTAGTTCTCAAGTTGGAATTACCAGAACATTTTACAAAGTAATTAATTTAAAATTTGAGTCAGAAGCTGGGGTTACATTTGGTCAAAACAGTACACACTTTCTAGATTTTTCACTTGGTGGATTTGGATTTAATCCAATAAATAATATAAAATCCTTTTATGGTTATGATTTTTTAAGTATTACTGCTGATAGTTATGTTAAAATACTCGCCACATTTGATCTTGAATTTTATAAAAAAAACCACATAAATTTTTCAGCAAATTATGCTAATGCTGAAGACAAATTATACAGCACTGGAAATTGGCTTGCAACACCAAGACACACCGGTTATGCGCTTGGATATGGCCTTGAAACTGTTCTTGGTCCAATTGAAATAAAATACGCTTGGTCTCCAGAATTGGCTAAAGGATTTGTTGGGTTTAATGTTGGTTTTTGGTTTTAAAAAGTAGAAAGTTTCTATTTTAGTAGAAATATTAAACAAAAAAAGTATATTTGAGCATATAAATAAAAAAAATACACTATGTCTATTTGGAGAGTAAAGCCTGTTTCTGCCTTTGAAGCAGATATGAAAAAAAGTGAATTAAAAAGAGTATTAGGTAAATGGAGTCTTACTGCAATTGGTATTGGCGCTATTATTGGTGGTGGAATTTTTGTTCTTACCGGAACCGGAGCCTATTATCATGCAGGACCAGCTTTGGCTTTGTCATTTATTATTGCAGGTGTTGCCTGTGTATTTGCCGCTTTATGCTATTCTGAGTTTGCTTCTATTTTACCTGTTGAAGGCTCTGCCTATGCCTATGCCTATGGAACTATTGGAGAACTTTTTGCATGGATTATAGGTTGGGGATTAATTTTAGAATATGCAATGGGGTCTATGACCGTTGCCGTTTCGTGGTCGGGATATTTCAACAAACTCTTAAAAATGTTTGGTTTACATCTTCCCGATTGGCTTACCAATGATCCTGGTAGTTATACTGGAGAAGGATTTTCTATGAATTTACCAGCTTTTTGTATTGTAATTTTTGTTATTTCAATATTAATTAAAGGTACTCAAAGTGCTGCTAAAGCAAATAATTTAATTGTAATGCTTAAAGTGTCTGCGGTATTATTTGTAATTATTGCTGGAGCTTTCTTTATTAATACCGCTAACTGGCATCCATTTATTCCAGACGCTACTAGTATTGTAGATGCAGCAGGACAATCGCATGAAGCATACGGGATAAAAGGAGTAATATCTGGAGCTGCAGCAATTTTCTTTGCTTATGTAGGATTTGATGCTGTTTCAACTCAAGCAGGTGAAGCTATTAACCCGAAAAAAGATGTGCCTTTTGCGATCATCACTTCATTATTAGTTTGTACTTTCTTATACATTTTAGTATCTTTAGTATTAACTGGAATGATGAATTATGATGATTTTAACCCACTAGGAAAATATCCTGAAGCGATTAAAGCACCTGTTGCTTATGCATTTGATATTGCAGGACAAGCTTGGGCCGGTTATGTAGTTACCATAGCGGCTACAGTTGGTTTAATTTCTGTATTAATGGTAATGATCATGGGTCAGTCAAGGATATTTTTAGGAATGTCTAAAGACGGTCTAATTCCTCCAGTATTTTCAAAAATTCATGGTGTAAGCGGAACCCCTAAAACTAATTTATTAATTCTTGGAGCTGTTATCGCTGTAGTTGCTGCATTTACTCCTATTAATAAATTAGCTGATATGACCAGCTTTGGAACCTTATTTGCATTTACCATGGTTTGTATTGCAGTTTGGATTTTAAGAAAAAGACAGCCCGAATTAAATAGACCTTTTAAAGTGCCTTTCTTACCAGTTATTGCAACTTGTGGAATTTTAATCAATACCTATTTAATGATTAATCTAAGTATTGATGCTCAAATATTGTCTCTAGGATGGTTAGTAATTGGAGTATTTATTTATTTCATTTACGGAAAAAATAAAGCTAAGCTAAATAATAAAGAATAATATAAATTCAAAAAATCCAAAAGTTTCATATCAAAGACTTTTGGATTTTTTTGTTTTTTTTCGATATTTGTAAGAATGAAAAATTGGGACAATTTACTTATTCTATTAAAATACCTCATCAAGAGAAATCCGGAATGAGTTCTACTTCTTTTTTGTGTGTTAACTAAAGTCTGTATTATTCAACTTTATTTTTTCAAACCTTTAAACAAAAAGAAATGCCTTTATATCATAAACTAGGATCTATCCCTCCAAAACGCCATACTCAATTTAGAAAAGAAAATGGCGATTTATATTACGAACAACTTTTTGGAACCGTAGGTTTTGACGGAATGTACACTAATTCCTATCATGAGCAACGCCCTACACAATTAAAAAAAATAGGAGAGCGCTATAGTGTAGCTCCAAAAATTGCTAAGACTAACAATATTCAATCCTATAAATTACAAGGATTTGATGTGGAGCCTCAAGATGATTTTTTAGAAAGCAGAAAAATTGTTTTAACCAATTCCGATTGTCATATTGTTCTTGCAGCTCCAAGAAAATCAACTACAGAATATTTTTATAAAAACACCGATTCTGATGAAATGATTTTCATTCACAAAGGATCTGGAAAATTAAGAACCATCTATGGGAATTTAGATTTTAGCTATGGTGATTACCTAATTATTCCAAGAGGAATTATCTATAAAATTGATTTTGATACCCAAGATAATCGCTTGTTTATTTTAGAATCGCATTCACCAATTTACACTCCAAAACAATACCGCAACTGGTTTGGACAATTATTAGAACATTCTCCATTTTGCGAACGCGATATTCGCAAACCATACGAATTAGAAACTAATAATGAATTTGGAGATTTTGTTATTAAAGTAAAAAAGAAAGACGAAATTATAGATATGGTCTATGCTTCTCATCCCTTCGATGTAATAGGCTATGACGGTTACAATTATCCATATGCTTTCTCGATTCATAATTTTGAACCTATAACTGGGAGAGTACATTTACCTCCGCCAGTACACCAAACATTTCAAACAAATTCATTAGTCGTTTGTTCCTTTGTACCAAGGCTGTACGATTATCATCCATTATCTGTACCTGCGCCTTACAACCATAGTAATATAGATTCAGACGAAGTATTGTATTATGTAGATGGCGATTTTATGAGTAGAAATGATGTCAAAGCGGGTAATATTTCCCTACATCCGGCAGGAATTCCTCATGGCCCTCATCCTGGAGCAGTAGAAAGAAGCATCGGTAAAAAAGAAACTTTAGAATTGGCAGTAATGGTAGACACCTTTAAACCTTTAATGGTTACTGAAGAAGCACTAAAAATTGCCGACGATAACTATTACCTTTCCTGGCTAGATAAATAAAAATAAAATCTTAGTAGTTAAGCCTATTGAATGCTTAAAATAGTGAATTGCTACTTCACCCTTAATTGTAAAAAAATGGCAAAAGATATAAAATCTGTAGAATACGGACTAGAAAAAATATTTAGTGGAGCTCAAGATTTCCTTCCACTATTTGGAACCGATTATGTTGAATTTTATGTAGGTAATGCAAAACAATCGGCGCATTATTACAAAACTGCATTCGGTTTTCAATCGCATGCTTACCGCGGACTTGAAACAGGCTCACGCGATTCAGTGAGTTATGTTTTAAAACAGGATAAAATCCGATTGGTTTTAACAACTCCACTAAATAGTAATTCCCCAATTAATGAACACTTACGTAAACATGGAGACGGAGTAAAAGTAGTTGCACTATGGGTAGAAGATGCAAAATCTGCTTGGGAAGAAACAACGAAACGCGGAGCAAAATCATTCATGGAACCAACCGTTGAAAAAGATGAAAACGGAGAAGTAATTCGATCTGGAATCTATACTTATGGAGAAACCGTTCACATTTTTGTAGAAAGAAAAAATTATAATGGACTATTCCTTCCAGGATTTAAAGAATGGAAATCTGATTATAACCCTGAAGCATTAGGATTAAAATTCATTGACCATATGGTTGGAAATGTGGGTTGGGGTGAAATGAACCAATGGGTAAAATGGTACGAAGAAGTTATGGGATTTGAAAATTTCTTATCTTTTGATGATACCCAAATTCACACTGAATACTCAGCTTTAATGAGTAAAGTAATGTCTAACGGAAACGGTAGAATTAAATTCCCGATTAACGAACCAGCCAAAGGAAATAAAAAATCTCAAATTGAAGAATATCTCGATTTTTATGAAAGTCCGGGCGTGCAGCATATTGCAGTTGCCACAGATGATATTATTAAAACAGTATCGGGATTAAAAGCAAGAGGTGTTGAATTTTTACCTCCTCCTCCTCAAGCCTATTATGATGATATTCCAAGAAGATTGGGAGTTCATATGGATATTATGAAAGAAGACATAAAAAAACTTCAAGAACTTTCTATTTTAGTTGATGCCGATGAAGATGGTTATTTATTACAAATATTTACAAAACCCGTTGAAGATCGTCCAACCTTATTTTTTGAAATAATTCAAAGAATGGGAGCAAAAGGATTTGGCGCTGGTAATTTTAAAGCTCTTTTTGAGTCAATTGAAAGAGAACAAGCATTACGAGGAACTTTGTAAATTGTCAATTTTATTAGAAAATTAACATAATATATCGTTGTAGTAACCATATTTTTAATAAAAATATGTTAAAGTTGATTTTTTGCTGAGAATAATCTAACAACTTTATTAACTTTGTACCAACAAAAAACTAAAGGAGTGGTTTCCATTAATTTTTTATATAAATTTTCATAATTTATAGTTTTTAGGTTGGTTAATAGTACAAAAACTCTGTCATAAATTTGATGGAGTTTTTTTGTTTTAATATATTTGGAACAGAAATTGATTTATTTTCGCAGGTCCTTAATACCATTTCAAATGAAAAAAATAATTGTACTTGCTCTATTCTTGCTTAGCGTTAGTTTTGACACCATTCAAGATACTCCGTTTGATACAGGTGAATGGTTTAAATTTCGAATACATTACGGATTGGTTACAGCTGGATATGCCACGCTTGAAATTAAAGATGCTTTGAGAAATAACAAAAAAGTATACCATGCAATAGGAAGAGGTTATACAACCGGAATGTCTAAATGGTTTTTTAAAGTAGAAGACAATTATGAAACCTATTTTGACAGGGTTACGGGCAAGCCCTACCAATATGTTCGAAAAATAGATGAGGGAGGTTATACTAAAAATGAAGAAGGTTTTTTCAATCAAGATAAAAACACCATTTTAGTTAAAGATCTTAAAAATAATACAAGTCAAACTTTCAACACTCCAGAAAACATACAAGATATTGTTTCCACTTTTTATTATTTACGAAAACATCCTAATGTTGATCGATTAAAAATTGGTGAATCAATAGCGATAGACATGTTTTTTGATCAAGAAACGACAAAATTTAAGTTAAAATATGTTGGAAAAGAAGATTTAGAAACTAAATTTGGGGTAGTTCCATGTATGATTTTTAGACCATTGGTTCAAGCCGGTCGAGTATTTAAAGAACAAGAGAGTTTAACAGTTTGGGTTTCAGATGACGCCAATAAGTTGCCTCTTAGAATCAAAGCAAGTTTAGCAGTAGGATCTTTAAAAGCAGATTTAGAATCATTTAAAGGATTATCAAATCCATTTACCATAAAAGTTATCGAATGACAACAGATACAACAAGATTAATATCCGAATTAGAAAAAAAATTTGATGCAATAAATCAAAAAACAGATACACACCTAGAAGGACTACTTTGGTCTAAACCAATCACCTATTGGGATTATATCCAAACTGATGCATTGCTGAATTTGCAAACACAAAGAACTGTTTTGCCTGATGAAATGGTCTTTATCATGTACCATCAAGTAAATGAATTATTATTCAAAATGATACTTTGGGAAATAGATCAAGTATGCATTTTAGAAAAACCTGAAACAAGTTTCTTTGCTGAAAAAATGATGCGAATTAGTCGCTATTTTGATATGCTAACTACCTCTTTCACCATTATGGGAGAAGGAATGGAAGTAGACCAATACATGAAATTTAGAAATACCTTAACCCCTGCAAGTGGATTTCAAAGTGCACAATATCGATTGATTGAGTTTGCGTCTACCGATTTAATCAATTTAATTGACCATAGATTTAGAGCAACTATTGATCGAAACACGCCGTATTCGCATGCATTTGAACATTTGTATTGGCAGGCTGCTGGAAAAGATTATAAAACAGGTGAAAAATCGTTCTTAATTCTTGAATTCGAAAGAAAATACAAAGACGAGTTTTTACGCTATATGGAAGCGCATAATACAAGTAATCTTTGGCAAAAATTCAAGCAACTTCCTGAAGCAGATCAAAAAAATGCCGAATTAGTTGCGGCCATGAGACATTATGATAAAACGGTAAATATTACCTGGGTTATGGGCCATTTAAATACTGCAAAAAAATATATCGAAAGTGGACAAGGATCTGGCGAAGCAACTGGAGGTAGCGATTGGAAAAAATACATGCACCCAAAATACCAAAGACGAATTTTCTTTCCCGAGCTTTGGAGTGAGGAAGAATTGAAAAATTGGGGAGAAGATTGTTAAAGTAAATTTCAGCTTTTTGAAAAAAATTGCATTTCTTTTTTGTGTTTTACTAGCGTTATCTTCTTGTAATAATTCAGAGGAAGATTTTGTTATTGAAGATGCTGAGCCACAAAAACCTGTGGTTGATTTTGGATTTCACTACGATGAATTTAATGTGCATTACGACACCATTCAAAGTCAAGATACATTTGAGAGAATATTAAAAAAACAAAATCTTAACGGTAAAAAAGTAGCAGAAATTATTCGCGTTGTAAAAGACTCTTTTTCAACCAGCGTTCGATATAAAAGACCTTATGTTTGCTTAAGATCTAAAGATAAATACAACAAATTACAATATCTTATTTACCAACCTACCCGACTGGATTATTATTTAATTGATCTTACCGATTCTATTATTGGGTACAAAAAAATGAGACCGCTTAAATTCAAAGTTCGTACCATTGCAGGTGAACTTACTGGTTCTTTAACCCAAACATTACGAAGCATGAAAGTGGAGCCAACACTTTCAGGTAGGTTAACCAAAGTTTTTGCTTGGTCAATCGACTTTTTCAAATCTAGAAAAGGCGATAAATTTGCAATTAGCTTTACAGAAAGATACATTAACGATACCGTTTATGATGGAGTTGATAGTTTGAGAGCGGCCTTTTTTGAATATAAAGGAGAAAAAATTTATGCCTTCCCTTTTGCTCAAGAACGAAATGGAAAAACAGATTATTACGATGAAAACGGAAAAGCTCTAAAGAACTTTTTCTTAAAAGCACCACTTAAATTTGTAAATATCACCTCGCGTTTTGCAAAAAACCGATTCCACCCAGTACAACTTATTTGGAAAGCCCACAAAGGAACCGACTATGCCGCACCATCTGGAACGCCAATTATGACAACCGCTTCAGGGGTTGTAGAACAGGCAGGATACACAACCGGAAATGGAAATTTTGTGAAAGTAAAACACGACAAAACCTACTCTACTCAATACCTTCACATGTCTAGAATATTAGTTCGTAGAGGACAACGCGTAAAACAAGGTGATGTAATTGGAAAAGTAGGCAGCACCGGACTGGCTACAGGTCCTCATGTGTGTTATCGATTTTGGAAAAATGGCCAACAAGTTGACGCTTTAAAATTAAAACTGCCCAATTCACAAACCATGGAAGGAAGAAACCTTCCTAAATACAAAGAATTTATGCGACCACTAAAACGAGAATTGGATAGTGTTGCAGAAGTTACCTTTAGAAAAAAATCTAAATCCTAAACCCCTTCAACTACATCGTTTTCATTGATATAAATTAATTATTAATACTAATTTATTGGTTTATTATACATTCTTTTATCTAATTTTGTCCCTCAAATAAAATAATATGGCCTTACCAATTACCAATCCGACCAATACCAAAGCTTGGCAAAATTTAAAAAATCATTTTTCTAAAATGGAAACCAATTCCATTAAAGAACTGTTTCAAAATGATGCTTCAAGAGCTGAAAAGTTTCACTTAAAGTGGAATGATTTTTTGGTTGATTTTTCAAAAAACAACATTACTTCAGAAACCCTTGAGTTATTGTTACAATTAACTGAAGAGGTGCAATTAAAAAAAGCCATTGAGCAATGTTTTAATGGTGAATTAATTAATCAAACTGAAAATCGCGCGGTTTTACATGCTGCTTTAAGAGCGCCAAAAAGTGCTTCGTATATTGTTGATGGGAAAAATGTAATGGATGAAGTATATGCGGTGAAAGACAGCATTGCTAAATTCACTAATGAAATAACATCTGGCGTAAGAAAAGGATATACCGGAAAAGCATTTACTGATGTGGTAAATATCGGAATTGGTGGTTCGGATCTTGGTCCAGCCATGGTGGTTGAAGCATTACAATATTATAAAAATCATTTAAATGTTCATTTTGTTTCTAATGTAGATGGAGATCATGTAAATGAAATTATTAAAAAAATAAATCCCGAAACAACGCTTTTTGTAATTGTATCTAAAACATTTACAACACAAGAAACACTAACCAATTCTGAAACTATTAGAAGTTGGTTTTTAAAATCTGCGAAACAAGAAGATGTAGCAAAACATTTTGTTGCCGTTTCCACAAATATTCAAAAAGTAACCGAATTTGGAATCGATGCCAACAACATTTTTCCAATGTGGGATTGGGTTGGCGGACGTTTTTCACTTTGGTCTGCTGTAGGATTGTCTATTAGTTTGGCGGTTGGTTTTGATAATTTTGATAAATTATTAAAAGGCGCAAACCAAATGGATGAACATTTTAAAAATGAATCTTTTGATAAAAACATTCCAGTAATCTTGGCATTATTAAGCGTTTGGTACAACAACTTTTTTGGCGCTGAAAGCGAAGCGATAATACCTTACACGCAATATTTACAAAAACTAGCTCCATATTTGCAACAAGGAATTATGGAAAGTAACGGAAAGAGTATTGGTAGAGATGGTAAACCAGTGAATTACCAAACCGGAACTATTATTTGGGGAGAGCCAGGAACCAATTCACAACACGCCTTTTTTCAATTAATTCACCAAGGCACTAAATTAATTCCGACCGATTTTATTGGATATGTTTCACCTCTTTATGGAGATCAAGAGCACCATAATAAATTAATGTCCAATTTCTTCGCTCAAACAGAAGCCCTATTAAATGGAAAAACTCCAGAAAAAGTACAAGAGGAATTTGATAAACAAGGCCTAGAAAAATCAAAAGCAGATTACTTAAAACCATTTAAAGTATTTACTGGAAATAAACCTACAAACACTATTCTTATTGAGCAATTAACTCCAGAAAGCCTTGGAAGTCTTGTTGCTATGTACGAACATAAAATATTTGTACAAGGAATTATTTGGAATATTTTTAGTTACGACCAATGGGGTGTTGAGCTAGGAAAGCAATTGGCCAACTCCATATTAGATGAAATAAATAATAAAAAAGTGGCAAATCACGATAGTTCTACCACATTTTTACTAAATCATTTCTTAAATAAATAACTAATTATAGCATGAATAATTAATACCCTCAATATTTATTGTAGTATTGAGGTTTTTTTATTCATTTAATTGATTTACTATTAATATTTTAGAGATTTTATAAAAAATAATTGTTGAATTTGAATTTTATATAGAAATTCAATTTGTTAACATTCTGTTGATGCAAACTATAGAATTGCAGATAATTTATATGCTAGTTTAGATCCTACAAGACAAACTTCTGCAACAAATCTTGGAACTTTAAAATTGCCTTCTTATGGATTAATGGATGCAGGTTTTTCTTTCAAAATGCCAGTAGGAAAAGATAAGTCAGATTCTGTGAATTTTAGATTGAACATCAACAACCTATTGGACACGGTTTATATTGCAGAAAGTAGAACAAATACTTTTGCTAAAACAAGAGCAGATTTTGCTACTGATGCTGCATTCCAAACCTATTCGAACACTTTATACAAAGGATTAGATCCAAGCAACCAAGTATTCTTCGGATTTGGAAGAACATGGAACTTTGGAATTACTTATAATTTCTAAAAGTCCCTTATCCTAGAATTTAAACCTCTTCCTAACCGAAGAGGGTTTTTTTATTCTTTTTTTTCTGTATATTTGTTAAAATAAATATTAAATATATGTACGAATTTATTCAAAAATTTCACTCGGGGTGGGCATATTTAGCACTTTTATTATTAGTAGTTGCTGTCCTTAATTCGGTACTTGGATTAGTATCAAAAAAAGAATTTAGCTCGAAAAACCGAACAATTGCCTTGCTTGGATTAATAGCTGCACATATTCAATTACTAGTTGGGTTTGTACTTTATTTTGTCTCGCCAATTGGAAAAGCAGGTTTGAGCGAAATGAGTAATGCTGCTATTAGATTAACTGCTTTAGAGCACCCATTAATAAACATTATTGCTATTGTATTCATCACCATTGGATGGTCTAAACATAAAAAAGCAACTTCTAGTCTAACAAAGTTTAAAACGATTTCCATTTTTTATGGATTGGGTTTATTGCTAATTTTAGCCAGAATTCCATGGCATTTATGGTTCTAATACGATAGTTCTATTGGTGATTATTTGCCAAAAACGAACTTATATCAAATTAAAACTCATTAAAGATGAAAAAAAGAATAACCAAACTTCTTGTTATACTAATTGCTTTACTCGGCACCAGCTTTTTTGCGCAATCTATTCTTATCGGAAAAAAAGAGGCTAAAATAATTACTAAAGATTCGGTGAAAAAACAAAAAATCACTGAAAAAACTTTAGTTATAACCGATTCTGTTACTGCCTATAAAGGGAAATTCAAGCCCTACAAAAAAACAGCTAGGGCTTCCTATTATGCAAATAAGTTTCATGGCCGACGCACCGCAAGTGGCAGAATTTATAATATGTACGAACTTACGGCTGCACATAAAACTCTTCCCTTTGGAACTAAAATAAGAGCAACCAATATTGCAACCGGAAAAACAGTTGTGGTAGAAATAACCGATAGAGGGCCATTTGTGAGAGGAAGAGAAATCGACTTATCTAAAAAAGCCTTTTTTACTATCGCTTCTAGTAGCGGTGCGGGATACATTAATGTGTATTTGGAAATATTACAAAACTAATTACCACCTATTAAAAGGGTATAAACTAATGTAGGAGTTGTAATAACGCTTGTCTCCGGTGACTTCTTTACCCAGCCAATTGGGTTTTAATATAGCTTCATTTTCATCTTCTAACTCCACCTCAGCCATTATTAGACCTTCATTTTCTCCGTGAAAAACATCAATTTCAATAGTGTGCTTTCCCGACTTTACTTCATAACGGGTTTTTTCAATAACCCCTTGTTCGCATAATTTTAATAGTGATTTGGCTTCCTCAAGGGAGATTTCTTTCTCCCACTCCATTCTTGAAGTACCCGTTTTATTTCCTGAGCCTTTAACCGTTAAATATCCTTTTTCGCCTTTAATTCTTATGCGCACAGTTCGTTCTGGATCAGAATTAAGATAACCTTGCGCAATAGCATGTTGCGCAGAAGACTCAGCAATAAAATCCAAAGAGATAACTAAAAATTTTCTTTCTATTTCTATCATAAAGCAGCTGTTGGTATCAAAAATAGCACTTCTGTTTTCAATAAAAAAATTAAATAAAATTAAAGGGCTCCTTAAAGGATTTTTAGCTCTTATTTGACTTCATGTTTAAAGTTTATTTTCATTAAAAATCTTTGCCTAAATTATTTAAATATAAAATGTAAAACACGCTTCCTTTTTTTTACTTTTGCCGTGAAATACAATTTTTAAGAAACTGTTAAACAAAGCTATTTAAGACAACCCCATTTCTAATTAAGGTTCATGAACCATAGCAAAAAAGTAATCCTATTTATTTTATTGGTCACAAGCATTCAGCTGGTTTTGTCTGCATTCTCAAAAGAGATTGTAGCCTATTATCCTTATTTTAAAAATGTGAATTTACTGTCGGATATTTTAGTGAAAGAAAAAACCGCTAAAGGCGAAATTAAGATAAAACAAAAATCCAAATCTTTTACTGCTGAAGGTCATCTTATAAATGAATTTGATGACTATCAAAAGAAAAACACGCTTATTCGCTTCAATACAGATACCCTAATTCCAGCTTTGCCAAAAATTACCCAAAAAATGCTGCAACTTGCAGAAGGCAAAAATGTGAAAATAAGAATTGCCTGGTTTGGCGACAGCCAAATAGAAGGCGACTTTATTACCCAAGATGTTCGGGAGCAATTACAAAATTATTTTGGGCAACAAAAAGGGGTTGGTTATGTGCCTATATCTTGCGTGTCTTCTGATTTTAGACGAACTGCTAAAGTATTTTTAAACGGTGATTTTAATGTCGATAATTTTAAAAAACAAGAGCATAATTCTGGTTTATTCTTATCTGGATATTCTTTCTTTAGCAATAACTTAGAAGTTGATTTTAGAGATAATATCAAAAAAAATGCCACCCAAAAAACACAAAAATGGTTGCTTTATGGAAGAGGAGATACCATTGCGGTTAAAATTAATGATTCAGTTGTAAAATTACCTGCCAACTCCGAATTCAACAGGGTATTAATTGGAAGTGGCGTTTCCAGCAAAGCTAAGTTTACGCTTTATGCAAAGCATACTCCAGTTTATGGTGTTAGCTCTGAGCCACAATCGGGAATTGTCTTAGATAACTATTCTTTTAGAGGAATTACAGGTGTTGAGCTTAAAAAAATTAGCAGTAGTTTGTTAGCCGAATTAGACAAAATTGGATATTATGATTTAATTGTTTTTCAATATGGCGTGAATTTATTGTTTCAACCCAATGATACCAATTATGATTATTATTATCGTGGCATGCGCCCAATGCTTAAGAAGTTTCAAAACAACATGCCTAACACCGAGTTTTTATTATTTAGCTGCTCTGACAGGGCTTTTAATTATGATGGACAATGGAAAACTGCCATCGGAATTGATTCTTTAATTCAAACTCAGGCTCGATTATCTTACGATACCAATACACCATTTTATAATTTCTATAAATCTATTGGTGGAAACGGAACCATTGTAAAATGGGCAGACAGCATCGTTCCATTTGCAAATAAAGATTATATTCATTTTAATTACAAAGGGGCAAAAGCAGTAAGTAAAACCATTTTTAAAGCGTTAATAAACGATTATCAAAAAGCGGTTACACTAAAAAAATTAAACAAACCGGTTATTACAACTGCGCCTGTAAATGTGAAAGTCCCTGTAAGGAATAAACAGGTAGCACCTAATTCACCAATGATAACGCCTAAAGCTGAAAAACCTATAATAAAAGCCGACTCTATATGATGGAAATAGATTGGAATAGCGTAAAAGAGCAACTTTTGTATGATGCTCAAAATCCATTGTTATTTAACAATGGGTTCTTCGTGTATTTTTTATCGGCTTTCATTTTATTATACTATATCTTCAGAAAAAACTATAAACACAGAGCGATTGTGCTTTCATTGTTTTCGCTTTATTTTTTCTATAAAGCCAGTGGTAGTTTTGTGTCAATTGTAATTCTATCAGCCTTTTTTAATTTCGGTATTTCCAATTGGATATTTAAGGTTAAGAAAAAAGGAGGAAAACAATTTCTATTATTTTTAAGTGTTGTTTTCAACCTTGGATTGCTTTTTTATTTTAAATACACTAATTTTTTTATTGAGGTTTGGAATAATTTCTCCGAATTAAAATTTAATGTTCTACACATCTTACTCCCTATTGGTATTTCCTTTTTTACTTTCGAAAACCTGAGTTATACCATTGATGTATATCGAGGAGAAATAAAGCCCGAAAAAGGAATTGTAAATTACCTTTTATTTCTTTCTTTTTTCCCAAAACTAGTTATGGGACCTATAGTTCGTGCAAAGGATTTTATACCACAGTTAAAGAAAGAATATCATGTAAGTGACACCGATTTTTCTAAAGGTTTTTATCTAATAATTACCGGATTAATAAAAAAATTAATCATCTCCGATTATATTTCGGTGAATCTTGTAAACTATGTTTTTGACGGACCTCATCTTCACAACGGATTGGAGTGTTTAGTGGCATTGTATGGTTATGCTATTGTAATTTACTGTGATTTTAGCGGATATAGCGATGTGGCTATAGGTATTTCTAAATGGATGGGAATCACAATTCCAACCAACTTCTTATCGCCTTATCAAAGTAAATCGGTGAGCGAATTTTGGCGCAGATGGCACATTTCGCTTTCAAGTTGGTTGCGCGATTACCTTTACATTTCTATGGGTGGAAATCGAAAAGGAAAATTTAGAACCAATTTAAACCTTTTCTTAACCATGCTTATTGGAGGGTTTTGGCATGGCGCAAGTTGGAATTTTATTATTTGGGGAGCACTTCACGGAACGGGATTAATGATAAATAAAATGTGGTCCTTCCTTTTCGGAAAAATAAAACTACTTCCTTCGGGGTTGAGTAATTTTTTCTATGCCCTAATCACCTTCCATTTTGTTTGTTTCTGCTGGATTTTCTTCAAGGCAAGTAGTCTTGATACCGCTTTACAATTCATCCATCAAATAGTTTATCAATTCACTTTTGATGGAGCCTACGAATATGTAGAAAACTACAAATTTGTAATCATCATGATTGCAATTGGCTATGCGATACATTTAATTCCGGATAGTTTTTCTGAAAAGATTGTCGAAAAACAAAAAAGCTTTCCTATGGTGTATTACCTTGTTGGGATGTACCTTTTTATTGCTTTGTATTCGATATTTAAAAGTGCCAAACCAGTAATGCCTATCTACTTGCAGTTTTAGTAGTTTTTACACAAAAACTCGTTCCAAACTTTTGCGAAAGCGGCTACGAATAAATTGCCTTGAAGCGCATAACCCTCTTTAGAAAAATGTACCAAATCTTGGCGCAACAATTGTTTTTTCTTCCAAATAGAAGCGCCTTCTATACCCTTAGAAAGATTATATAAATCCCAATAAACCAAATTTGTTGCGTTGCAATAATCAATTAGCGCATTGGTAATGGTTTCAAGCGATGGATTGGGCTTGCTTTTCTTAAAATAGGAAACTGGTGGGGTTGAAAGAATAATACAAGCATCTGGCGAAGCCAAACGCAATTTAGCAACCATAATTTTCACGTCATTAATAAAACTCTCTGCAGTTAAATTCGGATCCTGAGCTTCATTCGTTCCAAGAGAAACAATAAAACAATCGGCATTTAACTTATTTAAATGTTTCCAAAATTGAGCTGTTTTTGTATAGTCTGAATATTTTGCCCCGTTCGCACCAATACTGTGGTAAATGATTCCGCAGGCATCTCTTTTCTCTAAAGATGCACCATAAAAATTAATGTTGTCATTAGTAGGAAAAGCTAGACGAAATGCTGAAGTAGGAGCTTTTAAATTTAAAATAGTGTGATCGGGGGCTGAAGAAAAACAACCATTTTCGGCTTCACAGTCATTGTATTCCATGTATAATTCAGAGACCGCTCCACCTAGAAATAATTGCACTTTATCAAAGGAATCTTTAGCTCCATTTACCGCACGTAATTCAAAATTAAATTCTGGATCTGGGCATTGTGATTGCATTCCAAATGCCGAAACGCCGCAGGTAATTGTGGTGTCAACTCGAGCCAATCTGCTGCTTTTCCATTCGCTAGAACTACTTGAAAAAATATCATACGGAGCATTTGATTTCCCTACTTGGTAGGGAAACACCATACCACGACCGGCATTTCCAAAATAGCCTTGCAATTCATTTCGTATAACCGAAGTAGCCACATCACCTTGAATATGGGAATCGCCAATATGAACAAACACCGCGTTTTCTTTGCTAAAGTGTTTAATCTTATACAATTTAGCCAATAGCGGATAGATGGAATTATTGTTTTCTAACGTGTTTTTAGAAACATCAAAGGCGTTATATAATGTGGTGTCTATCGCTTTTGGATTCCAATCTTCAATTTTTTGCGCATGCAAAGGCATTGCTATAAGCAAAGCAAAAACAAATGCAAAAAAATAATTGTTGGAAAACATAATTAAACTATTAAAGGCCTAAAAACAAAAAGCCATTCCCTAAAGAACGGCTTTATAAAAAATATATTTTAGAATTATTTTTTAGATAATTTAGATAACAATCTTAAGAATTCTACATAAAGCCAAACTAATGTAATCATTAATCCCATAGCGCCATACCATTCCATATATTTTGGAGCGCCTTGGGCTGCACCGGTTTCTATTTGATCGAAATCTAAAAATAAATTTAAAGCAGCAATTACAATTACAAATAGGCTAATTCCAATGCTCGCCATTGAATTTCCATAATGAACTGGTTGGTAGTTTATGAAGAAAGTCAATCCCCAAGAAATAATATAATAAATAGCAATTGCAGCAGTTGCAGCGATTACTACCGATCTAAATTTTTCGGTTACTTGAACAATTTTATACTTATATAAAGCAAGACAAACTAAAAAAGTAACAAAAGTGCAGGTAACTGCTTGTATTACAATTCCGGGATAAACTTGATCTAAAATAGCAGAAATCCCTCCAATAAACAACCCTTCACAAATTGCATAAGCTGGCGATAAATAAGTTGAAAGGTGGGGTTTAAAAGAAGTTATTAATACTAAAATCAAGCCAACAATAGCACCTCCAATTGTAAAAATCATTGGATTTTGTTCGTTAGAAACCATGTTCCAAGTACCAAAAGCACCTACTACCAATAACAATAAAAGGATAAAACTTTTATTGATTGTTCCGGCAACAGTCATGGTTTGATATTGGTCCATAATTACAGCATCATGAACTTTATTACTGTTAAAAGTATCGGATTTAAAAAATGGATTTTTTGAATTCATAACATTAAATTTTTTGGTTTTCCAAATATACTTTTTCTTTTGAAATGAAAAAAGAATTGCCAAAATATTTAACCTTATTTAAACAAATAGAAATTGCTGTTTATTTAACTACTTTGTATAAGTTTGTAGCAATTATGAACAGAATACTAGTAATTGGAGATATTCATGGCGGATTGCGTGCGTTGCACCAAATAATGGAGCGCGCCCAAGTTTCTGAAAAAGACACCTTAATTTTTTTAGGAGATTATGTAGACGGGTGGAGTGAATCGCCCCAAGTTATTGATTATTTAATTGCACTTGGGAAACAACAAAATTGTATTTTTCTTAAAGGAAATCACGACGAATTATTGCTTGATTGGCTTAACGGAAACTTTGAAAATTTTAATGAATCGTTGTGGTACAATCATGGCGGAGAAGCTACTGTTGCCGCATATGGATCTGTTTCAGATCAAACCAAAAAAGAGCATATTGATTTTTTATCTTCCATACAAAATTACCATCTCGACCAACAAAACAGATTGTTTATTCATGCGGGATTTACCAATATGAATGGCGTGACCTTTGAATATTTTCCGAAGTTATTTTATTGGGATCGTTCACTTTGGGAAACTGCCTTAGCTCTTGATGAAAATATTGAAAAAGAATCTGTTCACTATCCAAGAAGGTTGTCGCTTTACGATGAGATTTATATTGGGCACACCCCTGTGACTAAAATCAACCAAACCATTCCTGTTAAAAAAGCATGTGTTTGGAATGTTGATACAGGTGCTGCTTTTAAAGGGCCCTTAACCATAATGGATGTTAACACAAAAGAATTCTGGCAAAGTGATTTGCTTCCGGAATTATATCCTACAGAAAAGGGAAGGAATTAAAAGCACATTGCAATTGAATTTCTATCTTTGTATACTAATTAATGACTTTATGAAAAAATTACTAATTATTCTACTTCTGGGTTTTTCTGGCCTTGTGGATGCTCAAGCATATAAAGGAAAAGGTGATATTAAATTTCAAGTCGGGGGGAATATTCAAAAATGGGGTTCGGGAATTTCGGTTTCCACCGATTTTGGAATTGGAGAAAACATGTCATATGGTTTTGTTGCCTCCTATTTATTAAACACTAATCAAGATTTAGGCATCCCAAAATTTGAAGATCGATTTGATGTTAAAGCTCGCTTTAATGCTAATTTAGGAAGTGTATTTAAATTAAAAAATAACGCAGATATTTATCCGGGTTTAGATATAGGATTGCGAAATTTTGGGGCCCATCTTGGGGGGCGGTATTTCTTTACCAACGGCTTTGGAGTCTATTCTGAAATTGGATTTCCAATTGCAAAATACAATACTACGCCAATGGGATACGACAATTTAAATAATCAATTCGTTTATGCAGTTGGTGCTTCCTTTAATTTATAATTAAATATGAGTGTTGTTACAGAAAAAAGATTAAAAGATCGAAGCGGTTCTAAATGTGAATTGTGTGGAACAGATGAAAATCTAATAGTTTACCACATCCCGCCCAACTCAAAAGCGGCTCCCGAAGATAGCATCTTGGCATGTAAAACCTGTGTAGGACAAATAGAAAATCCAGAAACTACTGATTTAAATCACTGGAGATGTTTAAGTGATAGTATGTGGAATGAAAACCTTCCGGTGCAAATTGTATCTTGGAGAATGTTGGCAAGATTAAAACAACAAGACTCATTAGACATGATGTACCTAGACGAAGAAGCTCTTGAGTGGGCTGCTGCAACTGGAGAAAATGACGATGATGAAGGAAAAATTGTGCATAAAGATTCAAATGGAAATATCCTTTTGGACGGAGATTCTGTGGTTTTAATAAAAGATTTAGATGTAAAAGGAGCTACTTTTACTGCCAAGCGTGGTGCTGCAGTGCACAATATTAAATTAGTTTGGGATGATGCCAATCTTATTGAAGGTCGTGTTGAAGGACAACATATTTATATCCTTACACAATACGTTAAGAAAACAAAGTAGTGTTTACTTGAAATATTAAATAAATTAAACCTTGCAATGCGGGGTTTTTTTATTTAATATTTTATAATAATTAATTTAGTAACTTTATGAAGTTAAATTAGTTAAACCTTTTTTAAGTATCAACGTCAAATAGCTAATTCTTACTCTCGGTACATGAAAAATAAATATTCTAGAAGAAATTTATTAAAAAAAATCTTTCGTCTTAGAAAAGAGGAGATGGATCTCCTTTTTGAAAAATATAAAAGAAAGAATTATAGCCAAAGAAATTATGTTCCTGTTGCAGAAAATTCTATAACAAATAGAATTGGAGCCATTACAAGTGGACTTGCGCCTTATTCGGGAACTTGGAATAAAGCAACTGCTTTACATTTATTAAGAAGAACTCAGTTTGGATATAAATTTTCAAATGTTGCTAATTTTGAACAAGCTGGATTAAATGCTAGTGTAAATTCACTAATATCCTTTTCCAATACTTCGCCTAATCCACCTGTTAATTTTTATCAAAATGTATTTTCCGACGAAGGAAACATTCCCTATGGAGGAGATTGGACACAACATGCCTTTAATTCAAATTCAATAGGAAACACAACCAATGTTTGGAGAACAAGTGGAGTTACGTCATGGAATTTGGGTTTGGCATTAAACCAAGATTTAAACATAAGAGAAAAAATGACCTGGTTTTGGTTTCATTTAATTCCGATAGATTTTAACTCCGTTAGAGCTTCTCAAAATATATATTGTGGTTCCAATTCAGCAAGAATATGCCATGAATATGTTCAAAATTTTAGAACAAATGGTTTAGGAAATTATAAAACACTTATTAGAAACATTGCTACGCAGCCAGCAATGATGTATTATCTAAACAATCAGGCTAATACAAATAGTGCGCCTGACGAAAATTTTGCTCGAGAAATAATGGAACTTTTTACATTAGGTAAAGATCCATTAAGTCAATTTACTGAAGCCGATGTAATTTCAGCTGCTAAAGTTCTTACTGGATGGCGCGTTCAAAATTTAAATACGCATCCTACGAGTGCTAATTTTGTAGCGTCTCAACACGACACAAGTACTAAACAATTTTCGAGCTTTTTTAATAATGCATCCATTTCAAATAATGGAAGTGCTGAATTAGATACCTTTATAAATTTGATTTTTTCAAAATCTCAAGTAGTTTCAGAATATATCTGTAGAAGATTGTACCGCTATTTTGTTTATTATGATATCGATGCAAATATTGAAGCAAATGTGATTGTTCCTTTGGCACAACATTTTGTAGCAAACAACTGGGAAATTGCTCCTGTTCTTGATAAATTATTTAAAAGCCAACATTTTTATGATATGGCAAATTATGGAGTATGTATTAAATCTCCATTCGATTTAGTAATTGGATCGTTGAGGGCTTTTAATACAAATTATAATGTTTCAGATGCTACCAATTATCATGCACAATATTATGTTTGGGCAGCAATAAATACTAATTTTTTAACCCCTATGGATCAATCAATGGGGTCAATTCCTAATGTTGCAGGTTGGCCTGCCTATTATCAAAATCCAAATTTTCATGAATATTGGATAAATTCAAATACAATTCAAAAGAGAGCGGCATTCATAAATGCAATATTTAATGGATTCAACTTAAACTATAACGGATTGACAACCCGAATTGAAGTAGATGTAATTGCGTGGGTTTCTCAATTTCCATCATCATTAATTTCAGATCCAAATACGCTAGTTGACCAGTGTGTTAACTATTTACTTCCAATTGATTTGAGTGCTACAGTAAAAAACGATTTGAAAGTACAAAATCTATTATCTAATCAAACAAATGATGGTTATTGGACAACCGCTTGGACTAATTATACAAACAGCCCAACAAATGTGGGTTACACTAATATCGTTAAATCACGATTAAAAAGCTTGTTACTTGCAATTACTCAATTATCTGAATACCAACTAATGTAATTTGCCATGAAAAGAAGAAATTTTATAAAAACAAGTGCATTAGTAGCAACAACTCCATTGTTATTTCAAGGAATTCCTGTAATGGCTTCCTCCGAATTAGATAGTTTAACTCTTGAAAAAATGGCGCTTTCCGCAATAAATTGCGGTAAAATTTTGATTATTATTCAGCAAAATGGAGGAAATGATGGGCTTAATACTGTGTTTCCATTAGACCAATGGAGTAACTTATTTAACGCGAGATCAAATATATTAATGAATCAATCCAGTGTGCTTTCATTAAACAACAATAGTTTCACAGGGCTTCATCCGGCAATGACCGAAATGAAGAATTTGTATAATAATGGAAAAATGATGATTGTACAAGGGGTTTCATATCCTAATCCTAATTACAGCCATTTTAGAGCTACTGATATTTGGTTTACTGCATCTGTTAGTAATCAAAACATTGATAGTGGCTGGCTTGGTAGAGCACTTGATTTAAAATATCCTAATTATCCAACAGCATATCCTTCCACAGATATGCCAGATCCATTAGCTATTCAAATTGGTTCCACCTTACCATTTTCCTTACAAGGGCCAAATATGAATATGGGTTACAGTGCACCAGATCCAAATGCACTGTTGAATGTGATTAATGGAATTACAGATCCGGCACCAAACTCAGATTATGGTCATGAATTAACCTTTCTTAGATTAATGAAAGATCAGAGTAATGTTTATAGAAATGTAATCCAAACGGCTTATAATTTGCCATTAAACTCGGGCGTAACTTATCCTCCAAGCAATAAATTAGCAGATCAATTAAAAATTGTTGCTAAACTTATTAATGGCGGATTACAAACTCCTGTTTATATTGTTAACCATCCAAATACGCATGATACGCACGAAAATCAAGTGGATAGCACCGATAAAACTCAAGGTTCACAAGCTATTAATTTAACTTTATTATCTCAGGCAATTGGGGCTTTTCAGCAAGAATTAGCTTACATGGGTAAGGAAGATAAAGTAACTGGAATGACATTTAGTGAATTTGGAAGAAGAATAAAAAGCAATTCCAGTATGGGAACTGATCACGGTGCAGGTGCTCCGGTACTATTTTTTGGTGGGGCTTTAAATACAAGTCCGAGTCAAGTTGCCAATACCGCTTATCCTATTCCTGGAATGATTGGAAATTCTCCTACACTACCTACAAATGCTTCAGTTAATGATCAAGTTCCAATGCAATTTGATTATAGACAACTTTATACAACGGTAATGCAAGATTGGTTATGTATGTCAGAAAGTGAGGCAACGCAAGTATTGGGTGGGAATTATGTTAAATTACCAATTTTTGATAGCACCTTGTTAAGCAGCATAAATTTTGAAGAAAAAAATAATTTAGAAATATTACTCTATCCAAATCCGAGTAGCGATGGAACTATTACTTTACAATTTCCTGAATTAGTGAAAGCCAATCTTCAATTTACAGTTTATTCAATAAACGGGAACCTTATAGAGAATTCGATTGCTTATGTTGAAGAAAATAAAATTAGTTTACAGTATCCAAAATTAGTTTCTGGGACTTACATCTTATCAATAGATTGGAACGGTCAAAAAATCTATAAAAAATTCATTATCAGATAACAAAAAACCCCTGTAATTAACAGGGGTTTTTTGTTTGTTACTATACTTTGATAAACTACAAATCAAATTTGATTCCTTGAGCTAAAGGTAAGCTTGTAGTATAATTAATGGTATTGGTTTGTCTTCTCATATACACTTTCCAAGCATCAGAACCTGATTCACGGCCTCCGCCTGTTTCTTTTTCTCCTCCAAAAGCACCGCCAATTTCAGCACCAGAAGTTCCGATGTTTACATTTGCAATTCCGCAATCAGAACCTGCAACTGATAAAAAGGCTTCTGCTTCACGTAAATTATTTGTCATAATTGCAGAAGATAATCCTTGAGCAACTCCATTTTGAATAGCAATTGCATCGTGCACATCACCAGAATATTTTAATAAATACAATACCGGAGCAAAAGTTTCGTGTTGTACAATTTCAAATTCATTTTTTGCTTCAGCAATAGCTGGTTTAACATAACAACCGCTTTCGTAACCTTCACCTGAAAGTACCCCGCCTTCAACTAATATTTTTCCTCCTTCGGCAACTACTTTTTCTAATGCATGTTGGTACAATTGAACTGCTTGTGTATCAATAAGTGGACCCACATGATTGTTTTGATCTAACGGATTTCCAATTCTTAATTGCCCGTAAGCACCTACAATTGCATCTCTTACTTTATCGTAAATGCTTTCATGGATAATAAGTCTTCTAGTTGAAGTACATCTTTGTCCTGCAGTTCCTACAGCTCCAAAAACGGCTCCGATAACGGTCATTTTAATGTCGGCATCTGGAGTAACAATGATGGCATTGTTTCCGCCTAACTCTAATAACGAATTTCCTAATCTTGCCGCACAAGCTTGTGCTACAATTTTACCCATTCTTGTAGAACCAGTAGCCGAAACTAAAGGAACACGTTTGTCGTGCGTCATTAATTCTCCTACTTTATAATCGCCATTTATTAAACATGATATTCCCTCTGGAAGGTTGTTTTCTTTTAATACTTCGGCGATGATATTTTGACAAGCAATTCCGCATAACGGTGTTTTTTCAGATGGTTTCCAAACGCACACATCACCACAAATCCATGCTAAGGCAGTATTCCAAGACCAAACCGCAACTGGAAAATTGAATGCAGAAATAATTCCTACAATTCCCAATGGGTGATATTGTTCGTACATACGGTGACCAGGACGCTCAGAGTGCATAGTTAAACCGTGTAATTGACGCGATAATCCAACAGCAAAATCACAGATATCAATCATTTCTTGCACTTCGCCATAGCCTTCTTGAAGGGATTTTCCCATTTCGTAAGAAACTAATTTACCAAGAGGCTCTTTATATTTTCTTAATTTTTCTCCAAATTGACGTACAATTTCTCCCCTTTTTGGAGCTGGCATTAATCGAAATGTTTTGAATGCTTCTGAAGCAGTTTGCATCACTTTTTCGTAATCTTCAGGTGTGGTAGTTTTTACTTTTGCAATTAATTGACCGTCTACAGGTGAGTAGCTTTCAATAATTGATCCGTTAGAAAAATGATTGTTTCCGGTTGATGTACCTTCGTTAATAGCTTTTACGCCTAAAATTTCTAGCGCTTCTACCATTCCGAATTGTTGTGCAATTGTTGCCATTGTATATTTTTTAGTTAATTCTTTTTAAATTTTATACAAAAATAGTTGATTATTTTGAATTATTGATAACTAGCCCAGGTAGAAATGGAAAGCCTTCGACAAGCTCAGGCTGACCAAATTGTTGAATTATGAATTGTTTTCTTTTATTTCAAAGCAGGATTGATTTCCATAATTGTGCCGCATTGCTTGCAAGTGCGCATTTCTTGAGAGGCATAAAATTGATTAAAATGTGGAAGGAAATCTTTTTCAATATCGTGCAACTCAAAATAAGCTTCGTGTAATTTAGTGTTGCAATTTTCGCAAAACCACAACAAGCCATCGGTAAATCCTTTTCCGGCCCGTTTTCTTTCAATTACTAGACCAATTGAATTTTTTGTTCTACTAGGCGAATGTGGTGTTTTAGCTGGTAGCAGAAACATATCGCCAGCAGCTAAATGCATGGCCTTTTTTTGTCCGTCTTCTTGAATAAAAACCGTGATGTCGCCTTCTAATTGATAAAACAATTCTTCGGTTTCATTGTAATGATAATCTTTACGTGCATTGGGTCCTGCAACAATCATTACAATATAATCCCCCGAATCAACATATATGTTTTTATTTCCAACAGGAGGGACTAAAAGATGTCGGTTTTGCTCAATCCAATTGGATAGATTAAATGGTTTAGAAATTGCCATAACTTATTTTTTACGAAATTACTAAAAATAAAAAAGGTTAGCTTAAGCTAACCTTTAAAATATTAATTTGTTTGTTTAATAAGATAAATATAAACCGGAAAGTGATCACTAAAACCGACTTCATTTATGGTGTGTCGGAGGGGATAGCCTTTATATTGGCCAACTGTTTGAATCATATAGGGTTTATTATAAATTCCGGCTTTCCAATATCTAAAAGAAGTATAATCGGGTAGCGTAAATTGTTGGGAAACCATAATTTGATCAAAGATATCTCCAGCATCTCTATAAAATAATGAGGCATTCCCTTCTTTTGCCATTTGTTCAAATGGATTGTAAATATCTCCAGAGGAAGCTAATTCGGTTTTCTTAAGTTTGGCGCCTAAAGCTACCTTTACGCTTCGGTTATAAGCCCCATCGTTCAAATCTCCCATAGTAATAATTTTAGCGTTTGGATTTATTTTCACTAATGAGTCGATAATTTTTCTATTTAAAGCGCCTCCAGCTTCTCTAAAAGGTGAGCTTTTCTTTTCTCCACCAGAGCGAGACGGCCAGTGATTTACAATTACATTTACTTCTTCCCCGTCTAAATAGCCGGTAACCAATAATTGATCTCTGGTATATACTCTTTCGGAATTTAGTTCAATTTCAGATTTATCATCAGATGCATCATCAACTTCATTTTTCTTTTTGGCAGAAAGATCTAATTGCTTTTTGTAAATGATCAAAGGGATATTGATAGCGCTCGTTACTTTAAAATGTTTCTTTTGATACAATAAAGCCACATCAATTCCTCTTTTGTCAGGTGAATCAAAATGTACAATTCCATAATCAGAACGAAGTAAATTGGGTTGTTTTACTAAATCTTCAAGTACACCACGATTTTCTATTTCAGACCCTCCAATTAAAGTTGGAGAATTTGGATTTTTCTTTTCCTGTATAGAACCCGTGCCTATTTCTGATAGCACTCGGGCTAAATTTTCTAATTTTTGTTTGTATTTTTTGTAGGTCCAATTTTGAGCTCCATTTGGCAACCATTCTTCATCAATATTTGGATTGTCTATGGTGTCAAATAAATTTTCAAAATTATAGAAAGCAACGGTATGTACATTATAACTTTTTGCTTGAGCATTGACTCTTTGTATAGCAACTATAGCTAGCGCAATTACTATAAAGGCTTTTAATTTCATAAAATGTTTATTAATTTAAGGTCAAGTTATTATAAACTTTGCACCAAAAGTACTATTTTTATTAAAATAATGTACATTTGTAGGCTGTTTAGTTTTTATTAAGACTTCAGTTGTAAGAATATTTAATTTAAATCAATTTATGAAAAAACTTGTCATTAGTTTGTTATTTGTGATGCAAGTGTGTTTCGTTTTTGCCCAATCTGGAACTGGTTTTTCTGGAAAAGTAGTAGATTCAAAAACACAAAAGGCGTTACAAAATGTTGTGGCTACGGTGCTAAATAGTAATTTAACACAAGTTACTGACTCTGAAGGTAAATTTACTTTTAAGAATGTTTCTGTAGGAAGCCAATTATTAACCATTAAGAGCGCTGGCTTCAAAGATGTATTATTAGCTGTTGAAGTGGCAAATGGTAAAATTTTAGATTTAGGTGTAGTCTCTTTGGAAGAAGACATTACTCAAGAACAACAACTTAGTTTAATTACCATTACCGATAATGATCTTGGTGATGATAATAGTGGTTCTGAAAGTACTTCAGGATTATTACAGGCCTCAAGAGATGTTTTTCAGCAAGCTGCTGCATTTAACTGGGGACAAGCCCGTTTTAGAATTCGTGGTTTAGATAACGAATATGGAACTACGATGATAAACGGAATTTCAATGAATAAAATTTATGATGGTAGACCACAATGGGGAAACTGGGGCGGACTAAATGATGCAACCAGAAACCAAGAGTTTACAATGGGTTCTGGACCTTCAGACTATACATTTGGAGGAATTCTTGGAACACAAGAAATAAATACAAGAGCATCTATTTTTAGAAAAGGTTCGCGAGTTTCTTTTTCAGGTACCAACACTAATTACAATTGGAGAACAATGGGGACTTATGTTTCTGGAATGAACTCTAAAGGATGGGCGTTTGTGGTTTCTGGATCTAGAAGATGGGCAGAAGAAGCTTATTTTGAAGGAACCGACAATAGTGCAAATTCATTATTTGCTAGTATTGAGAAAAAATTTAACGAAAAACATTCCTTAAATTTCACTGCTATTTATGCTCAAAATTATAGAGGGAAAAATTCTCCAAATACTAAAGAAGTATCTGATATTGCTGGAATAAAATACAACTCTTACTGGGGGTATCAAGATGGCGAACAAAGAAACTCAAGAATTAAAAACCTTAATGAGCCTATTTATATGTTGAGCCATTATTGGAAAATTAGTCCGAAAACAAACTTAAACACCAATATTGCATACCAAGTAGGTTCAATTGGAAATAGTCGAATTGATTTTCAAGGACAAGATAATCCAGACCCAACCTATTATAGAAGTATGCCAAGTTATTATACAACACAATTTGATGATAATGGAAATTACATAGGTAATAGTGCTATTAACTTATTAGAAGCATCTCAGGCAAAATTTCTTACAAACAGACAGTTAAACTGGAATGAACTTTATGACATTAACAGGAATAGTACTGCTGGAAATAGTTATTATGTGCTTTACGAAGATAGAACAGATGATAAGCTTATTAGCGCAAACTCGGTGTTGTCCTCACAATTAGCAGATAACATTTTAGTAAATGCTAGTATAAATCTAAAAAAACTAGATTCTCATAATTTTCAAAATTTACTTGATTTAATGGGCGGTAAATATTTTAATGATTTTGATAATTTTGGAAGTAATTCTTCACAACAACAATCTGATTTAAATAATCCAAACCGAACGGTTGTAGAAGGAGATAAATATGGCTACCATTATAAATTAGCGGCAACCACATTTGATGCTTTTACCCAATTTAAGTTTACTTATAAAAAAGTTGATTTTTATCTTGCGCAAAGCTATTCTCGCTCAGAATATCAAAGAGATGGATTATATAAAAATGGATATTATCCAACTAATTCTTTTGGAAAAAGTAAAAAAGTTGAGTTTGATAACTTCGGATTTAAAGGGGGGCTAACTTATAAAATCTCTGGAAGACAGTTTATTGATTTTAATGGTTATTATGCTACCAAAGCACCAAACATGAGAAATACTTTTCCTAATGCAAGAATAAACAATAATGTTTTTCCTAATTTGAAAAGTGAAACTATTTCAAGTATTGATGCGAGTTACATTATAAAAACTCCAAGTTTAAAAGCAAGAATTACTGGGTTTTATTCTTACATATCTGGATCAACTGAAACTTCATTCTTCTTTGCTGATGCTATTGATGACGGAGATGCGTCTAATGGAGAAAGTTCTTTTGTGGCAGAAACTATAAATGGTTTAAACAAAAAAAATATTGGATTAGAAGTTGGATTAGAATATCAAGTTACTAAAACTTTAAAAGCAACTTTTGCAGGTACTTATGGTGAATATACCTATGATAGTAATCCAACTGTTCAATTAAACATTGATAGTCAAGCAAGCGCAACGAACACCTTTCCAGTAAGAGATTATGGTGTTGCTACTTTAAAAAATTACAAACAACCAGGAATGCCTCAAACTGCAGCTTCGTTTGGTTTAGAATATAGAGATCCTAAGTTTTGGTGGGTTGGAGCGAATGCAAACTATTTAGGTAATAGCTACATAGATGTTGCGCCAATTTTAAGAACCGAATCGTTTTTAGTTGATCAAACTTTTGGAAATTCATCTACACCTTTTTATGAAGCAACTCAAGAAAGAGTAGATCAATTATTAAAACAAGAAAAATTTGATCCATTTACATTAATTAATATTACTGGAGGAAAATCTTGGAAAGTAGGAAATCAAACATTTGGATTCTTTGCTACCATTAATAATGTTTTTGATGTAACATACAAAACAGGAGGATTTGAACAAGCAAGAAATTCTAGTTTCCGTCAATTAAATCAAGATTCTGGTCATATTGATCCTTCAACAAATCAATATGTATCTCATACACCTTCATTTGGTCCTAAATATTTTTATGGATTTGGAAGAACTTATTTCTTAAACTTATACATTAACTTTTAATTATTTAAAAATGAAAAAAATAGCATTATATAAGTTTTTGGTTATTGCTGGATTAACAATTTTATCAAGTTGTACAAGTGATAGCGATATAGAAAACGCTAAAGTAAAAACTACATTATTTAAAGAGAACTTTACAGATAATACAGATGGAACGGCATTAAATACAACGGGCTGGACCAATTATGCTCAAGTAGGTACCAAAAAATTTACCGAAGAGATCTACTCTGGTAATGGATATGCAGAATTCACTTCCTATCAATCTGGGCAAGCTTCAAATATTGCTTGGTTAATTTCTCCAGGATTTGACATGAATAAGCAAGACGGAGAAAAATTAGTTTTTCAAGCTACACATGCCTATTTAACTACTACAGAAAATTCATTAGAATTGATGGTTTCGACAGATTATGATGGAAATATTGCCAACTTTAATCAATCTAATTGGTTGAGTTTACCAATAACTAAACCAACCCCAAGCAACGATTTTTACGAATACGTAAATTCTGGCGAAGTTGATTTGTCGAATTTTAATGGAACTTTACACTTTGCGTTTAAAGTAAAAGGTTCTGGAACAAACACCTCTCAAGACGCAACCTATCAAATAGATAACATAAGACTTTATTACTAAAATTATGAAAAAGATACTTTCAACATTAGCCATCGCCGCACTTGTATTTAATTTTACAAGTTGCGTTGTAGATGACACAAAAATGGACAATAACGGAACGGGGATTGTAACCTATGAATTAACTGCAACCAAAACGGTTCAGAATATTAAAGCTTTTAACAATACCACTAATCCGGTTCAATATACGGCAGATGATATTATAGAAGCTTATGTAACCTCTTCGGATGAAACAGGTACTTTTTACAATACTATTTGTATGCAAGATATTGCTGTAAATACTGCTCAACCTATTGGGCTAAGTATTAGCGCAAATTTTTCCTCGTTTGGTAAAGGTTTTTCACCTGGAAGAAAAGTATTTATTAAACTTAAAGGTTTATACACTGCGGTTGTTGATGGTTCCTTAAAAATTGGAACTTTATATAATGGCGCAATTGGAAGAATTTCTGAAAACGAGTGGCAAAAATATTTATTTCCATCTTCAGTAATGGTTCCAGAAACCAGTTTAGTGAGAACAATTTCTTTAGCTACAGCTGCAACTGATACTAATTTAAACACATTAGTAGAAATTGATAATGTGCAATTTGCAGACGGATCATTAGCGAGAACCTATTTTGATGTAGATTCTGGAGGTAGCGCAACAAATCATAATATTGTTGATGTTGCTGGTGGTACTACAAGATATTTCCGAGTTAGTCAATATGCTATGTTTGCTTACCAAAATGTTCCATCTGGAAGAGGTAAAATAAGAGGTATTATGACAAAATATGGTTCCGATTATCAATTTATTGTAAGACATCAAAATGATGTTAAATTAACGAATCCAAGAACCTATAATTTTGCAAATAGTTTATCAGAAAATTTTGAAAGTGCTGTGGTTAATCAAAAAGGATTTCCAAACTATCTAAATTTTGCAACTTCAGGAACAAAAGATTGGATAGTAAAATCGGTGAACGGTAGTAAATGCATTCAAATGTCTGCCTTTGGTGGTGGCCTTGAAAGCAACAAATCTTACTTTATTGTTCCAGTAAACTTTACTGCTGCTAATACATTGTCATTTCAAGTTGATGCCGATTTCTTCAGTTCTGCTTTTGGATTAAAAGTTTATAGAACTATGAATTATGTGCCTGGCGAAAAACTATCTAATGCTACATTGTATGATATTTCATCTAGTTTTAATTTTCCTACGGCTACTACTTCCTCATTTACCTCGGCTGGAACTTATACTATTCCAACAACAATTCAAGGAAATGGGTATTTTGTTTTTGAATATACAGGAAGTAATATCCCTGGATCAAGTTTACAAACAACAAATTGTAATATAGATAACATTACTATTAATTAGTAAAATATCAATCCTTATTTAAAGCCGCTCTATGAGCGGCTTTTTTTTTAATAAATATATTGAAATTTATCTTTGTGAAAATAACAAGTACTAATTGATTAATTCCAAAACAAATTCTATTCATTACACTAAATATTTAAGCTGATTAAGCTTGTTTAAGCAAAAAAGTTGGTGTTGTAATACAAATTTTTGTTTATATTAATTTTGATTACTTATTGGCTTAAAAAACAAAAAAGCCCTGTTATAAATAACAGGGCTTTTTTTATAGGTATTCTTCTTGAATTATTTTACGATCAAGAACTCTGAACGTCTGTTTTGTGCATATTGTTCTTCAGTACATGGATCACATTGAACTTTTGGTTCGCTTTCTCCAAATCCTTTACCAGAAATGCGTTCTGCTGGAATTCCTTTAGAAATAACATATTGAACTGTTGCTTGAGCTCTTCTATCAGATAAAGAAAGGTTATATGTATCACTTCCTCTGCTATCTGTATGCGATTTAGCAAAAATCACTAACTTATCGTTATTCTTCATTACTTGAACTAATTTATCTAACTCAAATGCACCTTGCTGGGTAATATTGCTTTTATCAAACTCAAAATAAATTGGTTGTAAAACAATTTCAGTAGGCGTAATTATTACGTCAATTGGTTGTAACGGAGCTGGTAATTTAGCAGTTGGTCCTTTGCTTTTTTCCACAGAAAATACATTTCCTTCAAATCCGTCTTTTGAAGCTTGAATAGAATATGGTGTATCACATTCTATTTTAAAGTTTACTTCTCCGTTGCTGTTAGAATATTGAGTTGCAATTACATTATTTTTTGCGTCTAATATTGCAACTTTAGCATTATCTAATACTGCTCCGGTTTTAGCATTGGTAACAACAACTAATAAATCTACAGCACAAAGAGGTGTTGCAAGAAACAAATCGTCGTTTCCATTTCTGTTACTAGAAAGGAATCCAATATTTTTTGCTTTATTAAATGTAAAATCAAAATCGTCTTTTTCGGTATTGATAGGTTTCTCCATATTTACCGCTTCAGTACCTTTTGCTAAGTTAATTTGAAAAATGTCTAATCCACCAAAACCAGGTTTTCCAGTTGAAGCAAAATATAAAGTTGTATTATCATCTGCAATGAATGGGAAACTTTCATTTCCTTCAGTATTAACTTTAGTGCCTAAGTTTTCAGGTTTTCCAAAATTACCTCCATTAACAGAAACTTTCCAAATATCTACCCCACCAACACTTCCTGGCATATTAGAAGAAAAGTAAAGTGTTTTACCGTCTCTACTTAAACTTGGGTTGCTTAACGAATAGTCTTTGCTGTTAAATGGTAAAGGTTTAATGTTAGACCAAGTCTCTCCAGATTTAGTAGCAACATATAAATTGTTTCTACCTAATTTTAAATGGTTTTGTTTGTCTTTTTCATACAGCCCTTCTCTAAAGCTATCACTAGAAAAGTACATAGTATTTCCATCTGCACTAATTGTAACAGGACCATCATGGCGTTTGTGATTAATAGATTCTAATGGAACTGGCTCAGAGAAAGTTCCAGAATCAGCCATAATAGAAGTATATATGTCTAGGAAAGGCTCGCCGGTCCAACCGTAAGTTTTTTTTGATCCACTTCTTGCACTCGTAAAGTAAAGTGTTTTATCATATAATACTGCGCCAAAATCAGATTTATCTGAACTAATTTTAACAGGGGCAACAGAATAAGTTACACCTTGAACTAATTTAGGTACATAATTTGGATTTTCTTTAAATGACTTTGCTCTTACATCATTTGGCGCTAATGCAGCAAATTTTGTCATTTGCTTATTCGACTCTTCATATTTGCCATTAGATTTAAGCATTTGAGCGTATCTGTAATAGGTTTCTGCATCTTGCTTTGTAGCAATAGCTTTTGCATACCATTTAATTGATTCAGCAGTGTTGAACATATTATAATATGCATCAGCCATTTGTTTAAATACATATCCGTCAGCTTTTCCGCTATCAACCAATTTTTGATATTCTTTAACTGCAGAAATATATTCATATCTACTAAATAATTTATCTGCTACTTTGGTGTCTTGATTTTGAGCAATAATTGAACTACTTATTGCAAAAAAACTTAATACTATATATAGATTTTTCATTTTTATACTTGGTTTATGTTAGAAATATCTTGGAGATTGAGATACTTTTTTCGGGAAATTTAAATTAAACAATATTAATATCTCGTGAGATGATGGGGTAGATATTTTTAAATCGGAAACAATTTGATCGTATGCATATCCTACTCTTAAGTTTGGATTAACTGCATAATTAACCATAGCTCCAAAAGAATCTTGAGATCTGTATGTTCCACCCACCTCAAACCTATCTTTGAACATAAAGTTAGCAGACAAATCAAATGATACTGGCGCATTCATTGCAGACTTTATCATAGTAGACGGTTTAAATTTAAGGTCAGGATTAATATCAAATACATAGCCACCTGTTAAGAAATAATGTAGCGTTTCATTTCCGTATTTAACTCCGTTAAAATCCAAATAATTAGACTTCAGCATATTTGGCATAGATACCGCAACATAATATTTATTAGTATAATAAAAGAACCCTGTACCCATATTTAAAAAGGACTTATTTGGATTTGGGCCGCCAAAAGATTCATCATTAATATCGGGCAAAGTTGGGTAGATGGTATTAAAATCTATTTTGTGCATAGTAACACCTCCTTTTAAACCAAATGCTAATCTTCGATCTCCCCCAAGATTAAGAGTGTAGGAGAAATCTGCGTAAACATTAGTTTCGTCAACAGGACCAATTCTATCGCTGACAGCAGAAAGCCCTAATCCAACATTTTTTCCAACAGGTGAGTTGATAAAGAAGGTTCCCGTTGTTGGTGCTCCATCTATATTTATCCATTGTTTTCTGTATAAAAATCCACCTGTCATGTTTTCTTTTGAACCCGCATAAGCTGGGTTCATAATACTCATATTATACATGTATTGAGTGTATTGTGGATCTTGCTGCGCTTTTACATCAATAACTGTAAATAATGCTAACGCAATTAGGAAATATATTTTTTTCATTTTATGAAGATTTATCATTTTACGTTAATAATTATTTAGAATTTCTGTTAATATAAATCCAACCTGTTTTACTTGGTTGATTGTTTTTAAACTCTATTACATAAAAATAAGTTCCGTCAGGTAATTCACTTCCTGAATCCGATTGACCTATCCACTCATTGGTATATTCATTTTTCGAATAAACATTCGTTCCTAATCTATTATAAATGCCCAATTTTTGAACGTTCATTAATCTCAAATCAAAGAAATCATTTTTATTGTCATTGTTAGGAGAAATACCTTTTTGAATATCACAATAAATTCTATCAACTACAATTGAATCACTTAATTGACAACCATCTACAGTTGTTACATTTACATTAAATGTTGCTGGCATTTGGGTTGTTACCATTGGATCATTAAAATATGCAGTAGCATTAAAAGTAGCGTTTGAGCCAACCGTTACAGAATTTACAGTCCAGTTAAAAGTTGATGAATTTAAATCAAAAGAACTTCCAGATGGAATTACTTCTAAAATAAAGTTATTATCAAGACATTCTCCAAATAATGTATAATCAAATGCTGGCGCAAAAGAAATAGTGCCTGAAGAACTTAAACTAAAACAACTTGTTGTTGTGTTTGTTATAATAACAGAATAGGTTCCTGCTACTGCAGCTGCTAAATTAAATGAAGCAACATTTCCTGGATTTGTAACCCCCGAAGGAACTGTCCAAGCATATGAATAGTTTCCTGCTGAACCAGGTGTTGCCGTAACTGTAGCTGATTGTCCGTTACAAACAACTGGACTACTAACGGTTACTGTTGGATTTGGATTAATAGTTACTGTACTATTTGCAGCTAAACTTGTACATCCAGCAGCATTTGTTACTGTTACTGTGTAAGCACCTGAGACAGTAGCATTAAATGAAGCTACATTTCCTGGATTAGTTCCAGATGGAACGGTCCATGTGTATGTGTAAGTTCCAGCTGCACCTGGTGCTGCAGTAACCAATGCGCTAACACCGCAATTTGTTGGACTATTAACTGTTACTGTTGGTATTGCATTTATAGTAACTGTACCT
>NZ_JBEIDX010000007.1:0-98949 GCF_040383245.1 Flavobacterium sp. | reverse complement strand
TTATGTGGGAGAGTATGTCGCCGCCTTTTTTTATAAAACTCCAATCTGAAAAGATTGGAGTTTTTTTGTTTTAGTGCGGCGTGTTCGCAAGCTCGGTTCGCCGCCTTGTCATTGTGAGGAGGAACAACGTGGCAATCTCATTTTCGCGTGAGGGATGGCAGCGATAATCCTTTGTGAAACAAAGATTACAGCGAACAGCCCGACCCAGAGGGGCACGCCCAAGTAACATAAAAAAAACAGCAGCCCTTTCAGACTGCTGTTAATGAAATAATAATTGGTTTCTTTTATAATTTAAAAGCTTCTTTCACTACAGCTACATAATCTAATTTTTCCCAAGTGAATAGTTCTACTTCAATAGTTTTGCTTATTCCACCTGGTGCAGCGAAGGTTTTTGTAACGGTTTTTGGAGTTCTACCCATGTGACCGTAGGCAGCAGTTTCACTATAAATAGGGTTTCTTAATTTTAAACGTTGCTCGATAAAATACGGACGCATATCAAAAATCTTTTCTACAATTTTGCTGATTTCACCATCTGTCATTCCAACTTTAGCAGTGCCATAAGTATCTACATAGATGGAGGTTGGTTTTGCAACTCCAATAGCATAAGATACTTGAACCAATACTTGATCGCATAATCCTGAAGCAACTAGGTTTTTCGCAATATGACGCGTTGCATAAGCCGCACTTCTATCTACTTTACTTGGATCTTTTCCAGAGAAAGCACCACCCCCGTGAGCTCCTTTTCCACCGTAAGTATCAACGATAATTTTTCTACCAGTAAGTCCGGTATCTCCGTGAGGCCCACCAATTACAAATTTTCCTGTTGGATTAATGTGGTAGGTAATATTATCATTAAAGAAATGTGCATATTGTGGGTATTTCGCTTTAATTCTAGGAATCAATATTGATACTAAATCGCTTTTAATTTTTGCCAACATTTTTGATTCTTCATCAAAATCATCGTGTTGTGTAGAAATTACAATCGCATCAATTCGTTGTGGTTTATTATCGTCAGAATATTCTAGAGTAACTTGAGACTTAGCATCAGGGCGTAAGTAAGTTATCTCAGAATTTTCTCTTCTTAAGTTTGCCAACTCAATTAATAAGGCATGCGATAAATCTAATGCTAAAGGCATGTAATTTTCGGTTTCGTTAGTTGCATAACCAAACATCAT
The DNA here is from genome assembly GCF_040383245.1 of Flavobacterium sp. Lineage (GTDB taxonomy): Bacteria > Bacteroidota > Bacteroidia > Flavobacteriales > Flavobacteriaceae > Flavobacterium. Next base: position 97,774 of record NZ_JBEIDX010000007.1, on the reverse strand, counting down.
TCCTTGGTCTCCTGCACCTTGATCTTCTTTCTTAGCTCTGTCAACACCTTGATTAATATCGGCTGATTGCTCGTGAATTGCTGATAAAACGCCACAAGAATTAGCTTCAAACATGTATTCGCTTTTGGTGTAACCAATCTTCTTAATTACTTCTCTTGCAATGCTTTGTACATCAAGATAGGTATTCGATTTTACTTCACCAGCAAGTATAACTTGCCCTGTTGTAACTAAGGTTTCACAAGCTACTTTTGATTCTGGATCAAATGCTAAAAAATTGTCAATTAATGCATCACTAATTTGATCTGCTACTTTGTCTGGATGTCCTTCACTTACCGACTCTGACGTAAATAAATATGCCATAATAATTTTGTTTTTATACTGATTTCAGTATCAATTAATTAAATTTTTTAAGAAAAAAAGTGATTTGCAAAAAGTACTAAAGAAGAGGTTCTGCTTTAGCATTTTTTAATGAGGTTGCAATCAGTTCAAATTTTTCCTCTTATTCTGACTGCAAATGTAAGAAATCAATTTGAATTGTAAATGATTATAAATAAAATATTTTTGGCATCCTCACCCAAATGATTTGGATATTATTTTAAATAAATCTTGCATATAACAATTCTATGTCCGTACTTTGCAGAGTTCATAAACATATTGCTTGTTATCACGAAAGCCTGAGGGAATAGACCCTACGAAAGCTTAGCAACCCTACCCTGTAGAAGGTGCTACATTCTATTTCGATTTTATCGGAAAAAGATAACCACGAGAAAATCCCCTCTCCTTTCATGATAACTTTACTAATTTCAGAATTCCTTTTTGGATAATCTGAAGCAAATGGCTTGCGCATTTTAGCAATCCATTTTCCCGCTTTTCGTTGCTCCCGATAAAAAATCGGGATCCACTTCAATCGGGGCTAGCATTAAGCTATGTTTTGTGAAATTAATTATAATATTTAGTGTCAATACTATAAAATATGACTTTAATTGAACAAGCAATAAAAGAAAGAATCCTAGTTTTAGATGGAGCTATGGGAACGATGTTGCAACGCAATAACTTTTCCGAAGAAGATTTTCGCGGAGCGCGTTTCAAAGATTTTCCGCATCCTTTAAAAGGAAATAACGATTTACTTTCGATTACCCAACCCGAAGCTGTAAAGCAAGTCCACCGTTTGTATTTTCAAGCCGGTGCCGATATTGTAGAAACCAATACCTTCTCAGGAACAACCATTGGAATGGCCGATTACCACCTTGAAGATATCGTATACGAACTCAACTACCAATCAGCTAAAATTGCTCGTGAAGTAGCCAATGAATTTACCGATCGCCCTCGTTTTGTTGCAGGTTCAATTGGGCCAACCAATAGAACGGCATCTATGTCGCCTGATGTGAATGATCCAGGATACCGCGCAGTAACTTTTCATGATTTGCGAATTGCCTACAAACAACAAGTAGAAGCTCTAATTGATGGAGGTTGTGATGTACTTTTGGTGGAAACAATATTTGATACCTTAAATGCTAAAGCAGCACTTTTCGCCATCGAAGAAGTTAAAGAAGAACGAAATATTGCTATTCCAGTAATGGTTTCAGGAACGATTACCGATGCTTCTGGCAGAACACTTTCTGGGCAAACCGTAGAAGCATTTTTGATATCAATTTCGCACATTCCCTTATTAAGTATTGGCTTTAATTGTGCCTTAGGTGCCGATCAATTGAAGCCTTATTTGAAGCGCTTAGCTATGAATACCCAATTAAATATTTCGGCACACCCTAATGCAGGTTTGCCAAATGCTTTTGGACAATACGATCAAACGCCAATAGAAATGCAAGCGTTGATTAGAGAATATCTTAATGATAATTTAGTCAATATTATTGGAGGTTGTTGTGGTACAACTCCCGAACATATCAAAGCAATTGCAGAAGTTGCTAAAGATTTTAAACCAAGATAAATAGGATTTTAATTATGTCAAAAATAAACTTACAACTCTCTGGTTTAGAACCGCTTTTCGTTGATGAAAATTCCATTTTCGTTAATGTGGGTGAACGAACCAATGTTACGGGCTCTCGAAAATTCCTTCGATTAATTAAGGAAGAAAATTACGAAGAGGCACTTTCTATTGCTAGAGATCAAGTAGAAGGTGGCGCCCAAATTATTGATGTAAATATGGATGAAGGAATGTTGGATGGAGTTTATGCCATGACCAAATTCCTGAATCTTATTGCTGCCGAACCCGATATTGCTCGAGTGCCAATTATGATTGATAGTTCGAAATGGGAAATCATTGAAGCCGGACTGAAAGTAGTCCAAGGAAAAGGCGTCGTAAATTCTATTTCATTAAAAGAGGGCAAAGAGCAATTTATCCATCATGCCAAATTAATAAAGCGTTATGGAGCAGCAGTAATTATAATGGCATTTGATGAAAATGGCCAAGCGGATACCTATGAAAGACGTATTGAGATTTGTAAAAGAAGTTATGACATTCTAGTTAATGAAGTACATTTTCCGGCAGAAGATATCATTTTTGATCCTAATATTTTTCCGGTTGCTACCGGAATGGACGAACATAAATTAAATGCTTTAGATTTTTTCAGAGCCACCAAATGGATTCGAGAAAACTTGCCTTATGCTGGAGTTTCTGGAGGGGTGAGTAATGTTTCGTTTTCATTTCGTGGAAATGACAAAGTGCGTGAAGCTATGCATTCGGCGTTTTTGTACCATGCAATTCAAAACGGAATGACAATGGGAATCGTAAATCCTGAAATGCTTGAAATTTATGATGAAATTGATAAAACACTACTAGAACATGTTGAAGATGTTTTGCTTAATAGAAGGGAAGATGCTACCGAGCGATTATTAGAATTAGCAGAAAGCTTTAAAGGAGTAAGTGCACAAAATTCGGAATCGAATAAACAAGTTTTAGAATGGAGAAATGGTTCGTTTCAAGAGCGATTAACGCATGCTTTAGTAAAAGGAATTGATGAATTTATTGAAGCCGATGTAGAAGAAGCTCGAATCAATTCAAATAAAGCCATTGAAGTTATTGAAGTCAACTTAATGGCAGGAATGAATGTGGTTGGCGATTTATTTGGAAGCGGAAAAATGTTTTTGCCACAAGTGGTGAAATCAGCGCGTGTAATGAAAAAAGCAGTGGCCTATTTGTTACCTTTTATTGAACTCGAAAAAGACAGCGCTGCTTCATCCAGCAACGGCAAAATTGTTTTAGCAACCGTAAAAGGTGACGTACATGATATTGGTAAAAATATTGTGGCAGTAGTTTTGGGTTGCAACAATTTTGAAATAATTGATCTCGGGGTTATGGTTCCGCCAGAGAAAATTATTCAGGCGGCGGTAGAGCACAATGCAGATATTATTGGGTTAAGCGGATTGATAACACCTTCGTTAGATGAGATGGTTTATTTGGCCAAAGAGTTAGATAAATTAAATATTAAAATTCCGGTAATGATTGGTGGTGCCACTACATCTCGCGCCCATACTGCAGTGAAAATTGCTCCAGAATATAAAGCAACCGTGGTTCATGTTAATGATGCTTCTCGAGCCGTAACTGTAGCCAGTAATTTGCTTCAAGCAGATACTAAAGACGATTATACTAAGTCCATTCGCGAAGAATACGATACGCTTCGAGAAGGGTATTTAAGCAGAAGCAGAGATAAGAATTTCTTATCAATTGAAGAGGCGCGAAAAAATAAATTGCAGCTAAATTGGGATCAATTTACTCCAGTTAAACCCAATTTTATTGGCACCAAAACTGTTGAAGTTAACTTATCGGAATTGGTTGATTTTATCGATTGGACTCCGTTTTTTAGCTCTTGGGAATTGTATGGAAAATATCCAGCTATATTAACTGATGAAGTAGTTGGAGAACAAGCAACTAGTTTATTTGCGGATGCGCAAATGATGTTGCATAAAATTGTCTCTGAAAATTGGCTTACTGCAAAAGCGGTGCTTGGAATTTTTCCTGCTAATACTATAAATGACGACGATATAGAAGTTAATCTTCCAACTTCTAGCTTCCAACTTCTAACATTAAGACAGCAATCTCAAAAAACAGCAGGCGCTCCAAATATTGCGTTAGCTGATTTTATTGCGCCAAAAGAAACCGGAAAGCAAGATTATATTGGATGTTTTTGTGTTACAACAGGATTTGGTGTGGATGAAAAAGCAGCCGAATTTGAAAAACAATTAGACGATTACAATGCAATTTTAGTAAAAGCATTGGGCGATCGTTTCGCTGAAGCCTTCGCAGAATATTTACATTTAAAAGTTCGTAAGGAAATTTGGGGTTATGCCTCCGATGAAAATTTATCTAATTTGGAATTAATTTCCGAAGAATATAAAGGAATTCGCCCGGCTCCAGGTTATCCAGCTTGCCCAGATCATTTAGAAAAACCAACCATTTGGAAGTTGCTAAATGTAGAGCAAGAAATAGGAGTTAAACTAACCGAAAGCATGGCCATGTGGCCTGCAGCATCGGTATCGGGGTATTATTTTGCAAACCCACAAAGTAAGTATTTCGGTCTTGGAAAAATAAAAGAAGATCAAGTAATAAATTATGCCAAACGAAGAGGAATTTCCACCGAAATGGCGCACAAATGGCTTAGCCCAAACATAGCAGATTAATAATAAGGTTAAGGTTTAAGGCGTTAGTTTTAAGTACTATTACCCTAGACCTAAGACCCAAAACCCAAAAATATGAAAGTAACGCAACATATCGAAAACGCTAAAGGAAAACCCTTGTTTTCTTTTGAAATTTTACCGCCTTTAAAAGGACAAAACATTCAATCAATTTTTGACAGTATTGATCCGTTAATGGAATTCAATCCACCATTTATAGATGTAACTTACCATCGCGAGGAATATGAGTTTAAGGAGTTGTCAAACGGTTTATTGCAAAAGAAAATTGTAAAAAAACGTCCAGGTACGGTTGGTATTTGTGCGGCTATTCAAAATAAATACAATGTAGATGCCATTCCGCATATTTTATGTGGTGGATTTACGAAAGAAGACACCGAAAATTTATTAATTGATTTGGACTTCCTAGGAATTGATAATGTAGTGGCACTCCGTGGCGATGCATTGAAAAATGAAACCTATTTCAAGCCCGAAAAAGAAGGAAATGAATTTGCCTCCGATTTGGTATTGCAAATAAACAACTTAAACAACGGAATTTATTTGGATGAAGATTTGAAAAATTCTGCAAAAACAAATTTTTGTATCGGAGTTGCAGGTTATCCAGAAAAGCATATGGAAGCCCCAAGTTTGGATAGTGATATTCATTTTTTGAAAGAAAAAATAAAAAATGGAGCAGATTACATTATCACTCAAATGTTTTTTGACAATAAAAAATTCTTTGATTTTGTAGAAAAATGTAGAGCAGCAGGAATTACTATTCCAATTATTCCGGGGTTAAAACCTATTTCAACTAAGAAGCAACTGAATTTAATTCCACATCGATTTAGTATTGAATTGCCTGATGATTTAATTATGGCTGTAGTGAAAGCTAAAGATAACGATGTGGTAAAACAAATAGGGATTGATTGGTGTATCCAGCAAAGTAAAGAATTAGTTGCTGCCGGAATTCCGGTATTGCATTATTATTCGATGGGGAAAGCAGAAAATATTAAAGCTATTGCTTCAAAAGTATTTAAATAGCCTAATTGTAAATTACATGCCCTTGATACAATTGCTGCACATCTACAATTGGCGGGTTGTTTTTTAGAATTATATTTCCCGTGCTTACCATTTTACCGGTTATGCTTTGAATTGGTCTTACAATCATGTCGTTTGAAGCTCTATGAAACACACTTATATTTTGTGCAATTAAATTAGAAGCATCAATTCTGCTATCACCAGACCAAAAATTAATTATTTCTGTATTTGTGGTTCCCGAAATATAAAATCGGGACACATTATTACTTTCTATTTGCATAATATCGTTATTTACAATAAAATGAAAATCTCCTGTGCCAGCACTATTTTCTCCATCTCCAATTTTATCAATTGAAAATAATTTTAAAACAGGAAATGTTACCACTCCGTTTGAGCTGATATCTTGTTCTGTTTTTGAATAAATTTCTTCTAATGTTGGTGTTGTAATATAAATAGTAGTTTGGCCATATTCTCTAAGCCAATTGCAACTCGAATTATCAGTAAAAACCAGTTGATTGTTAATTTGAGTAACCGAAATATTATCAATTATATTACTTCCCGATTTTATTTCTACTCTATACTCAGGTCCTTGAGTAATTTTTACCGCTATTCCTCGGTATACTTTTATTCGTGTAAACGGATTTACAGATACTGTTTTTGTAACCATTTCTCCAGCACTTTCAATGCATTCGCTTGGCTTTTCACACGAAATGAAAATTAGAAGTAAACTAAATAAAAAGTAAATTTTTCTCATATTTTATAATCTTACTCCTATGCCAAATTCCAGTGCTTCTGCATAAAACATATGAGTTTTTACTGAAAAACCTGTGTAAATTTTTGAGTTGAAATGATACTTAAATCCAATTCGGTCATAAACTACTAAATCATCTTTAAATGGACGGTAAATATAATATCCTACTTGCCCTTCTAAAGAAATTTTATTGATAAATAATTCATATCCAACAAATAAACCTACTCTTTTGTAATCGGTGTTGGCATCTAAATTCATTTCTGGATAGGCAATCGACATGTATCTTATATAATCTTTAATTGAATTTGTTAAGAATAATTCGGTTCCAAATTGCAATGCACTCTTCCTGTTGAATCGTTTATCAATAAAAAACGAAGCATGATAAAACGGATATTGTCCACTGCCAATTATAGCACTTTCATTGTAACCACTTCGTAAAACAAAATTATATTTAATTGGTTCACTATAGTCTTTCTTAACTAATGTTGTGTCGATACTTCTTTTGTTATTGTTTGAAAAATCATAATTCAATCCAACATTTACTAAAAATGTATTGATGCCACTATTAGGAGTTTTAGTTCTGCCATTTGAAAAATGAGTAAATAAGAAACCAGCTTGTACTCCTAGATTATCAATTAAATGTTCTTTTTTATAAGATAATCCAATGTTGGTATTCGCCATTAAGGTTGACCCAAATGCTCTGTTTTTACTGTTTTCTACTTTATCATAAGGATTTGTAGCATAACCAATTCCTTGGGAAACTTTTAATTGCAGGTGCCTATTTAAAAAATAAAAATTATATAAAGCACCAAGCCCAAAACACTTTCCTAAAAAGTCGTTATTGTAGTTTTGATATTGTAAATACATCCCATAATCTGGGTAATTATACGCTTTATGCCATTCTTCTTTTCCGTGTGTTTGTTTCAATAAGCTAACCATCATTCCGTTTGGATGACCTTGCAAATGATATAAATCGATTGTATGCGGAATTACATTGCCACGAAATAAGGAAACTTCAATGGCATTGGTGTCGTTGTTTTCTTGACCAAAAACAGCTAATGAAAATAAGAGAAAAACGAAGTAATACTTTCTCATTCTATAATTTTAGCATCTTTATTTTGCTGTTTTTTCTCTAAAAATTTCTTCTAAGTTTTTGCTTTTCAAGTTAAGTTGTAAGATTTTTAATCCGTTTTCTTGTGCAAAATCAAATACCGAAGAACGGCAATCGTTCTCGGTTTCAAAGGTCAATTCCCAAACTTTATCGTGGGTATTTTTTGTATTTTTTAATTGGGCTAATTTTGAAAATAAACTTTCTTCCACCGCTTGATCAAATTCTACTTCAATAACTTGCTCCTGAATTTCAGATACCAGTTTATCTAGTTTTTTATCAGTAACTATTTTGCCGTTATTAATGATAATCACTCTATCGCAAATGGCTTCCACCTCTTGCATGATGTGCGTTGAAAGAAAAACTGTTTTATTTTTTCCTACATTTTTTATAACATTTCGAATTTCTACCAATTGATTTGGATCCAATCCGGTGGTAGGCTCATCCAAAATCAAAACATCGGGATTGTGTAAAAGTGCTGTGGCCAACCCAACTCGTTGTCTGTACCCTTTAGATAATTCGCCAATTTTCTTATGGCTCTCCGAAGTTAATCCAGTCAACTGGATTACTTCTTCTATTCTAGTTTTTGCAACTTTATACACATCGGCATTAAAAGCCAAATATTCTCTTACATATAAATCCAAATACAACGGATTGTGTTCTGCTAAATACCCAACCGAAAGTTGCACCACCTTTGGACTTAGGGTAACATCATTCCCATTTACTATGGCAGTTCCTTCATCGGCGTTAATATAAGTCGTTAGTATTTTCATTAAGGTAGATTTTCCAGCACCATTTGGACCAAGAAAACCAACTATTTCACCCTTTTTTACAGAAAAAGTAACATTGTCTAATGCTTTTTGAGCACCATAACTTTTAGAGATATTTTGAACTTCTATAGACATAGACTTGATATTTGAAGCAAATGTAATAATTAATATAGGAAAACTAAAACCATTAAAACAGATAACGAATAAATAGCACTATTATGATAAATTTGAAATTATTAACGCAGTTTTGGTATTTGTTTCTATGTAAGTTGCTATTGGTTTAGTAATTTTGTCACAAATCAATCCATTTTATTATTGGATTAGACGAAAACCCAAATGAACAATAGTAAAGCAAGTAAGACCTGGTTAAACGAACTTAATTTTTCTCACCCTCTAATTATAGCTGGACCTTGTAGTGCAGAAACGGAAGAGCAAGTTCTTAAAATAGCTCATGAATTGAAAGATTCTAAAGTCTCCATTTTTCGTTCTGGAATTTGGAAACCTAGAACGCGTCCAGGAGGATTTGAAGGTGTTGGAGAAATTGGACTTAAGTGGTTGCAAAAGGCAAAAGCAGAAACCGGTTTGCTAATGGCGGTAGAAGTTGCAAATGCAACCCATGTAAAACTGGCATTAGAGCATGATATTGACGTGCTTTGGATTGGTGCTCGAACAACGGTAAATCCCTTTGCAGTGCAAGAAATAGCTGATGCTTTGCAAAATACGGATAAAATCGTTTTGCTTAAAAATCCGGTAAATCCCGATTTGTCTCTTTGGATTGGTGGTGTGGAACGATTACAAAATGCCGGAATTAAAAAACTAGGAATTATACATCGTGGTTTTTCAACTTATGAAAAAACTAAATATAGAAACAACCCCGAATGGCAAATTGCTATTGACATACAACATAAATATCCCGATTTGCCAATAATTATTGATCCTTCGCACATTACTGGAAAACGCGATATGATTTTTCAAGTTACCCAAGAAGCACTCGATTTAAATTATGATGGGATGATTATTGAAACCCACATCGATCCCGATAATGCATGGAGTGATGCTGCTCAGCAAGTAACCCCAACGCGGTTAAAAGAGATTATTTCGAATTTAATTATTCGAAAAGAAACAGATGATGCTGATGATTACCAGCAAAAGTTATTAAAATTGCGTTTACAAATCGATGAATTTGATTCAAAATTATTGGATGTAATAGGAAAAAGAATGCAAGTAGCCGAAAGTATTGGAGCACTTAAAAAAGAAAAAAATGTGGCCGTGTTGCAAAATAAAAGATGGAATGAAGTTTTAGAAAAAATGATTTCCGATGGAAGTCAGAAAGGCTTGAGCGAAGAATTTATAGTTCAGTTTTTTAAAGCCATTCACCAAGAAAGCATCACCCACCAAGAGAAGATATTTAATTCATAAGATTTTTGAATGTGATTAACGATATTTGATTTTTGAATTGCTTATTTTTGCATAAATCTAATTTCTAAAATCGACAATCATCAATCGTTAATTTCTATGACCGGACTTGTTTATAAATCTACTGGAAGTTGGTACACCGTAAAATCGGAGGAGGGCACTTTTGTAGAATGTCGTATCAAAGGTAAATTTCGGGTAAAGGGAATTAAAAGTACCAATCCAATTGCGGTTGGCGATATAGTAGATTTTGAATTAGACGAAACTTCAGATGTAACTACAGGAACTATTCATAAAATTCACGACAGGAAAAATTACATTGTTCGAAAATCAGTAAACTTGTCTCACCAAATGCATATAATTGCATCTAATTTGGATTATGTTTTCTTGCTGATCACCATTGATAATCCGCCAACTACCTTTAGTTTTATAGATCGATTTTTAGTAACTGCCGAAGCCTATGGAATTACCACCATTTTGGTTTTTAATAAAATAGATACCTTAACAGATGAAACCCTAGAAGAGCAGCTTTACATGCAACATGTATATGAGCAAATTGGCTACCAATGTTTACGAGTTTCCTCAACCCAAAACAAAGGTGTTGACAAATTGAAAGAACTTATGGTGGGTAAAATCACCATGTTTTCTGGACATTCGGGTGTTGGAAAATCGACTTTGGTAAATGCATTAGAACCAAGTTTGTTGTTGAAAACAAAAACAATTTCTGAGCAAAGTAAACAAGGACAACATACAACTACATTCGCTGAAATGTATGATTTATCATTTGATGCAAAAATAATTGACACACCAGGAATAAAAGGATTCGGGATTGTAGACATGGAAAAAGAAGAAATTAGCGGGTATTTCCCTGAGTTTTTCAAATTAAAAGACCAATGCAAATTCAATAATTGCCTACATAAAGAAGAACCCCATTGTGCCATTAAAAAAGCATTGGAAGAGGACAAAATTTCTTGGACACGCTACAATAGTTATTTGAAAATTTTAGAAGGTGATGACGAGCATTACCGTACCGATATTTACAAAGACGATCGAATTGCTAGCGATAAGACAAGAGAATAATTGTAAATTATAAATGGTAAATTATGAATTATGGCAGACAATATAATTAAGTTAAAATCATTTAGTTTTGCATTACGAATTGTGAAATTGTATCAATTTTTAAGTTCCGAGAAAAAGGAATTTGTATTGAGCAAGCAATTGTTACGAAGTGGCACTTCAGTAGGTGCATTGGTCAGTGAATCTGAACATGCAGAGAGTAAACTTGATTTCATACATAAACTTGCTATTGCTCAGAAAGAGGCTAACGAAAGTAGTTATTGGTTAGAATTGTTATTTCAATCTGAATATATAACCGAATCTCAATTCCATTCTTTAAACTCAGATGTTTTAGAGATTAATAAAATTTTAGCTTCTATAATTATTACAGCAAAGAATAACTTAAAAAGATAATTTTGTAATTAAAGTAATTTACAATTCATAATTTATAATTCACAATTGATTTGAAAGCAGTAATCCAAAGAGTAACCCAAGCATCGGTAACCATTGAAGGAAATGTTGTAGCTGAAATTCAAAAAGGTTTGCTTGTTTTTGTAGGAATTGAAGAAACCGATAACCAAGATGATATTCAGTGGTTGGTTTCAAAAATTGCAAATCTTCGCATATTTGAAGATGAAAACCAGGTTATGAATCTTTCAGTAAAAGAGTGTGCTGGCGAAGTATTAATTGTGAGTCAGTTTACGCTACACGCATCAACAAAAAAAGGCAACCGTCCTTCGTATATAAAAGCAGCAAAGCCCGAAATTGCAATTCCGGTTTATGAGAAATTCATTGCTCAAATGGAATTTGAAATTGGTAAAAAAGTACCAACAGGACAATTTGGTGCCGATATGAAAATAGCTTTGCTAAATGATGGCCCGGTGACAATAGTAATAGATACAAAAAATAAAGAGTAAATATGGATATCAAAAACGCCCAACTCGAAGTAGACAATTGGATTAAGAACCATGGAGTTCGTTATTTTAACGAATTAACCAATATGGCTCAACTAACGGAAGAAGTAGGTGAAGTGGCACGAATCATTGCCAGACGTTACGGCGAACAATCTGAAAAAGAATCAGATAAAAATAAAGATTTAGGCGAAGAATTGGCAGATGTGGTTTTTGTGGTGCTTTGTCTTGCAAATCAAACAGGCATCGACTTGCAAGCGGCATTTGACAAAAAATTAGACTTGAAAACCAATCGCGATCACGACCGCCATCAAAATAATGCAAAGCTAAAATAGGTGTGAATCTGAAAATTCAAAATTCAAAATTCAAAATTCAAAATGTTACAATAGCAATCACTGGGTCCAAATCGGAAACCAACCGATTATTGTTGTTGCAAGCGTTGTATCCCAATATTAGCATCGAAAACACCTCCAATTCTGATGATTCAGAGGTTATGGTAGATGCACTTCAAAAATCAAAAATCAAAAATCAAAAATCGTTGCGCATTGATGTCCACCATGCCGGGACCGCCATGCGTTTTTTGACTGCTTATTTTGCAATTCAGGAGGGTGCTGAAGTAGTATTAACGGGTTCTTCAAGAATGCAAGAAAGACCCATTCAAATTTTAGTTGATGCATTAAATCAGCTTGGTGCCGAAATAACTTATATTGAAAAAGATGGCTTTCCGCCCATAAAAATTGTAGGCAAGAAACTAACTCATAGCAAAATTTCGCTTCCGGCAAATGTCAGCAGCCAATATATTTCGGCCTTATTGTTAATTGCTCCAAAGCTTGAAAACGGATTGGAATTGACCCTAGAAGGAGCAATCACTTCAAGGCCTTACATAGAGATGACGTTGGCTTTACTAAATAAAATTGGGATTGTAACCTCTTTTGAAACGAATTGCATTTCGGTTAGCCCAATGGCAATTAGTGAAAACCAACAACCAATTCAGATCGAAAGTGATTGGTCTTCGGCGTCTTATTATTATTCTATTGTGGCGCTTTCTGAAATTGGTACCCAAATACATCTTTCTACTTTTAATGAAAATAGCTTGCAAGCAGATGCTGTTTTGTCTGAACTGTATAAAAATTTTGGTGTAGCTACAATTTTCAATGCTGATAATTCCATTACAATCAGTAAAACTTCGAATAGCAAACCTCATGCTATAAACTTACAGCTTAACAGTTCTCCAGATATTGCTCAAACTATTGCAGTTACTTGTTTCGGACTTGGAGTTACTTGCCAATTAAATGGTTTGCATACGCTTAAAATTAAGGAAACCGATCGATTGGTAGCCTTAAAAAATGAATTAACTCCGCTAGGAGCAAAGGTTGAAATTACTGCGGATGCTATTTCAATTGAAGGTTGCCCTAATTTAGAAATGAAAAATGCAGTAATAAAAACCTATCAAGACCATCGGATGGCCATGTCATTTGCTCCCTTAGCAATAAAAATACCCTTGGAAATTGAACAAGCTGAGGTAGTTTCAAAATCCTATCCCACTTTTTGGAATGATTTAAAATCTTTTGGATTTCAAATTTCAGAAATATAAACTGCATAAAACCCAAGTTACTCAGTACCTAAGCAACTTATAAAAAAAATAAAGTGCAAAACACTTGACAACGCCTATCTCACAATCGTATATTTGCCAACTTGATTTAAACGGCTATGGAAAAACCATAAACTTTAAATTTTAAACCATAAACTTTTAAACTTTTTATAAATGAAATTATCTCATTTTCAATTCAATCTTCCACCAGAATTACTTGCAGAATTTCCAGCAGAAAACCGTGACGAAGCACGTCTCATGGTTGTGGACAGAAAAAAAGGAACAATAGAACATAAAATGTTCAAAGATGTTATCGATTATTTTGATGATGGTGACGTGATGATTTTAAATAACACCAAAGTTTTTCCTGCAAGAATGTATGGAAATAAAGAAAAAACAGGAGCTAGAATTGAAGTTTTCTTATTGAGAGAATTAAATGCAGAGCAACGCCTTTGGGATGTACTAGTAGATCCTGCTAGAAAAATTAGAATTGGAAATAAATTATATTTTGGCGACGACGATTCGTTGGTAGCTGAGGTAATTGATAATACCACATCAAGAGGAAGAACGTTGCGTTTTCTTTATGATGGATCTTATGAAGAATTTAGAAATAAATTAACGGAACTTGGAGAAACACCAATTCCAAAATACATCAATCGTGAAGTAACCGAAGAAGATGCAGAGCGTTACCAAACAATTTATGCTAAAGAAGAAGGAGCGGTAGCTGCACCTACTGCTGGTTTGCATTTTTCTAAACATTTATTGAAAAGATTAGAGATAAAAGGAATTGATTTTGCTGAAGTTACACTTCATGTTGGATTGGGATCATTTAATCCTGTTGAAGTAGAAGATTTATCTAAACACAAAATGGATTCTGAGGAGTTAAAAATTACTCAAGAGGCATGTGATATTGTAAATAATGCGAAAGTTAAGAAAAAGAGAATTTGTGCAGTAGGGACGACTTCGATGCGTGCTATTGAAAGTTCTGTTTCTTCGCAAAGAACATTAAATCCATATCAAGGTTGGACCAATAAATTTATTTTCCCTCCTTATGATTTTAGTATTGCAGACGCTATGATTACTAACTTCCATACTCCAAAATCTACTTTATTAATGATGATTTCGGCTTTTTGTGGACACGATTTAATGAAAAAAGCCTACGAAGAAGCTGTAAAAGAAGGATATAAATTCTATTCTTATGGAGATGCAATGTTGATATTATAACTTATTTAAGTATCAATTATAAATAAAAAAGTCCCACCATTAGGTGGGATTTTTTATTAGATTTATATTCAAATTTATATAAATTAAGATTTTTTTATTTATTGATGCAACCATTTTACATTGACTCTCGTCTAGGCTAATAGAACTAGGGTATTTAGTTGGCAAACAAAACAAGAGGTGATTGCTGAGAACGAATTATGAAAGTTATTAACTTACATATTGCAGAAAAAGAACTGATCGAGCAAGCCGTCCAGAGTAATAGACATGCTCAACATCAGATTTATTCTAAATTTTCTCCGAAAATGTTAGGGGTTTGTAGGCAATATATTAAAGATATGCATTTGGCAGAAGACGTAATGATTACCGCTTTCATGAAAGTCTTTGTCAGTTTGAAAAATTTTAAACATGAAGGCAGTTTTGAAGGTTGGGTTCGGAGAATAATGGTAAACGAATGTATTTCTTTTCTTAGAGTTCAAAAAAAAGTAAAATTTCTTGAAGAGGAAATTTATATAGAGGAAAGTGGCAATACTACTGAAAGTCAGTTTTCTGTTGACGACATTCAATTTTTAATAGATAATTTGCCTGATGGATATAAAATGGTGTTCAATCTTTATGCGATAGAAGGTTATAAACACCATGAAATAGCCGAACTACTTGGAATTAAAGAAGGAACTTCCAAATCACAATTGTCGCATGCTAGAAAAATGTTGCAAAATAATATTAGTAAATTAAAAAATTTCACCAATGGAACCGAATAAATTAGAAACCCAAATAAACAATAATCTGAAAACTCGAGAAATCCAACCCAGTTCTATGGCTTGGGATCGATTGGATGCAATGTTGACTGCTGCAGAAGAAAACACATCAAAACGTTTTATCTTTTTTTCTAATAAGCACATTGGAATAGCTGCAAGTATTTTGCTTTTAGTTTCCCTTGGTACGTTTTATTTTTCAACAAAAGATGATTTGATTAAACCAGAAAATAATGTTGTTATTGGAAATATAAATAGAAAAAGCAATTTAAGTCCCAGTAAATTAGTAAGTGTAAAGAAAGAAGAGCAAGTAGTAGGAGCTCGTTATTACATGCCACAGACTCACTTCAAAGTATCGCAAAAAGTAGCCGTTCAAACAAAGACTACGGTTAATTCAGTAATTATTCAGGATAAAGAAATTGAGTTTCAAAGTAATGAAGTTATTGCGCAAAATCAATTTCCAAAAGTAGTTGAGTCTTCACAAGAAATTTTAGTTTCCAATACAGTAAAAGTAAATGTTCTTGATTTACTTGCAGCTGTAGATAAATCAACAAATTCAAATACTAATAGCAAAATTAAAATAAATGCCAACAGTCTTTTGTCTCAAGTCGACGGAGAATTAGATCAAACATTTAGAGAAAAAGCTTTAAAAAGAATTTCTAAAAATTATAAGGAAATTAAAGTTGCATTACAAGCACGAAACCAAAAATAAAAGCCATCAATGTCAAAATTCAATAATAATTTAAATCAAACAAAAAAATGAGAAATTTTACGATTTACTTAGTACTAACCTTATTACTATTTGCAAGCAAATTAATTGCTCAAGACACTTTTGAAAGCAAAGCCAAGGCTATTGCCGAGAAAATAACCTACATTACTGTAAATGAAAAAGCTAAATTAAAAATTGAGGTTGAAGAAGTTAATTTACAGCTTGAAAAAGGAACAATTACAAGAGAACAAGCCGACCAAAAAAAGATAAAGTTAGCACAAGAATGCGCTAATATAATTGAAAATAAAACTGCCCTTAATCAATTAGAATTAAAAGGTATAGTTCAAGAGCATGTAGATGAGATGATAAGAGGTTATGATGTCAAATTAAACTTACATGATAGTGTTATTTATAATGGAAAAAAAAATAAAATTACAGCTAAAATAATTGATAGCACATATATTGATGTAAATGGTGTTAAAAAGAAGTTTGTTGATAGGAAAACTAATAATGAAAAAAGAACTACTTCACAATTTGTTTTTGCATTTGGATTAAATAATTTAGTTACAGAAGGAAAAGTATCAGGCTCTGATTATAGATATTTTGGATCTCATTTTTATGAGTGGGGTATTACTTATAAATCAAGATTGTTAAAAAAGGAGAATTTATTACATTTGAAATATGGATTTTCAGTTATGTATAATAACATTCGTCCGACAGATAATAGAATCTTTAATAAAAATGGGGGTCAAACGAATTTAGAATACAGTCCAAATGAACTAAGTGATTCTCGATTTAAAAATGTATATTTAGTTGTGCCATTACATTTTGAGTTTGATTTTTCAAAAAATAAAATAATAAAAGGAATGTCTAAATTTCAAACACAAAAAAGTATAAGATTTGGTCTAGGTGGTTACGCAGGATTAAGGTTAAAATCAAAACAATATCAATTATTTAATGATGGAAATGGACATGAAGTTGAAGTGATGCAAAAAGGTGATTATAATGTAAATGACTTTATTTATGGTGTAAGTTCATATGTGGGATATAGGGACATAAGTTTATATGTTAAATATGATTTAAATCCAATGTTTAAAAACAATAATGTAAAGCAAAACAACATTTCATTAGGAATACGTTGGGATTGGAATTAAAGAGAATTTGTTAGGTTAGTTTTTGTAATTCAACCTAGAAGGTTTTTAAAAACCTTCTAGGTTTTTTTATATAAAAACATGTAACTTTGAAAACTTAGAACTTATAATCCTAGATCCTAAAATTGATTACCAAAGAAACCATAGATAAAGTATATGAAGCTGCTCGAGTAGAGGAGGTTATTGGCGATTTCGTTCAGTTAAAGCGCGCCGGTAGCAACTACAAAGGGTTGAGTCCGTTTTCTGATGAGCGTTCTCCTTCGTTCATGGTTTCTCCTGTGAAACAAATTTGGAAAGATTTTAGCTCGGGAAAAGGAGGTAATGCCATTGCTTTTATCATGGAGCACGAGCACTTTACCTATCCTGAAGCCATTCGTTATTTGGCAAAAAAATACAACATCGAAATTGAAGAAACCGAACTTTCTAACGAAGAAAAAGAGGTGGCTAATGAAAAAGAAAGTTTGTATTTGGTTTCCGAATTTGCTAGCAAATATTTTCAAGATGTTTTGCTTAACACCGAAGAAGGGAAAGCCATTGCCTATACCTATTTTAAAGAAAGAGGATTCACCAATGAAACGATTAAAAAGTTTCAATTGGGATATTCACCAAATACTTGGGATGCTTTAACCAAAGAAGCACTTGGAAAAGGTTATAAATTAGAATTTTTAGAAAAAACCGGACTTACCATAGTTGGAGAGGACAAGCAATTTGACCGCTTTAAAGGGCGTGTCATGTTTCCAATTCAATCCATGTCGGGGCGTGTTTTGGGTTTTGGAGGAAGAATTTTAACTAATGATAAAAAAGCTGCCAAATATTTAAATTCTCCCGAAAGTGATCTTTACCACAAGAGCAAAGTGTTGTATGGAATTTATCATTCCAAACAAGCCATTGCAAAAAACGACCGATGCTATTTGGTAGAAGGGTATACCGATGTGATACAGATGCATCAAGCGGGAATTGAAAATGTGGTTGCTTCTTCAGGAACTGCTTTAACTCCGGATCAAATCCGATTGATCAATCGTCTTACCAAAAATATTACCGTTCTTTTTGATGGTGATGCTGCCGGATTGCGCGCTTCTATTCGTGGAATCGATTTGATTCTTGAAGAGGGGATGAACGTTAAAGTGTGCGCTTTCCCTGACGGGGAAGATCCAGATAGTTTTGCTAAAAAAACACCACTTCAAGATTTAACGCAATATCTTGAAGACAACGCCATGGATTTCATCCAGTTTAAAGCTTCCTTATTAATTAAGGATGCTAAGAACGATCCCATAAAAAAATCCGATTTGATTCGGGATATGGTGGCGAGTATTTCTAAAATTCCAGATCGTATCAAGCGCGAAGTATATATTCAAGAGGTATCCCGAATTATGGATATTTCTGAAGAAGTGCTTTTTAATACGTTGGCCCAACTTGTTAAAAAAGACATTTCCGAATTAGGAAAAAAACAAAAAGAAGAGCAAAAAGCATTTGAAGTCGTAAAAAACGAAATGCCTATTGCTGCTCCAAGTATTGACATTCAATTTGAATTAGAGCATAAGATCATTGAAATTTTATTGATTTATGGAAATGTCGAAGATGAATTTGAAGATGTAATTCTAAAAGCCAATGAAAAAGGTGAATTACAAGAAGTGCGCGAAATGAATCGTTATAAAGTGTTTCAACGCATCTTCTTGAGCTTACAAGAAGATGAAATTGAATTGGCAAATCCTTTGTTTAAAAGTATTTATAATGATTTGATTCAGTATTTTAACCAATCTGAAACCTTTGAATTAGATCAATATTTATCTCACCTACCAAGTGAATTATCTCAAGAAGTCACCACAATATTAATGAATGACGAACGAGAATTATTGCACAATTGGGAAGCTAAAAATATATTTGTCAAAGCCAAAGACAAAACAATAAGCCAATATGTTACCGAAACGATAGTAACACTTCGTTGGTTTTTAGTAAATAAAATAATAGACGAGTTAAAAACTTCCATAGCAAAAGACGTAGCGACTGACAATGCAGAAACCTTATCCTTAGTAATGGATTATCTTGGGTTAACTAATATTTTTTCTAAAAAACTGGGAAGAGTAATCTCCCGACACAATTAATGTAATTCTAATAAAAGGAAATTTGGGGCTTTTCCTTCTGCTCTTAAACGAGTACTAAGTTGTTGGCTTTATTTACCAAATCAACTAAATTAGAAACATTTAATTTTTTTAATAGACGAAGTTTGTAGGTGCTTATCGTCTTTTCATTCAAACCTAAAATCTTAGATATTTCGCTGTTTTTCTTTCCGTTGCTTAAGAAACGCAGTACTTCAACTTCTCTGTTGGAGAGTTTTCGGTATATTTCATTTCCGGATCTATAATTTGGAAATCCTCTTATTGTTTCGCTCAAATTTAATCCATAAGCCACTTTAACAATTGTAATGCCTAAGGTTTCTAACTTGGATGATTTGTTTAAAAAACAAGACATTCCTGCTTTAATAAAATTAGAAGCATACACCTGTTCATTTAAATTAGTATACACAATAATTTTCATGTTGGGATTGTTGCTTATTAATGATTTTAAATCAAAAATATTCTTCAATCCTTTTAATTCTAGATCAATTACTAGAACATCAATTTTTTTATTTTTCAAGGCCTCTAAAATCAATGGGAATTCAGCTACATTGGCTACCACATTAATTTCTGGATGGTCTCTAAAATAAGATTTTACGCCGAAATGTACCACAGGTAAATTATCGGCAAGACAAACACTTATCATAACTTTTTGTTTAAAAATTTAACACTATTATTTTAAAGTTACGAAAAGAAATTCGAAATAAAAAGAAAATTGTAATATATTATTTATATTCTTTTGGAATAATACAAACAGGAATAGGCAGCATTTTGTGCTTATTAGAACTATTTAGTTTTTGGTAAATTTTTAAAACCTCAGTTTCTCTTTCCGAATAATTTGAACCAAGCATTTCTTTTTCATTTTCAAGCATGGCCCATTCTAGTTCATCATAACTGGCACCTAGTTGGTCCTCGTCGGTTCTGTTGTCACCAAATAAACCGTCTGTGGGCGCTGCAGTTTGGATTGACTCCGGAATAGTTAAATACTTTCCTAATGCGAAAACATCGCTTTTCATTAAATCCGCAATCGGACTAATATCCACACCACCATCGCCATATTTGGTGTAAAAACCCACACCAAAGTCTTCTACTTTATTTCCGGTTCCGGCAACTAAATAGCTATGAACTCCGGCATGATAATATAAAGTAGTCATTCGTAATCGTGCTCTGGTATTTGCTAAAGCCAAGTGATATTTGGTTTCATCATTGCTTTCGGGCATTCCTGCTTTAAAAGTATCGTATATTAAAGTAAGGTTTGATTCAATTGAACCCACATTTGAAAATCTTTTTTTAAGCTGATCAATATGTTCTTTTGCTCTATTAACTTGGCTGCTGGCTTGGTGAATTGGCATTTCTACGCATAGAGTAGGCAATCCTGTTTGTGCACATAAAGTTGAGGTTACCGCAGAATCTACTCCACCAGAAATTCCAACTACAAATCCGTTCACATTGGCTTTACTAGCATAGGATTTTAACCAGCTTACAATGTGCTCGTTTACCTTTTCTGCCTGAATAGTACTTTTTTTACTCATAGTTTAAGAATGAATTACAATTTGGTGATGTATATTTGCAAAAATATTAAAATTAACTATGCGAAAATATATATATCTTTTTGCTTTTGGATTCTTATTTTTCTCTTGCGATAAAAAAAGTAAAATTGAACGCGAAGTAGAAGAAATTCCGGTATCAATGAAAGTAATTCGTTTTGAGCAGGCCTTTTTTAATGCTACTCCGCAAGAATTACCAATGGTAAAAGCTGAATATCCTGATTTTTTTCCTGCAGCGATTGCAGATGAAGCTTGGATTGAAAAAATGCAAAACCCACAATGGCGTGAGTTGTATCAAGAAGTAGAAAAAAAATATAAAAATTTTGGAGCACATCAAACCGAAATTGAAGATTTGTTTAAACACATTAAATATTATTTTCCTACAATAAAAACGCCACAAATCTACACCGCAATTGGCGAAATGGATTATTTGAATAAAGCCATTTATGCAAACGATAAATTGGTGATAGCTTTAGAGTTGTATTTAGGTAAAGACCATCGGTTTTACTCTGAATTTCCGGCTTATTTAAGACAAAATTTCGAGCAAAGGCAAATGCTTCCGGATATTGTATCCAGTTTGTCGTATCGAATTGTTCCAGGTTCAAAAAACAAAGATTTATTGACCTTAATGATCAATTCAGGAAAGGAATTGTATCTTAAAGATATTTTATTGCCCGATTATACCGATGCCGAACGAATTGGCTACACCGAAGACCATATTAAATGGTGTCAAGAAAACGAAAGTTATATGTGGGAGTATTTTGTAAGTAATAAAATGTTATACAGTTCTGACCCAAAATTACCAAACCGATTTATAAATTTGGCTCCGTTCTCTAAATTTTATTTAGAAATAGATAATGAAACTCCAGGACGAGTAGGTCAATGGGTGGGATGGCAAATTGTTCGTTCCTATATGCAAAATAATGAAGTTTCTGTTATTCAATTATTAAAAACAGATCCTATAGAGCTATTTGAAAAATCAAAATACAAACCAAAAAGTAATGAGTAATACGAACACTTCCGAAATAAAATTCACCATTGAATTAGACGAAAATAAAATTCCAGAAACACTAAAATGGTCAGCTCAAGATGGCGGAATTGAAGATGAAGCCGCTAAAGCAATTATGTTGTCTATTTGGAATAGCGATAAAAAAGAATCGTTACGAGTTGATTTGTGGACTAAAGACTTGCCTGTAGATGAGATGAAAATCTTTATTTATCAGTCTCTTTTGGCTATGGCCGATACGTATGAACGCGCTACCAACGATGAAAAAATGACCGCAACCATGCGTGATTTCACGGATTATTTCGCTGAAAAATTGGAGTTGAAATAGCTATTAAATTAAAAATCCCCAATTTGGGGATTTTTAAAGAATTATAGAATTAAAAATAGTAATAGCCAAGCTCCGGAGCCAATAGCATAGCCCTTCCAAACCTTACCTTTTTTTATTTTATGTGCTTTTTTTGTGTAGGCTACATTATATGAAGAATTTTTCATTAATTCTGGATTTTTATTATTTAGGTTTTCATCAGAAGGTTCTGTTGAAGAACAAGCAATAGCAGGAATTAAACCTAATACAGGAGAAGTAAATACTGATGCTACGCCAGTCCAAACAGATCCTGAGTTTCTCCCCTTGTAAAAAGAAACTGCGTCATTTGTCCCTTGTGCAGTCATATCTTCATTGTTTTTAGTTTCTTTATTTTCTACATTATATATATCTTTTGTACCATTTTTATATCTGGTAATTAATACATCTGATTTTGAGATTGTAAATGTAGGTCCATCAATATTATCAAATTTTTTGTATTTTATTTCGTTTATTCCAACTTCAATGATTTTAGCACTAATATCTTGACCTGATTTCAATGTAATTAAATCTTGAGAAAAGCCAAAAGACATAATAAATAATGTAATTACTAACGTTAAATTAAATTTTTTCATTTTTGTTTATTTATAATTCTACTCTTATGGTTTTTCGATTACACCTCGTTTTTATGGTTTCTGAACTCCATTAATTTTAACAAAATTAAAATAATTTTGTAATTAATAAAATATTTGAGATTTTAATATTTTAATATTAAAATGAATTAATATCCTTATAAACCATTTCGTTAATATCTTCAATATAATTTAACAGGGCATCTTTGCCAATTATTTCTGTGGCCGAGGTTACAAAATAAGGAGGAATTTCTTCCCAGTTATTAGCATGAAGTTGCTTTTTGTAGGCTGCAATATGGGAGTCGATTTTGGTTTTACTAATCTTATCTGCTTTTGTGAAAATAATACAAAATGGAATACCTGATTCCCCAAGGTATTCTATAAATTCTAAATCTATTTTTTGTGCTTCAAGGCGAATGTCAATTAAAACAAAAGCACAAACCAGTTGTTCTCTTTTCTCAAAATAATCGGTAATGAATTCTTGAAAAACTTGCTTTGTTTTTTTAGAAACACGTGCATATCCGTATCCTGGTAAATCGACTAAAAACCAATTCGAATTTATTTTGAAATGATTAATCAGCTGCGTTTTTCCTGGTTTCCCTGATGTTTTTGCTAAATTTTTATGATTGGTTAGCATGTTTATTAAAGATGACTTACCAACGTTTGATCGGCCAATAAAGGCGTATTCGGGCAAGCGCTCTAAAGGGCATTTAGAAACATCAGAGTTGCTTATGATAAATTCTGCAGTATTTATTTTCATTATATTATTTGGTTGAAGTGCTATTTTTTAAAGTTTCACTTTTTTCGTGTAACCACACTTCTAGTAATCTGTTAAATTCATCTGGATGTTCCATCATGGCCGCATGACCACATTTGTCAATCCAATATAAAGTTGAATTAGGCAATAATCGATCAAATTCAAGCGCTACTTCTGGTGGTGTTACGGTGTCGTTTTTACCCCAAATGATGCAAGTAGGCACATGAATTTTTGGTAAATCTTTAGCCATGTTATGTCTTATGGCACTTTTGGCAATAGTAAGCGTTTTAATTAATTTAATTCGGTCATTTGCCATGGCATAAACTTCATCTACAATTTCTTTTGTGGCAATTTTAGGGTCATAAAAAACGGCTTCGGCCTTTTTCTGTATGTATTCATAATCCCCTCTTCTAGGGTAACTGTCACCCATGGTGCTTTCGTAAAGTCCAGAGCTTCCTGTAATTACTAAACCAAGCATTTTTTCCGGATACATTTTCGTGTGGTATAAAGCAATATGTCCACCCAGTGAGTTTCCTAATAAAATAACGCGCTCAAATTTTTTAAAAGTGATAAAATCCTTTACATATTTTGCAAATGCTTTTACGTTGGTCTTTAAAAGATTTTGAGTGTAAATAGGCAATTCAGGAATGACAACTTTGTATCCTCTAGTAGAAAAATAATTGGCTACTCCATCAAAGTTACTTAAGCCCCCCATCAACCCATGCAGGATTACAATAGGTGTTCCTTCGCCAATTTCTAGATAGCTGTATCTCCCTTCTTTTTTTATGATACCGTCCATATTTATCTCACTTTTTTATAGTGATACAAATATAAACTTTTAATATAAAAAACCTATTTATTGAAAATTAAATTAGTTAAAACTATTGTTTTTGTTGGGCTTCGGTGGTATTAACTACAAATTTATTTAATCTTCATCATTTCAACTACTTATTAAAATGGTATATAAATCATTCCCACTTTTATCTGATTACATTTTTCGCAATATATTCTAATTTAACACTTAATTTATTACTAAATTTTAGTAAATCACATCAAATTAGTTAGTTTTATTTAATAATTCAGTGAATATTAAAACTCAAAAATTGACCAATTTTAAAAACTTATTAACAATGTGGTAGAAAGTGGTAAAAGGTGGTAAATTATTTTATATTTTTGCTTCATATCATTAAATAATTAGTTTTTTGAATTCATTAATAGGAACATATGAGTGTAAAGTAGATGCTAAAGGAAGGCTGTTGTTGCCAGCGCCTTTCAAGAAGCAATTAGCTGCCTCTCTTCAAGACGGATTTGTCTTGAAGCGTTCTGTTTTTCAGCCTTGTTTGGAGCTTTATCCAATGAAAGAATGGGAGTTAATGATGCAGAAAATCAACAAGTTGAATCGATTTGTAAAAAAGAATAATGATTTTATTCGTCGTTTTACTGCAGGTGTAAAAGTGGTTGAAATTGATGCGCTTGGGCGATTATTAGTTCCAAAGGATTTAACTGGTTTTGCGCAAATTAATAAAGACATTGTTCTTTCTTCTGCAGTGAATATTATTGAAATATGGGATAAGAATCTTTACGAAAAAGCTATTGATGATTCAGTGGTTGATTTTGCCGACTTGGCAGAAGAAGTAATGGGTGATGTAAAAGACGACGCAGATGGAATATCATAACCCAGTTTTACTTAAAGAAACGGTAGATGGTTTAAATATTCAACCAGATGGAATTTATGTTGATGTCACTTTTGGCGGCGGCGGACATTCAAAAGAAATAGTAACTCGACTTGGCGCAAACGGAAAATTGTTTGCATTTGATCAAGATGAAGATGCCTGGGCGAACGCCTTACCAGATGAAAGATTTACTTTAATTCAAGAGAATTTTAGATATATAAAACGTTTTTTGAGATTTCATGGAGTGAAGCAAGTAGACGGAATATTAGCCGATCTAGGAGTTTCTTCGCATCAGTTTGATGTTCCAGAAAGAGGTTTTTCTACTCGTTTTGATGCCGATTTAGATATGCGAATGAGTAAAAGAAACGAGTTGGATGCAAGCAAAGTGATTAATGAATATGACGAAGCCAACTTAAAGCGTGTGTTTTTAGATTATGGAGAGTTGAAAGCGGCTCCAGCTATAGCAAGAACTATTGTAGAAGCAAGGGAAAGAGCTACGATTAAAACCACAGACGAGTTAAAAATAGTTTTGAATAAATATTTGCCTGAACAATTTAAGAATAAAATTCTTGCGCAAATATATCAGGCAGTTCGAATTGAAGTGAATCAGGAAATGGAGGTTTTGAAAGAATTTTTAGAGCAATCTCTAGAAATTTTGAAGCCAGAAGGAAGGTTAAGTGTTATCTCTTACCATTCATTAGAAGATCGATTGGTGAAACGATTCATGAAAAATGGCTTATTTGAAGGGGAGCCAGAACGCGATTTCTTTGGAAATTTCTCAGTCCCTTTCAGGATTGTTGAGAAACTTATTGTCCCAACAGAAGCCGAAATAAAGCTAAATAACAGAGCCAGAAGTGCCAAGTTAAGAATAGCAGAAAAGAAGTAGTTTTTAAATTAAGTTACAGATAAATACATAAATGCAATTATGAAAGGCGGAGTATTCAACTTATTAAAAGCAAGATTTCTTGTTAATGAAGATGCTACCAAAAATTGGCGATTTATACTTTTTATAGTGGTTTTAGCAATCATTATGATTGCAAATTCACATCAATACGATCAGAAAATATTCAGAATTGCAGATCTAACTAATGAAGTTAAAGAATTACGATCTGAATTTGTAGACAGAAGATCCGAATTAATGAAATTGAGAATGGAATCTACTGTTTCTGAAAAAATGAAATCAAGAGGAGTTGTTCCGTCTCAGGTACCTCCAGTTAAGATAAAAGTTAAAACAACTAAAGAAAAAAGTTTCTTCGATAAGTTATGGCAATAGAAGATAAAAACACCTCTTACCGTATTTATTTAGTTGCATTAGTGATCTTTTTGATGGCTACGGCAATTACATTAAAACTGACTAATATTCAGTGGGTTCATGGTGCACATTATCGAAAATTAGCTAAGGACCTTACGGTTAAAATGTGTGTTATTCGTGCAAATAAAGGAAATATTTATTCTTCGGACGGAAGTTTATTGGCTACATCAATTCCAAATTATACCATCCGTTTTGATGCAGTAGTTCCAAAAGAAGAAGTTTTCGAAAAAAATGTAAAACCACTTTCTGAAAAATTAGGAAGATTATTTGGCAAACCAAGTTCTTATTATGAAGCTATTTTAAGAAAAGCGCGAAATACTAAAAATCGTTACACGCTTATCGCTGATAAATTAAGCTACACTGAGTATTCAAAAATTAAAGCATTTCCATTATTTGAAAAAGGATCTAATAAAGGCGGAATTATAGTTGAGCAAAAGCCTGTTAGAGTTCATCCTATTGGTCAAATTGCCGAAAGAACTATTGGTTACGATAAAATTAATGAAGACGGAGAAAGAAAGCAAGTTGGTATTGAAGGTGCCTTTAGCAAATATTTGAATGGGAAAGATGGTAAAATCTTAAAGCAAAAAATTGCAAAAGGACAATGGAAACCAATCAGAGATGTAAATGTTGTGGATCCACAAGATGGATATGATGTTATTTCAAGTTTAGATGTTTACATTCAAGACATTGCGCACCATGCTTTATTGAAACAATTGCAAGAATATAATGCAGAGCACGGTTGCGTAGTAGTTATGGAAACCAAAACCGGTCAAATAAAAGCGATTTCTAATTTAGGTAAATCCGCTTCAGGTGATACTTATTATGAAACTGAAAATTACGCTATTAAGGAGGCGCACGAGCCAGGTTCTACTTTCAAGTTAGTGGATTTGATTGCATTGTTGGATGATAAAAAAGTTGATACCAGTAAGATATATGATAGAAAAGGTGGGTTAATTAAGATTTACGGTAAAGATGTAGAAGATTCTCATAGAGGAGGAACTCAAAAAATTTCTTTAGGCCGTGGAATGGAGATTTCATCCAATACGGTGATGGTTCAGGCAGTTTATGAAAACTACAGAAACAATCCAAAACAATTCATCGATCGTATTGATAGAATGGGCTTAAACAAGCCATTAGGGTTGCCAATTCAGGGAGAGGGAACGCCAATTATTCCTCATCCTGCAGATAAAAGATGGAGCGCTATTGCATTGCCTTGGATGGCTTTTGGATATGGAGTTGCCGTAACGCCATTGCAAACATTAACCTTGTATAATGCTATTGCCAATAATGGTGAAATGATTAAACCACAATTTGTATCGGAGATTAAAGAGTGGAGTAAAACAATCAAAAAATACGATAA
The DNA here is from genome assembly GCF_040383245.1 of Flavobacterium sp. Classification (GTDB taxonomy): domain Bacteria; phylum Bacteroidota; class Bacteroidia; order Flavobacteriales; family Flavobacteriaceae; genus Flavobacterium. The sequence goes on along the minus strand of NZ_JBEIDX010000007.1, from coordinate 69,972 downwards.
AGAAGTCATCAATTCGAAGATATGTTCGGATGAAACGGTAAAAAAAATTCAAGCAGTTTTGAAAAATGTAGTTGAAAAAGGAACTGGGAAATCACTGTATTCTAAAGACTTTTCAATGGCAGGAAAAACGGGTACTGCTCAAGCAAATTATGGAACAAATGGTGGAAACGACAAGCATTACATTTCGTCTTTTGTGGGTTATTTTCCAGCAGAAAACCCAAAATATTCTTGCATTGTAGTGGTTCATAAACCAGATGCGGCAAACAAAGGATATTATGGAGCCGATGTTGCTGGACCGGTTTTTAAAAGAATCGCTCAAAAAATATTTACAGATGCGCCTTCTACTAACGAAATAAAAAATCTAAATAAGAAAATAGCAGTTCAAGAAAATAATTTTAGAGATAGTGATCCTAAAGCGCAAACAGTAAAAAATACGATTCCAAATTTAAAAGGAATGCCAGGTATGGATGCCGTTGCTTTATTAGGAAACTTAGGAGTTAAAGTAAAAGTTAAAGGAATTGGAAAAGTAAAAAGACAATCCATTCCGGCGGGAGGCTCTATTTCAAAAAACACTTTAATACTGTTAGAATTATCCTAGGAATATGAAAATGTTATTAAAAGACATATTATATAAAGTAAGCATCGAAGCTGTAAAAGGTTTGACAGATGTTGCTATTCAGAAAATCGAATTCGATTCTAGAAAAGTGCAAGAAAATGATGTTTTCGTAGCTATTCGCGGAACCGTTTCTGATGGACATGAATTCATAGAAAAAGCAATTAGTCTGGGTGCTGCGGCTATTGTTTGCGATACGTTGCCTGAGGTAATTGTTGCAAATATTACTTACATTCAAGTAAAAGATACCAATTCGGCATTGGCATTTATTGCTGCTAATTTTTATAATAATCCTTCAGATAAAATTCGATTAGTAGGAGTTACCGGCACCAACGGAAAAACAACTATTGCCTCTTTATTGTATCAATTATATAAGAAAGCAGGGTACAAAGTAGGCTTGTTATCTACCGTAAAAATTATGGTGGATGAAACCGAATATAAAGCAACACATACTACGCCTGATTCATTATCTATCAATTATTATTTAAACGAAATGATTGCGGTGGGTTGTGAATATTGTTTTATGGAAGTGAGCTCGCATGGAGTGCACCAAAAACGCACCGAAGGACTTCATTTTGAAGGGGGTGTTTTCACAAATTTATCGCACGACCATTTAGATTACCACCCAACATTCGCAGAATATAGAGATGTTAAAAAATCATTTTTTGATCATTTGCCAAAAACTGCTTTTGCATTAACTAATGTTGATGATAAAAATGGGGCGGTAATGTTGCAAAATACTTCGGCAAAAAAATTAACCTATGCCTTAAAATCGTATGCCGATTATAGAGCGCAAATATTAGAATATCAGTTGTCGGGATTGTTGTTAAAAATCAACGATAATGAAGTTTGGGTAAAATTAATAGGAACTTTTAATGCTTATAATTTATTAGCAATTTATGGAACTGCTATTGAATTAGGTATGGATAGCTTGGAAGCATTACGCTTATTATCAGAATTAGAAAGCGTTTCTGGACGATTCCAATATATTGTTTCTGCTGATAAAGTAACTGCTATCGTTGATTATGCGCATACTCCAGATGCTTTAGAAAATGTATTAAAAACCATCAATGACATCCGAACTAATAATGAAAAATTGATTTCGGTTGTAGGATGTGGTGGAGATCGTGATAAAACGAAACGTCCAATTATGGCAAATATCGCTTCACAAATGAGCGATACCGTAATTTTTACTTCTGACAATCCAAGAACTGAAAATCCGGCAACTATTATTTCAGAAATGGAAAAAGGAGTGGAGCCTCAAAATTATAAAAAGACACTTTCTATTGAAGATAGAAAACAAGCTATAAAAACAGCTTGTCAGTTGGCCAATGCAAATGATATCATTTTGATTGCAGGTAAAGGTCATGAAAATTATCAAGAGATTAATGGAGTAAGACACCATTTTGACGATATGGAAACTGTAAAAGAATTATTAAGCTAATAACCGAAAATACCTAAAGAACTATGTTATACTACTTATTTGAATATTTAGACAAAACTTTAGATGTTCCTGGAACAGGGGTTTTTCAATATATAACTTTTAGATCTGCATTGGCATTAATGTTATCTCTTTTAATTTCTACAGTTTATGGTAAGAAAATAATTACCATTTTAAAAAATAAGCAAGTAGGAGAAACAGTTAGAGAATTAGGTTTAGCTGGTCAAAACCAAAAGGCAGGAACGCCAACAATGGGAGGAATCATTATCATCATTGCAACGCTGATACCGGTTTTATTGCTTACAAAATTAAACAACATTTATATTGTATTATTAATCATTACCACCATTTGGATGGGTACAATTGGGTTTATTGATGATTACATTAAGATATTCAAAAAAGACAAACAAGGGTTAAAGGGAATCTTCAAAGTTATTGGTCAAGTTGGATTAGGACTAATTGTAGGTTCGGTACTTTATTTTCACCCAGGTGTAACTGTTCGTGAAAAAGTGGCAAAACCAGTTGCTTTCAATCAAACAGAAAACACAATTAGCACTCAAGGTAGAGAAGTAAAATCTACTACTACAACCATTCCGTTTACCAAAAACAACGAATTAGATTATGCAAAAGTACTAGAATGGACAGGTGAAGGATATGAGAAATGGGCTTGGTTAATATTTATTCCGATTGTAATTTTTATTATAACAGCTGTTTCTAATGGAGCCAATTTAACCGATGGAATTGATGGTCTTGCAGCCGGAACCTCGGCAATATCAGTCCTGGCGATAGGTATATTCACCTTCATCTCGGGTAACATCATATTATCAAGTTATTTAAATGTAATGTACATCCCAAACTCTGGAGAGATGACTGTATTTGTTTCTGCATTTGCAGGAGCTTTAGTAGGATTTTTATGGTACAATTCGTATCCAGCATCTGTGTTTATGGGTGACACCGGTAGTTTAACCATTGGTGGAATCATTGCTGTACTGGCAATTTCGGTAAGAAAAGAAATGTTGTTGCCTGTGTTATGTGCTATTTTCTTTGCAGAAAGTGCTTCAGTAATTATTCAGGTTGCTTATTTCAAATACACAAAGAAACGTTTTGGTGAAGGACGACGTGTTTTCCTAATGTCGCCGCTGCATCACCATTATCAGAAAAAAGGATACCATGAAAGCAAAATTGTTACTCGTTTTTGGATTGTGACCATACTATTGGCAATCGTAGCTATTGTAACATTAAAACTAAGATAATGCCAAGGTTAGTTATTCTTGGAGGTGGCGAAAGTGGAGTGGGTACCGCCATATTAGGAAAGAAAAAAGGATACGATGTTTTTGTTTCCGATTTTGGAAAAATAAAAGATAATTACAAAGAAGTTCTTACAAATAATGAAATTAAATGGGAAGACGAACAGCATACAGAAGCGTTAATTCTGAATGCTGATGTAGTAATGAAAAGCCCAGGAATTCCAGATAAAGCACCAATTGTAAAAAAATTAGTTGAAAAGAAAATTCCTGTGATTTCTGAAATTGAATTTGCAGCGCCATTTACGGATGCAATAACAATTGGGATTACCGGAAGTAATGGAAAAACAACTACTACCATGCTTACTTATCATTTACTTAAAGAAGCAGGTTTGAATGTAGGTCTTGGTGGAAATATTGGAAAAAGTTTTGCCTGGCAAGTTGCCGATGAAAACTTTGACTACTATGTTTTAGAATTAAGCAGTTTTCAGCTGGACGGAATTATAAATTACAAGCCACACATTGCAATTCTTACAAACATTAGTCCAGACCATTTAGATCGCTACGAATACAAATATGAAAATTATATAGAATCAAAATTTAGAATAACAAAAAACCAAACCAATCAAGATTATCTAATCTACGATGCAGATGATCAAGCAAGTCAAAATTGGTTACAAAACAATAAAGTTAAAGCACAATTAATACCATTTTCAATCACCAAGAACCTTGAGAAAGGGGCAATTTTAAAAAATAATACTATGGAAATCAACATCAACGAAGAAGAGTTTTTAATGGATACCGCTGATATCGCATTAGAGGGAAAACATAATTTTAAAAATGCAATGGCAGCTACTTCGGTTGCTAATATTTTACGCATAAGAAAACAAACCATTCGCGAAAGTTTATCCAATTTTCAAGGTGTAGAACATCGTTTAGAAAAAGTGCTTAAAATTCAAAATGTGCAATACATTAACGACAGTAAAGCAACTAATGTAAACGCTACTTTTTTTGCACTCGATAGTATGAAAACACCTACGGTTTGGATTGTTGGGGGTGTAGATAAAGGAAATGATTATGCTGAATTAATGCCTTTAGTATTTGAAAAAGTAAAAGCAATTATTTGTTTAGGAGTGGAAAATAAAAAAATTATTGATGCTTTTGGTAACATGGTTGATATTATGGTAGAAGTAGATAATATGCACGATGCAGTAAATACAGCAAGACATATTGCCGAAAAGGGAGATTCTGTTTTACTTTCTCCTGCATGCGCAAGTTTTGATTTATTCGAAAATTATGAAGATCGTGGAAATCAATTTAAGAGTGAAGTTAGAAATTTATAAAATAGATTCTATAGTATTTTGTCTTAGGTAAAAGTAAAAATCAAACCCAATACTCAACACCCAATTATGAAAGAATTAATAAACAGTTTAAAAGGAGACAAAGTCATTTGGGCATTCGTTGCGCTACTGGCCTTATTTTCATTTATGTCTGTTTATAGTGCAAGTAGTAATTTGGCATACACCCGCCAAGGATCTGGTAATGCGGTTACCTATTTACTAAAACATGCGCTTCAAGTTTTCTTAGGGTTTTTCATTATCTACAAAATTCATAAGATACCTTATCATTATTTTAGAGCTCTCTCTCTAATTACATTGCCAGTAATTTGGGTATTACTTGCCTATACATTATTTAAAGGAACTGTAATTGAGGGAGCCAATGCTAGTCGTTGGGTAGAAATTCCATTTATTGGAATTTCATTTCAAACTTCTACTTTGGCAGCCATTGTTTTGTATGTATATGTAGCCCGCTATTTATCAAGAAAAAGAGAAGAGAAAGTTAGTTTTCAAACTTCCTTTATAGAGTTATGGATTCCGGTGTTTATCACGCTGGCACTAATATTACCAGCCAATTTTTCTACGGCAGCCCTAATTTTTGCAATGGTAATAATGCTCACTTTTATTGGGCAATATCCATTAAAATATATAGGGATAATTATAGGAACCGGGGCTGCAGCGCTAACGCTTTTTGTATTAGTTGTTATTGCTTTTCCAGATGCTTTTAGAAACAGGGTAGATACCTGGAAAAACCGTATTGAAAATTTTACAAGTGACAAACCTGGCGAAGACGATTACCAAATTAAAAATGCCAAAATAGCCATCGCTTCTGGTGGGTTGTATGGATTAGGACCCGGAAAAAGTGTACAGAAAAACTTTTTACCACAATCTTCATCCGATTTTATTTTTGCAATCATCGTAGAAGAATATGGATTAATTGGAGCCCTAACTGTAATAGGTTTGTATTTATTATTACTTACCCGATTTGTAATTGCAGCTCACAAAGCCAATTCGCTTTTTGGAAAATTAGTAGTGGTAGGCCTCGGATTTCCAATAGTATTCCAGGCAATAATAAATATGGCAGTTGCTGTTGAATTACTTCCAGTAACCGGTCAAACGTTACCGTTAATTAGTTCGGGAGGGAGTTCCATTTGGATGACTTGTATCGCAATTGGAATTATTCTTAGTGTAACCAAAAAAGAAGAAGAGGTTGCTCAAGAATTAGAAGAAAAACAAAAAAGAGAGGATGCGCTTCAAAAATTAATTGACAAACAATTACAAGAGGACGAAGAAGAATACGAAGAAGTTGAAGACGATTTCTCAATTACAGAAAACCCATTAAAAGCAGTTCAAAACAAAAAATAATTAGAAAATGAAAAACTATAAATTCATATTAAGTGGCGGCGGAACGGGAGGACATATTTATCCTGCAATAGCCATCGCTAATGAATTGAAATCTCATTTTCCAGATGCTGAAATTTTATTTGTTGGAGCACAAGATAAAATGGAAATGCAAAAAGTGCCCCAGGCAGGATACAAAATTGAAGGTCTTTGGATTGCAGGATTGCAAAGAAAATTGACTTTACAAAATTTAATGTTTCCATTTAAATTATTAAGTAGTTTGTGGAAATCAAAAAAAATAATAAAAAACTTCCAGCCCGATGCGGTAATAGGAACCGGCGGTTTCGCTAGCGGACCTTTATTGCAAGTAGCAAACAGTTTAAATATTCCAACGGTTATTCAGGAGCAAAATTCCTATCCGGGGATTACCAATAAACTGTTGAGTAAAAAAGCAAATTCAATTTGTGTGGCTTACGATAATTTGGATCGATTTTTTCCAAAAAATAAAATTGTATTAACGGGAAATCCGGTTAGACAAGATTTGTTGGATGTAGATTCAAAAAAATACGAAGGCATAACCTATTTTAATTTGGATGCTTCCAAAAAGACGCTTTTAGTTCTTGGTGGAAGTTTGGGTGCACGTAGATTAAACCGATTAATTGAAAAAGAATTGGATTTTCTTTTGGCAAACGACATTCAAGTTTTTTGGCAATGCGGTAAGTTGTATTTTGATGAATATCAAATTTACAACAAAAGAACAGATGTTCAGGTGGTTGCCTTTATTGATCGAATGGATTTGATTTATGCCGCTTCCGATTTTGTGATTTCAAGAGCTGGAGCTTCATCGGTATCCGAATTGTGTTTGGTAGGAAAACCAACAATTTTTATTCCGTCACCAAATGTAGCCGAAGACCACCAAACAAAAAATGCCAATGCAATTGTAGATAAAAAAGGAGCAATCCTTATCAAAGAATCAGAATTGGATGAAAAGTTTGAAACAACTTTTTCCAATTTAATTTCAAATGAAAATTTACAAAAAGAATTAAGTAAAAATATTAAGATGTTGGCTAAGCCAAATGCAACTAAAGATATCGTAGCAGAAATAATAAAATTAATAAAATCTTAGAAATTAAGATTGGAATAAAATGAATAGTAACCAAATACATAACGTCTATTTTATAGGAATTGGAGGCATCGGGATGAGTGCTTTGGCTCGCTATTTTCAGAATGTTGGAAAAAAGGTTTCGGGTTACGATAAAACCCCAACCACGCTAACAGACGAATTAATTGCAGACGGAATGGATATTCATTTTGAAGACAATATTAATTTAATTCCAGCCAATTTTTATACCGAAAACACTTTGGTGATTGTAACGCCAGCGGTTCCGGTTACGCATTCGGAGTGGAATTATTTTGTGGAGCGTGATTATACAATAAAAAAGCGTGCTGAAGTCTTAGGAATAATTACTAAAGACACCTTTTGTTTTGCCGTTGCCGGAACACACGGAAAAACAACGACTTCAAGTATTCTTGGGCACATATTATATGAAAGCGGAGCTGATGTTACGGCTTTCCTTGGTGGAATTGTAGAGAATTACCATTCCAATTTAATTGGAACCGGTAAAACAGTGACTGTTGTAGAAGCCGATGAGTTTGATCGTTCGTTTTTGCATTTGCATCCAAATATTGCTTGCGTTACATCAATGGATGCAGATCATTTGGATATCTATGGAGATAAAGCAGCAATTGAAGATTCATTCAGAGAATTTGCAGATAAGGTTCAAGATAAAAGTAACTTATTTGTTCCAAAAGGAATGAATTTAGAAGGAGTTAGTATTGCAATTAATGATGAAGCAGCTTTTAAGGCCTGTAACATTAGAATAGAAAATAGCAGTTATGTTTTTGATGTGCAAACTCCATCTGAAACAATTTCAAATATTGCTTTTGGATTGCCAGGGCATCATAATTTAATGAATGCTTTGATGGCATTGGCAATGGCTAAAACGTATGGCACTTCAAGCGATGCTATTAAAAATGCATTGGCAACTTTTAAAGGGGTGCAGCGTCGTTTTTCTTATCAAATTAAAACAGATAGTTTAGTTTATATTGATGATTATGCGCACCATCCAACCGAAATCAATGCAGTGCATCAAGCTGTAAGAGAATTGTATCCGAATCAAAAAGTGTTGGCCGTTTTTCAGCCACATTTATTTAGTAGAACCAAAGATTTCGCTGATGATTTTGCAACAAGCTTATCTCAATTTGATGAAGTGCTGTTGTTGGATATTTATCCTGCTCGTGAATTGCCTATGCCTGGAATTACTTCTTCGTGGTTACTAGAAAAAATGAATAATAAAAATAAAAAATTGGTTTCCAAAGAAAAATTAATTAAAGCGATACAAGAAAGTGACGCTAAAGTAATTGTAACCATTGGGGCAGGAGATATTGGAGAATTAGTACCATCTATTAAAAAATCTTTATTATGAAAATTTTTAGCTGGATAAACCTTCGATTATTGCTGATGTTAGCGTTGGTTATCTTTTTATTTGCATTTACATCCAATAGAAATTTGCAACGAAAAATCATTAAAACGGAGGTAATTTTTGTTGAAAATGATGCAGATTTCATTAGCAAAAAAACGGTTAATAAATTGTTAATAGAAAATAAAATGGATGTGCGAAGTATAGCAAAAGAGGACTTAAATTTGAACAAATTGGAAAATTCCATCAACAATAACCCTATGGTTGATAAAGCAGAGGTGTATGTTACTGTAGATGGAGTTCTTAAGGCAATAGTCAAACAAAAGGCCCCAATTGCAAGGGTTTTTGATAGTGTAGGAACCTATTATCTAGATAATGAGGGAAATACGATGCCGTTATCAGGATTAAATACGGCTAGGGTGCCATTGGTTTTAGGTGAAATAAGTTCAAAAAACAGAAAAAAACTGGCTCAAGTTTTAAGGGTTATTAACAAAGATCCTTTTTTGAAAAAAAATATAATTGGAGTGGAGTTAGACGCAAATGACGACTTAAAAATGACCAATAGAAATTTTGATTTTCAAATTGAGTTTGGAAGAATGGTTCAAGTAGAGAATAAATTTAACAATTATAAAGCTTTTTTTCAGAAAGCAATTGTAGATAGTTCTTTAACAAAATATAAAAAAATAAATTTGAGATTTAGTCATCAAGTGGTTTGTACTAAATAGCAATTAAGAAATAAAAAGCTTGAATTAGAATAATTAGGCACAATATGGATAACAGAGAAAGCATTGCGGTAGGCTTAGACATTGGAACTACGAAAATCGTAGCGATGATTGGTAAGAAGAATGAATATGGTAAACTTGAAATTTTAGGTATTGGAAAAGCTAAAAGTTTAGGTGTGGCTAGAGGTGTAGTAAATAACATCACACAAACTACTCAATCTATTCAACAAGCCGTTAATGATGCAGAGGAAAATTCAGGTTATAAAATTAATGATGTGGTGGTTGGAATTGCTGGTCAACACATTCGTAGTATTCAACATACCGATTACATCAGCAGAGGAAATTCTGACGAAGTAATAACGCAACAAGATATTCAAACATTAATTGATCAGGTTAACAAATTAGCAATGTTACCTGGTGAAGAAATAATACATGTTTTGCCTCAAGAATATAAAATTGATGGTCAAGCAGAAATAAAAGAACCAATAGGAATGTATGGGTCAAGATTAGAAGCAACTTTTCATGTTGTGGTAGGTCAGGCTTCTTCAATTAGAAATATTGTGAGATGTGTACAAAGTACCGGAATTGAATTATCCGGAATTACTTTAGAGCCACTAGCTTCTGCAGATGCTGTATTGAGTCAAGAAGAAAAAGAAGCGGGTGTTGCTTTGATCGACATAGGTGGTGGAACAACTGATTTGGCTATTTTTAAAGACGGAATTATTCGCCATACTGCTGTAGTTCCATTTGGTGGAAATGTAATTACAGATGATATTAAAGAAGGCTGTTCGATTATAGAAAAACAAGCAGAATTATTAAAAGTAAAATTTGGTTCGGCTTGGCCTGGTGAAAATAGAGATAACGAAATTGTATCAATTCCTGGTTTAAGAGGAAGAGAGCCTAAAGAAATTTCGTTGAAAAACTTATCTAAAATAATTCATGCTCGAGTAGTAGAAATTATTGAACAAGTTTTTGCAGAAATTAAAGCATACGGTCATGATGATCCAAGAAAAAAATTAATTGCAGGAATTGTATTAACTGGAGGGGGATCACAATTGCAACACATTAAACAATTGGTAGAATACATAACAGGAATGGATACTAGAATAGGCTATCCAAATGAGCATTTAGCGGGTAATTCGGGAGATGAAATATCAAGCCCATTATTTGCTACAGCAGTTGGATTGGTAATGAATAGTGTTGCAAATAACACACAAAGTGCCTACAAATTACAAGCTTCAATAATAGATGCGCCACAGCCAACAATTACAAGAGTAGCACCTCCGGTAATAATTGAGGACGAGCCTGAAGTTAAAGATGAAGTAGAAGAAATAAATGAAGTTAAACCGGTAGCACAACCAGTTAAACCGACTAAGCCAGAAGTTAATGAATCCTTTATGGATAAAATATTAGGAAGAGTAAAAGATTTTCTAGACAACGCAGAATAAAGACAATTAAAGATATTAAGTAGAATAAAAAAACCCAAAGTTTTATGATGAGCAACTCAGAATTTGGAAACATTTCATTTGATTTACCTAAAAATCAATCCAATGTAATTAAAGTAATCGGTGTAGGTGGTGGTGGTAGCAACGCAATCAACCACATGTTTAAACAAGGCATTAAAGGCGTAGACTTTATTGTTTGTAACACCGATTCACAAGCTTTGCAAAATAGTCCGGTACCCAATAAAATTCAGTTAGGTGTAAACTTAACAGAAGGATTAGGAGCCGGAGCAAATCCAGATGTTGGACAACAATCTGCAATAGAAAGTGTTGCCGATATTGAAAAAATGTTAGATACTAATACCAAAATGGTTTTCATTACTGCAGGAATGGGTGGTGGAACCGGAACAGGTGCTGCGCCAGTAATTGCTCAATTGGCGAAAGAAAGAGATATTCTTACAGTGGGTATTGTAACTATTCCTTTTCAATTTGAAGGTAAGGTTCGTCAAGATCAAGCATTAATTGGAGTTGAAAGATTACGCAAACAAGTAGATTCTTTAATTGTCATTAATAACAATAAATTAAGAGAAGTATATGGTAACCTTGGCTTCAAAGCTGGTTTCTCTAAAGCAGATGAAGTATTAGCAACTGCATCAAGAGGAATTGCTGAAGTGATCACTCACCACTATACTCAAAATATAGATTTAAAAGATGCTAAAACAGTATTAGCAAATAGCGGTACCGCTATTATGGGATCTGCTGTTGCAACTGGAGAAAATAGAGCAAAAGAAGCTATTATTTCTGCATTAGATTCACCTTTATTAAATGATAATAAAATTTCGGGAGCTAAAAATGTATTGTTACTTATCGTTTCTGGAACTAGTGAAATTACCATTGATGAAATAGGCGAAATTAACGATCATATTCAAGCCGAAGCAGGTTACAACGCTAATATAATTATGGGTGTTGGAGAAGATGAAGCACATGGAGATGCTATTGCTGTAACTATTATTGCAACCGGATTTAATGTAGAACAACAAAACGAAATCGTTAATACAGAGCCTAAAAAGATTATTCTTCAATTAGAAGAAGATCAAAAAATGGTTCATAATTTAACTCAAAATACGGTTGCCGAATTACCATTAATTACTGATGCTCCAATTGTTGCAAAAGAAGAAAAAATCATTTTCGAATTAATTGAAGAGGAAGTAATTGAAGCGCCTGTTTTTGCAAAAGGGGATAACGATTTAGTTGCAATGAACGAATTCATTCGCAACTTGGATGTTACTTTTGAAATTGTATCTCCAATTAATGATTTAGATTTTCAAATTGAAGCGCCTCTAGTTAGCGAATTCAAAGTAAATGAAACAATATTTGCTAGAGAAGAAGAGCAAATTACATTCGCTTTTGATTTGCCTGTAGATAAAACAATCGAAACCAAACAACAAGAAAATATCTACTTTGACTTAACTGCCGAAACTAAAAATATCGAGGTTAATGAACCAATCGAGTTTGTTTCTGTAACCGAATTAAACGAGAATGGGGTTATTAAATATTCGTTAGAAGAATATATGGAAATTGATAATGATTTATTGAACTCTAAACCTACAGAGACTATTTCTGAACCATTAGAAGAATCATTAAACATTACCATGAAAGTTGCCGATGTAAGCAAACCAACATATGCAACCCATACCGAAGATATTTCTCCATTAGACATGACTATAGAAGAGACTTTAAAACTTCGCGCAGACGAGAGAAGAAGAAAATTAAAAGAGTTTAATTATAAGTTTCACAATAACCCTTCAAGAGTAGAAGAATTAGAGAGAGAACCAGCTTATAAAAGACTTGGAGTTGAATTATCAGATAATGGTGGTTTAAATTCTAATTCGAGAATGTCTTTAGGAACTGATAGTAATGATGATGTACAATTGCGTTCTAATAATTCTTTTTTACATGATAATGTAGATTAAACAAGTTAGTTATATTTTTTTTAACCCGAAGTTTCTACAGAGATTTCGGGTTTTTTTTTATCTTTACGCCTGCATTTGCGTAAGTTCAGTGCGTTTAATTTTAGCTTTAAATTTAATTTATAAATAAAAAAATATGAGTTTATCTGTAAAAATCATGGATGAAATGAAAAATGCCATGAGAACAAAAGACACCATTGCATTAGAAGCTTTGCGTGCTATTAAATCAGAATTATTGTTAGCGCAAACTTCAAGTGGGTCAAAAGAAGAAATTACAGAGGCAGAAGAAATTAAAATCTTGCAACGATTGGTTAAAATGAGAAAAGACAGCGCAGAGATTTTTACTACTCAAAACCGTCCTGATTTAGCTGAACCCGAATTGGCTCAAATTGTTGTAATTGAAAAGTTTCTTCCTGCGCAATTATCAGAAGGTGAAGTAGAGGCAATTGTTGCAAAAATTATTGCTGATACAGGAGCTGCAGGAATTGCTTCTATGGGAAAAGTTATGGGCTTGGCATCTGCTCAAATTGGCGGTCAAGCAGAAGGAAAAGTGATCTCAGCTATCGTTAAGAAGTTATTGGTATAATAAGACGTTAGCGCTAAGAAAAAGGCTGCGTAGTTCAACTGGATAGAATATCAGATTTCGGCTCTGAGGGTTGGGGGTTCGAATCCCTTCGCGGTCACTTGTACCAATAGCCTCTAAATTTAGTTTTAGGGGTTATTTTTTTACAACATATTTGATGTAAAAAATTCTAAAAAATCGGTAATTTCTTTGGAAAATAGATCTATAGAGTTCACGAATAAATAGAAAAAAATAAAAAAAAGTCCAAGTGTTAACTTGGACTTTTTTAATTTAATTTCTAAAATAATTATAATGAAGTAATTTTTTTCAAATCCGCTATCGTTGCAATAGGATCTTCTGCTTTAAAGACATAATTACCGGCTACTAAAACATCTGCTCCAGCGCGAACTAATTCGGCGGCATTTTTATTGGTTACTCCGCCATCAATTTCAATTAGAGTTGAAGCATTGTTTCGAACAATAAGCTCTTTTAATTGGGTTACTTTTTTATAAGTATTTTCAATAAATGATTGTCCTCCAAAACCAGGATTTACACTCATAATACAAACCATATCGATATCCTTAATAACGTCTTCTAAAAGGCTAACATTAGTATGCGGATTTAGCGCAACTCCAGCTTTCATTCCTTCAGCTTTAATGGCTTGTAGTGTTCTATGTAAATGAGTACACGCTTCGTAATGAACGGTTAGAATATCGGCGCCTAAGTTTTTGAATGTAGTAATATAACGATCCGGATCAACAATCATTAAATGCACATCGATAGTTTTCGTAGCATGTTTAGTGATTGCTTCTAATACGGGCATCCCAAAAGAGATGTTGGGTACAAAAACTCCGTCCATAATATCAATATGAAACCAATCGGCTTGGCTGTTGTTTATCATTTCGATGTCACGCTGTAAGTTTGCAAAATCGGCTGCAAGTACGGATGGGGCAATAAGAGTATTTTTCATTTTTATATAATTAAAAAACTCCGGTATGGAGCCGGAGTTTTATAAGGTTTAACCTAAATATGTTTTTAATATTTTACTTCTAGAAGTATGTTTTAATCTGCGGATTGCTTTTTCTTTTATTTGACGCACACGCTCACGAGTTAAATCGAAGGTTTCTCCAATTTCTTCCAAAGTCATTGGGTGTTGATCGCCTAATCCAAAATACAAACGAACCACGTCGGCTTCTCTTGGAGTTAAAGTCTCTAAAGAACGCTCAATTTCGGTACGCAATGATTCGTGAATTAATTCTCTATCAGGATTTGGAGATTCTCCAGATCGTAATACATCATAAAGGTTAGAATCTTCTCCTTCAACAAGCGGAGCATCCATAGAAAGGTGACGTCCAGAATTTTTCATCGACTCTTTTACGTCATTCACAGTCATGTCCAACTCTTTTGCAATTTCTTCTGCAGAAGGTGGTCTTTCGTTAGATTGCTCTAACAAAGCATACATTTTATTGATTTTATTAATCGAACCAATTTTATTTAATGGCAAACGAACAATACGAGATTGTTCTGCAAGTGCTTGAAGTATCGATTGACGAATCCACCATACCGCATAGGAAATGAATTTAAATCCACGAGTTTCATCAAATCGTTGCGCAGCTTTAATCAAACCTAAGTTTCCTTCGTTAATCAAATCAGGAAGCGTAAGTCCTTGATTTTGATATTGTTTAGCAACAGATACCACGAAACGTAAATTGGCTTTTGTTAATTTTTCTAAAGCGCGTTGGTCTCCAGCTTTAATTCGTTGCGCTAATTCTACTTCTTCATCTGCAGTAATTAAGTCAACTTTTCCAATTTCTTGTAGGTATTTGTCTAAGGAAGCAGTTTCACGGTTGGTAACCTGCTTGGTGATTTTAAGCTGTCTCATTTATTTTCCTTTGCTTTTTAATGGTTCAGTTTGTTATACGCTATACTTTGATAAAAAGTTACAAAAAGTTTAAATTAACTTTTAGCTACCATTCGTTTACTTTATTGGCGTCCATTTTTAAGAAAATGAACAACAATATGGTAAAGCCCCAAAGCCCGGATCCTCCATAGGAAAAGAAAGGAAGCGGAATACCAATAGTTGGGAAAATACCCACAACCATGGCGATATTTACAAAGAAGTGAATGAATAAAATTCCGGCTACACTATAGCCATAAATTCTACTGAATTTTGTTTTTTGCCTTTCGGCTAAATAGATTACTCGTAAAACCAAGGTAACAAATAATCCGATTACAATGACCGATCCAAAAAATCCCCATTCTTCACCAACGGTGGTGAAAATATAATCGGTATGCTGCTCTGGAACAAAACCTCCTTTGGTTTGAGTTCCTTCGAGATATCCTTTTCCAAACCAACCACCCGATCCAATTGCAATTTCCGATTGGTGAATGTTGTATCCAATTCCTTTCATATCAACTTGCTTTCCTAGCAGAATATTGAAACGATCTCGATGATGTTGTTTAAAAACATTATTAAAAACAAAGCTCACCGAAAAAGAGAAAATTGCTACTAAAACAAGCATAATTCCACTGGCTATGATGTTTCGTTCTATAAGTCTACTTCTTAAATAATTGATTACTAAGGCGATCGTTGCTATTCCAATAACGATATATGGATTATTAGTAATTAGCATTAAAATGAATAATAAAATAGCTGCAAATCCACTAAATAAATACCATCCTGGTAAGCCTTCTCTAAATAATACTACTAAGAAAACAATGTAGATTAAAGCACTTCCTGGGTCATGCCCGGCAATTAATACCATTGGAAAAAATACTATAGCCAATGCTACAATTTGGTCTTTTACAAGTTTTAAATTCACTTGAACATCCGATAAGTATTTAGCCAAAGCCAATGCCGTAGCTGCTTTAGCAAATTCTGACGGTTGTAAACCAAAAGATCCAAATGAATACCAGTTGGCCTGACCTTTAACCGATTTTCCAAATACATATAAACCTGCAATAGAAAGCACCGAAATGGTATAGATAATTGAGGAATATTTTTCATAAAATTTACCTTCAACAAAAAGTATAATTAAAACAAGTGGGAAGGTTAAGGCAATATATAAAAGTTGTTTTCCGTAAAACTGAGAAAGATCAAAAATAGTTGAATCTCCAGTAACTGCAGATAATGAAGAAGAGTAAATATTTAGCCAACCCATTAATACCAAGGTAATAAATAGTGCTACGCTAATCCAATCGATGTGGTTTGTAATACTCTGATTTTTCATTAGTGTTCCTCCTTATTGGAATCTTTTTTTTCTTCTTTTGAATCGTCTCCATTTTTAAATTTAGCAATGCTATCTTTAATTTTAGAATTCATTATAGATAAACTATCTTGATGTTTCTGCGGATATAATTTATTGTATTGATCTTTCAAACTTCCTTCTAACATTCGTTTTTCAAAATCAACTTTGGTAATTTTCTTTCTTAAATATTTTTCAATCATTAAAGAAGTAATAGGTCCTGCCCATCGTTTACCCCAATAACCGTTTTCTACAAATACTGCTATAGCAATTTTTGGATTTACTTTTGGTGCAAAGGCAACGAAAATAGAGTGATCCTGAAGTTTCACCCGCTTCCCGTTTACTTTTAAATAATTTTCGGCTGTACCCGTTTTTCCACAAATTTCAATTCCATCTAAACCTAGCCCCGAAGCAGTTCCGCCCGGTCCATAAACTGCATTCATTCCTTCAATTACGGGTTCAAAATGTTTTCGATTTATTGAAGTAACATGTTTAGTTCGGAATTTTTTATCTAAGAGTTCGCCTTTAATTTTTTTCACAATATGAGGGGTATAATAATAACCTCTATTAGCAACTGCTGCCATTAAATTGGCTAGTTGTATTGGCGTCATTAATACCTCTCCTTGACCAATTGCATTGGAAACAATTGTTTTACTATCCCAATGCCATCCTGGATATAATCTTTTATAGGTCTTGGATGTTGGAATTTTTCCTCGTTTACCAATAGGCAAATCATAACCCATGAAATCACCTAATCCAAAACTTTTTAAGTGATTACTCCAAACATCTACAGCATAGGAAGGGCTGTTGTATTTATTTATTGTTTTCATGTAGATACTTGAAAAATAAGTATTACACGATTGATAAATACCATCGTTTAATCTTTTTGCGCCACCTGTACAATGGCAACGCATAAATCGTCCTCTGGCATAACTAAATCCATGGTTACAGTTAAAAGAAGTATTTTGGTCAATTACTCCCTCTTGAAGCGCAACTAGTGCAGTCAGAATTTTAAAAGGAGAACCTGGAGGATATTCAGCCAATAATCCTCTATCGTATAATGGTTTTGCAATAGAATCGTTATGAAGTAAGGTATAGTTTTTAGATCTTTTTCTGCCTACTAGCAGCGCAGGATTATAATCTGGTGCACTTACTAAGGCAAGAATTTCTCCAGTTTTTGGTTCAATTGCAACAATCCCTCCCCATTTATTTACCATTAATTCCTCGCCATATTTTTGAAGTTCACCGTCAATGGTTAATGTAATGTCATCACCTTGTTTAGCAACCGTGTCGTATTTTCCTTCTTTGTAGGAAGCGATTTCTCTATTGAATTTATCTTTTAAAATGTATTTAACTCCTTTTTGGCCTCTCAGATAGGTTTCGTAACTTTCTTCAATTCCTTGTCTACCAATTAAATCACCTCCAATATAGTATGGATTTTTCTTTACGATGTTTTCATTTACCTGAGTGATAAATCCAAATACATTTGCACCATATGATACTTGGTAGTCTCTAAGTGATCTTTTTTGGATATAGAAACCGCTAAATCTTCTAATTTTTTCTTGAAAAGCAGCAAATTCCAATTTGTTTAATTGGGATAAAAATACCGAGGGAAGCATTGGGCTAAACACCTTTGCTTTTCTCATTTTTTCTTTATAAAAATCTTCAGTAATCTCTAACAAGGCACAAAATTTCTTGATATTTAATTCCTTTTCATTAACATCTTTTGGTATTACCATGATGTCATATGAAGGTTGATTAGCGATTAATAATCGTCCATATCGATCATATACATAACCTCTTTCGGGATATTCATATTTGATTTTGATTGCATTATTTTCTGATTTCAATTTAAATGTATCATCAATAATTTGCAAATAGAAAAGCCGAATAATCAACAAGCCGGCTGTTACAATTATTAGGGTAGGAAGTAAAGCTTTTCTCATCGTTTACTTGGCTTTATTAAGTAAATAATAAAAATACAAATAAGTGTGGTGAAAATGGTGCTAACTATTGTTCGAAGAATGATATTCCAAAAATAGCTAAGTGTAAAAATCTCTAATACAAACAAGGTAATGTGATGTATTACAACTCCGAGAAGTATGAATGAAAATCGTTCTGGCGTAAGTACATCATTGATTCGTACTGTTTGGTATTCATAACTTAAACCGAATGAGAATTTAAAAAGTGAAGGTCTAAAATAAGCAAGTAAAACACATGCTGCAGTATGAACTCCACCTGAATTGCAGAATAAATCCATTATAATTCCCAATAAAAAACTAGCGCCAAGTAAGGCGTATTTATTTCCATTAACTGGAAACAATAAAATAAATAAAAGGTAAGGATATGGATTAATAAACCCTAGAAAGTTTAAATTATTGAAAACAAGTATTTGAGCTGCAAGCAGCAAAATGAACCGAGCTATATTATATAGGATGGCACTATTCATCTTTTTTAGATTTGTTTTCTAAATTAGTAATTTCTGGTGTGTCCTTATTTTTGATAATATAAACATGACCTAAACTGGTCATGTCATTAAATAATTTTACATCTATGGTGTAGAAATTTGTTTGATTATCAATGTAAATTTTATCAATAGATCCAATATTTATATTTTCTGGAAATATTGTAGACTGCGCTCCGGTTACTATTGTGTCGCCCTTTTTAACAGATGCCAGTCTTGGCACATCAACCAATTGTACATAGCCCGTATTTTTTCCGTTCCAAGTTAAAGATCCAATATGGTTTGATTTTTTAATCTTAGCATTTATTGGAGATTCCGTGTTTAATATACTTAATACAGTGCTGTATTTTGGTGAAACATTTTCAATTACACCCACAATTCCAAGGCTATTAATTACTCCCATTTCTGGTTGAACCCCTTGTTTTGAACCTGAATCTAAAGTTAAAAAATTAACTTGAGAACTGTAAGAGTTCTTAATTACTTTAGCAATAATAATGTCAATTTTCTTAACACCATTAATTGAATCTATTGAAGGAACTTTTGTGCTGTCTTTAATATTGAAAAGCAAACTTTTAAGACGGGCATTTTCTTTAGCTAATTCTTCGTTTTGAATTTTTAAATCAAAATAACCTTCAATGTTATTTGTCATTTGGTATACTCCACCCGTAAATGAATTAGCAGAACTAATTATTTTACTTTTATGGTAAGAATGAGACTGAATCGTTAGTAATAAGGATATTAACATAAGCAGCAAAAACAGCATACGATAGCTGTTTTTAAATACAAAATTAAATATTTGCTGCATCTTTTAAGTATTCAGTGATTTGGAAATACGTTTTAAATTTTGGTGTTTACTAAAAACTATTTTATTAGGATACTTCTAAATTTAGGTATGTTTTTAAGCGCCATTCCAGTTCCTCTAACTACGGCTTTTAATGGATCTTCTGCGATATAAACAGGTAAATCCGTTTTTAATGAAATACGTTTATCTAAACCACGCAACATTGATCCACCACCTGCTAAATAAATACCCGTATTGTAAATATCGGCAGCTAACTCTGGAGGAGTTTGTGATAGGGTTTCCATAACTGCATCTTCAATTCTTTGAATTGATTTGTCTAAAGCTTTAGCAATTTCTCTGTAGGATACTTCAACTTGTTTTGGTTTACCCGTAAGTAAATCTCTACCTTGAACCGACATTTCATCTGGAGGAGAATCTAATGAATCGGTTGCAGCTCCAACTTGGATTTTAATTTTTTCTGCAGTGGTTTCTCCAACAAATAAATTGTGTTGGGTACGCATGTAATAAATAATATCATTAGTGAAAACATCCCCAGCAATTTTAACCGATTTATCACATACAATACCACCCAAAGCGATAACTGCGATTTCGGTAGTACCACCACCAATGTCAACAATCATATTTCCTTTAGGTTGCATAATGTCAATTCCAATTCCAATTGCTGCAGCCATTGGCTCGTGAATTAAGTATACTTCTTTACCGTTTACACGCTCACAAGATTCTTTTACCGCACGCATCTCTACTTCAGTAATTCCAGATGGAATACATACTACCATTCTTAATGCAGGCGTAAACATTCTTTTCTTTAATGCAGGAATGCTTTTAATGAACATGCTGATCATTTTTTCTGAAGCATCAAAATCAGCAATAACACCGTCTTTTAATGGGCGGATAGTTTTAATGTTTTCATGGGTTTTACCTTGCATCATGTTGGCTTCTTTACCAACAGCAATGATTTTTCCAGTTACTCTATCTCTTGCAACGATAGATGGGCTATCAATTACAACTTTGTCGTTGTGAATGATTAGCGTATTTGCGGTACCAAGGTCAATTGCAATATCCTCGGTCATGAAATCAAAAAATCCCATAATTATATAGATGGTGTTTAGTTCGTAAAATTTTTTAGCTAACAAAAATACTAAATTAAATGTTGCTTGAACGCATTAATTTAGAAAATCCAAAAGCAAATATTTTATGATTTTACTGATGAAATTTGAAATTATTTTTGTTTCGTAAATTAACGATTAATTTTCTAATTTCTTATCAGTTTTTTTTATTTTTTTTAATGCTTAAAATGACGCGTTCCTGTAAAGACCATTGCCAACTTATTTTCATTGCAATAATTAATGCTCAAATCGTCTTTAATTGATCCTCCTGGTTGAATAACGGCAGTAATTCCAGCTTGATGCGCAATTTCTACACAGTCAGGAAATGGGAAAAAGGCATCACTTGCCATTGAAGCGCCTTTCAATTCAAATCCAAAAGTATGTGCTTTTTCAATTGCTTGTTTTAATGCATCAACTCGAGAGGTTTGTCCAGTACCTGAAGCGATTAATGTATTGTTTTTTGCAAATACAATCGTATTCGATTTCGTGTTTTTACAAATTTTAGAAGCAAATAATAAATCTTCTACTTCTTGATTAGTAGGGCTAACTTGAGTAACCATTTTTAAATCTTCCTTAGAGTCAGTTATGTTGTTTCTATCTTGAACTAATAAGCCGTTTAAGCAGGTTCTTACTTGTCTTTCAGGTAAAGGAACTTCATTAATTGTTAGTATAATTCGATTCTTTTTTTCTTGTAATATTTCGATTGCTTGAGCATCATAACTTGGAGCGATTACTACTTCACAAAAAAGTGAATTTATTTCGGCAGCAGTTGCAGTATCAATTTTTCCATTCGCCATTAATACTCCACCAAAAGCAGAAGTAGGATCGCAGGCTAAAGCAGCAAGATAAGCCTCTTTCATATTATTTCTAGTTGCTAATCCACAGGCGTTATTGTGTTTTAATATAGCAAATGTAGGCTCGTTTTCTTTGAATTCAGCAATCAAATTCACCGCTGCATCTACGTCTAATAAATTGTTATAAGACAATTCTTTTCCGTGTAGTTTAGTAAACATAGCATCAAAGTCTCCAAAGAAAAATCCTTTTTGATGTGGATTTTCCCCATAACGCAACACTTGACCGTTAGCAATACTTTCTTTGTAATAGGTGTCTTCAGTATTGAAATAATTGAAAATAGCAGTGTCATAATTTGACGAAACATGAAAAGCTCTTGTAGCCAAATATTTTCTTTGTTCTAAAGTTGTTGCTCCGTTACCTTGCGTAATCATCTCTAAAAACAATTCGTATTCTTCTACTGAAGGAACAATAACAGTGTCCTTAAAGTTTTTTGCAGCAGCACGAATTAATGAAATTCCACCGATATCAATTTTTTCAATTATATCCGCTTCGCTTGCGCCTGATGCAACTGTTTTTTCAAATGGGTATAAATCTACAATTACCAAATCAATTTGTGGAATATCAAACTCCTTCATTTGCTCCACATCGGTTGGGTTGTCTTGACGGTTTAAGATTCCGCCAAAAACTTTAGGATGTAGTGTTTTAACTCGACCACCTAAAATAGAAGGGTACGAAGTAACGTCTTCTACTGCAACTACAGGAATTCCAAGGTTTTTTATAAAATCTTCGGTTCCGCCGGTTGAATAAATGGTTGCGTTTTGCTTGTGAAGTTGTCTCACAATTGGCTCTAAACCGGTTTTATCAAATACCGAAATAAGAGCAGATTGAATGGTTTTTGTAGTGTTCATTTTGATGTGTTGTTAAGCATGCAAAAGTAGTTTATTACATGGTATTAAGCAATTGCATTTTTATTTTTTTATAAAAAATACTTAACAATTGTTCAAATTAATTGACAATGTAATTTTGATAAAGAAGTATTGTAAATATATTTATATATTTGACATTTAAACGCTACTTTGATATAGAATTTCTAAGGAGAAATTAGATTTTTTCAATTCATATCAAGTGCCTTAAGAGTTTATAATTATTTTTTATGTTTAGTAAATTTATTGCATTAAATCCGGAAGTTAGTATCAGAATCAATTCGAATGTAATTGCAAATTATTCTAAACTCAAATTTTCTTTATTTGTAATTCCATTTTTCTTATTAATTGCAATTGCTTTATTTTTATATAGTCAAGATGCTATATCTGTTGAGGGGTACATAGGAGTTCAAAAGGATTTATTTTATTTTATTAATTCTAATTACGCTCAATTTCCACAAATTATTTACAATCTAACTCAAATAGGGGACGCCATGATTTTTATGTCGTTGCTTTCTATTTTTATTTTGTATGCTCCTAAATTATGGGAGAGTTTATTGTCTGCCTCCATAGTTTCGGCTTTGCTATCAAGTGTGTTAAAGAAACTATTTTTAATTCCGAGACCTGCTGCTGTTTTTGAACCGGATACTTTTATAATTATCGGAAATAAATTAGTAGGACACAGTAGTTTGCCTTCCGGTCATTCCATCACATTTTTTACCGTACTAACGGTTTTGTTATATGCTTTTATGCCTAAAAAAATAAGCAGTAAAATCATTTGGCATTTTTTTATTATCTCTATTGGATTGTTACTGGTGTTTACAAGAGTGGGTGTTGGAGCACATTATCCATTAGACACTATAAATGGAGCAATAATAGGATATATTTCGGGGCTTATTGGTATTTTTATCAGTCGAAAATATAAAATTTGGGAATGGGTAAATCAGGTGAAATACTATCCCGTTTTTATAATTCTGTTGTCTGTTTGTGCAGTGGTTACCCTGAATAAAATAAATGACGAAAATTTATTCATTTATTATATCACCTTACTTAGTTTGATTATTTCAATTATTAAAATTAGCTATGTTTACATTAAAGACATTAAAAAGTAATATCAAAATCACTCATTTTGTTGCAATACTGAGTGTTTTAAATTTTCTATTCTTTCACTTTCCGTTTTTCAAATTTGTTTTTAACAATCTAGATTACCAAAGTTTTAGTGGCATTACCATAATTATAAGTTTGATTATCTTAATGTTGGTTTTGAATGCTTTTATGTTCTACTTGTTTTTTTCAATTTCTAGTTATTTTGGAAAATTTTTATTGACCTTATTTTTCATTATTAATTCTATTTCGGTCTATTTTGTCAATACTTATGGGGTAATTCTAGATGAATCGATGATTGGTAATGTGTTGAACACCAAATTTGAAGAATCAAGCAGTTTTGTATCGGTGAAACTATTTGTTTACCTAATTTTTTTCGGAATAGTTCCTAGTATATTTATAATAAAAGCGAAGATTATTGCCGTTCCATGGAAGAATTTTTTAAAGACTATTTCGTTAACTTTATTGTTTCTTTTAACTATAATATTTGCAAATGCTAGCAATTGGCTTTGGATAGATAAAAATTCTAAAACACTCGGTGGGCTAGCAATGCCATGGTCTTATTCTGTTAACATTTCGCTTTTTTATGCTCATCAATATCAGAAAAATCAGAAAGAAATTATTTTACCAAATGCTACGATTAAAGACAATCAAAAATCGGTTGTAGTGTTAGTAATTGGAGAATCGGCTAGAAGTCAGAATTTCTCTTTATATGGATATGATAAAAATACCAATCCACTACTTTCAAAAATACCTAATGTAGTTCATTTAAATGCAACTTCTTGCGCTACCTATACTACAGCAGGAGTGAAGGGAATTGTATCGCATTCTGATTCGGGTGATTTATATGAAATTCTACCTAATTATTTATTTAGAAATAATGTTGAGGTGGTATGGCGAACTAATAACTGGGGTGAGCCGCCTGTTCATATTAAAGACTTTCAGGATAGGGCATTTTTAGCGCCAAATTGTGAAGGAGAAGGCTGTAATTATGATGAGTTACTTTTAACTGGATTAAAAGAACAAATTCAATCAAGTAAAAAAAATAAAGTATTAATTGTCCTACATGCAAGTACTAGTCATGGCCCGACTTACAGTAAGAAATATCCACCACAATTTGAAACATTTAAACCAGTTTGTAATAGCGTTGAATTAGGGAAATGTTCGCAAAAAGAACTGATTAATGCTTACGATAATACCATTGTTTACACCGATTATATTTTATCTAAAATCATTACTGATTTAAAAGAATTGAAAGACTATAAAAGTTCAATGATTTTTGTTTCAGATCATGGAGAATCATTAGGTGAAAAAAACTTGTATATGCACGGATTGCCTTTAAGTATTGCGCCTAAGGAACAGTATGAAATTCCATTTATTGTTTGGACTTCAGAAGGATCAAAAAAGGTTAAGTCGGTAAAATCGGTTACTCAATATCATGTTTTTCATAGTGTATTGAATTTCTTGAACATAGAAAGTCCAATATATGATGAGAATAAGAACCTGTTTCAATAATGCTGTATTAAAAAAATAAGTCTTATTATTTTTGTAACAAATGCCACTTTCTAATTACTAATGAACTAAATTTGATAAAGAAAAATTAGCTACTATGCTTGTATACCTTCGTTTACTAAAAGAAAGTTTTGGGTTTGCAATGAATGCATTAAGAAACAATAAGTTGCGAACTTTGCTTTCGCTACTTGGCGTTACTATAGGTATATTTTCAATTATTGCAGTGCTTGCTGCGGTAGATTCGTTGGACAGAAAAATCAAAAAAGATTTAAGTAGTTTAGATAAAAATACCATTTACTTATTCAGCGGATCTTTTGGTCCAACCTCTGTTCCAAAATGGAAAAGGGAACAATTTCCAGATGTAACTTACACCGAATATGAGTATTTAAAATCGGCTATGCCAGATGCTCAAGAAATGTGTTATCAATTGTTTGTAAATATGGAAACTATAAAATACGAAACCAAATCGGTTAGTAGTGTTAATGTCGTTCCGGTTTCACATGAATTTATTGATATTCAAGGTTTGGAGTTTTCAAATGGTAGGTTTTATAATGAATCGGAATCCAATTCAGGGACCCCAGTTGTGGTTATTGGAGATGAGTTGGCTAATAGTTTATTTGAAAATACAGATCCTATTGGCAAACAGGTGCGTTTATATGGACGCCGATTTACAGTAATTGGTGTGTTAAAAAAACAAGGTGAGGGAATGTTTGGCGATAGTAATGACACTTCGGTTTTTATTCCTGTAAATTTCTTGCGTAGGTTGTATGGAGATAACACCAATTATTATACTCCAGTAATCGTTATTAAACCTGTGAAAGGAATTGATATGGATGCTTTTAAAGCTGAATTAGCTCAAAAATTAAGAGCATTGCGTGGTGTTAAAACTGGTGAAATAGATAATTTTTTCATCAATGTATTATCAGGATTCACTGATTTATTAGATGGTATAATCGCTAATTTAAATTTAGGTGGGTGGATTATCGCTGGGTTTTCACTTCTTGTAGGCGGATTTGGAGTGGCCAATATTATGTTTGTATCAGTTAAAGAACGCACTAATTTAATAGGCATTCAAAAATCACTAGGAGCCAAAAATAGATTTATACTTTTTCAATTCTTATTTGAAGCTGTAATCTTGTGTTTAATTGGAGGTTTAATCGGAATTTTATTAGTTTGGTTTATATCAATGGGATTAACCAAAATGCTTGATTTTGAATTTGTATTAAGCTTCTCTAATGTTATGTTAGGTTCCGGATTAGCAATCTTAATTGGACTAATTGCTGGAATCTTACCTGCAATTTCTGCTTCTAAATTAGATCCAGTTGAAGCTATTCGTAGCGGAATGTAATTTAATTTAAATAATATTTAGATATAAAAAAACACAAAGCATTGCTTTGTGTTTTTTTTATTTGAATCAACGTTAATCTTATCTAATTTCTTGATTTAATATCAAGTCAATGTATAAATTAATTTTGTCTTTTAGCTCTTTTCTTGGAGCAATAAAATCTAAAAATCCATGTTCTAATACAAACTCTGCAGTTTGAAAACCTTCAGGTAAATCTTTTCCAGTTGTATCTCTAACCACACGAGGTCCTGCAAATCCAATTAAAGCACCTGGTTCAGAAATATTAATATCTCCAAGCATTGCATAAGAAGCAGTAGTTCCTCCTGTTGTAGGATCGGTACATAAAGAAATATATGGAATTTTAGCTTCAGCTAATTGCGCTAATTTTGCTGAAGTTTTTGCTAATTGCATCAATGAATAAGCAGCTTCCATCATACGAGCACCTCCCGATTTAGAAATCATGACAAACGGTACTTTGTTTTTGATAGAATAATCAATTCCACGAGCAATTTTTTCTCCAACTACAGCTCCCATAGATCCACCGATAAAAGCAAAATCCATACAGCAAACTACAAGCTCTTTTCCTTTCGATTTTCCAACGCCTGTTCTTACCGCATCTTTCAATTTGGTTTTGTCCATTACATCTTTCAATCGGTCTGAATATTTTTTGGTATCCACAAATCCAAGTGGATCTTTCGAAGTCATTTTGGCATCTAATTCTTTAAATTCATTATTGTCAAATAAGATTTCAAAATATTCTTTACTACCTCTTCTAACATGAAAACCATCTTCTGGACTAACCCAAAGATTGCGTTCTAATTCATCGGCATCTACAATTTTTCCAGTAGGTGATTTATACCAAAGTCCTTTTGGCACATCTTTTTTATCCTCTGTTGCAGTAGTAATTCCTTTTTCTGTTCTTTTAAACCAAGCCATAGTTTATAATTATGAATTATAAATTATAAATTATGAATTATGAAAATTTCGTAATTCGTAATCCGTAATTTTTATAATGTGTTTACGTTGTTTAAGTCAGCAAATGCTTGCTCTAATCTTGTGTTGAAAGTCACTTCTCCTTCACGAACCCATTTTCTTGGATCGTAATATTTTTTATTTGGTACATCTGCACCTTCTGGATTTCCAATTTGAGATTTTAAATACTCAATATTGTTTACCATATAGTCACGAATTCCTTCAGTGAAAGCAAATTGTAAATCGGTGTCGATATTCATTTTGATTACTCCGTAAGAAATTGCTTCTCTAATTTCTTCTAATGTTGAACCTGATCCTCCGTGAAAAACAAAGTCAACTGGATTTGCTCCTGTATTAAATTTTTCTTGAACATAATCTTGAGAATTTTTCAAGATTTTTGGAGTTAATTTCACATTACCTGGTTTGTATACACCGTGTACATTTCCAAAAGAAGCTGCGATTGTAAATCTTGGGCTTATTTTAGATAATTCTTCATATGCATAAGATACTTCAGATGGTTGTGTGTATAATTTTGAACTATCTACATCAGAGTTATCTACTCCATCTTCTTCACCACCAGTAATTCCTAGTTCTATTTCTAAAGTCATTCCCATTTTACTCATACGAGCTAAATAGGTTTTACAAATTTCGATATTTTCTTCAATTGGCTCTTCTGATAAGTCAATCATGTGTGAAGAGAACAATGGTTTTCCTGTTTCTGCAAAATGTTTTTCAGAGGCATCTAATAAACCATCAATCCAAGGCAATAGTTTTTTTGCACAGTGATCAGTGTGTAAAATAACAGTAGCTCCATAAGCTTCTGCTAAAGTATGGATGTGTTTTGCTCCAGCAATACCACCAGCAATAGCTGCTTTTTCACCAGCATTTGAAAGGCCTTTACCAGCATTAAATTGGGCACCACCATTAGAAAATTGAATAATTACAGGAGCATTTAATTTTGCTGCTGTTTCTAATACTCCGTTAATAGTGTTGGATCCTGTTACATTTACTGCAGGTAATGCGAATCCCTTTTGTTTTGCATAAGCAAAAATAGCTTGAACTTCATCTCCTGTAGCAACTCCCGGTTTAATGTTGTGTGACATCTTGTAGTTATATTTTTTAAATTAAGTTTACAAAAGTAATAATTTCTAAAATTAGAACGGATAATTTATACCAATATTTAATACTGATTTGGCTAAATTAATTTCTTTAAACCATTTTTCATTTTCTGAATTTGCAGGATTGTAGGTTTTAAATCCTACATCGAAACGCACAACAAATAGCCCTTGATCATATCGAAGACCAACTCCTGTTCCTAATGCAATGGAATTTAGCGAACTTATTCCGTTGAAGGTATAGGTGTCATCCTCAACATTGTCAAAAACATTCCAAATATTTCCAGCATCGGCAAATAAAGCTCCGTTAAATTTTCCAAAAATGTTATAGCGAAGTTCTGCACTCAAAGTAAGTTTTAAATTTGCTTCATTAAAATCATTCAATCCACCACTTTTTCCAGGTCCTAAGCTATATGGTTGCCATGCTCTAATGTCATTTGATCCTCCCGAAAAATAACTTCGAGAAAACGGTATACTATTGGAGTTTCCATAAGGAATTGCCAATCCGGCAAAGCTTCTAATTGCAAAAACTTTTTTGCCAGGTAATGGCCAATGTTTAATATATTCTACTTCTCCTTTTAAATATTGTGAATATTCCACCTCAAAAAAGGTACTTACTTCCCCTTGATTGTTCAGTTGCTTTGAAATTCTTGCTAGTAAAGAAAGAAAATTTCCTGCCGATTCAAATTTGGTTTTAAAGGCATGAAATGAATTATCGTAAAGATCTTTTCTAGTTGTTTGAGAATAGCTAATGCTTGTTGCAAAAATTAAATTATTTTCTGTTAATCTTTTTCGACGCTCTTCAATGCTTCGAATAGATTTTAAGTCATCTTCAGTTAATGAAATTATACTAGGATTTGCTAATGCATCTGCTGTAAAACCTGAAGTTCCACTTTCAATTATTAATTGATTGGTATCAGTTGAAAAATAATTTGGATTTACAGAAGCGTAATTATTTGCAATTGCGTTTAAAGCTCTATAAGAAGATTGATATATATTGAAATAATTGCTTGTATTTAAATTATTTACATATTGAATATTAAATAAATCAAGTCTAATAGATGAATTTGGTTTTGGTGTCCAATTGTATGAAAACGAACTAGTGAAATTTTGTTTATCCAATCCAATATTTGTTTGTTTGGCATAACCCACGCTAATTACCGTTGAAGGAATCATACTTTTTTGAATGATCTTATCCAGATTAAATGGGAAAAAGAGTCTAGGAAAACTCAATTTTGCGTCAACCCCGATTTCAGAAATATTGAAGAAATTATTGTTTGGATTTGCCAAGTCTTTAGAAGCTCCAACATTTCCTCTAAATCCTATTTGAAAAGTTTCTGCGCCATTAAAAACATTACGAATTCCAAGTGATGTATTGCCTGAAATACCAAAATCTTGAATGTTAGAATGAATAAAATCGGCAGAATAACCAAAACTAAATTTATCTCTAGGTTTTAAATATATGTTTGCAATTAATGCTTTGCTGTCTTTTGGGTCAATTTTATATTCAATTGTAGGGTAATTAAATACTCTTAGATTACTTAAATACTTTGTAGTAAGTTGAGTATTGATGTCAGAAAACAAACTCCCTTTAGTTATAAATACCGCATTTGTTATTGATTTTGGACGGTATTTAAGCTTGTTTTCACTGTAAAGCATGAAATCATTATACTGTAAACTATCTTTAATTGGCTTTTCTATTTTATTGGTTGCTCTATCGGTATATATAGCAACTTTACTTATCTTATATAGTTCAAAAGGAGCGGTTTTGGAAGAATCATTTTCTCTGTAGGAATAATCTTTTACAATTAATTTTACATTAACCTTTTTACTGGTGTTAATGGTGTCCAAAGCATAGGAAATGTAATTCTGCTGAAATAAATAAGCCCCATTGTTCCTAAATTCAGTTGTAAGTCGATTTCTTTCTTCTTCTAAATTTACAGTTGCATATTGCTTGTTTCTTTGAATTAATGAATTTGTAACTTTGGTTTTGTATAAAGAATCTAGTGCTGGAGTTTCTATTTGCGTGGATACGCTATCTATTAAATACGGTTTTTTAAGTGCGATTTGATATTTAATATTGGTTTTTTTCTTTTGAGTAGTATCGCTCGTAAAATTTGCTTTTACATCAAAAAATCCTTTGTTGTAATAATAAGCCTCTAATCTTTTTAGAGATTTTTTTGAATAATCTGCATCATAAATTACAGGTGCTTCACCAGTTTTTATTAAAAAATTACTCCATCCAGAAACAATAAATGATTTACCAAGTCGGTCAACTTGTTTTTGAGAAAGAAGTTTTGATAAATTGGCTTTTCGATTTGGTTTTTTATTTAGCCAATTAGCATAGGTTGAATCGGCATTTAATTTTGATAGATTAAATAAATTCAATCGTAATCGGTAGCCTAAAATGGAACTGTTGGGTTTTTGATACAATTGAAAAAACACATTTTCATCTTTAATTTCTTTGCCGTCAACAGAAATCTCGTTTTTCATCAACAAGCGTTTTCCCTCGGTTACTCGTTTTGTTGTGTTACAAGCAACAAATAAGAGTAGAATTAAAATAATAAATGATATTTTTGTAAGGTGTTTTTTCAAGAGATGCAAAATTTAATCCAAAAGTACATTTTTTTATGGTTAGTAAAAACCAAATTAAGCTAATTACTAGTTTGCAACAAAAA
Source organism: Flavobacterium sp. (assembly GCF_040383245.1). Taxonomy (GTDB): domain Bacteria; phylum Bacteroidota; class Bacteroidia; order Flavobacteriales; family Flavobacteriaceae; genus Flavobacterium. The sequence continues at coordinate 38,759 of NZ_JBEIDX010000007.1, read as the reverse complement.
AAATTTAGACAACTTCATAAATTATTTATTGCAGAAGGGGTGAAAGTAATTCAGGAATTACTGGATTCTAATTTTGTTTTAGAGCATTTATATGTTACCGAATCTATTTTTGAATCCCTAAACAACGAATCTAAAACGTTAATTACTGAATCAGAATTAAAGAAAATATCTTGCCTGTCAACTCCAAATAATTGTTTGGCTTTATTTGCAATTCCGGAAACGGAAAAACCTATAGCAAGCGGATTAATAGTTGCCTTAGATGCTGTTAGAGATCCTGGAAACTTAGGTACGATTATTCGATTATGCGATTGGTTTGGTGTAGAGCAATTGTGGTGTAATGAGCAAACGGTAGATTTATATAATCCAAAAGTGGTGCAAGCAACTATGGGTTCGCTTGCAAGGGTAAAAGTGCACTATTTGGATCTTGAAAAAGAAATTCAAAAGTCAAATCTTCCTGTTTTTGGAACATTTATGGATGGTGAAAATATCTACCAAACAACGCTTCCAAGTGAGGGGATTTTAATTTTAGGAAATGAGGCAAATGGCATTTCAGGCTCAATAGAAAAGTTAGTTACTTCAAGGTTGGCAATACCAAGGTTTGGTAATTTACAAAAAACAGAAAGTTTGAATGTTGCTACTGCAACTGCAATATTTTTAAGTGAATTTAAAAGAAGTGCTTCCTAGTGGAAAGTGAAATTCACAAAAATACCTCTAGTTTTCATTGATTCAATATTTCCAGTCCATGGACTATCTGGGTTGTTGTCGCGAATTAATTCATCATTCAATCCAAAAACACCTCTAATAGAAGGTGAAAATTTAAAGTATTCTAAAAATAAATCGATCCCAAACCCAAGTTGGTAGTTTTGTGTCCAAGTTCTTAATCTAAATCGTTGTTGGTAATTGTCATCGGTAGATTTTGCATTACTAGCTAAATTTAAGGTAGATGAAACTCCGCCAACTAGAAAAGGTCTAATATTTCCTGTTCGTTTAGAAGAAAATTTTAATAATAAAGGAAAATCAATATATGTTGAGCGTATTTCTCTTTCAGAATCAATTTTTCGGGTAAATCCAGTGTAGTTAAGGCTTCTCTGTGCATAGTATAATCCGGGTTCAAATCTAAGATTTACATATTCAAATAATCTTAAATCTCCAACAATGCCTACGTTAAATCCTGAAGTTGCATTAACAATAATATCTGCTCCGGGGGTATTTATGTAATCAATTTTAAAATCATAAGAGTTAAAACCAAGAAAGTAGCCAAAGTAAACGCGTTGTTTATCGAAGTTCTCTAAATTAACTATTGGATCACTAGAAAAGATACCTTTTGTTTGCGCATTGATTTGCAAACAAATTAATAGAAAAAGAGAATAAAATAGTTTCTTCATAATACTGTAATTCCAGTCTTTTTTGAATGGAGAATTATTTTTTGGTTGCAGTGTAAATTGTTGCTACACCAAAAGTTTGTGGCATAGCCACCACATCTATAAACCCAATTTTTCGTAAAATATTGTTTAATTGTTCTCCAAATGGAAAAACTGATGCCGATTCAGATAAATAGCCATAGGCTACATTGTCTTTAGAAAATAGCTTGCCGATTACCGGCAATATGAATTTTGTGTAAAAACGATACCCTTGTTTAAAAGGAGTTTTAACCGGTACCGAAGTTTCTAAAATAACAAATATTCCGTTTGGTTTAAGGACTCTTAAAATTTCTTGTAGTCCTTTTTCTAATGTTTCAAAATTTCGGATTCCAAAAGAAACAGTGATAGCGTCAAAATGGTTGTCAGGAAAGGGCATATTTTCACTATCACCCAAAACCATTTCAATTACTGAATCTAATTTTTTTTCTGCAATTTTTTTCTTCCCAACTTCAAGCATTCCCGAAGAAATGTCTAATCCAATAATGTTTTTTGCATTTGTTTTAGCCATTAATATAGCCAAGTCACCAGTTCCTGTAGCAATGTCTAAAATAGTTTCTGGATTTTTTCCAGCTACTAATTGCAAAACTTTTTTACGCCATTTCACATCAATTCCAAAAGAAATCACACGGTTTAATCCATCGTAATTCCCAGAAATAGTATCAAACATTTGGGTAACCTGTTCTTTTTTTCCTAAAGAAGAATCTTTATACGGAGTGACATTTTTTGACATTATAAAAAGTGCTATTTAATCGCGCAAAAATACAAATAATAAATGGAACTGCTTATTTTTTTATATAAGTCTCAAAGGTGAAATCGTATTGGTGTTTTTCGTCTTTGAAATGCTTTTCAGAGAAAACTAAATTCCATTCGGAGGTATTAAATTCTGGAAAAAATGCATCGGCATCCAATTCAATATGAACGCGAGTAAGGTCGATTTTATCTGCAAATGGAAGTGCTTGCTCATAAATTTGGGCTCCACCAATGATGAAAACTTCTTCGTTTTGAGGGGAAATCTCCAAAGCTTCTTCTAAAGAATGTACAACAAGGCATCCTTCAACAAGATATTCTTCCTGTCGGGTTATGATAATATGGGTACGATTGGGTAATGGTTTTGGAAAACTCTCAAAAGTTTTTCTCCCCATTATAATGTAATGTCCAGAGGTAATTTGCTTGAACCGTTTAAAATCTTCAGGCAAATGCCAAAGCAAGTCATTGTCTTTTCCTAATGCATTATTTTCGGCTGCCGCAGCTATAAGTGTAATCATATTTTTATAAATTAAACTGCTACAGCTCCTTTAATATGAGGATGTGGATCATAACCTTCAAGGGCAAAATCATCAAAATCGAAATCTAAAATATTTTTTATTTTCGGATTAATTATCATTTTAGGTAACGCTCTACAATCTCTAGAAAGTTGCAATTCAAGTTGCTCAATGTGGTTGTTATAGATGTGTGCATCCCCAAAAGTGTGAATGAAATCGCCTGCTTCTAAGTTACAAACTTGCGCAATCATCATAGTAAGTAGGGCATAGGAAGCTATATTAAATGGAACTCCCAAGAAAATATCGGCACTTCGTTGGTACAATTGACAAGATAATTTTCCTTCTGAAACATAAAACTGGAAGAAAGCATGGCAAGGAGGTAATGCCACTTTTCCGTTAGCAATATTTTCTGCAAATGATTTGGTTGTATCAGGTAAAACCGAAGGATTCCATGCAGAAACTAGCATTCGTCGGCTGTTTGGGTTGGTTTTTAAGGTTTCGATTAGCTCAGTAATTTGATCGATTTCCTCGCTGTTCCAATTGCGCCATTGGTGTCCATAAACCGGACCTAAATCACCATTTTCATTAGCCCATTCATCCCAAATTTTTACTCCGTTTTCTTGTAAATACTTTATATTGGTATCCCCTTTTAAAAACCACAACAATTCATAAATTATTGACTTCAAGTGCAGTTTTTTAGTAGTTACCATTGGAAAACCTTCACTTAAATCAAAACGCATCTGATAACCAAATACACTTTTGGTTCCGGTACCGGTGCGATCGCCTTTTTGGGTTCCGTTTTCTAAAACATGCTTTACTAAGTCGTGGTATTGTTTCATATTAGGTATTTAATTTAGGTATAGGGTTTTGGGTGTTGGGTCCTGGGTGTTTTGTCCTGGTTTTATATTTGGGTTTTTACATATTTTATTAAAGATGAAATTCTCTTTTGTAAGAGTTCAATTGCTTCTAAATGAATTTTTGTTTTTTCAATTTTTAATAAATTTAAATCATTGCAAAGTAATAATTGTGTTTCTAATTCAAAACTAGATCCAAGACTAATTTGTAAATATCTTAAAAAGTCTTTTTGTGAATCTTTAGCAGATCCTTCAGCTATATTTGATGGGATTGATATAACACATCTTCTAATTTGAGATACCAATCCATATTTTTCATCTTCAGGTAAATCACCAGTTAGTTTATAAATGTCTTTTGCAAGAATTCTTGACTCTTTCCATACTTCTAGTTCTTTAAAATTCCGCATATTCATTTTTTTCTTAACCCTAAACCTTGAACCCTGAACCTAGCACCTTACAAATCCTCTCTTTTTGATATTTCGTCTCGAATTCTAGCCGCTTTTTCATAATCTTCTTCTTGAACTGCGACCTCTAATTGATCGTGCAATTCAATCATACTTAATTTTTTATATGGCGAGTGATTTTCCTCTTCATTTCCAAAGGTTTCTGGCTCAGTCAATGCGCCATCTTCCATGGTGGTATTTCCTTCAGTGTCTGCAGTGTTATAAAACCCTGCTTTTTCTAAAATATTTTCATAAGTAAAAATTGGTGCTTGAAAACGCAGTGCTAAAGCAATAGCGTCGGAAGTTCGGGCATCAATAATTTCTTCAATTTTATCTCGTTCACAAATTATGCTCGAAAAGAAAACACCATCAACCAGTTTGTGAATAATTACTTGTTTGATTACGATGTCAAAACGATCAGCAAAACTTTTAAATAAATCATGAGTGAGTGGGCGAGGGGGCTTAATTTCATTTTCTAAAGCAATGGCAATTGATTGTGCCTCGAAAGCACCAATTACAATAGGTAATTTTCGTTCGCCATCAACCTCATTCAAGATTAATGCATAGGCACCATTTTGCGTTTGGCTGTAAGAAATCCCTTTAATTGTTAGTTTTACTAAACTCATAATTTTGTCATTGCGAGGTACGAAGCAATCTCATCCCCGACTCTTAATTTGGTTACAAAGCATTCTTGTAAAAGATGAATTATTTACAACAAAGTTTGTCGCTTAGCCCTGATTGAAGCAAGTATCCTTTGTTGTTTTTCTTAAAACAATAAAGATACTGCGTAAAGCAGGAAAAGGCTTTGCAAAGTAACAAAAAAGTTTCGCTTCAAAAAACAAAAAAATAAGCTATCTGAAATTTTATTCGGATAGCTTATTAATTATTTATATAAAAGGATTTTAGCTATTTTGAGCCTTAAATTCTTTTAGTTTTTGAGTTAATCGAGGCACAATATCAAAAGCGTCGCCTACAATTCCGTAATCAGCAACTTTAAAGAAAGGCGCTTCTGGATCGGTATTGATTACTAATTTTACTTTAGAAGAGTTGATTCCGGCAATGTGTTGAATCGCACCTGAAATTCCGATTGCAATGTATAAATTGGTTGCCACTGGTTTTCCTGTTTGTCCAACGTGCTCACTGTGAGGGCGCCATCCAATGTCAGAAACTGGTTTAGAACAAGCGGTTGCAGCACCAAGTACCGAAGCTAATTCTTCAAGCATTCCCCAATTTTCTGGACCTTTCATTCCGCGTCCACCAGAAACTACTACATCGGCATCGGCGATGGTAACTTTTCCTGATGATTTTTCAACCGATTCTACTTTTACAGAAAAATCAGCATCGTTCAAGCTTGGCGCAAAATCTTCTTCAGATAAAGAAGCAGCATTTTCAACCAATCCAAATGAATTTTTACTTATTGCAAGGACTTTAATATCGGTTGCAATTTCGGTAATGTTGAATGCTTTATTTGAAAAAGCAGTTCTTTTAACTTGAAACGGACTTGTAGAAATTGGTAAGCCAACTACATTGCTCGCTAATCCCGCTTCTAAACCAATAGAAACTAAAGGAGCTAAATACAAACTATCTGTTGTAGAAGAAAGAACCACTACTTTTGATCCTTCTTTTTGAGCAGCTTGTTTAAGCACATCAGCATAAGCTTTTGCATTAAAATTGGCTAATTTATCGTTGGTTACTTTTAATACTTTAGATACACCATATTTAGATAATTCTGAAGCATCACCGCAATTTATGGTTACCGCTGTAACAGATGTTCCTATTGAATCGGCCACTTTTTTTGCGTAAGAAGCTAATTCAAAAGCTACTTTTTTGATTTTGCCTTCAGATGATTCTGCGTATATTAATATTGACATTTTATATTATTTTAAATGTTGAATTATAAATTTGAAATTAAATAACTTTTGCTTCGTTGTGCAAAGCGTTTACCAATCCGTCTATATCGTCTGCTGAGAATAATTTTACTGCAGATTTAGCAGCAGGTTTTTCAAATTTTACGATTTTAGTTTGATTGTCAGCTCCAACAGGCTCTAAAATTGTAAGTACTTTAGTTCTTGCGGTCATAATTCCACGCATATTTGGAATACGCAAATCTTTCTCTTCAACTAATCCTTTTTGTCCTCCAATAATTAAAGGTAGACTAGCTGAAATAATTTCTTTACCACCGTCAATTTCTCTAGCTGTTTTGGCAGAATTTCCATCAATTGTGATTTCGGTACATGAATTTACAAAGTTATAGTTTAGTAGTCCTGCTAACATTCCAGGAACCATTCCGCCATTGTAATCTAACGATTCTTTACCGCAAATTACTAAATCATAACCTCCAGCTTTGATCACTTCTGCCAATTGTTTGGCAACAAAAAAACCATCGGTTGGATTTGCATTTACACGAATTGCTTCGTTTGCACCTATCGCTAAAGCTTTTCTTAATGTTGGTTCGGTATCGGCTCCGCCAACATTTACAACAGTTACTGTTGCTCCTTGCTGTTCTTGAAACCAAATAGCTCTTGTTAAACCAAATTCATCATTTGGGTTAATTACATATTGTACGCCATTGGTATCAAATTCAGAATCGCCATTTACAAAGTTGATTTTTGATGTAGTATCGGGTACATGACTTATGCAAACTAATATTTTCATGGTATAAATTTTATTTTTTTCTGACTGTAAAAGTATAAAATATATTTCTATTTTTAATATGCGTGCATAATAAAAAAAATAAAATTATCCCTATTATATCGATTTCGCTGACGACCTATTCAATCCTTTGAATAAAAGATTTTATAAAGCACTTATTTGTATTGATATAATTTAAGTTTATTATGTTTTTTTATCATTTAAAATTTTTACTTTTGCTATCCAAAATTGACATTAAGAATTTCTATATATGAGAACTATACAATTTAGAGAAGCTATTGCTGAAGCGATGAGTGAAGAAATGCGTCGCGATGAATCTGTTTATTTAATGGGAGAAGAAGTTGCCGAATACAATGGTGCTTACAAAGCTTCCAAAGGTATGTTGGATGAATTTGGACCAAAACGTGTTATTGACACTCCAATTGCTGAGTTAGGTTTTGCCGGAATTGCGGTTGGATCTGCTATGAATGGATGTCGTCCAATTGTGGAATACATGACTTTTAACTTTTGCTTGGTTGGTATTGATCAAATTATCAATAACGCAGCTAAAATGCGTCAAATGTCGGCTGGACAATTTCCAATGCCGATGGTTTTTCGAGGGCCTACTGCTTCTGCAGGTCAATTAGGTGCAACACACTCGCAAGCATTTGAAAACTGGTTTGCAAATACTCCAGGGTTAAAAGTGGTTGTTCCTTCTACCGTTTATGATGCCAAAGGATTATTAAAAGCTGCTATTAGAGATAACGATCCAGTTATTTTTATGGAATCAGAACAAATGTATGGGGATAAAGGAGAAGTTCCAGAAGGAGAATATATTATTCCGCTTGGTGTTGCCGATATAAAAAGAGCAGGTACCGATGTAACTATTGTTTCATTTGGTAAAATCATTAAAGAAGCTTTTATTGCTGCAGATGAATTAGAAAAAGAAGGTATTTCTTGTGAAATCATCGATTTAAGAACGGTTCGTCCAATGGATTATGATGCGATTATTAATTCAGTTAAGAAAACAAATCGTTTAGTTGTTCTTGAAGAGGCTTGGCCATTTGCAAGTGTTGCTTCAGAGATTACATACATGGTTCAAGACAAGGCATTTGATTACTTAGATGCGCCAGTTCAAAGAATAACTACTGCCGATACTCCAGCGCCTTATTCTCCAACACTTTTAAAAGAATGGTTGCCTAATGCATCCGATGTTGTAAAAGCAGTAAAAAAAGTAATGTATAAATAATATTAAACTATTATATTTGGAGCTTCATCAGAGAAATCTTGATGAAGCTTTTTTTTATTTTATTTAGCATGTTTCAAAAATTTACTTGCCTTTTATTTTTCTGTTTTTCTACTATATTATTTTCTCAAACAAAAATAAGCGGTATTGTAGTTGATAAAAAAAACAAACCAATTTCCTATGCGAGTCTGGTTTTTAAAAGTTCAAATGAAGGAACGTTAAGTGATGAAAACGGAAAGTTTTATTTAGAATCCAAAAATACTTACACAGCTTTTAAAGTTGCCTATGCTGGTTATACCACAAAAGATGTAACCCTTTCAAAAACCGTAAACTACAATATGAAAGTGGTTATGGATGGGGAGATTGTCTTGAAAGATGTAGTGATTTACAAAGGCAAAACATCCAAAAAGAACAATCCAGCATTAGTAATTCTCAGAAAAATTTGGGCTCGAAAAAGAAAAAATGGTCTACGAATTTTTGATCAATATCAGTATGAAAAATACGAAAAGATTGAATTTGATTTAAATACTATTGATAGTGCTTTTATGAAAAGCAAGGTGTTTAAAGGAATGGAATTTATCTTTAATAAGCTTGATACTTCCAAAGTTACTGGAAAAACTTATTTACCAATATTTATTAATGAATCTTTATATGATGTTTATGGAGATAATAAGATAAATAAAGAAAAATCCATTTTAAAAGCAAATAAAAATTCGGGATTAGGAAATGGAGAAGGAGTAAATAATTTCATGAAGGATTTGTATAATGACTACAATATCTATAATAATCACTTAACTTTTTTTGACAAAAGTTTCACGAGTCCGCTTTCTACAACGGGTATAGATGTTTATAATTATGTGTTAAGAGACAGTTCCTACATTGATAATAAATGGTGTTATAATATTGAATTTTACCCTCGACGCAAAAACGAGCTTACCTTTAAAGGAGATTTTTGGGTAAACGATACCACATTTGCAATTAAAACAATTAATATGGCAGTTTCTAAAAGTGCCAATATTAACTGGATTAAAGATATTTTTATTGAACAAGAATTTGAAGTTCAAAACGATTCGGTATTTTTATTAACTCGTGATTATATAATGTCGGATTTTTCATTTAGTAAAAAAGAAGAGTCAAAAGGGGTATACGGGAAGCGAACTACCTTAGCTCGGAATCATAAATTTAACGAGCCTAAACCGGATAAATTCTATAGAGAAGAAGTTAATTTTTTAGATAATTCTGTATTCAAAAAAGATAATGATTATTGGGAGAAAAACCGATTTGAAAAATTAAATAAAGATGAGGTTGGAGTCTATAAAATGATTGACACCTTGAAAAAGGTCCCTAAATTTAAGCGTATGTATAATCTAGTTTCTATTTTAGGAAGTGGTTATATTAATTACGATTGGTTTGATTATGGCCCTATTCTTTCTACTGTAGGTTATAATGAGGTAGAAGGATTTCGTTTAAGAGTAGGAGGTAGAACCTATTTTGGACATAATGATAAATGGCGCGTTCAAGGTTATACTGCTTATGGATTTACTGACAATAAAATTAAATATGGCATTTCTGGTAAATGGATGTTAGAACCTAAAAATAGGGTAATTATTTCTGGCGGAAATCGAAGAGATGTTGAACAAATAGGAGCAAGTTTGATGAGTTCAAATGATGTTTTAGGAAGAAGTTTCGCATCTTCAAGTCTCTTTAGTTTTGGCGCTAATGGAAAACTAACCAATGTTAATTTTTCTAATTTATCAATTGAAATTGAGCCAATAAAAAATTTAATTTTTGAATCTAGTATTTCCCATAAAATATTAGAATCAGCATCGCCTTCGTTTAGTTTAGATTATTTTACAGATGACACCTATACTACGACTCAAAGTTCGGTCACACAATCAGAAATTGGATTTCAAATAGAATATACGCCAAATAAAAAAACTTCGGGCTACGGAGTGGAGCGATCCATTGTTGACAGCCCATATAGTAGGGTATTTTTTAATTTCAGCCAAGGAATTAAAGGGCTATTTAACAGTGATTTTGATTACAGTAAAGTACAATTGTTTTATAAACAACATATTTTAATTGGTCCATTAGGAAGAACCAATTTAACACTTGAATTAGGTCAGACTTTTGGAAAAATTCCATTAGGATTGATGAGTATCATACCAGGAAATCAAACCTTATTCATGATTAAAAATACGTTTAATAATCTAAATTTTTATGAGTTTGTGTCCGACAGATATGCTACGATTCAGTGGGAGCACAATTTTCAAGGAAGACTACTCTCTAGAATTCCGTTTATGAGAGATTTAAATTGGAGGGAAATAATTGGTGTAAAATCTGTTTATGGTGAAATTTCAAATGAAAACAATCTACTTAATGCCTCTGATTTATTGTATAGATCCCCAACTAATCCTTATTGGGAATATAGTGCAGGTATTGGAAATATTTTTAAAGTTTTAAGATTAGACGCTAGCTTTAGAGGAAATTACCGAGATATTCCAGAGTCTAACAATTTTACAATTAAGGCTCAAATTGGTTTTTACTTCTAAAACTATAAAAATTAGCTTTTTTTAATAGTAAAATTAGACAATTTGCATTAGTTCCTAAAAAATTGTTATTTTTGCACCCGATAAAATTTATAACAAATATTTTAAATTTATGGAATCATTGATGATTTATGTGCCTATTGTAATGGCACTGATTGGATTAGCTTTTATGGCAATCAAAAAATCTTGGGTTTTAAAACAAGATGCTGGGGATGGAAAAATGAAAGAAATTTCAGATTACATCTACGAAGGTGCCTTAGCTTTTCTTAAAGCAGAGTACAAATTATTAGCAATTTTTGTTGTTGTAGCAAGTATTGTTTTAGCTGGAATTACTTTTATTCCTGGAGTTAAAACAGATATATTAATTGTTGTAGCATTCGTTTTCGGAGCATTTTTCTCAGCACTTGCTGGAAACATGGGAATGAAAATTGCAACCAAAACTAATGTTAGAACTACGCAAGCAGCTCGTACAAGTTTACCTCAAGCATTAAAAGTTTCTTTTGGTGGTGGTACTGTAATGGGTCTTGGTGTTGCTGGTTTAGCAGTATTGGGATTAACTGGATTTTTTATTGTTTTCTATACCATATTTATGGGTGGAACATGGACTAATGGTGAAGACATGACCAAAGTTCTTGAGACACTTGCAGGATTCTCTCTTGGAGCAGAATCGATTGCTTTATTTGCTCGTGTTGGTGGAGGTATTTATACTAAAGCTGCCGATGTAGGTGCTGACTTAGTAGGTAAAGTTGAAGCAGGTATACCTGAGGATGATCCACGTAACCCTGCTACAATTGCAGATAACGTTGGAGATAACGTAGGTGACGTTGCTGGTATGGGTGCCGATTTATTTGGTTCTTATGTTGCAACAGTTCTTGCTGCAATGGTATTAGGTAACTACGTAATTAAAGATATGGGTGGTAAAATCGAAGACGCTTTTGGTGGAATCGGACCAATTTTATTACCAATGGCTATCGCAGGTTTCGGAATTTTATTCTCAATCATCGGAACCATGTTAGTGAAAATTAACAGTGATGATGCAAAAGAAGCTCAAGTTCAAAAAGCATTAAATATTGGTAACTGGGTATCTATTGTTTTAACAGCTGTTTCTTGTTATTTCTTAGTAGACTTAATGTTACCAGAAGTAATGACAATGGAATTCTTCGGAGAAGGAGCACAAAAGATTTCTTCAATGCGTGTTTTCTATGCTACATTAATCGGATTAGTAGTTGGTGGAGCTATTTCATCAGTAACTGAATATTATACAGGTTTAGGTACAAAACCAGTTTTGGCAATTGTACAAAAATCTTCAACAGGTGCAGGAACAAATGTAATCGCTGGTTTAGCTACTGGTATGATTTCTACATTTCCGACAGTATTATTATTTGCAGGTGCTATATGGGCATCCTATGCATTAGCTGGTTTCTACGGAGTGGCTTTAGCTGCTTCTGCTATGATGGCTACAACTGCTATGCAATTAGCAATTGACGCTTTCGGACCAATTTCTGATAACGCTGGAGGTATAGCTGAAATGAGTGAATTACCGAAAGAAGTTCGTACTCGTACAGACATCTTGGATTCAGTTGGTAACACAACTGCTGCAACAGGAAAAGGTTTCGCTATCGCTTCTGCTGCATTAACTTCATTAGCATTATTTGCTGCTTATGTAACTTTTACAGGAATTGATGGTATTAATATCTTCAAAGCTCCAGTATTAGCAATGTTATTTGTTGGAGGTATGATTCCAGTAGTTTTCTCAGCATTAGCAATGAACTCTGTTGGTAAAGCTGCCATGGATATGGTTTATGAAGTGCGTCGTCAGTTTAAAGAAATTCCAGGAATTATGGAAGGAACTGGCAAACCAGAATATGGTAAATGTGTTGAAATTTCTACTAAAGCTGCATTACGTGAAATGATGTTGCCAGGAGTTATGACAATTGGTTTCCCAATTGCAATCGTATTATTAGGTAAATTAGTTTACGGAGATAACAACCAATTAATCGCTGAAATGTTAGGTGGTTATATGGCTGGAGTTACTGTTTCAGGTGTGCTTTGGGCTGTGTTCCAAAATAATGCTGGCGGTGCTTGGGATAATGCTAAAAAATCATTCGAAGCTGGTGTTGAAATTAATGGAGAAATGACTTACAAAGGTTCTGATGCGCACAAAGCGGCAGTAACTGGAGATACAGTTGGAGATCCATTTAAAGATACTTCAGGCCCATCTATGAACATCTTAATCAAATTAACTTGTTTAATTGGATTAGTAATCGCTCCTATTTTAGGAAATGGTTCTTCATCTGAAGGAAAAGAAATGAAATGCGTTATCGAAATGAATTCTTCATGTTCTGAAGAAAATATGATCGGTAAATGTGATATGAGCAAATGTGCTACTATGACTAAAGACGAATGTGCAGCAATGTGTGATAGTCTTAAATGTTCACCAGAAGAAAAAGAAATGTGTTTATCTCACTATGATGCAAACGGTAAATTCGTTGCTGCAAAAGAGTGTGATGAAAAAGAAGGTGAGTCTTCTTGTTGTGCAAAAACAGAAGATAAAAAGGTTAAAGTAATTTTAGTAAATGAAAAAGGAAGTGCTAAAGCTACTGTAATTACTACCGAAAAAGGTAAAGCTACCACTCAAGTTTTCGAAGGATCTATTGATGAGGTGAAAGCTAAAGTTGAGTCAATGAAGTAATCTTCAATACCAATATACTTTTAAATGCCTCACTTTGTGAGGCATTTTTTTTGTACCATCTATATTAAATCTATCCAATAAAATATTAATTCATAATTCTACAATACCCAATCTTTTATTATCTTTGAACGCTTAAAAAATATCCTATGCAACTTTCAGAACAAGAAATCATTAGAAGAGAAAAACTAGATGCATTGCGTGCTCTAGGAATCAATCCTTATCCAGCCAATTTATTTCCAGTAACGCATACTTCTAAGCAAGTAAAGGAAAGCTTTGAGGAGGGTAAGAAGGTTGTGCTTTCTGGACGATTGATGAGTGTGCGTGATCAAGGAAAAGCTTGTTTTGCTGAATTGCAGGATAGTGAAGGTAGAATGCAATTGTACCTTAACAGAGATGTGATTTGCCCAGGTGAAGATAAAACTACTTACAATCAAGTATTTAAAAAATTAACCGACTTAGGAGATTTTATAGGGGTTGAAGGTGAATTGTTTACAACCCAAGTTGGTGCAAAATGTGTACGTGTGGATGGATTTACTTTTTTAAGTAAAACGTTACGTCCATTACCAATGCCAAAAACCGATGAAGAAGGAAATGTACACGATGCCTTTAACGATGCTGAATTAAGATATAGAATGCGTTATGTTGATTTAGTTGTAAATCCGCAAGTAAAAGAGGTCTTTATTAAAAGAACGAAGCTTTTTACTGCTATGCGTAATTATTTCAATGCAGCGGGTTATATGGAGGTTGAAACTCCCGTATTACAATCTATTGCGGGTGGTGCAGCAGCTCGACCTTTTATTACCCATCATAATAGTTTGGATATTCCATTGTATATGCGAATTGCAAATGAATTGTATTTAAAACGATTAATTGTAGGAGGATTTGACGGGGTATTTGAATTTTCTAAAAATTTCCGAAATGAAGGTATGGATCGTACCCACAATCCGGAATTTACAGCAATGGAAATTTATGTTGCCTACAAAGACTACAATTGGATGATGGAATTTACCGAAAACTTATTAGAGCATTGCGCTATGGAAGTGAACGGAACAACCGATGTTGTTTTTGGTGAAAATAAAGTTAGCTTTAAAGCACCTTTCGCTAGAGTAACTATGACCGATGCTATTAAAAACTTTACTGGTTTTGATATCTCTGGGAAAAGCGAAGCCCAACTTTTTGAAGCTGCAAAAGGCTTAGGAATTGATGTGGATGAAACTATGGGGAAAGGGAAATTAATTGATGAAATATTCGGAGCAAAATGCGAAGGAAATTTCATTCAGCCAACATTTATTACTGATTATCCAAAAGAAATGTCGCCGTTATGTAAAGAACACAGAGACAATCCTGACTTGACAGAACGCTTTGAATTAATGGTTTGTGGTAAAGAAGTTGCAAATGCCTATTCGGAATTAAATGATCCAATAGATCAAAGGGAGCGTTTTGAGGCGCAATTAAAGCTTGCAGAGCGCGGAGATGACGAAGCGACTCAATTTATCGATAACGACTTTCTAAGAGCCTTAGAATACGGTATGCCGCCAACTTCTGGATTAGGAATTGGAATGGACCGATTAATAATGTTCTTAACCAATAATGCATCCATTCAAGAAGTGTTGTTTTTTCCTCAAATGAGACCAGAAAAAAAACAAGTAGAATTATCTGAAGAGGAGAAAATGATAATTAGCCTATTAAAAGCTGAAAACAACCAGTCTTTGGCGCAATTAAAAGAGCGTTCTGCTTTAAGCGGAAAGAAATGGGATGCTGCAATGAAAGGTTTGTCTAAACTTGGATTGATTAAAGTTGTTGTAGAGGGCGAATCTAAAACAGTGGAATTAAAATCATAATTTCTTGATTTTTATACTATTTGTAAAAAAAAATATTAAATTAGCATCTTAAATAATCAACAAAAGAAAATTATGAAAAAAATCATTGCAATAGCAGCCTTATTTTTAGCATTTAGTTTTAATGCAAATGCACAAACACCTACAGCAGTTAAAGGATATAAAGTTGAAGTTATAACTCCAGAGAGTATTGCTAAAGATCATGAAGCTTTAACTAAAACCGTTACAATGAACGAAAGCTTAAAGAAAGATATGATGACACTTTTAAGCATGAGAATGGAATCAGTAAATGCAGCTGCTTCAATTGATGATAAAAAAGTGATATTTGCTAGATACGGACAAAAATTACTTGGAGGTTTCACTAAAGAGCAATTAACTCAATTAAAATCTAATGTAGAGTTATATACAAAATTGATTGAGTATTAATAAATATTCATATAAATAAAAAAAAGAGGTCGCAATTGCGAACTCTTTTTTTTTGCTTCATATTTTAAACGTTCTCTTAAACTATTTTAGTTTTTTGAAGTCAAAGAAGCATAACATTAAAAAATAGTAGTATGAAAAAATTATTTGTAGTGGCATTGTTATTAGTTGGAACATCAACTTTTGCACAGGAAAGAATGGGAGAAAATAATGATAAATTAACTCCAGAGCAACGTGTTAATCTTCAGGTTAAGAAATTAACTAAAGAATTAAATCTATCTGATAAACAAGCGCAAGAGTTAAAAGAAATTGTGGTAAAAGAAATCGAACAGAGAGAAGCGAGAAAAGCTGAAATTCAAGCGAGAAAAGCAGAAAAGAAAAGAATGGCTTCTGAGGATATGAATGCGCGTAAAATGAAATTTGAAGAAGAAAAAATGCAAGCTGAGGAGCGTATGAAAAAAATCCTTACTCCGGAGCAATTTTCAAAATGGACTGAAATTAGAAAAGCTAGAAAAGAAAAAATGGCAGACCGAATTGAGAACCTAAAGGGAGAAAAATTAGAAGACGGAAAATAGTTAATATTGAATATTTAAGGTTGGTTTAAACAAAAAAAACAGTTGCAATGCAACTGTTTTTTTTATTGGGTTAATTTAGATTATAAATTATATTTTAAACTAAAGATCACATATCTCGGTTGAACGGAATATTGTGAAGTCCGTGTAGAAAATTGCGAAAAACTATCGTCGTTTAAGGATGTTGTATTTAGTAAGTTTGTTACAGCTATTTTATATTCTAACTTACTGTCTTTCTTCTGATAAATTAAGCTAGCAGATAGAAAGTCATATTCGTTTTCAACTGTTTTTTCTTCATTATAATAATGGTAAAATTCATATTCAGAAACAAACGAAAAGCTTTCTAAAAAGTAATAATCCAATCTTGCAAATGGCTTGTCTGTGAAAAATTTAGAGTTGCTATAATCGTTAATTGTATACGAATAACCTAGCTCAATGTTGGGTAAATTCTTATAATTTGTTGAAGCCTTTATCGTGTAATTTTGAGTAAAACTTTCGTTAGATATGAAAATTCCATTTTGAATATTGTTGAACTTAGACCAATTCAAACTTGCGTTTCCTGAAGCTTTATAGTTTTTAAGAAATGAACGACCATAATTTCCAAATCCCGAAATAGTTTCGTCTGCAAAATTTGAATTAAATGGGGAAGAGGTTTGGTTTACTCCATTAAATAACGAACTCGATTTTACAGCGTCAACCGTTTTCGAATAGCTCGCAAACGCAGAGATATTTTCAAAATTAAACATGTTGTATTTAAAATAGCGTAAAGAATGTGTGGTTTGAGTTGCATTTTCAAGCCCTCTAAATCCTCTAGACAAACTGTTATAGCCATTTAAAATATATCCTTCTGCTAACTTATTTATATCAGTAAAATTATTTGTTAGTGCATAGTTATATGTTAAAGATTCTGCTTTCTTGATTTGATAAATTGCTAAGAAATCAGGCAATATTCTAAAAAACTTTAAATTAAAACTTGAACCTAATTGATTGTTGGTCATGTTATAAGAATGAAGACTTACCCCTGGAGTAAAGGTAAATTTTCCGGTAAGAATTTTATAATGCAATCCAACAAAAGAATCATTGAAGTGATAATTTACTTCATTTGTGTTTTCACTATTTGTTAAATTATTTGTGATTCCATTATCTAAAATTTGATATATGGATGAGTCAAAACTTTGATATGAATAGGTAGTTCCAATAGTTAAATTGATGTTGGTTTTGGGAGTAATTAAGTAATAATAATCAAATTTCGCATCCGTTTTATTCGTTTTTACAAACCGATATTGATTGATGTCATTTCTATTTTGTCCAGACACATATCCAGCTAGATTAAAGGGTTGTGTAAGTAAATTAGCATTATAAAATGGATCTTCCTCTTGAAATAAATGTTGCATTTCAAAAGCAAAAATATTCTTTTCATTTTGAGTATAATAAAGACTCAAATTTTGATTAATTGAAGTAGGGTTTTGGGTTTTATTTGTAAAAATTTCCTCGCTTAATGAATTATTTAATACTATTGATTCTCTTGTTAATTCATTTTCTTCGTCTTGTTTAGAAATTTTCGTTAATATGTCATAATCCAATTGAAAATTGGTATTAGGTTTATAAATGGTGCTTAATTTAAATAATCCTAAATTACTTTTTTGGTGTGCTATTTCATTTCGTTTTTCTGTTGAAGCAATTTGAGATGAATTAGGTTTTAATATGTTCGTTTGTGATATAGTTTCTAAATCAGTTGTTGATGCTGAAAGTATTCCAAATCCACTAATATTCCATGATGCAGAAGGATTGTATGCAAAGTTGGTTGCCCCAAATTTCGTTTCAATTTCTTTGGCTCTATTATTTCTTAAGGCACCAATCCCTAAGTCATTAGATGCTACATTAAAAGAACTTCCTCCTTTTCTCATCATTCCCCTAAATCCTCCAGTCATTTTGAAATAATCCTGAGTAGTTAAAGGCAATTCACCAATGTTATTAAAATTACTAATAATGTTTATACTATATTTTGGATTGTAATAAAATAATTTTGGATTAATTAAATAGCGATCAAATTTATTAGTATCGTCAAAACCGCCACCAGCATTAATGTCACCAAACCAAAAGTTCTTTTTGCCAGACTTTAATTTAATGTTCATTGCAACATTATCTTGGTTGTTTTCAACTCCTTTCAAGATGGAATTTTCATTATAATTTCGCAATACTTGAATTTTATCAATAGCATCAGAGGGAATATTTTTTACGCCAAGTTTGGTATCGCCATCAAAAAAATCTTTCCCTTCTACCATTAATTTGGTAACTTTCTTTCCTTCAACTTCAACCTCGCCATCGGCATTTACTTCTACTCCAGGAAGTTTTTTTAATACATCTTCTAGTTTTCTTTCCGTTCCTGATTTAAATGAATCCGCGTTATAAACAATAGTATCTCCTTTGATTGAAACTGGCATTTCTCTTACAATTTCAACATCGTTAAGTTCAATACCTCCCGAATTCATTGAAATATTTTGAATAATATTTTCCTCATTAGTGGTAATATTGATCTCTTTATTTTGCATTCCTATGAAGGTAAGTTTAATCACATAGGAAGTGTTTTTCTTCAAGTTTAATACAAATTTCCCTTTATTATTTGTAATTGCATAAGCATCCATTGCTTTAGTGGCGGTGTTAAGCGCCATTATATTCGCCATTTCAAGTGGTGCATTACCATTTTCGGTTACGACACCTTCAAATCGAATGTTTTGAGCAAATGAAATGAAAGAGGTGAAAAGTAATAAAAGGAAAATATTTTTTTTCATAATTTGTTATTTAGAATAAGAGTCTAATTTTAAATTTATTGCTGTTAGACGCATTATTTATTAAATAGTTTAACAACTATATTTTTTAAAAAAAGGAAGAATCTCTTATTGGGAGATTCTTCGATTTATATTTTGTTGTAATTAGCGGTTCATTCTCATTTCAAATGATCTTCCTCCGCCTTGGCCTTGGTTCATTTGACGGAATTCCTCCATTTTTTTTGTTACGGTTTCGTCATAATCTTTTTGAGAAATTGATTTTCCGTTATTTGAAGCTTTTATTTCTACTTTATCTTTTGGATTTAAGACAACTTTTGAACATAAAATTATGGTTTTCCCATCATTTACCTCAAGAATCAGTCCAGGTAATCCCCAGTATCCTTCTGGACCTTGGTTTACAGGAATTTCTGGAGTGTACCAAGCTGTAACTGTGATTTCTTTGGGCAACTCTATATCTTCCATAAAGTTGGTTTTCTTTTCTTTGCTTTCTGTTTTTGTAGAATCCGAATTGATTTCTTTCTTTTTGTCTTCCTCTCTTTTTGGACGGAAGTTTCTAAAATCGGTTTTACTTGCCGGAATCACAGTTGTTGCTTTATAACAAGTATAACCACCAATTTGTCTTGATTCACTTTCCATAACCCAATTATAAGTAACTAAAGAATCTTTAATTAAAAATTCTTTTCCCATAAATTCTTTGTCAACTGTGTAATTTCTATCTTTTACATTTTTGTAATAAGTTCCACCACCACCCATAAATGAGCTCATTACTCGCATGCCTCCACCACCTTGGCCCGGGCTATCTAGCTTTTCTTCTTCTTTATAAATCGATGCTTGTTTGTCAAAATTTAATATAAAAGTTTTTTCAAACATTTTTTTCATTCGCTCCTCAATCATTTTCTGCATGTCGGGAGTCATTTCTTTGTTGCCTTCAAATCTTTTTTTGAAGTCGGATGTACTTGTTTTTGATTCATAAACTGCCAAACCTTGAAAGTCTTTTTGGGCATAAGACGATAGAAATGACATGATTAATACAAATGATATAACTATTTTTTTCATATTGAATATTTTATTTGAATTTGCAAAAGCAAATATGACTATTGATTCTTTTATTTGTTACAAAAGTAAGTTAAATTTTTAACTACCCTTTTTGAAAATTTAAATTGTTTAATGTAATTTAGCATCCTAATGAAAAAACAACATTTTTTAATTTTTTTATTACTTGCTTTTATTACAAAAGGAACTAGCCAAGAGATAATCCCAATGGCTGTTGATTCTGTTTCTATAAAAGCTGATAATTTTTTTGGTTTTGACGGGTATAAAAATTATTACTATATTAAAAATAATGTAGTAATTAAAAAAAGTATCACGGGTACTATGCAGTTTCAAGATCTTTCCTTGGGAGAGGTAACAAAAGTAGATATTCTCAATCCATTGAAAATAATTGTATTTTACGAAAATTTTAATACTATTGTAGTTCTCGATAATCAGTTGAATGAAGTAGATCGAATTAATTTATCCGAACGAGCTAGGCCAATAGTTATAACTGCTGTAGGAGTTGCCGATCAAGATAAATTATGGTTGTTTAACTCAGTCGATCAAAAATTAGCTTTATACGATTTAAAGAGTAAATACTATCAAGAAATCGGCGTACCAATAAATGGACAAATTAATTATTATCAAACCGATTATAATTATTTTCAATGGTTATCAAATTATGGACAATGGTTAAGTTGTGATAGGTATGGTAAAATTAGGACAGTAAATGAATTAGATAGGGCTGATGCCTATCAAATTATTGGACCAAATAAAATATTGATTTTAAAAGACAATGCTTTATTTGTAAGAGATTTCATAACCAATAAGCAAACCAAAATTCAAATTGTTGAGAAATCCTTTAGAAATTTTTATTACAAAGACCAAATTTTATCTATTTTTACCAACGAAGGAAATACAAACTATAAAATAAACTTACCATAATGCATATAGCTGTAGCAGGAAATATTGGCGCCGGAAAAACAACCTTAACGCGTCTTTTAGCTAAACATTTTAAATGGGAACCACATTTTGAAGATGTAGTAGACAATCCCTATTTAGATGATTTTTACCATCAAATGGAAAGATGGTCATTTAATTTGCAAATATATTTCTTAAACAGTCGTTTTCGTCAAGTATTACAAATTAGAGAAAGCGGAAAGAAAATTATTCAAGATAGAACGATCTATGAGGATGCTCATATTTTTGCTCCAAACCTTCATGCAATGGGATTGATGACAAATAGAGATTTCGAAAATTATAAATCCCTATTTGAACTAATGGAAAGTTTGGTAAAAGCTCCAGATTTGTTAATTTATTTAAGAAGTTCTATTCCTAATCTTGTTGGACAAATACACCAGAGAGGAAGAGAATATGAAAATTCAATCTCAATTGATTATTTAAGTCGATTGAATGAGCGTTATGAAGCTTGGATTACTACTTATTCTAAAGGCAAATTATTAATAATTGATGTAGATAATTGTGACTTCTTAAACAATCCTGAAGATTTAGGAAACATTATTAATCGTATTGATGCTGAAATAAACGGATTATTTTAATATAATTTTTCATAATACTTTTCTCATAGCTCTTTTAACTAGTCTTTTTGCTTACAAGAAAAAATGAATAAAATAATTATTTTTCAAGATTTAGAAAAAAAAGATTATAAAGCCACTTGGGAATATCAAGAAACGCTATTTCAACAAATCGTTGATGTAAAAATTCAAAACCGAAAAGAGGAATCGCAAAAACCTACTCCAAACTATTTTCTGTTTGTAGAACATCCCCATGTTTATACTTTAGGTAAAAGTGGTGATTTTTCAAATTTACTTTTATCCGAAAAACAATTAGAACAAAAAGGGGCTACTTTTTATAAAATAAATAGGGGAGGCGATATCACATATCACGGACCTGGTCAAATTGTTGGATATCCTATTTTAGATCTTGAAAATTTCTTCCCCGATATTCATAAATATTTGCGTTTTCTAGAAGAGGTTATTATTTTAACTCTAGCAGAGTATAATATAATTGGCAAAAGAAGCGAAGGTGAAACGGGAGTTTGGCTTGGAGTTGGAACGCCTTTTGTAAGAAAAATATGCGCTATGGGTGTTCGGGCATCACGCTGGGTTACCATGCATGGTTTTGCTTTAAATGTAAATGCCGATTTAGGATATTTTGACAATATTATTCCATGCGGAATAAAAGGTAAAGCAGTTACTTCTTTAAATGTTGAACTTGGTATGGATAAAGTTGACGAGAAAGATGTGAAAGAAAAAATCCTAAAACATTTTATTCATCAATTTGAATGCACCTTTATATAAGTTGATTTTTTTGTAGATTAATCTTCCAATAATTTAAAAGTCATTCGGTGGTATTTACAGGGACCATATTTTTTTATGGCAGCCCTATGTTCCTTAGTCGGGTATCCCTTATTTTGCTTCCAATTGTACATTGGAAATTCCTCATGAATTTTATTCATAAAAGCATCTCTATAGGTTTTTGCTAATACCGAAGCTGCCGCAATGCTCATATATTTTGAATCCCCCTTTATTATGGTACTATGAGGAATGTTTTCAACAGGTTTAAATCGGTTTCCGTCAACTATAATATAATTAGGAGTAGGTTTTAATTTAAATATGCTTTCTTTCATAGCTTGAATAGAAGCATTTAATATATTTATTTCATCAATAATATTAGGTCCTAAATGAGTAACTGCAAATGTTACAGACAGCTCTTCAATAAACGGTTTTAGCTTTTCTCTTGTTTTTTCAGACAGCTTCTTTGAATCATTTAATAATTCTAAATTAAAATCCTGGGGAAGCATTACAGCAGCTGCAGTAACCGGTCCGGCCAAGCATCCCCTGCCTGCTTCATCGGTTCCGCATTCAAATTCAAATTCTGAAAATCTTAAATTTAACATAAAATTATAAGGAATAAAAAAAGTACATTTTTGTTTGTAATCACATATGAATAGGCGTGTTATAATATCAATTGGACTACAAATTTAAGTAACAATAATAATTTAACATAAAAAAAACTAAATATTTAGAAAAAACATTTGTTTAATTAAGAAATAATTAAGAAGTTTGCAAGCTAACTAACTCAAATAAAATTAAAAATGAGATCGAAGTTCAAATGGATTTTTACGCTATTACTAGCGTTATCAATGCAGTTTTCGTTTGCGCAAGAGAAAACTGTTACGGGTACAATTACCGATGGTAAGTTACCTTTATCTGGCGCTAATGTTGTAATCAAAGGTTCAGCTAAAGGCGTTTCAGCAGATTTAGATGGAAAATATTCCATCAAAGCAAAACCAGGTGATGTTTTAGTAGTATCTTTTTCTGGATATGAAAAAAAATCAATTACTGTAGGTTCTGCAAATAATTACAAAGTAGTTTTAAAAGAAACTTCTAAAGTATTAGAAGATGTTGTAGTTAATGGATATAGAAATTCCACTAAAAAGAAAGATGCAACTGCATCTAAAACGATTAAAGCTGCAACAATTGAAAATCAGCCAAATGCCTCATTTATTCAAACTCTTCAAGGTCAAATAGCGGGTGTTAATATTTCTACAGGTACAGGACAGCCAGGATCTAAAAGTACAGTTATTATTAGAGGTGTAGGTTCAATAAATGGTGATACAGATCCTTTATATGTAATTGATGGAATACCATCTTATGCAGATAATTTTAGATCTATTAACCCAAATGATATTGAGTCAACTACTGTTCTTAAAGATGCAGCTGCAATTTCAGTTTATGGAAATAGAGGTGCTAATGGAGTAATTATTGTAAAAACCAAAAAAACTGGTTTTGGTGAAACTAAAACTAAGTTTAGATATTCATCAACTTCAACGTTTACACAGTTGCAACAGCCAAGATATAAATTTGCAAATTCTAGTCAATTGTTGAGTTTAGAAAAAACTTATGGAGCTGGATTTGGTTCTATATTAACTGATTCTGAAATTCAAGCTTTGTCTAATATAAATACCGATTGGGTGAAATATTTTTTCTTAAATGCAGAAGGTACAAATCATCAATTTAGTGTTGAGCAAACTGGAAAAAATTTAAGTTCATATTCTTCTGTAAGTTATACAGATCAAAAAGGTATTTTGAATACAACTGGTTTAAAAAGATTTACTTTAAAAAATAACTTAAATGGTAAGTCTGAAAATGGAAAATTTAGATATGAAACAAACTTGACTTTAGGTTTTTCTAAAAATAATGAAGCTACTAGTTTAGGTACAGGAGGAATAAATAGAAATTATGTTCTTGGTGCCACTCTAGGAATGCCATATTTGAGTCCTAATGATTATAATGGCTCTCAAGATTTAGTGGATTTATATCAAGGTAACCCAACTTTATTATATACACCATTATTTTTAATGGATAAATTAGCTACATATGATAATAATACAGACGAAACTAGAGTTTTGGCTTCTGCCGATTTATCATATAATATTACAAAAGATTTGAATTTTAAAGTAAGACCTGGAACGGAATTGGTTTTAACACGATTTACACAATCGGAACATCCAATTTCATTCAATGCATTATTATTTAAAAATCCTTCTGCTGAATTTGCAGGATTTGAAGATGTAAATAATAGGAGAGAATTTTCTTTTAATAACTTATTTCAATTAAATTATACAAAAGATATTGGAAAGCACTCATTTAATTTAATATTAAATAATGAGTATTTTATTAATCAAATGAATTTGAATAATACAAGACAATTAGGTTTAAATCCTCAGACTTTTGTTTCGGGTACCGGTTCTGGTTATCTAGACGACATTGCAGCACATGATTTTTATGGAGCTAGAGGAAGTGTTAGTAAATTAAAATATAATTTAATTTCTTACTTTGCAATATTTGATTATGATTTTGACAACAGATTTGGAGTTTCTGCATCATACAGAAAAGATGGTACAAGTAAGTTTATTGGTCCAAGAAGATGGGGTGATTTTTGGTCTGTTGGTGCCAGATGGAACTTAGATAATGAGTCTTTTATTCAAAAATTGGATATATTCCAAACATTGAAATTAAGAGCGTCTTATGGAATAGTTGGTAATCAGTTTATTGTAAATGGAACTCAATTTGCTGGGATTAACCCTCCATTAAATATGGATACATATGGAATCGCATCTAATGTTTATGATGGTCAAAATGGTAGTTCTATTTCTTTTGGTGATGCTGACTTACGATGGGAAACAACCAAAACAGCAAATATTGGATTAGATTTTGCAGTATACAAAAATAGAATTCGTGGTTCATTTGATGTATATGAGAAAAAAACAATTGATCTTTTTGATAGAAATGATACTTCATATATTATTGGTACTGATGGAATTCAAGGAAATTCACCAATAGTTGTTACAAATAAAGGACTTGAAGTTGATTTAGCCTTTGATGTAATAAAGAACGAAAATCTTAAGTTAACTTTAAGAGGTAATGGTTCATTCAACGAAAATAGAATTAGTAATTTCCCGGATCCTGGATTTAGAGATGATGGATTAGTAATTCAACAAAATGGTGGACCAGCAAATCAATGGTATGTAATTCCTTATGCAGGAGTTAATCAGACAAATGGAGAATTATTGTTTTTAGATATTAATGGTAATCCTACTGAAACTCCGAGTGTAGATAGAGATAGACGTGCAACTGGTAAATCTGCTATTCCTGTAATTCAAGGTGGATTTGGTTTTGATTTTAGTTATAGAGGTTTTTTTGCTAGTTCTACAATGACATTTGTTCAAAGAGTTTGGAGATTTGATTATGATTTAGAAGGATTATATGATCCAACTGCAATTGGTCAATTTGTTGTTTCTCCTGATTTATTAAATGCTTGGACTCCAACAAACACAAATACTGATATACCATCCTTAAATGCTGCGAACAAAGGTTCTGATGCTGATTCAGATAGATTTTTAAGAGATGCTTCATACTTGCGTCTTAGAGATATTAGAATTGGTTATGATGTACCTAAAAAATTCTTAGAAAAAACATACTTTAGCGGTGTTTCTTTTTATGTACAAGGTCAAAACTTGTTTACTATTACTTCTTGGACAGGTTTTGATGCAGAAAGTAATAGATCAGCTGACCAAGGTCAATATCCAACACCAAAAATTTATTCATTTGGACTAGATTTGAAATTTTAATAAAATAAATAAGATGAAAAAAACATTAATATTATTATCAGTATTCTTTGGAACATTTTTTGTTTCATGTGATGAAGACTTGTTAGACCCATATACACCGGGCGCATTGACTCAAGAGTTAGCTATAACTAACTCTTCTCAATTAAAACTATTGTTATTATCCTCATATTCTTTAATAACACCAGTTTCTGAAATTGAATTTAATTCTATTTTTACCGATGAAGTTGGTATTGCTCCTGGAAATGGAGGGCAAGGTTTAGGAGGGAATTACGATTTTCTTTTAAATTCAAGTTCAGGTTCTCCAATTGGAATATGGGCTACACATTATTCTGCATTATCATACATTAACAGAGTAATTAAATTTTCCAATACAATTACTATTGTTGATTCTGCTGATCAACAATTAGTTGATCAAATTGTTGCTGAAGCACTAACTTTGAGAGCATATTGTCATATTCAATTAATTTCATATTTTTCTACTAACCCAAAAGATTTAAATGCTTTAGGCGTTATGTTATCTAACGATGTTTATCCATCTAACACCGAAAAAGCAAGAGCTACAAATGGAGAAATATATCAACAAATTGAACAAGACTTGAATTCTGCCATAACAAAATTTGGATCTGCTACTTTAGACCCTATTTATGCAAGTAAATATTTTGCAATTGCACTAAAAGCTAGAGCTGCAGCATTAAAAGGAGATTACACTAATGCACTAGTATATGCTAATGATGTAATTAATAATTCTGGTATTGTTTTATCTAATGCAACAGATAACAGAAATATTTATTGGTCAGATAATCAAAGTAATAATTCAGAAGTAATTTTTAAATTAAAAAAACTTAATGGACAAACTAAAATTGGAACAATTTGGGCAAGTGTAAATGCAACTTCTACCGGAGGTGCATACTTTGATATGAATCGTGGATTATTTAAATTATTACAACCTACTAATTTACCTTCTGCTTCATCTGCTACAATTACTTCTATTTCTGCAGGAAAAAATGTTAGAATACCTAATCATGGACTATCAGTAAATGACATGATTGTATTAAATTCTGATTATGGCACTTCAGCTACAAATAAGCTTAAAGAAGGTCATTCATATTTTGTTTTTTCTGTTGTAGATGCAAATACTGTTACACTAAGTAATCTATTTGGAGGTACTCAAAGAACAAACCTTGTTAATAATGCTTCTTTAAATATTAATTGTAAAACAAATTATGGTGATACCAGATATAGTACTATGATTGCTTATTCATCTTTAATAGATGTAGATTATTTAACATCTCCTGATTTTAGAACATCTGATTTCTTAGTTATATCTAAATATCCGGGAACAACTGCAAATGGTAATTTAGTTAATGATATTAAAATATGCAGAATTTCTGAAATGTATTTTATTAAAGCAGAAGCTGAAATTCAGGCAGGATTACTTACAACTGCAGCAAACACTTTAAAAGCAATCCGTGATAAAAGATATTCAAAACCACAACCTGCTACTATTTATGCTAATGCTGAAGAAGCATGGAAAGATGTTCTTAAAGAAAGAAGAATAGAGTTTGCATTTGAAGGTTTTAGATTTATTGATTTAAAAAGACTAGGATTATTAGCAAACGAAGGTATTGTTAGAGATAGTAGAGATTGTGAAATTAATGGTGCATGTAGTTTACCAGTAACTGATTATCGATTTACACTACCTATTCCTATTTCAGAAATTACTGCAAATGGGGCAATAAGTGGTCAACAAAATCCACAATATTAAAAAATTAATTTTTTTTAAAAGGCAGTAATTTATTACTGCCTTTATTTTTTTATAATATATTTGCAATATATATACAACATTAATTTTTGCTTTATGAAAAAATTTATATTAATTATTCTTCCATTTATTTGCTTTTCCCAAAATATTGATTCTAGAAAAAAGATTCGTTCATTTACATCATCAGTAAATCAATTACAGTTGATAAATGATCTAAATACTTTGAATCAAGAAAGGTTGCAAAATATTAACTTATTTAAAGCTTTATATCCCTCTATTAATCCATTAAATTTATACGATTATAAAGATGGAATTCCATATTTTTATTCAGAATTTAATGATCGTTCTTCAATAACAATTTCTGCTAATTCATTATATCCTGGTGGATCTTTAGGTCTTAATGTAACAGGTTCTAGTATTTCTTGTGGAGTATGGGATGGTGGAAAAGTTAGAACTAATCACGTTGAATTTACAAATAGTAGAGCATATCATGTCGACAGTTCTACTTCACTTAGTAACCATGCTACACACGTAACAGGAACAATTATTGCTGCTGGTGTTTCACCATCAATAAAAGGAATAGCTTATAACGGATATGCCAATTCATACGATTGGACAGATGATTTAATTGAAATGAATGAATTTGCTAATTCAGGTGGATTAGTTTCAAATCATTCTTATGGTTATGCCGTTGGAAGTAGTACCCCAAATTGGATTTTTGGTAATTATGATTCAACTGCTAGAAGTATAGATAATTTATGTTACACTTATCCTTATTATTTGCCAGTTATTGCTGCTGGAAATGATAGAAATGACACTGACATTCAACAGGTTAATGATAATGGTGGATACGATATGTTAAAAACTTCTGGTTGTGCAAAAAATTCAATTACTGTTGCTGCAATTAATGAAGTTATGAATTATCAAGATAATTTTTCAGTAACGATGAGTAGTTTTAGTAATTTCGGTCCAACAGATGACGGGAGAATTAAACCTGACATCTCTGCCAAAGGTGTAGGTACAAATTCTTGTATTTCAACTTCCAATGGTTCTTATGCTGTATATAGCGGAACATCTATGGCTGCGCCTGCAATTACAGGATTAATTATGTTGTTACAAGAACATTTTTTTAATACAACTGGATTTTATATGAAATCTTCAACAGCCAGAGGTTTACTATGTCATTCTGCTCTAGAATCTGGTATAGAAAATGGACCAGATTATTCATTTGGATGGGGCTTAGCAAATGGAAAATTTGCCGCAACAATAATTAGCAACATCGGTACAAGTTCAATTATTGAAGAAAATACATTATTACAAAACGAAGTATTTACTAAAACATTTTCTATTTCAAATATTGAAGATATTCAAGTTTCAGTTTGTTGGACCGATCAGCCAGGTAATACTAACTCTGCAGGATCATTAAATAATAGAGTTCCAAGGTTAAAAAACAACTTGGATATTAAAATAATTAAAGATGGCGTTATTTATTTTCCTTGGAAATTAGATCCTGAGAATCCTGAGAATCCTGCAACAAATACTTCAGATAATGATGTAGATAACTTTGAAAAAATTGATATTTATAGTGCTGAGCCAGGATTATATACAATTCAGGTCTCACATAAAGGTATTTTAAATTCAGGAAGCCAGGTTTTTTCATTAATTGCTAGTAGTACAGAAGGATTATCATTAAATACTAGAGATTATGATTTTGATAATTCAATTTTTGTTTATCCAAATCCTGTTAAAAATATTTTAAATTTTAATTTAATAAATATGAATGAAATTGAATCAATTATAATTACAGATGTAACTGGAAAGCAAATTATAAATAGTGCAGTTTCTTTATCTCATAAAGCTATTGATGTTTCAAATCTTGAATCTGGTGTTTATTTTATTAAATTTATTTCAGATTATAAAACAATAATTAAAAAATTTATAAAAGAATAATATTTAAAAAAGACCGCCTCAAGGCGGTCTTTTTTTTACCTTTATTTTATGATTTACTTTATAAACTTTCCTTATTTTTGTCCCTTTCAATAAGCTATGAGAGTTTTATTTTCTATTCTAATGTTGGTGTTGTCCTTAAATCTTTTTTCACAAGAAAAAGAAATTACGGATAAGCCTAAAAGCTTAATTAAAACACAGGCTCAAAGAGCCAAAGAAAAAGCTCAAAAAGCTCCAATAACTTCTTACAAAATTTATTCAATTGAAAGAGATACTATCATTTTAGATACTACTTTATCAATAAAAAAAGATTACGAATTAAATTTCCTTCGGAAGGATTTATTTGGTTTAATGCCTTTTCCTAATGAAGGACAAACCTATACAACATTAGATTTTGGTTTAACTAATTTTTCTCCCTTTCCAGAATTTGGCTTTAAGGCAAAACACATGAATTATATTGAGGCCAACGATATTAATTATTATTCAGTTGCAACACCATTAACAGAACTATATTATAAAAGCGTAATGGAGCAAGGTCAAAATGTAGACGCTTTAATTACTTTAAACACATCCAAAAATTTAAATTTTTCAATTGCTTTTAAGGGTTTGCGTTCTATAGGTAAATACATTAATCAATTATCTAGTACTGGTAATTTTAGGTTTACCACAAGTTATAATACTAAAGACAATCGCTATGGATTTAACTTTCATTTTACCGGTCAAGATTTATTAAATGGTGAAAATGGAGGATTAACTCAGCCAGAATATTTTGACGATAATGATCCATTATATGATAATCGACCAAGATTACAAGTATTTTTAATAGATGCTAAATCTTTCTTAAAAGGTAAACGGGTATTTATTGATCAAACATTTCGAATTAATTCAAAAGATCATCAAAATAATCTATTGATTACAAATCAATTAAACTACGAACATAAGGTTTTCGAATTCAACCAAGCTACAATAAGTTCAACCATCGGAATTAATGGATCTCCATTTAATAG
Organism: Flavobacterium sp.; assembly: GCF_040383245.1. GTDB lineage: Bacteria > Bacteroidota > Bacteroidia > Flavobacteriales > Flavobacteriaceae > Flavobacterium. Next base: position 8,134 of record NZ_JBEIDX010000007.1, on the reverse strand, counting down.
ATTTGGAGCGGCATCTTTAAATTCAAATATTAATGATCAAACTTTTTATGATAAATTATATAATAAAATAGGAGCAATCTATGAAAATAAAGCATTAGGTAAATTTCAATTTTTTGTAGAAAATTTTATTTATAAGTCATTTTCAGGAATTGATAAAACAGTAGGAAATATAATTATACCTGGTCAATTGCAATCCGTTATTAACACTATAGGCGGGCAATACGATTACAGAAAAAATAAATTTAACGGAACGGTAGTTTTATCAAATTCTATTTCGACACAACCACTTCGTAATTTAGATGCTAATTTAACCTACACAATCAACCCAAAAAATAGCCTTTCTTTTCAGTATCAAAATATAAGCAAGTCACCAAATAATAACTACATTTTAAACCAAAGTTCTTACGAGAATTACAATTGGTATAACAGTTTTAAAAACGAAAAGATTAATAATTTATCTGTAAACGCTAGTACACAATGGGTAAATGCCTCGGTGCAATTCACAAATTTAAATGACCACCTATTTTTTCAAGACACCAAAAATCAAGTAAATCAGCAATTGGTAACTCCACAGCAATACTCAGGAAGCATCAATTATGTTTCATTTAAAATTGCCCGAGAATTCAAGTATAAAAAATGGGGATTAGATAATACTTTTCTATTCCAAAAGGTAGATCAAAAAGACACCATTCTTAATGTACCACAAATTACCTTACGCAATTCGCTTTATTACTCCGATTATGTGTTTAAGAGAGCCATGTTTTTACAAACCGGAATCACAATCAACTATTTTTCTAAATATTATGCCAACGATTACAATCCAATCTTAGGAGAGTTTTTTGTTCAAAAAGATAAGCAAATTGGTAATTTCCCAATGCTTGATTTCTTTGTAAATGCTCGAGTAAAACAAACTCGAATTTTCCTTAAAGCTGAGCACTTTAATTCCTCTATGACCGGAAATAAGTTTTATTCGGCACCAAATCTTCCCTTTCATGATTTCATGATTCGATTTGGATTAGTTTGGAATTTCTTCCAATAATTTTTTTTGAAACCTAAACTTTCGGCATTTTAGTAAACTGAATTCCTGCTGTCCGTTCAATCTTTTTCTTTTAGAAAAAGGATGACACTGCCATCAGGGTTAATCAGCAATCATTTAGATAAATTTTGCAGTATTGCAAAACCACTTATTTATCAATATCTTTGCTAAATTAAACAGACATTATGAATTATTCTGAAAATATATTAGGAACTATTGGTAATACTCCATTAGTTAAGCTAAACAAAGTGGTTGAAGGAATTGATGCTTTGGTACTTGCAAAAGTAGAAACCTTCAATCCAGGAAACTCTACCAAAGACCGTATGGCTCTAAAAATGGTAGAAGATGCCGAAGCCGATGGACGATTAAAACCAGGCGGAACCATTATTGAAGGAACTTCTGGAAATACCGGAATGGGATTGGCGCTTGCTGCAATCGTGAAAGGATACAAATGTATTTTCGTAATAACAGATAAGCAATCCAAAGAAAAAATGGATATTCTTCGTGCTGTTGGAGCAAAAGTGATTGTTTGCCCAACGGATGTTGAACCAACAGATCCGCGTTCCTATTATTCGGTTTCTAAAAGATTAGGAACAGAAATTCCTAATTCTTGGTATGTTAACCAATATGATAATCCAAGTAACGCTTTAGCACATTACCAACAAACTGGTCCTGAAATTTGGGAACAAACCGAAGGGAAGATTACTCATTTTGTGGTTGGTGTTGGTACAGGAGGAACTATTTCGGGTATTGGGAAATATTTAAAAGAAAAAAATCCAAATATTAAAATTTGGGGAATTGATACTTACGGTTCGGTTTTTAAAAAATACCATGAAACAGGGATATTTGACGAAAACGAAATCTATTCCTATATCACTGAAGGAATTGGAGAAGACATTCTTCCAGAAAATGTAAATTTTTCTGTTATTGATGGTTTTACCAAAGTAACTGATAAAGATGCAGCTGTTTATACACGTAAAATTGCTTTAGAAGAAGGAATTTTTGTAGGAAATTCTGCAGGATCTTGTGTAAAAGGATTACATCAATTAAAAGAGCATTTCACTAAAGACGATGTAGTAGTAGTTTTGTTTCACGACTCAGGAAGCCGTTATGTTGGAAAAATGTTTAACGACGATTGGATGCGTGAAAGAGGATTTTTAGATGAAGAAGTTACTAAAGCAGAAGATGTAATCAAAGAACATATAGACAAACCATTAATTATTGCACGTACTGAAGAGTTGGTTTCACATGCAATTGATAGAATGCGTAAATATAAAATTTCTCAAATTCCGGTGATTGATATTACAGGGTTTGTAGGTTCTGTAGATGAAACCGATTTATTTCAAAGTTATGTTACAGATAAAAATGTGGCCGACAAACCAATTCGTGAGGTTATGGGTAAACCATATCCTGTTGTAAAATTAGGAACGCCAATAGAAGAAGTTTCTAAATTATTTACCAAAGACAACCAAGCAGTTTTGGTTGATTTAGATAACGGAAAACACCACATTATTACCAAATACGATATTATCGGATCAATTAAATAATATTAAAACCTACAATGAAAATTGTAGGTTTTTTTAATTACCTAGCAACACTCCCGAAACGTTCCAAGAACTAAAGCTCGGACCTTCGTTTGCACCTTGTGGAATTTTCACTTGCACGGTGTGCGTCCCAACTTTTAAATCTCCTAATTCTATGTAAACTGGATTGGTCATGGTGCCCGGGCACCAATTGGAACGACTGTAATCAGAAGACGATAATCCGTTAGGAAAATTCCCTGAAGCCGGATTATATAAGCGATATGATCCGCAGTCTTCACGCCAAGGCGTAAAATGAAATACTTCTTTTTCATCTAAATAAATGGAGTTTCTTTTAGGCACAAATTCATCTCCGTTTTCCCAACCTCCATGTCCTGTGGTGATGTAACGAATACGGGCATTTTTCATGTCTTTTTCAAGATTAAAAGTTACTTCTAATCCCTTTTCTGAGCTAAATAAAGTGCCGTATTCTTGTCCGGCCATTTCCATAACATTATTAGTATTAAATAACGGAATAACCTCCGAAGGCTTTGCAATTGTAACTTCTTCCTCTGGGTGAATGGTTAGGTTTACACTTACTTTATGTCCGCCTTTGTCATAATTTCCTATAAAAGTTCCAATGTAAACTTCTTGGTTGGTCATGGCTGCCGTCAACTCCGAAATATCTTGTCTGTAATTCACGCGCTCTTCCCATATTTTATCTTTTAGGGTAATGGTATTGTATTGTTTAATTCCAAACGGAGTAAAAAAGCGCATTAATTCTAATAAAGGAGAATAGGTTTCTGTAGCAGCAATTCCTTGATATAACTTACCATTTCCATTATCATAAATAGGTAACGCTTTTACACCATTTTGTAGTCCCTCAAAAAAGGAATTACTTTTTTGCATCGGAATAATAAATACCGATCCAGTTCGGTCATAAGCATCGCCATTAGATTGCTCGGTAACATCAAGAAACACCTGACTTCCTTTTGCAATAGCAGGAATAGAAATTTTACGTACCGCAATGGTTCCATTTGCAAATCGCATAATGCTGTCGTTAGATTTGGATGCATCTGAAAAATTTATGATTTCCTCTTTAAATACCGGGATAGTGGTAAATCTGCTTTTCCATAATTCATCTCGATAAGTCAATAAATCCAAGACTTTTTCTGATTTTGAAACTTCCGGAATTTGTTTGGTTTTCTCCAGTTTTGTTGCAGAAACGATGAAGTTTCCATTACGGTTGGTTTCCAATACCAATCCTAAATTTTGTCCTAAAACTGAAGGTCCACCTTTTATGTTTAATTCATTGGTATACCAAATTTCAATGGTATTGGAGTTGATTATGGTTTTCGCTTTTTTACAAGTATATCCAAGTATCTTTTTTACATCATCCAATAACTCAAAAGTTTGTTTTGCGATTGAAGTGCTATCTAAGGTTGCAATTAGTTTGTTTTCTTTCAGCTTTGCTAATTGATTTATGTTATTCGTTTTCCTATCAATTAAAGAAAATTCAAATGGAAAAGTTGCCTTATTTTCAAGTATAGATTGAGAAGTAATAAGCGTTTGATTTGAATTCGAAAAAACAATTACGGGATCTTGATTTTCAATTAATTTTCCGTTGGAGCTTTTTGTGTAAGTAATTTTATAATTGGTTTGTCCGAATAAAGTTAGGGCAAATAAGCTAAATGCGAAGGTTACTATTTTTTTCATTTTTTGAAATTAAGAATACAAATATAAGAGTTGAAATTTTAGTATTGAAAATTTGTGTAATTCACTTTATTAAAGTAACTTAGAGAAAGGTGATTGGAATAATATGAAGGAAGATTTTATTCATTACATATGGAAATACAAGAAGTTTAACTTCTCGAATATAAAAACTTCCGATGGAGAAGAGTTAACCATACTAAATTCTGGAGATTATTTGCAAAAAGAAGGCCCCGATTTTTTCAATGCACAAATTATTATAGCAGATCAAAAGTGGGCAGGGAATATTGAAATACATGTTAAATCATCCGATTGGTATTTGCACCACCATGAAAAGGATATTAATTATAATAATGTTATTTTGCATGTGGTTTGGAATCACGATACGCCAATTTATCGAAAAGACAATTCTGAGATCCCAGTTTTTGAAATAAAAAATTATGTTTCCCAAGATGTACAGCATACTTATAAAGAGCTTTCCACAAAAAAATCTTGGATTTATTGCGAAAACCAAATAAAAAATATTGATTCTTTTGTACTTGCTAATTGGCAAGAACGCTTGTTTTTAGAGCGATTAGAAGAGAAAGCAAAGCCAATTCAGGAATTACTGATTGAAACGCATCAGGATTGGGAAGCGGTATTGTTTTACTTATTGGCAAAGAATTTTGGTTTAAATACCAACGGCGACGCATTTTATAAAATTTCCAAATCACTCACTTTTTCATTAATTCAAAAGGAATCCTTAGAAGTTATCTATTTAGAGGCTTTACTTTTTGGTCAAGCCAATTTGATACCTGATGATGTGGAGGACAATTATCCAAAGGAGTTGAAAGATTGGTATGATTATTTGGCTATTAAATATAAATTGAATAAACCAACTCTTGAAAACATTCAGTTTTTTCAGCACCGCCCCGATAATTTTCCAACCATTCGTTTAGCACAATTGGCCATGCTTTATCATTTGCAAAGGAATTTGTTTTCTAAAATAATTTTTGCCAAAAATCTTACAGAAATCCAATCTTTATTCGATTTGTCGGTAAATGGATATTGGAAAACGCATTATAATTTTGACAAACCAAGTCCAAAAAAAGGAAAATCACTTTCTAGGGAATTCATTAATTTACTGATAATCAATACTATTATCCCGATTAAATTTGCTTATGCTCAAAATCAAGGAAAAGAAAGTGCCGAAATCCTCATTGATTTATTAGCTACTATTCCTGCAGAGAAAAATAACATTATTGAAAAGTTTAGTACCTTTGGGATTAAATCAAAAAATGCCTTTCAAACGCAAGCCCTATTACAATTAAAAAACAACTATTGTAATTCCAAAAAATGCTTGCATTGTGCAATAGGTTTGGACTTGTTAAAAATAAAAAATGATTAATTCGATTCGATATTTTTTTGAAAAACATGGCTTTCATGTGTCGTCACGATTGGCAGATAAGCTTGGTATGCGCGCCAATAGTGTTCGTTTGTTTTTTATTTACATTTCTTTTGTAACCGTTGGATTGGGTTTTGGCATCTATTTAACTTTAGCTTTTTGGATTAAATTGAAAGACTTGATTCGTGCTAAACGTTCTTCTGTTTTTGATTTGTAGATTTTGGAATCTACAACTTTCATAAAATCCCTATTTAATTTTTCAAAAGACCAACGAACCGGAGTTCTCGTTTTGTTTTTTGTGATTATTGTATTTCAAGTTGTTTATTGCTTTGTTGATTTTAATGAACCACATAGTTTAACTGTAGAGGAAAAACAATGGATTGCAATGCAAAAGGATTTAATTTCAACTAAAGATTCCGGATATACTTCCCATTATAAAGTTTATCCTTTTAACCCAAATTTTATTTCGGACGAAAAAGCCTACCGCTTCGGAATGACTTTGAATCAAATTCAACGACTGCGTGATTTTCGCAAACAAGGAAAATTTGCCAATTCGGCAAAAGAATTTCAACGAGTTACCGGTGTTTCTGATTCGGTTCTAAAAGTGATGGCTCCACGGTTTAAGTTTCCTGATTGGGTAACTAATCCTTCAACCTCTACTTATTCAAAATCGAATTGGAAAGAGTTTCCAAAAAAGCAAGCAATTGCTATTTTGGATATTAATCAAGCTACCAAAGAAGATTTAATGAAGGTAGTTGGAATTGGCGATGCTATATCAGATCGAATATTAAAGCAAAAAGAGCTGCTGGGCGGTTTTGTTTCTATGGATCAAATGACTGAAATCTGGGGTTTATCTCCCGAAGTTATTTATGATTTGAATAAATATTTTGTGATAAAATCAAATCCTAATACTAAGAAAATTAACATTAATTCGGCTTCAATCAAAGAATTAGGTCAATTTTATTATTTTAGATATCCACTTTCTAAAAACATTGTAACTTATAGAAGCATGAATGGTGTGATAAAAATTGAGGATTTGTCAAATATTAAAGGTTTTCCTTTGGATAAAATCAAAATAATTGCTTTATATTTGGAATTCTAAAAAGTTACACTATTAAAGCCCCACTTATGAATTCGTCATACTTTACAGAAGAGCATGAATTATTTAGACAAAGTTTAAAAGATTTTCTGCAAAAAGAAGTAGTCCCGCATATTGAAAAATGGGAAAAAACAAGCACAATCGAACGTTTTATTTGGAAAAAATTTGGTGAAATGGGCTTCTTCGGAATTGCATATCCTGAGGCTTACGGTGGAATGAATTTAGATTTATTTTATACCGTTGTTTTCTTAGAAGAACTTCAAAAAATAAAATCTTCGGGTTTTGCTGCAGCTATGTGGGCACATGCTTATTTGGCAATGACGCATTTAAATGCTGAAGGAGATGAGAGAATAAAGCAAGATTATTTAGCGCCAAGTATTTCTGGAGATAAAATAGGAGCGCTTTGCATTACAGAGCCTTTTGGAGGAAGTGATGTTGCAGGCATGCGAACAACAGCTGTGAAAAAAGGCAATAAATACATTCTAAACGGTTCTAAAACATTTATTACGAATGGGGTATATGCCGATTATTATGTTGTGGCTGCAAAAACAAGTCCGGAACTTGGAAATAAAGGAATTAGTATTTTCTTAATGGATACCAATTTAGATGGGGTTTCAGCAACAAAATTAGATAAATTAGGTTGGAGAGCTTCCGATACCGCTGAAATTGCTTTTGATAATGTAGAAATTCCAGAAGAAAATTTAATGGGTGAAGAAGGAAAAGGTTTTCCTTATATCATGCAACATTTTGCATTGGAACGATTAATCATGGCGGTTAATGCACATGCAAGATCAGAATATGCTTTAGAATATACTATAGATTATATGTCACAAAGAGAAGCTTTCGGAACTAAAATTAATAAGTTTCAAGCACTTCGACATACAATGGTAGACCATGCTACAGAAGTGGAGCACTGTAAAATATTTAATTATGCTGCTGTGGCTCGATTAAATAAAGGAGAATATGTAGTGAAAGAAGCTACTATGGCGAAACTAAAATCTACCAAAGTTGCTGATGAAACTATTTATAGTTGTTTGCAAATGCTTGGCGGTTATGGTTATATGGAAGAATATCCATTAGCGAGATTGTTAAGAGATAGTCGTCTAGGTCCTATTGGCGGTGGAACTTCAGAAATTTTGAAAGAGATTTTATCCAAAATGATCATTGATAATCAAAATTATCAGCCTGCGGTGAAATAATTCACATTTTATAATTCATAATTCAAAAATAATTATTACATTTGTACCCTTAACGAGAGGAGGTGTCTATATTATGTTAATTATACCAATTAAAGACGGAGAAAATATCGATAGAGCATTAAAGCGCTATAAAAGAAAATTTGATAAAACAGGAACTGTTCGTCAGTTGCGTGCACGTCAAGCTTT
>NZ_JBEIDX010000006.1:0-105854 GCF_040383245.1 Flavobacterium sp. | reverse complement strand
TTTATATCTAATTGTTTAGAAAAAGAACAAAGTTTCACTACAAAACCAAATGCAAAAGTTGTTTGGTTAGGAAAAAATCCGCAAGTTGAAACTTTTACAAAATCCAAAAAAGGAAATTCTTGGGAAATGATTAAATTAACGTTTCATAACAAAACGCATACATTTGATATAGTTTTAAATAAAACAGAAGGAGAATGGTTAGTTTCTGTATTAGAATTACTTTCAATTCAAGCAGAACATAAAATCACTTTTTCACAATTAAAAGCGAATTTTGAGAGTGAATTAGCTGATTTTGAATTGTTTTGGTATAGTAAACCTGTTCAAACTTTAAGGAAATCAGGGTTACTTTTGTTATAATTTAGCTATATTATTTTTACAAATTTTATGAGATTTATCATTTACGCAAACGTTTTCTTTTTGTAAGTTTACGTCAACTAAAAACAAACTCATATGGATGTCAATTATAGACTTTTAGTAAATAATACTACTTCGTTTGAAGTTACTGAAAGTGAAAGCACAAAATTAAACGCTGTTAAAGTTGCTGAAAGTAATTTTCATGTACTTAAAGATAGTAAGCCTTACAAAGCTGAAATAGTTTCAGCAGATTTTATTTCCAAAAAATATACGGTTAAAATAAACAATAATTCATACGAAGTTGTTATTTCTAATGCTTTAGATGAATTAATCAAAAGTATGGGAATTGAGCGAGGAAAAACTAAAGTGGTTAACGCTATCAAAGCGCCAATGCCTGGTTTAATTCTAGAAATCAGTGTTGAAGTTGGTCAAAGCGTAAAAGAAAACGATCCTTTATTAATTCTTGAAGCTATGAAAATGGAAAATAGTTTCCTTTCGCCACGTGATGGAGTTATCAAATCTATTGCGGTTGAAAAAGGGAATGCGGTAGATAAAGGACAATTATTAGTTGAATTTGAATAAAAAGTTTAAAGTTTCAAGTTATGGTTTTCAATTTTATATAGTGACTCATTTTAACTTTGAATACAAACTTTTTCAACCTGAAACCTGAAATAAAAATCAAGATGAAAGAAATTAAAAAAATATTAGTTGCCAATCGCGGAGAAATTGCTATTCGAGTAATGAAAACCGCCAAAAAAATGGGTATTAAAACCGTAGCTGTTTTTTCCACTGCCGATAGAAATGCTCTTCACGTAAAATATGCTGACGAAGCCGTTTGCATTGGAGAAGCAGCTTCAAGTCAATCTTACTTACGTGGTGATAAGATTATCGAAGTTTGTAAAGATTTAGGTGTGGATGCGGTTCATCCAGGTTATGGATTTTTAAGTGAAAATTCTTCTTTTGCAGAAGCATGTGAAAAAAATAATATCATTTTCATCGGACCAAAATCGAAAGCCATTGAAATGATGGGAAGTAAATTAGCAGCCAAAGAAGCGGTTATGAAATATGATATTCCCATGGTTCCTGGAGTAGATCATGCAATTATTGATGTAGAAGAAGCTAAAAAAACAGCAAAAGCAGTTGGTTTTCCAATTTTGATAAAAGCATCTGCTGGTGGTGGTGGAAAAGGAATGCGTGTGGTTGAAAAAGAAGAAGATTTTGAATCACAAATGAATCGTGCAATCAGTGAAGCAACTTCTGCTTTTGGAGATGGTTCTGTTTTTATTGAAAAATATGTAACCAAACCACGACATATCGAAATCCAAATTATGGCTGATAGTCATGGAAATGTATTGTATGTTTTTGAAAGAGAATGTAGTATTCAGCGTCGTCATCAAAAAGTGGTGGAAGAAGCACCTTCGTGCATTTTAACTCCTGAAAAACGTAAAGAAATGGGCGAAGCTGCTGTTAAAGTAGCTCGTGCTTGTGATTACCTTGGAGCTGGAACAGTTGAGTTTTTAATGGATGCCGATCACAATTTCTACTTTTTAGAAATGAATACACGTTTACAAGTAGAACATCCAGTTACAGAAATGATTTCTGGATTGGATTTAGTTGAATTGCAAATCCGTGTGGCTCGTGGTGAAGCTTTAGAGATTAAACAAGAAGATTTAAAAATTCACGGACACGCTATGGAACTTCGTGTATATGCTGAAGATTCTATGAATGATTTCTTACCAAATGTAGGTTTTTTAAGTACTTATAAATTACCTGAAGGCGAAGGAATTCGTGTGGATAACGGTATTGAAGAAGGAATGGATGTGCCAATTTATTACGATCCAATGCTTTCCAAATTAGTAACTTACGGAAAAACTCGCGAAGAATCTATCGAATTAATGATTAAAGCCATCGATAATTATCATGTAGAAGGCGTAGCAACAACTTTGCCTTTTGGAAAGTTTGTAATGGAGCACGAAGCATTTCGTTCTGGTGATTTTGATACCGGTTTTGTAAAAGCTTATTATGATGCCGAAAAACTAAAATCAAAATTAGATATTGAAGCAGAAATCGCAGCAATGATTGCATTACAAAAATACCTTGAAGACCAAAAAGTGTTACGATTACCAAATTAATTGGCACATCGACAAATTGTCTAATTGACTCATTGAAAGAAAATGGAAGATAAAATAAAAATATTAAACGATAAAATAGCTTTAGCCAAATTAGGTGGAGGCGAGAAACGAATAGCTTCGCATCATGCTAAAAAGAAATTAACTGCAAGAGAGCGAGTAGAATACCTTTTAGATGAAGGTTCTTTTGAAGAAATTGGTATGTTAGTAACTCACAGAACAACCGATTTTGGAATGGAAAAAGAAATCTATTATGGTGATGGTGTAATTACAGGTTATGGAACAATTAACGGTAGAGTTGTCTATGTATTTGCACAAGATTTTACGGTTTTTGGAGGTTCTTTATCAGAAACGCATGCTGAGAAAATCTGCAAAGTAATGGACATGGCTTTGAAAAGTGGTGCACCAATGATTGGACTAAATGATTCTGGTGGTGCTCGTATTCAAGAAGGAGTTCGTTCATTAGGTGGTTATGCTGATATTTTCTACAGAAATGTACAATCATCAGGAGTTATTCCGCAAATTTCTGCAATACTTGGGCCATGTGCTGGAGGAGCTGTTTATTCGCCAGCAATGACTGACTTTACCATGATGGTGGAAGGAAATAGTTATATGTTTGTTACGGGTCCAAATGTGGTAAAAACAGTTACAAACGAAGAAGTAACATCGGAAGAATTAGGAGGAGCAAGCACGCATTCAACTAAATCGGGTGTAGCGCATATTACATCTCCCAATGGCGTAGAATGTTTGGAAGATATTAAAAAATTATTGAGCTATGTTCCGCAAAACAACAGAGAAACAACGCCTAAAATACCTTATGTTTTAGGTGATGAAAAACGAGAAAAGTTAGATGCAATTGTTCCAGATAATGCGAATAAACCTTATGATATGCATGATGTTATTGCAAATATCATAGATGAAGATTCGTTTTTTGAAATTCACAAAGATTTTGCCGAAAATATCATCGTAGGTTTTGCCAGATTAGGTGGAAGAAGTATTGGAATTGTGGCTAATAATCCAAAATTTTTAGCGGGATGTTTAGATGTTAAATCATCTATTAAAGGTGCACGATTTGTCCGTTTTTGTGATTGTTTCAATATACCATTATTAGTATTAGAAGATGTACCAGGTTTCTTGCCAGGAACCGACCAAGAATGGAACGGAATTATTGTTCACGGAGCTAAATTATTATATGCATTTAGCGAAGCTACTGTTCCAAGAGTTACTGTGATTACTCGTAAAGCTTATGGTGGTGCTTATGATGTAATGAATTCAAAACACATTGGTGCTGATATGAATTTTGCATGGCCAGGAGCTGAAATTGCAGTAATGGGAGCAAAAGGAGCTTCTGAAATTATTTTCAAAAAAGAAATTAGTGAAGCCGCAGATCCAGCTGCTAAATTATTAGAAAAAGAAGCAGAATATGCAGAGTTATTTGCAAATCCATACACAGCTGCACAGCGCGGATTTATTGATGAGGTTATTTTACCTCATGATACGAGAAGAAAATTACTAAAAGCTTTTAGTATGCTAGAAAATAAAGTGGTTGATACACCCAAAAGAAAACACGGTAACATTCCGTTATAATAAGAAAGACCGACTAAATGTCGGTCTTTTGTTTTTTTAATTTGGAATCAACATAATTGGCTATAAAACCTAGTTTCATTCGATTTAGCATTTTCTTTTCAAATTCCCAAAAGAAAGTGAATTGACCGAAAATAAATCCCATTAAAACAAGTAAAACTTGATATATTGGAAAAATTAATATTATGCGTAAAACTCTGTACAGCCAATGCGGTTGAAACGTTTCAGGTATACCTATTAAGGTTAAAAATGGTTTAGCTAATTGTAACGAACTGAATCCAGTAATTGCAAATACGATAAAAATAACTATTAATTGCAAATTTGTGGTTACGTTCCAGCGTTCTTTTAATTTCTTCATAATTTAAATTCTTGGTGAAAATCCACCGAGTTTTTGATTGTTTTTGAGTTGGAAATAAACTAAATAATTGTAAAGCATATAATTAACTTCGTAACCGTAATTAATATTAGTTTCATAATTAATTGTCATTTCATATAAATTTGGATTGTATTGTGAAGATAGCATTGCTCTTCTGTTCCATTCCAATACCCAAACTCTGTTTCTCGATTCTAAATATGATTTAGAATAATAATTTCTTGGTTTTGCGTTACTATTAAACCAAGAAGAAAACCCAACATCAATTATTAAAACCTCGTACTCAATTTCTTTATTTGCTATGCGAATTGTATCACTTTCTAGTTGTGATTTTTCTTCAATTTTTTTCTTACTCTGAGAAGCATTACAAGCAACTAGAATTAAAAATCCACTAAAAAGAAGTACAATACTACGTTTCATAGCTTAAAATTAAGAGTATAAAGATAAAAAAAAGCACCAAATAAATTGATGCTTTTAATCATTAATGATAGTTTTAATTGTTTTTCAACAAACTTATAATTTGTTCTGCTAATTCAGTTCCAATTCTATCTTGAGCTTCACCTGTAGCGGCACCAATATGTGGTGTTAATGAAATTTTTGGATGCATTAAAATTTTAATTTCTGGAGTAGGTTCATTTTCAAAAACATCTAAACCAGCGAACAATACTTTGTTATTGTCTAAAGCTTCTACAAGAGCAACTTCATCAATAACACCACCACGCGCACAATTTACAATTCCTACACCATCTTTTAATTGAGCAAATTCTTCTTTTCCAATTACATATCCATCTTGAGCAGGAACATGTAATGTAATAAAGTCAGAATGTTTAAAAATATCTTCTAAAGGTTCTGTTTTTATATCAACATTAATAAATTGACCATTGTAAAAATCTACACGAATAATAGCTTCGCTCACAAATTTATCAGCAGCAACTACTTTCATTCCTAAACCAAGAGCCATTTTAGCAACTGCTTGGCCAATACGACCAAAACCAATAATCCCTAAAGTTTTACCTCTTAATTCAACTCCATTTGCATAGGCTTTTTTTAATCCTTCAAAATGGGTATCGCCTTCTAGTGGCATATTTCGGTTAGAATCATGTAAAAAACGTACCCCAGTAAATAAATGTGCAAATACTAATTCGGCTACACTTTCAGAAGAAGCAGCAGGTGTGTTAATTACATGTAATCCTTTTTCACGAGCATAAGTAACATCAATATTATCCATTCCAACACCACCACGACCAATTATTTTTAGTCCTGGACAAGCATCGATAATGTCTTTACGCACTTTTGTTGCACTTCTAACTAAAATAACTTTTACATCATGGGTATTGATGTAGTTAGCCACTTGTTCTTGTGCTACTTTTGTTGTAATTACTTCAAAACCTCCTTTTTCTAAAGCTTTGATACCGCTTTTTGAAATTCCGTCGTTTGCTAATACTTTCATTCTATATATTTTTATTCTACTAATAACTAGTTACTAAATTTTATTTTCTAATTCTTTCATTACATCAACTAACACTTGAACACTTTCAATTGGTAAAGCATTATACATGGAAGCACGATATCCACCTACCGAACGATGTCCAGCTAAACCTGAAATACCTGCAGCTTTCCACATACTGTCAAATAATGCTTCATGTTCTGGATTTACTAAAACAAATGTTGGATTCATATTTGAACGATCTTTAGTTGCAGCAACTCCTTTAAATAAAGGGTTTCTGTCGATTTCTGAATATAATAAAGCTGCTTTAGCTTCATTTATTTTTTCAATTGCTGCAATACCACCTAATTTTTTTAACCATTGTAAAGTTAGAAGTGAAGCATAAATTGGAAACACTGGAGGTGTGTTATACATGCTCTCTTTTGAAATATGTTGTTGGTAGTCTAACATACTTGGAATTGTTCTTCCAGTTTTGCCTAAAATTTCTTCTTTAACAACAACTAGAGTTGCGCCAGCGGGTCCCATATTTTTTTGCGCTCCAGCATAAATTAAATCAAATTTTGAAAAATCTAAAACGCGTGAAAAAATATCAGAACTCATATCGCAAACTAAAGGAACATTTACAGTAGGAAACGATTTCATTTGTGTTCCAAAAATGGTGTTGTTACTCGTACAATGAAAATAACTTGCATCACTTGGAATTGAATAATCTTTTGGAATATGATTGTAGTTTTCTGCTTTAGATGATGCAACAACTATAGTTTCTCCAAAATGTTTCGCTTCTTTAGTAGCACTATTTGCCCATGTCCCAGTATCTAAATAAGCAGCTTTTCCATCTACTTTCATCAAATTGTATGGAACCATTAAGAATTCTAAACTGGCTCCACCCGCTAAGAATAAGGCTTGATATCCTTTGCCTTCTAATCCTAAAAGTTCTAGAACTAAGGCTCTCGCTTCATCCATTACTGCAACAAAATCTTTGCTTCGGTGTGAAATTTCTAAAATTGATAAGCCAGAATTATTGAAATCTAAAATAGCTTGCGCTGATTTTTCAAAAACTTCTTGAGGAAGTATGCATGGACCAGCACTGTAGTTGTGTTTTTTCATTGTTGTGGTAGTAGTTATTTTTGAATATTTTTTTAAAACGACAAATTTCGTAAATAACAAATAAATATCATCCTTTAATTTGATAATAATTCTATAATATTATTAACGAAAACGTTTTATTATTAGGTAATAATTATTAAAAATGAAATTATATTTTTGATAAAAAGGCTAAAGTATCAACATTGTCTGCGTAATCCCAAAGTTTAGGCTGTTGTGTTTGTCCAAAAGCAACAGAATTTTGAGCAAAACAATTAGAGACGATGCATTGAATTTGTTCAGTTTCAGTTAGTAATCGAGAATTTAATTCCTCTAAATTATCATAGAATTCATAAAATACAGAAGAAATAGGGGATGCGTAACTACTATCTTCTTTGATTGTTAAAAATTCATTATCTAATAATTGAAAGTTACTCATTAAGAAAACCGCTTTATTGTAATCATAATTATTAGCATATTTTTCATATTTGATTACATCGCGGTATTCATACATCGCTTTGAAGAAGTTGTCAAAATTATAACCTTTAGGAACAAAAAGTTTAGAAACATTTCTACAACCTAATCCAAAATATCTAAAAATATCTTCGCCTAATAGCACTAAATCTTCAAATGATTCTTCTCCATTTAAAATAGCTACAGAATTTCTGTTTTTACGAATAATACTTGGTTTATCTTTAAAGTAATATTCAAAATATCTAGCGGTATTATTACTTCCTGTTGCAATAACAGCATCAAAACCTTCTAATTTACCTTCAACAAACGTTATTTTTGAGTTAAGTTTTGGTTCTATAGCAATCAAATATTTTGCTAAAAATTTTAATAAATATTGATCGTTTGATGATGTTTTTACCAATACATCATGCCTAGAAATTAATACCGAAAGAAAATCATGAAAGCCTACTAAGGGAATATTTCCAGCTAAAACTAGTCCTACTTTTTTAGTGGTTGTATTGGAGAAATCATATGGATTTATCCAGTTATTTAAGTTGTCTTCCGTTAATGCTTTTGCCCATGATTGAATGCTAAAGTAAACGTGTTCAGGGGTAAACCAGCCATTATGCGATTGTGAAAGAGTTATTAAATCTTCAAAATCGTGAAAGAACAAATCGTTTTGTAAAACCGAAGCTTTTTTTGTATTTCTGTCTTCAGAAAATTGACGCAAGAAATTTCCTAATTCAACAAAACTCGATTTTATTTCAATTTGTAACATTTGTAACTTGTTTATATTTGGTTTACATTGTATTTTTGTAGCGCAAAATTAATCATTATATTAGAATATCAAGTTTTTCTGAATTCTAATTTCTAAACATAAAAGCAAACATGGCAATTATAATAACAGACGAGTGTATCAACTGCGGGGCTTGTGAGCCTGAGTGTCCAAATACAGCAATTTATGAAGGCGCTGATGATTGGAGATGGAAAGATGGTACAAAATTAAGCGGAAAAGTAATTTTACCCGATGGGACAGAAGTTGATTCCGATGCGGCTCAAACTCCAATTTCTGATGATATTTATTACATAGTTCCTGGAAAATGTACCGAATGTAAAGGGTTTCATGAAGAACCACAATGTGCTGCGGTTTGTCCAGTAGATTGTTGTGTGCCAGATGATAATCATGTGGAGAGCGAAGAAACGTTATTAAACAGACAATCATTTTTACATAACGAATAATCGTTTTTAAAATCAATAATCAAAGAGAATTTTCAATAGAAAGTTCTCTTTTTTGTTTTATAGCCATAAAAAATAGGATTAGAAGTGTGTTTTTGACATTTTTTCGTTAAATTTGATAGATAGCAAATTTTTATGATAAAAAAACTTACTTTTTTATTCTTATTTTTTTCTTCGATGGTTTTCTCACAAAGTATCGAATATACAATTATTGTAAAAGATTTTGATACAGATTTGCCTATAGAAGAAGTAACCATAACTGCTTTAAGAACACGACAAGGATTTTTAACTAATAAAGACGGGAAAGCATTTGTTAGTTTAACTAAAAGTTCTGATTTGGAATTTATTCATTCGTCTTATAAAACCATTGTTATTAAAATAGCCACATTAAATAAAAATGAAAATGTGGTCTTTATGGAGCCTAATACACAACAACTCGAAGAATTCATTGTCACAAAAGATCATCCCCAACAAATTTTAAAGAGAATTGTTGAAAATTCTAAAGATAAAATTACAATCCCGATGAATTTAAAAATCTATTTACGGGAGTTTTATAAACGAGATAATGAAATAGTTTTTTTTAACGATGGATTGATTAATTTTCAAATACTTGGAAATGAAAATAATATTAAAACAGATATTTTAGTAGAACAAAATAGAGCCGTTGGAGTTTTAGATGGAGACATTTATCCCAATATTTTAGGATATGATTTAAACAATATTATTGAAAATTATTATCAGTTTAAATATTTAGATGAAGTACTTGATAATAGTGCTAAGAAAACACATGATTTTTCCATTAAAACATATCCTTCAAATGAAGATTATTTAGTGATTAAAATTGTTCCATTTCCAGAATATCAAGGGATTCTATCCGATTTTATTATTGTGTATGATAGTAATAAAAAAATAATTGTTGAGTTGAGTTCTTATGTTTCCTCAGAAAGACTTCAAAAGTATAAAGAGAGCATGTTTGCTAGTCGAAAAGTCTATAAATTAGAATTTAAAAACACATTTCGATTGGATGGTGATGTTTACTATTTAGCCAATTCAAAAGAAGTAATTGGTTTTGAAAAACGCTACAAGAAAAAAGATCGAAGAATAGAAGTGAAAAATCACATGGTTATTACAGATTTCGATAAACAGCCTTTTGAATACAATGATAAAAATATATTTAAAGGAAAATCTCTAATCAATAAGAAAACTTCTTTTTTTACGAATTATTGGGATGTTGAATCAGGTTTTGTTTCTACTGCAGAAGAGAAAGCGGTTATAGAAAGTCTAGGAAAAGCAAAAGAAGATATTCAAAGCGAAGAGCAAAATCCTAAAGAATAATTAAGCAATCTAAATGAACTCCTTTTATTTAATACTTTGATACTAATTAGGATTAAAGTATATTTGCGCACTTTTAAAAAATACATTCAGAATGAAAGCAGGAATTGTAGGATTGCCAAATGTTGGAAAATCAACTTTATTTAATTGTTTATCAAACGCTAAAGCGCAGAGTGCTAACTTTCCGTTTTGTACTATAGAACCAAATATTGGTGTGGTAAACGTTCCAGATCCACGTATTGCTCGTTTAGAGGAATTGGTGAAGCCAGAGCGTGTTCAAATGGCAACAGTAGATATCGTAGATATTGCCGGTTTGGTAAAAGGAGCAAGTAAAGGAGAAGGTCTTGGAAATCAATTCTTAGGAAACATTAGAGAGTGTAATGCAATTATTCATGTTTTGCGTTGTTTTGATAACGACAATATCGTGCACGTTGACGGTAATGTAAATCCGGTCCGTGATAAAGAAACGATTGATATCGAGTTGCAATTAAAAGATTTAGAAACTGTTGAAAAACGTTTAGAAAAAGTAAATCGTGCAGCAAAAACCGGAAATAAAGAAGCTCAAGTAGAAAAAGCATTATTGGATCGAATTCGTGAAGCATTATTGCAAGCAAAATCAGCAAGAACCGTAGTTCCTCAAAATAATGATGAGGAAGAGTTAATGCAAGATTTTCAGTTAATTACCAATAAGCCAGTATTATATGTTTGTAATGTAGATGAGTCAGCGGCAGTTAATGGAAATAAATATGTAGATCAAGTTCGTGAATTAGTTAAAGACGAACAAGCGGAAGTTATTGTACTTTCAGTAGGAGCTGAGGCTGATATTACCGAGTTAGAAAGCTACGAAGAGCGTCAAGTTTTCTTAGAGGATATGGGACTTTCAGAGCCAGGATCTGCGGTATTAATTCGTGCAGCATACAAACTATTGAAATTACAAACGTACTTCACTGCAGGGGTAAAGGAAGTTCGCGCTTGGACGATTAACATCGGAGATACCGCTCCAAAAGCGGCCGGAGTTATTCATACCGATTTCGAAAAAGGATTCATTCGTGCTGAGGTTATTGCCTACGAAGATTTCTCAAATTTTGGTTCGGAATCTAAAGTAAAAGAAGCTGGTAAATTGCGTGTAGAAGGAAAAGAATACATCGTAAAAGATGGTGATGTGATGCATTTCCGTTTTAACGTTTAGTCATTTCTCAAAACGAAATAATCACTTAAAATAAATCAAAAACCGCAAAAGAAATTTTGCGGTTTTTTTATGTGTTTTTTTTCTTCAAACTTCTCTCTTTCAGATTCAAAAATTGTCAAAAACATTCTTAATAACTTCTCTAAATCTCCTTTTTAATACTGTCGAAATTCAGTAAATTAGCAAATCGGATACTTATCCTGTAAGACCAATCCGAACAGCACGCAATTAAATTCGATTTATTTAAAAATGGCAGAACAAGATCAATATACCGAAGACAATATACGCTCACTCGATTGGAAAGAACATATCCGAATGCGTCCCGGAATGTACATTGGAAAACTTGGTGATGGATCTTCTCCCGATGATGGAATTTATATTCTTTTAAAAGAAGTTATCGATAACTGTATCGATGAGTTCGTCATGGGTGCCGGAAAAGTGATTGAAGTTACCATCAAAGATAAACTGGTTACCGTTCGCGATTATGGTCGTGGAATTCCTTTAGGGAAAGTGGTGGATGTAGTTTCCAGAATGAATACCGGAGGTAAATACGATTCTAAAGCTTTTAAAAAATCGGTTGGGTTAAATGGAGTGGGTACCAAAGCGGTGAATGCTTTGTCGAACTATTTCCGAGTTGAATCTGTTCGAGATAACCAACAAAAAGCAGCTGAATTTTCTGAGGGAAATTTAGTTTTAGAAGAAGAAATTGTTGAGTCTACCAAAAGAAAAGGCACCAAAGTTGCCTTTGTAGCCGATGAGGTTATTTTCAAAAAATACAAATACCGTAATGAGTATGTAGTTAAAATGCTCAAAAATTATTGTTATCTAAATCGCGGATTAACAATATACTACAACGGAGAAAAATATGTCTCTGATTTTGGATTGAAAGATTTATTAGAAGAAACAATCACTGAAGATGACATGCAATATCCGATTATTCACTTGGAAGGTGATGATATTGAAATAGCATTAACGCACAGTAAATCACAATATTCAGAGGAGTATCATTCGTTTGTAAACGGACAAAATACAACTCAAGGAGGAACGCACTTAAATGCCTTTCGTGAAGCGGTAGTAAAAACTATTCGTGATTATTACAATAAAGGTTTTGAAGCTTCTGATATTAGAAAATCAATAGTTTCTGCTGTTTCAATTAAAGTGGAAGAGCCGGTATTTGAATCGCAAACCAAAACCAAATTAGGGTCGAACGACGTAGGCCCAAACGGACCAACAGTTCGTACTTTTATTCATGATTTTATCACAACCAAATTAGATAACTTCTTGCATAAGAACCCGGAGACAGCCGATTTGCTTTTGCGTAAAATTCTGCAAGCAGAACGCGAAAGAAAAGAACTTTCCGGAATTCGAAAATTAGCCAAAGATCGTGCTAAAAAATCGAGTTTACACAACAAGAAACTTCGTGATTGTAGAGTGCATTTAACCGATGCCAAAAACCCAAGAAGTTTAGAAAGTACCCTTTTTATTACCGAGGGAGATTCGGCTTCGGGATCAATTACCAAGAGTAGAGATGTGAATACGCAAGCGGTTTTTAGTTTGCGTGGTAAGCCTTTGAATTCGTATGGAATGACCAAGAAAATCGTATACGAAAACGAAGAGTTTAATTTGCTTCAAGCGGCATTAGATATTGAAGAAAGTATTGAAGATTTGCGTTATAATAACATTGTAATTGCTACCGATGCCGATGTCGACGGGATGCACATTCGCTTGCTGTTAATCACTTTTTTCTTGCAATTTTTTCCAGAGATGATCAAAGAAGGACATTTGTATATTTTGCAAACACCTTTGTTTAGAGTTCGAAATAAAAAAGAAACCATCTATTGCTACAGCGAAGAAGAGCGCGTAAATGCTATCGAAAAATTAAAGCCAAAGCCTGAGATTACACGATTTAAAGGATTGGGAGAAATATCACCTGATGAGTTTAAGAATTTCATTGGAGAAAGCATTCGTTTAGATCCTGTAATGTTGGACAAAGCTACTTCTATTGAAACATTATTGGAATTCTATATGGGTAAAAATACACCAGACAGACAAAACTTTATCATTAATAATTTGAAAGTTGAAGTAGATAAAGTCGAAGAATTAGCCTAAACACACTATATAATTACTGAAATAGTCAGCATAAATGAAAGACGAAGAAGAAGATAATATTGAAGAAACTAATGACGAGTTGGACGAAGCAACCCAAGAGGAAACTTTTGAGGAAGGTTTTGAAGACATAGTTTCTACAGGCGGAAATCATTTTTACGAAAACGACGAAAACCCCGAAGACACCATTACCAAAGTTACAGGAATGTACAAAGATTGGTTTTTGGACTATGCGTCGTATGTAATTTTGGAGCGTGCCGTACCTGCTATTGAAGACGGATTTAAGCCGGTTCAGCGCCGTATTATGCATTCTTTGAAGGAGTTGGATGATGGCCGTTACAACAAAGTTGCCAATGTAGTGGGGCATACCATGCAGTACCATCCCCACGGAGATGCGAGTATTGGAGATGCAATGGTGCAAATTGGTCAAAAAGAATTATTAATTGATTGTCAAGGTAACTGGGGAAATATACTAACTGGTGATAGCGCTGCGGCATCGAGATACATTGAAGCACGTTTGTCAAAATTTGCTTTAGAAGTTTTGTATTCTCCAAAAATCACCGATTGGGGAGTTTCCTATGATGGACGTCGTGCAGAACCAAATAATTTACCAGTAAAATTCCCATTATTATTAGCCCAAGGTGCCGAAGGAATTGCGGTTGGTCTTTCTACCAAAGTCTTACCTCATAACTTTAATGAGTTAATTGATGCTTCGGTTAAGATTTTAAAAGGGAAGCCGTTTACTATATATCCTGATTTTCAAACTGCCGGTATTGCCGATGTTTCCAATTATAATGATGGAATGCGTGGCGGACGTGTTCGTGTTCGTGCCAAAATTGCACAACTCGACAAGCAAACTTTGGTCATTACTCAAATTCCGTTTTCAACAAATACCTCTTCATTGATTGATAGTATTTTGAAAGCCAACGAAAAGGGTAAAATCAAAATCAAGAAAATTGAAGACAATACTGCGGCTGAAGTTGAAATCCTGATTCATTTATTTCCTGGGGTTTCCCCCGATAAAACAATTGATGCCTTATATGCATTTACAGGTTGCGAAACTTCGGTGGCGCCTTTGGGATGTGTTATTGAAGACAATAAGCCTTTGTTTATTGGAGTTTCTGCTATGTTGAAAATTTCAACAGAACGAACCGTTCAACTGTTAAAAGCTGAGTTGGAAATTCAACTGGAAGAGCTTAAAAATAAATGGCATTTTTCAACTTTGGAAAAAATATTCATTCGCGAAGAAATGTATATTGACTTCAAATTGTATTCTGATAGGGAAACGCTTTATGGATACATGTACAAACGTTTTGAGCCTTTTATTAAATCTTTTGTAAGGGATATTAATGATGAAGATTTACAGAAGTTGACTCAAATTCCGATGATTCGTATCACCCGTTTCGACTCTGATAAAGCAGATGATTTCATTGCTAAGTTGGAAGACGAAATGAAGGAGGTGCAACACCATTTAGACAATCTTATCGATTTTGCAATTGATTATTTCGTCAAATTAAAAGAGAAATACGGAAAAGGTAGAGAACGTCAAACGGAGTTGCGAAGTTTCGAAAATATCGAAGCAACCAAAGTGGTTTTAAGAAACACCAAACTCTATGTAAATAAAGAGGAAGGCTTCTTTGGAACTGGTTTAAAAAAAGACGAATATGTTGCCGATTGCTCGGATATTGATGATGTGATTGTTTTCTTGAGAGATGGTAAAATAATGATCTCTAAAGTTGATGATAAGAAGTTTGTAGGTAAAGACATCATTCATATTGCGGTATTTGATAAAAACGATAAACGTACCATTTACAACATGATTTATCGTGATGGTAAAAATGGTTCAACCTTTATAAAACGATTCAATGTTTCGGGTGTTACGCGGGATAAATTTTATGATTTAACTCAAGAAAAACCCGGTTCACAAGTGTTGTATTTTTCTGCAAATCCGAATGGTGAAGCAGAAGTAGTTACCATATTACTGCGTCAAGTTGGTAGTGTGAAAAAACTGAAATGGGATGTTGATTTTACCGATATTGCTATTAAAGGGCGTGCCTCAAGAGGAAATACAGTTACGAAATATCCAATCAAGAAAATCGAATTAAAAGAGAAAGGAATTTCTACTTTGCGTCCAAGAAAAATTTGGTTTGATGACACTGTTCAGCGTTTGAATGTAGATGGAAGAGGTGAATTGTTAGGTGAATTTAGACCCAATGATCGCTTGTTGATTATCAATCAAACAGGTAAATTGAAAACAATTATTCCCGAGTTGACTACGCATTTTGATGAAGATATGATTGTTTTAGAAAAATGGAATCCGAAGAAACCAATTTCTACGATTTATTATGACGGAGAAAAAGAGCGTTATTTTATAAAACGCTTCTTGGTAGAAAATGAAAACAAGGAAGAGATTTTTATTACCGAACATGAAAAATCCCAATTGGAAATCGTTTCAACCGATTGGAGACCTGTTGCTGAGGTAGTTTTCACCAAAGTAAAAGGAATTCAGAAAGAAAATCAAACGATCGATTTAGAACAATTTATTGCCGTAAAAGGAATTAAAGCACTAGGAAATCAATTGACAACAGATAAATTAAAACAAGTTAATTTATTAGAATCGCTTCCTTTTGAAGAGCCTGTTGAAAAAGTTCCAGAAGAGATAGAAGTAATTGGTGAAGAATCTATTTCGGAAGATATTAAAACCGAATTTGATGAAGACGGCCAAATAACACTTAGTTTAGAATAATAAAATCTGCAAGGAACATCCTTGCAGATTTTCTTTTACAACCTACCTCAAAATTAATTTAAAATGTCAAATTTCCCATCCGATATTGAAATAGCGCAAAGCGCAACTTTACAACACATTCGTGCAATTGCAGAAAAAATTAACATCACCGAAGACGATTTAGAATACTACGGAAAGTATAAGGCCAAGTTACCTTTAGAACTTCAAGATGAAAAGCCAAAAGGAAAATTAATCTTGGTTTCGGCACTTTCGCCAACAAAATACGGTGAAGGCAAAACCACCATGTCTATTGGTTTAACAGATGGATTAAATTATATTGGTAAAAAAGCAATTGCCGCTTTGCGCGAACCCTCGTTAGGACCTGTTTTTGGAATGAAAGGTGGTGCTGCTGGTGGTGGTTATGCTCAAGTGGTTCCAATGGAGGATATAAATTTGCATTTTACGGGTGATTTTTCGGCTATTGAAAAAGCCAATAATTTATTATCGGCGGTGATTGATAACAATCTTCAAAATCCAAAATATTCGTTGAATTTAGATCCGAAATCTATTGCATGGAAACGCGTGATGGATATGAATGATCGTTCGTTACGCCAAATTATTATTGGAGTAGGAGCTAAAGCCAACGGAACGATGCGCGAAGATGGTTTTAACATTACTCCGGCTTCAGAAGTAATGGCGATCTTGTGTCTTTCCAAAGATATGGAAGACCTAAAATTGCGCTTAGGAAATATATTTGTTGGAAAAACCTTGGATGGAAAAGCCATTTTTGCCCGCGATTTGAATGTGGTGGGAGCCATGGCTGTTTTACTTAAAGATGCATTGAAACCTAATTTAGTGCAAACCCTTGAAGGGAATCCGGCTATTTTGCACGGCGGACCTTTTGCTAGTATTGCGCAAGGAACGAATACGGCGATAGCAACCAAAATGGGACTTTCACTGGGTGATTTTGTCGTGACCGAAGCAGGATTTGGAGCTGACTTAGGTGCTGAAAAGTTTTTACATATTAAATGCGAACAATCCGGATTGAAGCCGGATGCAGTAGTTCTAGTAGCTACCATTAGAGCGATTAAACACCATGCTGGTTTGAGTGCCGAAGAGTTTAAAACCGAAAATGTTCCAGCTATAGCCAAGGGATTTTGCAACCTTGATAAGCATATTGAAAACATGCAAAAGTTTGGATTAAATCCAGTGGTATGTATCAACGCATTTCCGGATGATACCGAAGCCGAATATGCTGCTTTGAAAGCCTTGTGTTTAACTAAAGGTGTGACCGCTATTGTGAGCACGGCATTTTCTGTGGGAGGTAAAGGATCGGCGGAATTGGCAACGCAAGTAATTGCTGAAATTGAAAGTGGCAAAGCCAATTTCAAACCTTTATACCAAAAAGAAGATTCGATAGAACATAAAATAATAACAGTTGCAAAAGAGATTTATGGTGCTTCGGCAGTGGAGTTTTCGCCTAAATCAAAAACGCAGTTAAAAATGATTAATGAGTTAGGGTTTGGTGATTTTTCGGTTTGTATGGCTAAAACACCGGCTAGTTTTTCGGATAATGAAAAATTAATTGGTCGCCCAATCAATTTTGTTATTACCGTTCGAGAATTTGAAATTGCCAGTGGTGCCCGATTTATCGTGCCTTTACTTGGCGATGTAATGCGCATGCCTGGTTTACCAGCGGTTCCTAATGCAGAACGAATTGATATTGATGCAGATGGTAAAATTATTGGTTTGTCTTAGAATTAAGATTTTAAAATACAATGTTTACTAATTAGCCCCGATAGTAATGAAAACAAAAATGTCCCGATTGTTTCGGGACATTTTTTGTTGTAATGTATAGCGGGAAATACCATTGCTGATAAGTCCCAAATGATTGGCTACTAATTATTAATATTGGTATCTTTTAGATTGTCATCAATGATTTCGTTGTTGTGTAGCTGAACAGGTTTGCTGTTTTTGCGCACTTTGATGTTGAGAAATTCCACAAACAAGGAGAAGAAAATAGCAAAATACAAATAGCCTTTCGGGATGCTGGTAACCTCTACATCGTTGCCAAAACGGAAGTGTGCCAAGTGCGAACCTTCGGCAAGCAACATCACTCCAATTAAGATTAGGAACGACAATCCAAGTATTTGAATGGTAGGGTGTTCGTTAACGAATTTAGAAACTGGTCCCGCAAAAATCATCATAATTGCTATTGAAATTACTACTGAAAGTATCATGATTTCAATAGCTCCTGTTGGGCCAAATCCACCTTCTGCAGGGCTTTTCATGCTAATCATTCCGATTGCAGTTAAGATACTGTCAAATGAAAAGACAATGTTTAATAAGGCAATTTGGATAATGGCATTGGATAGGCCAGAGGCCGATTTTCCTTTGGTTCCTTCTTCTTCGCCTTCCATTTTGTGGTGAATTTCAGAAACCGATTTATATAATAAAAACAAGCCTCCACCAAAAATAATTAAACTCTGACCGGTTACATGGGCTTCAAAAAATCCAAAGTTGACATGGAATAAGGTTTCCTGCAAACTCAGTACCCAAGTGATTCCAAACAACAATATGATTCGGAAAACCATAGCAAGTGCTAAACCTATTTTTCGTGCTTTGGGTTGTTCTTTTTCTGGAAGTTTCCCTGAAACAATAGATAAAAAAACAATATTATCTATTCCTAAAATGATTTCTAAGAACGTAAGTGTAAGTAGTGCGACCCAAGCATTAGGGTTGGAAATTAATTCTGTCATGATTGCTATTTGAAAATGTATAAAGTAGTTTTACGAGATTAATTAGTTTTTGTTACAGTTCCCATTTGTTTTTTTGATTCTCCAACAAACGAATATTCAAAAGTATAGGTTTTGCCTTTGGTAGAAAGAATTCGCATGCTAATGGCTTTTTTCTCTGCTCTATTTCGAGGCTTTAGTTTTTGAAGAATAAATTCATAGTCGTTTACCCAACGAACTGAAGCGGTATCGGTTCTTTCGTGATATGTTTCAATTTGAAGGTTTTCTGTTCTTGTAAACAAAGTAATTTCTTTTTTGCCATTTACAACTTGTTCAAATCGAAAGGTACCTGTTTTAAATTCTTTTGGATTGCATTCCACTTGCTTTTGGCATGAGAAAAGAGAAAGGGTTAAAAGAAATAGAAGTTTTTTCATAATGTTATTTATCATTGAATAAAGCATCAGTAATTGTTTTTATTCCTTTAAACGCTAAAAAAACAGAAGTGATACATATGGCACAACCAATAACTAAAACCAAATAATGCCAGTTATTTTGCTTATTCATTAATGCGTTATAAAAAACACTTGGCCCCATAAACATTAGGGGTAAGGCTCCAAAAAGGTATTTGATTCCTTTTGCTAATAATTCTTTGTTAGTTGCCATATAGTGTGTTTATTTTGAATTATAATGGTCTACTGCTTTTCGAACGCTACCATTTTCAAGTAACAATTCGCTTGCTTTTTCATAGGTTACCGGAATCTCGCTCATAATCATTTTCACACCACGATCTACTAATTTGTAATTACTCAATTGCATATCGACCATTTTGTTTCCTTTTACTTTTCCGAGTTGAATCATCGTAGAAGTCGAAATCATATTTAAAACTAATTTTTGAGCTGTTCCTGCTTTCATTCTAGAACTTCCAGTTACAAACTCTGGTCCAACAACCACAACGATTGGTGCATTTGCCAATAAAGCCAACGGACTTCCTTCGTTGCACGTAATGCATCCTGTAAGAATGTTATTTTCATTGCATTTTGTTAATCCGCCAAGGACATAAGGAGTGGTTCCAGAAGCTGCAATTCCGATGACCACATCGTTAGAACCAATATTATGCTCTTGCAAATCAATCCAAGCTTGTGTGTTATTGTCTTCGGCATTTTCAACGGCACGGCGAATGGCTTGATCACCACCGGCTATGATTCCGTTTACCAAATCAAATGTAACTCCAAAAGTAGGAGGACATTCGGAAGCATCCACAATTCCTAATCTTCCTGATGTGCCTGCACCAATATAAAAAATTCGTCCGCCCAATTTCATTTTTTCTACCACTTTCGTTACCAAAGCTTCAATTTGCGGTAACGCTTTTTCAACGGCTAATGGTACGGTTTTGTCTTCGTTATTAATGTTATGCAACAATTCCGAAACCGACATTTTTTCTAAATGCTCGTATTTGGAAGATTGTTCGGTAGTTTTTGTAAAATTCATTTTTATAGTATAAGATTCTATGGTACTAAGATAACTAGTTTTTGGTTATAAATTAAACAAAACAAGCCAATACAATTCCTAATACAATCATAGATATTTTGGCAATATTAAATTTATGTCCTTCACTGCTTTCAAAAATAATTGTGGAAGAAATATGAAATAAAATTCCAATTACAACTGCAGTTATTTCGGTATAATATTCATTTAAAATTGGGAATGTGTCCGACACTAAAGTTCCTAATGGCGTCATTACTGCAAAGGCTAACATAAATATAAACAAAGCGGTTTTATTAAGTTCGGCCTGAATGAAAAAGGCAGTTAAAATTAGCGCAATAGGGAAGTGGTGTATGGCAATTCCGATAGCTAAATTGTGGTGGTGTCCAACAGGAAAACCTTCCAGCAAAGCGTGAATACACAAACTAATAAATAAAAGCCAAGGCATTTGAGTTAGTTTGTCGTGCCCGTGCACATGCCCGTGTTCAGCACCTTTTGAGAAAAATT
The DNA here is from genome assembly GCF_040383245.1 of Flavobacterium sp. GTDB lineage: Bacteria > Bacteroidota > Bacteroidia > Flavobacteriales > Flavobacteriaceae > Flavobacterium. The sequence continues at coordinate 85,122 of NZ_JBEIDX010000006.1, read as the reverse complement.
CCAATATAATTTGAAATAAAATACCTATCATAATGAAAATCCCCACTTTGACATTTACGCTTTCATAAACCTCTGGCAGCAAATGCATCACAGTTATAGAAAGTAAGAACGATCCACTAAATGCCAATAGCAATTTTAGATTCTTTTTGTCTTGAGGTTTTAACCAAAGCGCTATAGAGAATCCAAGTAAAACAGATAATAAGGGTAAAATATAATTCATATTTTTATATTCTTTATTTTAAAGTCATCCTGAGCTTGTCGAAGGACTTATTTAAAAATCATAATTAATCGTTCGCTGTCCTTCTTATGGTATTTTTTTAATTTATAGTCACCAAAAGTATCCAATAAGTAAATTCCGGCTTGTTCCATCATTTGTTTGAAGTCATCAAGAGTTAAGGCTCTTACTTTTTCGGTAAAATGAAATTCTTGACCTTTATCTTTGAAATTAATTTCTTTAATGATGTAACCGTCTAATAAGTAACGTTTTAAATTAAAATCAATTCCATCTACCGATTTAATTTCTTCGGCAACTAGATTATCTAAAACACAAGGCACATTCATAAAGTCAATTACAGCAAATCCATATTCCGAAAGGTTTTCTTTTATAGCAATTAAGGTTTTTAAGTTGTCTTTCTCTTGTTCGAAATAACCAAAACTAGTAAACAAGTTAAATACGGCATCAAACTTATCTTCTAGAGGTTCACGCATATCGTGCACCTTGAAATTTAAGTTGTCATTTGCATTGTTATTGGCAATTTCAATACTATTTTCAGACAAGTCAACTCCTAAAACAGTAAACCCCAATTGATTAAGGTAAATAGAATGACGCCCTTTTCCGCAAGCTAAATCCAATACTTTGGCGTTTTCGGGTAAGTTTAGGTAATGGGTTAAATTATCCATAAAAACCTGAGCTTCACGGTAATTTCTGTCTTTATATAGAATGTGATAATACGGTGTATCAAACCAAGAGGCAAACCAAGAAGTTTGTTGGTCGTCGGTTTGAGAGGGTTGATTTGAGATTTTTGACATTAATTCTTGTGCATAAAATTCGTAACGCACAAATTTAGTGTATTTTTGCAGAAATTATCTCAAGTTTGCAATTGATATTGAATTTTGATCTGGAAAAATGGAAAATTTTAAAATGGTAGCCAAAACCTTTTTTGGTTTTGAAGAAATATTAGCAAAAGAATTACAACAATTGGGCGCCCAAGAAGTAGAAATTGGAACTCGAATGGTAAGCTTTAAAGGAGATAAAGGATTTATGTATAAAGCCAATTTATCGCTGCGTTCTGCTTTAAAAATATTAAAACCGATCTATTATTTCCGTGCAAAATCCGATGCTTTGTTGTACAAAGGAATTCAAGGAATTGATTGGAGCAAGTACATGAATGCCAACCAAACTTTTGTGGTAGATACGACCATACATTCCGATCATTTTAAGCATTCGCAATTTGTTTCTCAAAAAGCAAAAGATGCGATTGTAGATCAATTCAGAGATAAAACAGGACAACGACCAAGTATAGATAAAGATTTTCCAGACCTTCGAATTAACATCCATATCGATCGCGATCAAGTTTCGGTTGCTTTGGATACTTCGGGAGCATCTTTGCACCATAGAGGGTATAGAACGGCAACAAATATTGCACCAATAAACGAAGTTTTGGCAGCAGGAATGTTGTTGTTGGCAGGCTGGGAAGGTAAAACCGATTTTCTAGATCCTATGTGTGGATCGGGAACTATTTTGGTTGAAGCTGCTATGATTGCTTGTAATATTCCAGCCAATATTAACCGAAAAGAATTTGCTTTCGAAAAATGGAACGATTGGGATAACGATCTTTTTGATCAAATTATTGATGCGTTGATGAAACGCACGCGCGAATTTCATTATTCGATTAAAGGCTATGACAAAGCACCAAGTGCTGTGGAAAAAGCCAAAGCGAATGTTATCAATGCCAATTTGGATGAATATATTACGGTAGATCAAAAGAATTTCTTCGATACCGAAAAAACTACTGAAGGTCCGCTGCAAATGGTGTTTAACCCACCTTATGGAGAGCGATTGGATATTGATTTAGAGCGTTTTTACAGAGAAATGGGCGACACCATGAAGCAACATTATCCTGGAACCCACGCTTGGTTTATTACAGCCAATTTGGAAGCATTGAAATTTGTAGGATTAAAACCATCAAGAAAAATTAAATTATTTAACGGAAGTTTAGAAGCTCGTTTGGTGAAATACGAAATGTACGAAGGCAGTAAGAGAGCTAAATTTCAAGTGGAAAATAACCAATAATAATTACTTGTTATGTCAAAAAGAACAAAATCATTCGTTTACAACCTTATAGGATTTGCCTTATTTTTTATTCCGTTGCAAGCTTTGCTAATTCGTTTTTCAAATTTATCAGGAATTTGGGTTCCGATGACCGCTTTTGTAATTGGAACTATTTTGGCACCAAAATTTCAAGCCGTTCGAACTAAAGACGGAGAAAAATTATTTATGAAATGGCTTTTTATTAAAGGGGTTAAGGAAGTAAACTAGTTAAATCCCCTTTAACCCATCAATTAAAGCGTCAATATCTTCTTTGGTGTTGTAATGACTAAAAGAGATGCGTAAACTTGGTTTTTTTAAGTCTTCCTCAGTAAGAATTTCTGCTAATACATGGGACGGTTTTGCACTTCCACTTTGGCAGGCACTTCCACGAGAAACTGCAATGCCTTTCATATCCAAATTGAATAAAATCATCGCTGTTTTTTCTTTCGAAAAAGGCAATAATATATTTAAAATATTGTAAAAGGTGGCCTCGCCATTGATTTTGATTTCTGGAAATTGCGTTTCCAGTTGGGAAATGCAATACTTTTTTAATTCAGAAATGTAATTTCTTTCAGATTCTAAATGTTCGTAAGAAAGTTCTAAAGCTTTAGCCATTCCTGCTACTTGGTGTACCGCTTCGGTTCCAGCGCGTAATCCTTTTTCTTGTTCACCCCCAAATAATAGTGGCTGAAGTGCAATTCCTTTTTTGACATAAGCAAATCCGATCCCTTTTGGACCGTGGAATTTGTGCGCACTTGCTACAATGAAATCTACAGGTAATTCATGTAAAATGAATTCGGTTTTTCCTATAGATTGCACGGTATCACAGTGAAAAAGAGCTTGATGCTGATGGCAAATTCTTCCTGTTTTTTCAATATCTAAAACAGTTCCTATTTCGTTATTTACCTGCATTAAAGTCACTAAAGTTTGTGCTTCTTTTGAAAGTAAATTCACTAAATGCGTCATGTCTATTCCTCCAGAAGGTAGGATATTTACATAATCTACCTCAATGTTATACTGATGTTGAAGGTGTTTAACGGTGTATAATGTAGCGTGATGTTCAATTTTGCTAGTTATGATTCGGTTTACTTTCAAATCTTTAACCGCACTAGTAAGAATCCAATTAGTCGCTTCAGTAGCATTTGAAGTGAAAATTAGCTCTTGAGCTGCGCAACCCATAAGTTTAGCAATTGATTTGCGTGAGGTTTCCAAAATGGTTTTAGAGCTTCTTCCAAAACTATGTGTAGAAGAGGGATTGCCAAAGTCATTTTGCAAAACTTGAGTCATTTCAGTTATTACTTCCGCACGAAGGGGAGTAGTTGCAGCGTTATCGAGATATATTCTTTTCATTTAAGCTTAATCTTTATTTTTTTATTCTGAAACCAGAATCTATTTTATGTTTTGTTTAAAATAAACTTCAGTAGCACCCAATCCGTATTTTTGATAATTGGCATCTTGAAACGAAACGCCTTCCATTCGATTGAGCATAAAATCGAGTTCTGCTTTCAAAACTCCTTCGCCAACACCGTGTATAAAAACAAGCTTCGGAATTCGATTTCTGACTGCAAAATCAAGGTGTCTTTTTGCTGTTTCCGTTTGGATATTTAGGATGTCAAAATTACTCATTCCTCTAAAATTTTTGACTAATTTTTCAATGTGTAAATCAAATTCAGGAATACCTCTTTCTGCTTTATCCGACTTAAAAGCAGGAGCATTGTGTTTTTTTTGCGGCTGAATATCGACGCTTTTTTTAACTAAAGTTCCACTTTTTATAATTTGTTTTAAATCATTGGTATTGTTTATTTTAACTAATTCATTGACAAAATAAGTCAACACAAAATCATCAGTAGTTTTAATTGTAATTTCATTATTTTTTACTGCAATTACAATTCCGTCTACTGCTTCATCAAGAACGGAAACTTGATCGCCAATATCAAATTTCTTTGTGGTCATCTTCAGAATCTTTAGGTAGAATTTTTGCCGATAATTTTAGCATTCCATACATGAAAATTAACAACGCAATACACGTGATGAAAATATTTGGTTCAGGTGTGTTTTGTTCGTAGAAAGCAACAAAAATGGCAGCAACCATAATTAGAAAAAATAACTTCTTCATTGGAATCGATTTAAGTATCAAAAATAGAAAACTAAATTTAGAATGTAGACTTTTAATAAAATATTTGTAAAATTGTACTAATTATTATTAGGATGAAAAACTTTATGTTGCCTTGTATGTTCAAGGAGTTTTTTGGAATGGATTGCATTGGTTGCGGTTTTCAACGCGCTCTAGATTTATTATTACATGGTGAATTTATCAATGCCTTTTATATGTTTCCTGCAATATATTCGACGCTATTGTTCTTTGCTTCGGGTGCTTATTATCTAGTTTTTTCAAATCCTAAGAATTCTAAAATAGTAGTATTTTTCGCTATCAGCAATGCAATTATCATGATAGCTTCGTATGTTTACAAAATGAAATTTCTTTTTTAATTTTAAAATAATAACCAATGGAAAACCAAAAATTACCCAACTCTACCGCTGTTCTTGTTCTAGGTATATTATCAATATTAACTTGTTGTTGCTATGGATTATTCGGAATGATTTTGGCCATCGTAGGATTGTATTTAACGCACAAAGATCTTATTGTTTATAACGTAGCTCCAGACAAATTCATCAATTTTAGTCAGTTAAATACGGGTAAAATATTGTGTATCATCGGTATAGTATTAAATGCGATAACACTATTGTATTTTATTTGGATAATAAAAATGATTGGTTTGGATGCGCTTCAAGATCCTGCCTTACTTCAAGAGCGATTGCAACATTTGCAGGATATGGCTCGATAACAAATAAAAAAAAACCGTCTATCAGACGGTTTTTTTTATGTTTTCTAAACCTTTATTCGAATTGTTTTAGTGTTTTAATAATTATAGAAACACAGTCTAACAATTGCTCTTCGGTCATTACTAATGGAGGGGCAAAGCGAATGATGTTTCCGTGTGTTGGTTTTGCCAGCAGGCCGTTATCTCTCAAAGCCATGCAGATGTTCCAAGCGGTATCGCTTTCTTCGGTATCGTTAATGACTATAGCATTTAAAAGCCCTTTTCCACGAACTAAAGTTGCGATAGAAGAGGTTTTAATGTATTCGCCTAGTTTTTCTCTAAATAACTTTCCAAGTACTCGAGCGTTTTGCGATAGGCTTTCTTTTTTAACCACTTCCAAAGCTGCAATTGCAACGGCTCCGGCAATTGGATTTCCTCCAAAAGTAGATCCGTGTTGGCCCGGTTTAATTACATTCATAATCGTATCATTTGCCAATACAGCAGAAACCGGATAGGCTCCACCTGAAAGTGCTTTTCCCAAAATTAAGATATCTGGCGCTACATAAGTACTTTGTTTTTCACAAGATTTTTCGCAGGTGCAATTTCCGCAAACGGCTAATATTGAGCCTGTTCTTGCAATTCCGGTTTGTACTTCGTCGGCAATAAACAATACATTGTTGGCTTCGCAAAGCGCTTTGGCTTTCGCCAAATAATCCTCCGCTGGCACATATACTCCAGCTTCCCCTTGAATTGGTTCTACAAGAAAACCGGCTATGTTTTTAGAGGATTGCAATGCTTTTTCTAAAGCGGCTACATCGTCATAGGGAATTTTAATAAAACCAGCTGTGTAAGGCCCGAAGTTCTTTCTAGCATTTTCATCGTTCGAGAAGGAAATAATAGTTGTTGTTCTTCCGTGGAAATTACCGTCACAAACAATTATTTGCGCCTCGTTTTCTAGAATTCCTTTTTTCTCATAAGCCCATTTTCTACATAGTTTCAAAGCAGTTTCTACTGCTTCGGCGCCTGTATTCATGGGCAATACTTTGTCAAATCCAAAATAATTGGTTACATATTCTTCGTAAACACCTAATTTATCGTTGTAAAATGCACGTGAAGTTAGGGTTAAGGTTTGCGCTTGCTCAATCATGGCATTCACAATATCTGGGTGGCAATGTCCTTGATTTACTGCGGAATAAGCAGAAAGGAAATCGTAATATTTCTTTCCTTCCACATCCCATACAAACACTCCGTTACCTTTGCTAAGAACTACCGGAAGTGGGTGGTAATTGTGTGCTCCATATTTGTCTTCTAAAGCTATAGCTTCTTGTGAGCTAATTTTTTCTATAACTGACATATTTTCTTGATTTATCTGCATTTAGGCAGATCTTTTTAATAAAGCAATTCCTTCTTTTGGGAGAGAAATCATCCTAGGATAGCAAAAATAGGAAATAATATTGCGATAATCGAAAAATTACTATTCAAAAATTATTAAATTTATAATTTACTTATTTGGTGATTTTAATTTAAATTGTAAAAAAAAGTAACATTTAGCTAGCTTAAATGTGTTTCATATAATTCTAATAATTTATTTACGGTATTCCAATTTCGAATGGTTGAAATAACATTTAGATTTTTCTCTATGTAATTATTGTCAAGCCTAGTTTTAGCCGGAGAGATGTCGTATTTGATATAAATTCTATTTTGGTCAATATGTACCTGATCGGGTTTGATTTTACTGATTTTTAAATCATGAATGCGTTCGCTTTTTAATTCCATGGAAACAAATGAAACATAGAGTTTCTTGGTGTCTATATCTTTTTCACTTAAAAACGGATTGTTTTTCAAACAAACTTCCAAATCATTTTTATTAATTACCACCACCGGAACATCGTGGCCAAAGGTTTTATAAATTTCTTGTTTGATTAAGAAACCCACTTTGGTAGGGCTTTCTTCTGGAGTTGTAATAAATACATTTCCAGATTGGATGTAGGTACTTACGTTTAAAAAACCGATGCTTTCTAAAGCTGTTTTTAAGGCATCCATTTTTATCATGTTGTGTCCCGAAACGTTAATGCCGCGAAGTAAAGCGAGGTGGGTAATCATAAAAGTTATTTTTTCAAATATACCATTTTCGAGGGTAACAAACGGTTGGGTTAAAAAGATTTCTTATTTTTTTACTAAACCAATATGAAAAACGAAGCAATAGTTTATTTTTGCGCTATGGGAAAAAAGAAAACAGATAAAGTTATTTTTGAAAATGTTACCGTACTTGATGCGGGTGCCAAAGGAGTTTCGGTTGCAAAAGCACCAGAAGGTCAAGTGATTTTTCTTCCAAATGTGGTGCCTGGTGATGTGGTTGATGTGCAAACTTTAAAAAAGCGTAAGTCCTATTTTGAGGGAAAAGCGATTAAATTCCATTCTTTTTCAGAATACAGAACTGAGCCGGTTTGTCAACATTTTGGTGCTTGTGGCGGATGTAAATGGCAAAACATGAACTACGAACGCCAGTTGTTTTATAAAAACCAAGAGGTTTACAACAATTTGAAAAGAATAGCTAAAGTAGAGCTTCCCGAATTTGAACCTATTATGGGATCGGAAAAGCAGTTTTTTTATAGAAACAAAATGGAATTTGGTTTTTCGGATACACGTTGGTTAACCGAAACCGAAATCCAATCGGAAGATTCAAATTTGAGTAAAAACCCCGCTTTAGGTTTTCATATTCCTAGAATGTGGGATAAAATTTTAAATATCGATAAATGCCATTTGCAAGAAGATCCTTCAAATGCCATTCGAAATACAATTCGAGAATTTGCCGTTCAAAAAGGAATGACTTTTTTCAATGCCAGAAATCACGAAGGCTTGTTGCGAACCTTAATGATTCGTACTGCATCTACCGGAGAAATTATGGTTTTGCTTCAGTTTTATGAAAATGATAAAGAAAACCGTGAGTTATTATTAGATCATATTTATGAGAAGTTTCCACAAATAACCTCTTTGCAATATGTAATTAATAGCAAGGCAAACGATACTCTTTACGATCAAGATATTAAATTATACAAAGGAAGAGATTACATTTTGGAAGAAATTGAAGGGTTGCATTTTAGTATCAATGCCAAATCATTCTACCAAACCAATTCGGATCAAGCGTATGAATTGTATAAAATAACTAGAGATTTTGCAGGTTTAACGGGTAACGAAGTCGTTTATGATTTATATACCGGTACCGGAACCATCGCGCAGTTTGTTTCTAAAAAAGCTAAAAAAGTAATTGGGGTAGAAGCAGTGCCTGAAGCCATAGCTGATGCTAAAGAAAATGCAAAGCGCAATGCCATTAACAATTGTGAGTTTTATGTTGGCGATATGAAAAATGTTTTCAATGAAGAATTTATTGCACAGCATGGCAAGCCCGATGTAATTATTACCGATCCTCCTAGAGATGGGATGCATAAAGACGTTGTCGAACAAATTATGAAAATTGCTCCAAATAGAGTAGTTTATGTAAGCTGTAATTCGGCTACTCAAGCTAGGGATCTGGCTTTAATGGATGAAAAATACAAAGTAATTCGCGTTCGTCCGGTGGATATGTTTCCGCAAACGCATCATGTGGAAAATGTTGTACTTTTGGAATTAAAATAATTTGAATTGCAATTTATAATGAAAAAAATAATATTACTTCTGCTGATATCCTTCTCGTTCCTTTCATGTGAAAAGGACGATATTTGTGATGCTACTACACCAACAACACCACGATTAGTAATTGAGTTTTATGATAATTCTATTGCAACTCCTACATTAAAAAGTGTAACCAATTTAAAAGCGGTTGCATCAGGAATGTCAGAAGGAGTTGTTTTTAATACCGCTTTACCTGTTATAAATCCATCTCGTTATTTATTTAATGGCAATAAAATCTATTTACCATTAAATCCTTCTGCAACAACTACAACTTTTTCCTTGAAATATGATTTTGGTAGTGCTTCCGAAAATGAAGATGTAGTAACTTATAATTATACGACTCAAGAGGTCTATATTTCTAGGGCTTGTGGATATAAATATTTATTTAATTTAACCAACACCAATTCCAATATTCTTTCAGTTGATAGTAATAATTGGATTAAAAATATAATCATAGCAAAACCTAATTTAGAATCTGAAAATGAAGTACATATTAAAATGTTTTTTTAGTTTATTCTTGGTTTTGTGTTCGCTAACAACGCTGGCACAAAAAGCTGCAATAAAAGATTCAACAGCTGTGAAAAAGGATAGCGTGAAGCCTAAAACCGAGCGCTACGGTTTGCGCGTTGGTGTGGATATGTATAAATTCACGCGATCTTTATATGATAAAAATTATAAAGGGTTAGAACTGGTTGGAGATTTTAAATTTACGAGAAGACATTATTTGGCTGCCGAAATTGGAAATGAAAATATAACAGTTGCCGATGATCAGTTGAATTTTACTACAAACGGTACTTATCTTAAAGTCGGATTTGATTATAATTCCTACGAAAATTGGTTGGGAATGAATAACATGATTTATGTTGGAATGCGTTATGGCGTAAGTGCCTTTAACCAAACTCTAAATAGTTATTCTATTTATTATGCAAATAATTATTTCCCGAAACCAATTATTGAATCTGGAGAAAAATTTGATGGTTTATCTGCCCAATGGTTAGAAGTTGTAGCTGGAGTTAAAGCGGAATTATTTAGTAATTTATACCTTGGATTTAGTTTAAGAATGAATCATTTAGTTACTAATAAAACACCCGAAAACTTCGATAACTTATATATTCCAGGGTTCAATAGAACTTACGAAGGAAAATTTGGAGCGGGTTTTAATTACAGTATTTCTTACTTTTTACCGTTGTATAAAAAAACGCTAAAAAATAAATCTAAAGAAGTAACCCCGAAAAAATAATCCCCAGATTAATTTATTTCCTTTTTGAAATCCAAGTCTTGGAAGTCGTAACTAAAATCGGTTAAGGGAGAAATCGCTTCCATTTTAAATTGTGTAGCAATCCCATCTTCTGTGATATCAAAATGAATAAAAGCATCAGCTTGAAAACTTCTAATATCCCATTTCACCGCATAGGTGTTGTTTTTGTAATAAAAAATGGAGCCTTTAAGTCGTGAAGAACGCTCCGATTGAAAACGCAAAACTCCATTGCTTAAGAATATTTTTATTTTGCCAAACCAATTATCAGTATACGTTCCAGTTAGTTTTTTAGGCTCTAATTGGGTGTTTGATGCAACATTTTGATTTACTTTAGTCCAAACTTCTTCTGTAATTTTATCGGCATTGTCTTCGGCTTGTTTTCTATTGGCACTTAAGGTAACCACATGATCAGGGAAATTAAGACCTAAATAACTGTCTTTAATTGTATTGGAAATTGCAGTAAAAGCAGCACCCGATTGTTGATTAGTAAGTACGATTATTCCTAATTGTACATCGGGAATCATAATCGTTTGGGTTACAATGCCGTCTAAGCCTCCTGTGTGTGAAACTTGTAAATGACCATTAATATCAGTTAATTGCCATCCCAATCCATAAGCTTTAAAATTGCAACTGTAAGGTTTCATATTGTTTAAAGGCAGAATAGTTTGAGAGGTCCACATGTCTTTTTGAACAGCTTCGCTAAACAATCTATTTTCGTTTTTTATACCATATTTACCTCGATTTAATTGAGCAATTACCCATTTACTTAAATCATTAGTACTAGAGTAAATTCCGGCAGCAGCATCAAAAATAGGATTGGTGTATCTTTTTATTACTTCTAGTTTTCCATTTGTTGGCACATGCGGAACAATGGTATTTGTGGTGTCTTTTAATCTGTTCCATGAAGCAGCGCTGTTATTCATTTTTAATGGCGATAGGATTCTATTTTCCACAAAATCACACCAACCTTTACCTGAAACTCTTTCAATAACTTCACCTGCAATAACATACAATAAATTGTCGTAATCGTATTTGGTTCTAAAAGCTGAAACTGGCTTTAAATAGTGAATGTTATTAATAATATCTTTTGGGGTAAAATTATGTCCATCAGGCCAAATCATTAAGTCACCAGCGCCCAATCCGAGTCCACTTCTATGTGTAAGTAAATCTCGAATAGTAAATTCGTTAGTCACATAATCGTTGTACATTTTAAATTCTGGAATGTATTGAATTACCTTGTCATCCCAGTTGATTTTCTTTTCGTCCACTAACATGGCAAGAGCAGCAGAAGTAAACGCTTTACTGTTGGAAGCAATTCCGAAAAGCGTGTTTCCGTCAACCTTTTGTTGTGTTTTGATATTGGTTACACCATATCCTTTAGAAATTACAACTTTACCATCTTTTACAATGGCAACAGCTATTCCGGGCACATTAAAAGTCTTCATGGTACGTTGCACCACATCATCTAATTTGGCTTCCGATATTTGTGCATTTAAATTTAGCGTTGTTATAAATAGCGCAATAAATAATTTACTTTTCATAATTTTTAGTTAGTTGGTTTCAAAGCCGCGTTGTCTTTTGGCTTCAAATAATAAAATGGCTGCAGCGACAGATACATTCATAGAATCGATTTGTCCTTGCATTGGAATTAGTATATTTTGATTAGCATTATCCCTCCAGGTTTGTGTAAGTCCAGTTGCTTCAGTACCTACAACTATTGCTGAGGCAGGAGTGTAATTTTGTGTGTGATAGGAATTCGAATTTTGGAGCGTTGCACTGTAAATTGCAATTTTTTTATTTTTTAAAAATGCAATTACTTCTTCGTTGGTTCCGGTTGCAATTTGATTGGTAAAAATACAGCCTACGCTAGATCGAATTAAATTAGGATTATATAAATCAGTTTTTGGATTTGCTAATATAACCGCATCGATTTTGGCTGCATCGCACGTGCGGAGCATCGCGCCAATATTTCCTGGTTTTTCAATAGCTTCCATAACCAGAATCAAAGGATTATCTGACAAAATTAAATCTTCTAAAGCAGTCGATTTAGCTTCAGCAAAAGCAATAACTCCTTCAGTAGAATCTCTGTAAGCTAGTTTTTGATATACTTCTTTATTAATCTCGATTACCTCAATTTTATTTGAATTAGCAATAAGTTCAGTAAGATCTTTTTGCAGAATTATTTCAGGCAGAAAAAGAATAGTATTAATTATGTAGCCTCCTTTTAATGCCAATTCAATTTCGCGTTTGCCTTCTATTAAGAAAGTTCCTGTTTGTTTGCGCGCTTTAGCCTTTTCTTGAAGCTGTACAAGCGTTTTTATAAACGGATTTTGTATAGAGGTTATTTGTTTCAAGAGAAAATTTATTTTTGCGAAGTTACTGAGATTTTATAAATATTCTAGTTACTTTCTAAAATACAACCATCCTGTAATTGGCTCTGGATAGTCGTTGTCGTTTAAATTAAGAATGTAATAATAAGTTCCTTCGGGTACAGCTGAATTATCTACACGAGTACCTTTATTTGGAATGCCATCCCAATTTGGAGTTGAATTATTTCCAGTCCAAATTAATTTTCCCCATCTATTGTATATTTCCAGCTCAAAGTTTACAAACACATCTCGTAATCCATCAATAAAAAAAGTATCATTTGCTTGGTCGTTATTGCTTGAAACATAATTGTATACGGTTGGTGGACAATTTTTGGTGTATAACCAAAATGAACTTATGGTAAAACAATTTTGGTTTTCAATGCGAATAAAAATTTCTTTTGGAGTTTCGTTTGCTATATAATTATTTGGATTTGGAATAGCATTAGTTGCTAAAGTTGCTTCAGCAGCCGATTCGTAAAATCCAGTAAAGAAGTCTGTTGTGTTAGTTAAAGATTGTGTGCTGTACTCAAAAAAGTTAAAATTACCTTGAGTTAGACCGGTATTACAAGTGGTTTGTGATTCTAATGTACTCGCAATTGGGCTCGTGAAAAATGTAAGCAATCCACTTGAGGTTTGGTTATTATTTTCAGAAATTTCAGAAATGATTCCTTGTCCATTTCCAGTATCATCAACAACTATAGTAATTGTAAAATTATCTGCAATCTCACTTGGTAAGTTAATTGTGATTTGTTTATTTTCGCTTCCATTAATTGGAATTACAGAGGTTGTTTGCGATTGTCCAACTAATTGTCCGTTAGCATAAATTGCAATTGGTGTTCCCGCCTGAAGTGTGCTCGTGCAATTAAAATTAGTTACACTACAGTTTAAAGTAATGCTTCTAGAATCACAATTTTGAATGTTAGAATTTAGAATTACTGAAGCATCTGGTAATTGGCTATTTAATTTAGTTACAATTACATTTATTAAGACTACATCGCGACCGGAAGTTAGTTGAATTTGTGCTGAGGTATCCCCAATGTTAATATTGTTTTGAATATTGTAAATATCCAAATCCATATTGTATAAACTGGAGGAGCCAGTGATGCTATTCGTTCCGTTAAACGCATTATTTGCAGGATTTAATGGCGGATTACTTAAAGTGTTTCCATTAATCATTAATGTTTCATTTATTGCAAGATTTGAATCACCTTCCCAAGCAATAAATCCAATTTGAGCATTGTTATTGTCAACCACATTTAAACTATTTAAAGTAATATTTATGGAATTTGGGATACTTTGTAAACCGTCATAAATGTTAATTTGATTTAATGGCAAACTCGTATCCTTGTATACAATAATTATTGCCCATCCAGCAAAATTTGTTCTGTTAGTACAATATCCAGAAGTGTTTAATAAAGTTTGACTAACATCTAGATTAGAAAGCGTGTAATTGCCATTTCCAGTACTTACCACTTGAGAAGTAATATCTGCGAATGCACTAAAGTAGGGAAGTCCTGAAGAAATTGAAATATTTGTGAAAGTTCTTTGTGCTGAAATTGGAATTGAATTTAAATCAACATCAAAATCTCCTGTGCCAGATCCTGCCCAATATAAATAGGCATTTTGAATAATTTGATTTGGATTTAAGTTTAAGTTTGCCGATGAAGAATTAATAAGCAAACCTTCGCAGCCAACAGTGATGTTGTTTTCACCCATATTCATAGTGTTTCCTATGAAAGTAAAGTCAAATTGCCCATTAAATTGTTGATATAATGAAACATTCTGCGAATAGATTGTGCAGGAAAAACCGAAAAGAAGTCCTAAAATTAGTTTGCAAATAATAATTTTCACAACAAATAATAAATTTGGAATGTCTAAATTAGGTATTTATTTTTAGATAACTACATTTGTAATTGTAATTACAATAAATAATTTTTAATTCAGAGTTTTTAGAGTATCCTGTGAAACAATTTCAAGTTCGATTATATCAGCCTCAAGATTTTACCATTTGGAATGCTTTTATTAGCGTTGCGAAAAATGCTACTTTTTTGTTTTATAGAAATTTCATGGATTATCATTCCGATCGATTTAAAGATTATTCGTTGATGGTTTTTGATGGGGATAAATTAATTGCAGTAGTACCAGCAAATAGAATAGAGGATACGGTTTATTCGCATCAAGGCCTAACTTATGGAGGTTTGATTTTAAATAATAAAGCCAAATTAAGTGCTGTTATTTCTATTTTTAAAAATGTATTACAGTTTTTAAATGAGAACTCAATTGAAAAACTAATTGTAAAAACAATTCCAACTATTTATACTGATTACTTTTCTGATGAATTAGAATATTGCTTATTCATTTTAAAAGCAAAATTGTATAGGAGAGATGCTTTATCAGTTTTAGATTTGACAAAAAAAATCGTTATCGATAGTAATCGAATGGAAGGGGTGAAAAGAGGTTTCAAAAATGAGTTAGTAGTAAAAGAAGAAACCAGTTTTGACTTGTTTTGGAATGAAATATTAGTTCCAAATTTAGCTACAAAACACAATGCCAAACCAGTCCACACCTTATCTGAGATAACTAAATTGAAAAATTTATTTCCTAATAATATTAGACAGTTTAATGTGTATAAAAACGAAGAGCTCTTGGGTGGTACCACCGTTTTTGTAAACAAAAAAGTGGTGCATTCGCAATATATATCTGGAAATGTTACAAAGAATGTAAGTGGAAGTTTAGATTTTTTACACCATCATTTAATTAAAGAAGTATTTAAAGAGTACCATTATCATGATTTTGGTATTTGTAACGAATATGATGGCAGAAAGATTAATAAAGGGTTGTTGTTTTGGAAAGAAAGTTTTGGTGCTAAAACGGTTATACAAAACTTTTATGAAGTAGAGACTTCAAATTATTCAATATTAGATTCGGTATTAATATGATTAAATTTCTTGATTTAAAAAAAATAAATGAGGTCTATGAACAGCAATTTCATGATAAATTGAGATTGGTATTAGATAAAGGTTGGTTTGTTCTCGGAGATGAGGTCGAATTATTTGAAAGAAACTTTGCTAGATATTGCAATGCTAAATATTGTATTGGTGTTGGTAATGGATTAGATGCATTAGTATTAACCCTTAAAGGTTATATACTTCTTGGTAAATTACAAAAAGGCGACGAAGTACTTGTTCCTGCTAATACTTATATCGCAACTATTTTAGCAATTAAATTAGCAGGATTAAACCCTGTTCTTGTAGAACCAAGATTGGAAACTTACAATATAAATCCTGAATTAATATCAGAAAAAATAACTTCAAAAACTAAAGCTATTATTGTTGTTCATTTGTATGGGCAATTAGCGGAAATGAATTCAATTAATGAAATTGCAATAAAACATAATTTATTGCAATTGGAGGATTCAGCACAAGCACATGGAGCAAGTAAAATTTCTAATTTAACTGCCGCATATAGTTTTTATCCTGGAAAAAACTTAGGTGCACTTGGTGATGCAGGCGCTATCACTACTAATGATGATGACTTAGCAAAAGTAATAAGGTCGCTTCGCAATTATGGTTCAAAGAAGAAATATGAAAATGAATATGCCGGTACTAATTCAAGATTAGATGAATTGCAAGCTGCATTTTTAAATATAAAATTACCATATCTGGATTCAGATAATGAAAAGCGTGTTGCTATTGCTAATCGATATTTGTCTGAAATAAATAATAATAAAATTGTTTTGCCGGTTAGTGTGGAACGGCATGTATTTCATTTATTTGTAATTCGAACAGAAAATAGAAAAGAATTACAAGATTATTTAATGAAAAACGCTATAGAAACAATGATTCATTATCCAATACCACCTCATAAACAAAAAGCATTCGCAGATTGGAATAATCAATCCTTCCCAATAACAGAAAAGATTCATCAAGAAGTGCTGAGTTTGCCAATAAGTCCTGTTATTACTATGGATGAGCTTGATTTTATAATCACAACAATAAATAATTTCTAATTGATATTTATTAAAGAAATACTATCAAAACCCTTATTCAAAGCCTCTTTTTTGAACGGAATTAGTATTTTATTAAAAATGGCAATTGGTTTTATTACTTCCAAAGTTATTGCCGTTTTTGTTGGTCCTAGCGGAATGGCTTTAGTTGGTAATTTAAGAAATTTCCTTACTACTACCGAAGCATTCGCTACGTTAGGTTTTGAAAATGGCGTGGTTAAATATGTTGCCGAACATAAACAAGAGGAAGAAAAACTAAAGCAAACCTTGTCCACAATATTTCTATCCGTTCTGTTGGTTTGTGTTCTTTTGAGTTTGGGATTGTTTTTATTTTCCGATTATTTCAATAGTTCTATTTTTGGAGTTGCTTACCAATATGCCTTCTTGTTTAAAGCCTTGGCAATTGCACTTCCATTTTATATTGGAAATATATTTCTAATTGCAACGATTAATGGCTTTGGAGAATATAAAAAAGTAATTTATATTAATAGTATTGGTAGTTGCATTGGCTTAATAGTTTCTGTATTATTAATATTAAACTTAAAAACAGAAGGTGCTTTGTTAGCAATTATTCTAACTCCTTCATTGTTATTTTTTGTTTCAATATTATTTATAAACAAAGAAATTGCAATTTTAAAAGCAGTTCATTTAAAATTTTATAATTTAAAATTTCTTAAAAACTTATCCTTTTATTCCTTGATGGTATTAGTTTCTGCCGTTTTTGGTCCAATGGTATTATTAGCAATAAGGAAAAATATTATCCTAAATTTAGGAATTGAACAAGCCGGTTTTTGGGAAGCAATGACTAGAATTTCTTCCTATTATTTCTTATTTATTACTTCATTAATTGGAATATATTTTCTTCCAAAATTAGCAATTGCAAAAGACAATCAAGAGACAAAATCTCTTTTTTGGGAATATTATAAAGGCATTTTACCACTTTTTATGGTAGGAATGATTGGTATATATTTTTTTCGTGATTTTATTATTCAGGTGCTTTTTACTAAACAATTTTTACCCGTTTCTAAATTGTTCTTCTGGCAATTAATAGGTGATACTTTTAAAGCTGCATCCTTTATTTTGGGCTATCAATTTTATGCCAAAAAACTAACTAAAGCATTTATATTCTTCGAATTATTTTCGCTTTCAATTTTATATTTTAGTAGTAGTTATTTTGTGTCGCAATTTGGGTTAGAAGGAATTGTAATGGCACATGCAACCACTTTTTTTATATATTTAATTTCTTTATGTTATTACTTTAGAAAAAGTTTGTTCTATTAAACTGACCATATTTCTGAGTATTTTTTTGCAATTTTTATATAATTATGTTCCGTTTCTATAAATTTTCTTGCTCTTTCCCCAATGGCAATAATTTCGGTAGGATTTTCAATTAAATATTCTAATTCATTTACTAAATAATTCACATCTGGTAATGCATTTATTGCAACTTTTTCAGTCAAATTATAATATTGAGTAAATTCTTTCTCTGCTCCAGTAAAAACCACTTTACCTTTCGCCATGGCTTCTAATGCATTATAGCCTTGATCAAAACTATAAACTTGATCTAAAATAATGTGCGCACTATTATATTGGTTGATGTAAGTTTGATACGGTAAATTTTCAGCTATTACAACCTCAATTTTAGATGTATATTTCGCTTTAATAATTTTCAATGCTTTTTCAAAAAAGGTAATTCCTTTGGTGTGATAAGTTCCGCGATTGATTCCTAGAAAAACAATTATTTTATCTTCAATTTTTAGTTCATTAAATTCAATTGTATCGGTATTTATTGGATTAGGGATCAAACCTAAAAACATTGGATGCTTTTGCATTGCAAGAACGTAATCCATATCAGAACAAATAACGCCCTGAATATTTTGAAATACTAAATCATGAGTTTTTTTGTGATTATTTGAAAGAAAATTTAAAATGTAACTAAATTCTTTTTTCAATTTAGGATTTTCAAAATAGGGATTCATAATCGAATACCGTTCTTTTTTGTTCATCAAATGTTGTGCTACTTCAAAGTCAACACTGCAACACAATAGAAAAACATTTTTATTTTGTTTGAAAATTTTACGTATTAAAATACGTTCAAAAACTGGAATTGTTTGGATTGGTTGTTCGTTTATTAATTGAACAATATCATAGTTTTTTAGTCTTTTTATAAATAAATAAAAACGTAATCCAAATTCAATTTTTGCAATATCAAATTTCGATAATCTATAAATAATTTGTCTCGTAATGTTGCCTAATTTAGTTTCACACCATCGTGCTTTAGTAGATAAGTCGGATGGGTAATTTTTAAAACTATCACCATTAGCAATAATTATAACTTCATGACCTAGTGCTTCTAATCCTTCTTTTAAAGAATTATGTAATCTACTAAATTCACCAACTAATAGAATCCTCATTTAATTATTTATATTTGTTGCTAAAATACTAAATATAGTGACCAATTTTAAAAATAGAGAAAAAAGAATTTGCATGATTTCAGATCAACTTTCTGTTGGAGGCGCAGAACGTTATGCCGCTTTTTTATCTCAATTTTTGGAGATGAATCATTGTAAAGTTCACCATGTAGTTATTTTAGATAAGATAGAGTATGAGTTTTCAGGTGAGTTGTTAAACCTAGGTAAGTTAAAAAATAAATCCAATGGTGTTTTTAACAAACTTAGCAGATTAATTGTACTTAGAAAGTTTTTAGAAAAAAATAAGTTTGATTATATTATCGATTTTCGTGTTAAGAACAAATCCTTGCAAGAATATATTGTTGCAAAATATCTTTATAATGCACCACTAATTGTTGTTGTACAGAATTATGATACGGATTTATATTTTCCAAAAAATAAGTTTTTGGCGAAGCATATTTACACACATTCCCATAAGATTATTACAGTATCTAATATGATTAAAGAAAAAATTTATAAAAAATACCACTACCAAAATATTGAAATCTTATATAATCCAATAAACTTTGAATATATTCAGAGTAAAATTATAGAAAGGAAACCGTCAGAAGAAAAGTATATTGTTGCAGCGGCTAGAATGGAAAATGGTATAAAACAAATCGATAAATTAATCGAAAGTTATTCTAAATCTATTTTACCTACAAAGGATATTAAATTAGTGATTTTAGGAGATGGTTTATTGAGAAAGAGTTATGAAAAAACGGTTAATAAAATTGGTTTGAGTGATAAAATCCTATTTAAAGGACACGTATCTAATCCATTTCAATATTACAAAGAAGCCCAATTTTTAGTCTTATCGAGTTTAAATGAAGGGCTACCTTTTGTACTGATTGAGTCTTTAATTTGTGGTACTCCCGTGATAGCATTTGATTGTAATTCAGGACCTAGTGATATTATTATCCAAAATGGAAATGGTATTTTGGTAAAAGATCAAGATTTTGATGAACTAACAAAAGCTATGAATACTATGATTACTAATAATGAATTATATTTACATTGTAAAAGCAATGCAAAGTCAAGTGTTAAAAAATTTTCAGTTGACATTATTGGAAAACAATGGTTACAATTATTTAAATCAAACCAGTAAAATGAATATAAAGATAATTGATATTCCTAAAATTGAGCGTCCAGAAGGTAATATTGGAGTAGTCCAAAAAGAGGTTATTCCATTTGACATTAAGCGTGTCTATTATTTGTTTGATGTGCCGAGTTCTGCTAAACGTGGCGGTCATGCACACAAGAGTTTGAGTCAAGTATTAATTGCCCTTTCTGGAAGTTTTGATGTAGTTTTAAAAGATGGAAATTCAACGCAAACCATAACTTTAAACAAACCTGATAAAGGACTTTTGATTGATTCTACCATATGGAGAGAATTAGAAAATTTTTCTTCTGGGGCTGTTTGTTTGGTTTTAGCTTCTGCTATTTACAATGAAAACGATTATATTAGAGATTTTGATGAGTTTATTCAATACTTGAATAACTTGTAAATTTTATTCCCTTTTTCACTAAGAATTCTTTAATTTTTGCAATAAAAATTATAATAAATCTTGGAAAATCAAGTAACAAGTTTTGTTTCCAACTTAAGTTTTTTAGATCAATTTCGCTCTTAAGTTCTTTGAAAAGAGTAGTGTTTTTTTCAATTTTGTATTTTTTTGCAAAAACATATCTATTGAAATCTAAGTATTTTTTTAATGATTTATTTTGTTTGACATAAATTTCATATACATTAAAATTTGGAATTACTTTTTTGTTTAGACTATTGTTTGTTATTTGATTTTCTGAAAAAATCATATAAGAAACTAACGCTTTTTTCGAGTAAGCTAATTTAAAAGATAAGTTCGCTCTGATATTAAAATCGATGTCTTCACTGTAGGTAATAGTTTCATTATAATTTCCAACAAAATCAAAAACACTTTTTTCTACACACAAACTGCATGCACAATACAAAGGTTGTCCTAAACTAATTTTAAAAAAGTCTTCAATTATTTGAGAAGATTCTATAGTGTTGGCATTGTTTTTTGGAAGTATTATAACTTCGTTAGGATAAACTTCTTCGTAATTTGTTGCAAATAATTTGGCTTCTGGAAAAGTATCAATTAATGATTTTATTTCTTCAAGGTAGGTTGGTTTCCAAACATCATCAGCATCAAGAAATGTAATGTATTTTGCTTTTGAATTTACTATTCCTGTATTTCTTGAGGCAGAAAGTCCTCTGTTTTCATCATGTTTAATTAGCCTAATTTTTTCGGAAACATTTTTTTTTGCAATTTCATAACTCAAATCAGTTGAGCAATCATCAATAATTATTATTTCAAAGTTGTTATAGGTTTGACTTAATATACTATTAATTGCTTTTTCAACATAATTTTCTTTGTTGTATAAAGGTATGATAACTGAAAAAAGCGACATGCAATTTATTTTTTTATTGAACAAATATAACCAACTCTATATATATCAAAAAGGAGTAACGAAGGATTGGCACCAGAAATATTTTTTAGTAATACAGGTTTTACAATTTTAAAAGTAAATACTACTAAAAATTTAGCTTTTAGGTTTTCAATAATTGTATATAACCTTGAAATCTTAACATAATCAGCTGGCAATAAATTGTTATCCAATAGGTTTTTTAAGGCAAGTAGCGATTCATGTTCTTTTTGTAAAGCTTTGTCAAAATTATCTATTCCAAAGTGATAAATTGGATTTTCAATATGCTTTAACGATATATTATTTTTCATCAATTCATAAGAAAAAAGGGTATCTTCGTGTCTTAAATTAGGAATAGATTCATTGAAAGAAACGGTTATGAAAACTTCTTTATGAATTAAAAAATTCAAAGTTAGAAAAGATAAATAAATGTTTTTATTTCGTTGTTCAACTGTCAATGCTTCTCTTTTTTTTCCATAAACCCATCGCAGTAGTTTTTCTTTTGGTGGTTGTTTTTCTTGATAGCGAATGCCGCCATACACTATTTTGTTAACATCATTGATTTCTAAAATATAGTTTGAAATAAAATTTTTATTAATTGGAAAGGTGTCTGCATCCAAAAAAAGTAAGTATGGAAACTTTGCTTTTTGTGCTAATAGATTTCTATTTTTAGCTCTACCCAAATTTTCTGAATTGGATATAAAAGTACAGTTTTCTAGATGATTTATTTTTAGGTTATCAATATTCATCAAACTATCAGAATGGTCGTCTTGACAAATTATTTCATATTCAATCCCAGCAATATCACATTGTTTTTTTAGTTCACAAACTAAATTGTAAACCGTGTACTTGTATGTTGGTATTAGAATTGATAACATAAAAATTATATTTTTTCAAAAACGTATAAAGTGTTTAAACCCAATTCAAATTTCTTTTCTTTTAATAGATTAAAACCATTCTCAGTAAAAATGGTTTTGATTATTGATCTTTCAAAATCTTGATGATGCTCTAAATCCATACCTTTAATGAGTTTAAAAAAGAGTAAAATATCTAGAATATAATCTACTTTTTTAGATGGTATGGTAATGATTACTCGTCCTTTGGGTTCTAAATAAGAGCTTAATAGCTGTGGGTATTTCTTTATTTGTTCAATTGGTATGTGTTCTAATACAGCTAACAATGTAATGTTATTATATTTATTATCGATTGAAAAATCATTAGGAAAAAATCCAGGAAAAAGAGTGTAATTAGAAGTTTCTATTTTATCTTTTAAAACACTATCAATACCATGTCCAGAAATATTTTTCTTTTTTAGAATATGTTCAAATAATTCTCCTTCATGACAGCCAATATCCAATATAGTGTTGCCAATGATATATTTTTCAGCTTGTAAAATTCTTTGTTTTTGAATAAAGTAATCTAATTTTTTCATTTTAGTTTAATTTGATTTAGCATCATCTTTTAGTCCTAATATGCTGAAAAAGAAACTGAATAATATAATTTGTATTCCAATGATAATTATGAAAGCAGCAGGAATTATAATCCTTGAAGTAGCTCTAAAATTTAAGGTTCCAAAGTGATTCTCAGACCAAAATGATACTGCAATTAGAGAGGAAATAATTCCAGTTAGCACTAGTAAAAAACCTAGTATCAAACCCTTTTCTAGGGTTATATACTTAAAAATTGTATCAAAACGATTACTTTTTGGAAGTAATTTTTGAGTAACTGCAAATACTTTGGTTAAACCATAAAATATTACAAACTGAAAACCAATTAATAAAGCACTCATTGTGTAGAGTAGTGTTTGCACATCAAAGGTTATGTTATTCAATTTTATAGGTATTATCACTAATATAGTTGAGCAAATAAAACCAAAAAGCATTAAAAATAAACCTGGATATAAAAACAACCATTTAGGACTATATAACAATAAAAATCTTAAATGACGCCAACCATCACTCCAAGTGTTTAAATGAGGTTTTCTAGATCGCCCATCTTTTTTTAATGTAGTTGGAACTTCTGCAATTTTTAATTTTAATAAATGTGATTTTACAATCATTTCAGATGCAAATTCCATCCCTGAAGTGGTTAGTTGCATTTTATTAAAAGCATCTTTAGAAAAACCACGAAGGCCACAATGAAAATCTCCAATATCCAAGTTGAAAAAGATTCTACCTAAGAAGGATAATACTGGGTTTCCAAGGTATTTGTGTAAGAAGGGCATTGCATTTTTTTGAATCCCTCCTTTAAATCGGTTTCCAATTACTAAATCGTTTCCTTCTCTTAGCTTAGTTAGGAATAAATTTAAGTTTCTAAAATCATAACTGTCATCGGCGTCTCCCATTACAATGAACTTGCCAGATGCATTTTCAATGCCACCTTTTAAAGCACATCCGTATCCTTTTTTCGGAATGTTTATAACTCTAGCTCCATTTGTTATTGCAATATTTTGCGATCCATCACTACTGCCATTATCGGCAATAACTACTTCACCATTAATATTGTTTTCAGCAAAAAAATCATGCGCTTTTTTAATACAAATCTCAAGTGTTTCCGCTTCGTTTAAGCAGGGCATAACTATGGAAAGTTCTTTATTCATCTGTTTTTTTGTAAAAGGTTTTTTGAAAAAGTACCATTACTATAGAAATTAGTATCCAATTGGTATAAAAACAATAGCGGGAAGTCGTTGGTTCTGCCAGTGCAACAAGAGTAATATTTCCAATAATTAAAAGTGTTCCAATAAAGATAAACTTTGCAATTAGATCATTGTCTTTTAATATTTTTAACATGCTAAATAACAAAAGAAATAGATTTAGGATAAGATATATAGCACTTCCTATTCCTTTAGCTATGTTTTGAAAATATAATTTTGACCAATCTATGAAATTATTTTTTATTAATGACAGAGTGATAGAGGCGGCCATTTTATCATTTGCTACTACTAAATCATCGGGTGCGTATTTGTTTTTAAAAAAAACTTCTCCAGAATTTCCAATTGTATTGTTTGCAATTTCAACATAATTGGCATAATAAAAATCTATCTTAGATAAAGGATATTCAGGAACTTGGCTAGATAGTACTTTCTTTTTTTCTAAATTAGAATAAAGGAATTTAAAATAATCTTGTTGTAATTTAGATTTAAAAGCAAGGTAATCCTTTGGTTTTGAAACAAATAAAGGTAATGCGGATATTTGAATTCCTGTCCATGGAGTTGTAATGGCTTTGTTGTGTGCTATTTTATGAAAAGTAATATCAGTACCTATAGATATGAATGGTATTGAAACAGCAAAAGCAATTACAATCCAGTGCTTTTTAGTATAGTTGTTATTGTTTTTTGAAATTAATATCGCAAGAATTATAACTGGTACTACAAATAAAAATTGTCCACGAACTTGTATTAAAATTACTAATAAAATAATCGAAAAATAGATGTTTTTGAAATTTTTAAAAGTAATAAAGTTAAAGATATTTCCTGTGATTAAAAGAAATAATGGATAAGCAAGTGCTTCCGATAGAATATTGTTTATTACTTTAATTTCATAAAAAAAAGGAATAGATAACAAAATCAATAAAAAATTAGAATTCCATTTAGAGAGACTTAAACAGTTTGAAATGTTTTTTGTAATAAAAAAAATACCATAAATGTTTATTACAAATTGACTGAGTAGTAAAAAAAATATAAAAAAGGAACCAAAAAATAATTTATGAAAGGCTATAAATAAAGGATATCCGGAACTTCTATAAATATCCATGTTTATATAGCCCAAGCTATCTGGAGAATAAATGGCTCCAGTTTTTAAAACAAAACATAGTGTAATTACTATAAAAAGTATAGAAAATAAATCATATTTTACTTTGAATTTATTTTTCATTATACCGATCTCTGAACCACTTCAAAAATAGCACCATCTTCACACTTCAATGTTTTAGATGGGAATTTCATTAACAAGGCATAATCGTGAGTAGCCATAATAATGGTTTTTCCTAAAGCATTAATGTTTTTTAATACATCTAATACTTCGGCACTCGTTTGAGGATCCAAGTTTCCTGTTGGTTCATCTGCAAGAATTAACTCCGGGTCATTTAGCAATGCTCTTGCAATGGCTACACGCTGTTGTTCACCACCAGAAAGTTGGTGTGGCATTTTTGAAGCAAAACCTCTCATTCCTACTTTGTCCAATACTTCATCAATTTTGTCTTGCATTTTAGCGGCATCCGTCCAGCCGGTTGCTTTAAGAACAAAGATCATATTGTCGTTTACCGTTCTATCGGGTAATAATTTGAAATCTTGAAAAACAATTCCAATTTTTCTTCTCAAATACGGGATGTCTTTTTCTTCTAGAGTAGCAAGGTCAAATTCTACAATATGTCCTTCACCTTGTGTTAATGGTAAATCGGCATATAATGTTTTCATAAAACTACTTTTACCAGTTCCGGTTTTTCCAATGATATATAGGAATTCCCCATGATTCACTTCCAAATTAATTTGTGATAAAATCACTTTATTCTCTTGGTAGATGGTAACGTCTTTTAATGATAATACAGGATTTGACATATGAAATAGTGTTTATTTGGTAAAAGTAATAAGATAACGCTGGTTTTCAAAATAAATTTTAAGATTACTTATTAAAATTTTCCAACTTCCAACTTCAAGTGTCTCTCTTTTTCTATTGTTAAAAAATATGTTTATAATAAAACTAGTTTAACTCTCGTTATAGCTTGTATAATGCTACATTTGATGAGCTTTTAAATACCATGCCATGCGAAAAACAGCCGCTTTTTTACTTTTAAACTTAGTAGTTTCTGGTGCAACAATTTCAGCACAACAATCTGTTATTTATACTAATTCGTTATCCGAATATGATAATGCAATTTCCTTATATAAAGAAAAGCAATATTTAGCTGCGCAAATAGTTTTTGTCAAAGTGCGCCAATATGTTAAAAACCAAGAAGTTCAGGCTGATTGTGCTTATTACATTGCAAATTGCGCTATTCGACTAAATCAATCGGATGCGAATGTTTTAATGGAAGATTTTGTTTCTAATTATCCAACTAGCACAAAAATAAATCAGGCGCATTTGGAAGTTGCAACTTATTATTTTGAAAATTCTAATTATACGCAGGCAATCCAAAATTTTGATAAAGTAGATGAACGCACCCTGACTTTTGAAGAATTAGAAAAATATAATTTCCAAAAGGGGTATGCTTATTTTTCAGAGAAAAACAAAAACAAAGCAACTCTTTATTTGGGCAAAGTTGCCAATTCAAAAATATATGGCTCGCAGGCCAAATATTATTTAGGTTTCATGGCTTATGAAGGCGAAGATTATAAAGAGGCAAACAAATATTTTGATCAAGTTGCAAACGAAGATAAGTACAAAGAAAAGCTTTCTTATTTTCAAGCAGATATGAGTTTTAAATCGGGTGAATTTCAAAAAGCAATCGATTTAGGTATGTTGGCAATGACCAATTCCAATCCAACTGAAAAATCGGAATTAAATAAAATTATTGGAGAGAGTTATTTCAATTTAAATAAATATGACTCAGCACTACCTTATTTAAAAGAATACAAAGGCAAAAAAGGCAAATGGAGTAATACCGATTTTTACCAATTGGGTTATACGTATTACCAACAAAAAGATTTTGAAAATGCCGTTTCGCAATTCAGTAAAATTATTGATGGAAAAGATAGCGTAGCTCAAAATGCTTATTATCATTTGGGCGAATGCTACATGAATACTGATAAAAAGCAACAAGCATTAAATGCTTTTAAAGCAGCTTCAGAAATGGATTTTGATAAAAAGATTCAAGAAGATGCCTTTTTGAATTATGCCAAAATTAGCTACGAAATTGGAAATTCGTATCAATCGGTTCCTGATGTATTGAATTCGTTTCTAAATAAATATCCCGATTCACCAAGTAAAAAAGAAATAGAGAGTTTGTTAATCAACTCATACATAACATCAAAAAATTATAAGGAAGCCCTGGTTATTTTGGAAAAAAATAAAAATCCAGAAAATAAATTAGCGTACCAAAAAGTAACATTTTATAGAGGATTAGAATTGTATACAGACGGTAATTATCAGGAGGCGTTAAAGATGTTTGTTTCCTCAATAGCTGTTCAAAAAGATGCAAAATTTTCGGCACGTGCTACCTTTTGGAAAGCAGAAGCAGAATATACATTAGATAATTTTAATGATGCCTTGTTGAGTTTCAAACAATTTGAAGGAAGTCCGGAAGCAGTAAGCACACCAGAATTTAAAAATCTAAATTACAATATTGCGTATTGTTATTTCAAACAAAAAGAATACGACCAAGCAGGAAATAACTTTCAAAGCTATATTGGATCTGCAAAAGAAGATAAAATTCGTTTGAATGATGCCTATTTAAGATTGGGTGATTGTCGTTTTGTAACTTCCAAATATTGGCCAGCCATGGATGCCTATAATAAGGCAATCGAATTAAAAAGTGTGGATGCCGATTATGCAGCTTTTCAAAAAGCAATAAGCTATGGATTTGTAGGTAAAAACGAAAAGAAAATCGAAGATTTTAATAAATTCCTTCAAGTTTTTAAAACTTCACAATACCGAGATGATGCTTTGTTTGAATTGGCAAATACTTATGTGACAGAGAGCAAAACCGATTTGGCAATTAAAACCTACGATCAATTATTAGCTGAATTCAAAAACGGAACTTATGCAAGCAAAGCTGTTTTAAGAGAAGGATTGGTTTATTATAATGGAAACAAAGATGATTTGGCTATTGCCAAATTCAAAAAAGTTGCCGCCGATTTCCCTAGAACTCCCGAGGCACTTGAAGCAGTTACAACTGCTAGATTGATTTATGTTGATAATGGTAAAGTTGATGAATATGCTACTTGGGTTCGCTCATTAGATTTTGTTGAAGTTTCAGATGCCGATTTAGATAACGATACTTATGAAGCTGCCGAGAAACAGTATTTACAGAATAACACGAAACAAGCAATCTCTAGTTTAAGTGGTTATGTAGCCAAATTTCCAAAAGGTATTCATGCATTGAAAGCTAATTTTTATTTGGCACAAGCCTATTCTGCTGATGGATTAGAAGCTAATGCAATACCGAATTATGAGTTTGTGATTGCACAGCCAAAAAGTGAATATACCGAGCAGGCTTTAGTACGTTTATGTGAAATACATTTAAAGAAAGACGATTTTGCAAAAGCAATTACCGTTTTAACTCGTTTAGAAATAGAAGCTGATTTTCCTCAGAATGTGACCTTTGCACAAGCTAATTTAATGCGTTCTTTTTACGAACAAAAAGACTATCCTAATGCGGTTATTTATGCCGATAAAGTGATTGCTAATCCAAAGACTGATGATAAAATAAAAAGTGATGCCCAAATAATTGTTGCTCGATCGGCGATAAATGCAAAAGACGAAGTTAAAGCGCGTTATGCATATTCTGTTTTATTGAAAATTGCAAAAGGGGAATTGGCGGCAGAAGCTTTGTATTATGATGCTTATTTCAAAAATAAAGATGGAAAATTTGCTGATTCAAACAAAACCGTTCAAAAATTAGCTAAAGATTATTCAGGTTACAAGTTTTTTGGAGCTAAAGGATTAATCGTTATGGCTAAAAACTATTACGGGTTGAAAGACAGTTTCCAAGCGACTGCCATTTTAGATAGTGTAATTGAAAATTTCACTGATTTTCCAGAAGTTGTTCAAGAAGCACAAACGGAACTAGATGCTATTAAAGCTGAAGAAAGTAAAACAAATTCGTCAATAGGTAATTAGACGAATAGAAAATAGACGAATAGAAAATAGAAAATAGATTGTTATGAATGATTTTAAGAGACATAATTTTAAAAAACTTAAAATTTGGCAAATGTCAATGGAATTGTCAAAAACAATTTTCGAATTGACCTCTAATTTTCCAAGCTCTGAAAAATTTGGATTAATTACTCAGATGCAAAGATGTTCTGTGTCTATGCCTTCAAATATAGCAGAGGGTTCAAGTAGAACAAATAAGTCATTTAGTCATTTTCTTGATATTTCACTAGGTTCTTCTTTTGAATTGCAAACTCAATTATTAATAGCTAATGCTAATAATTTTATTTCAGATGAAGTAACAAAAAATATAGAGTTAAAAATAGAAGAATTTCAAAAAGCAACAATGACCTTTCAAAATACTTTAAATTAAATTATATGTATAACAAAAAAAATAGTTCTCAATTTTATAATGCAGATAGTCTATTGTCTATCCGTCTATTTTCTATTTGTCTATTATTTGGTTTCCAAATAGCTGTTGCCCAAAAGAAAGACGAAAACATAGGAACCGAAGTGGTAAATGTAGTGAAGGCCTATTCGCCAACAATCTCGGATGCTTTTAAAGTAAAAGAAACTCCTGTCCTTACTGATGAGGATAATTCAAAAAAAGAAGCGATTCAGTATTCCATTTTTTCATTTCCTGTTGCCTCTACTTTTACGCCAGCAAAGGGAAAATCGGCCGCTGTTGAAAATGCTACCAAAGAAAAATTGTTTAGTAACTATGCCACTCTTGCAGCAGGAACCTACGGAACAATTAATGCCGAATTATTTGCAACCAAAACGTTAAAAAACGGAGATTATGTTGGGGCAATGTTTCGTCATCTTTCTTCTCAAGGAGGAGTTAAAGATGTGGTTTTGGATAATAATTTTTCAAACACTTCTTTGGATGCAACCTATGGAGGTAAATCTAATAAATTATCTTGGAATGGTGATTTGGGTTATCAGCGTCAAGCCTACAATTGGTATGGATTGGAACCTTTATTTTATGAAAATTTAGTACCTACAGATAAGGATATCTTTTTAGGTAAAATAAATCCTAAGCAAGTATATCAAAACATTTATTTAGGTGGTAAAATTGCATTAATTGAATCCGCTTTTAAAGAAGCTACACTTAAATTTAGTCATTTTTCTGATTCTTATGCTTCCGCAGAAAATCGATTGGTTATCAAGCCCGCAGCTCAATTTGAAATTAGTGATATAAAATTGAAAACTAATTTCGTGTTTGACTATTTAAGCGGAAGTTTTGATAATGATTATTACAATAGCACTTCCTTAAAATATGGATCTACAATATTGGGAATTCAGCCAACTTTTAATTATTTTAAAAAGGAGTTGTCAATCAATTTTGGTTTAGGAATTTATTATAATTCATTACCTCAAACTGAAATTTCAGATGTAAAAAGTAAATTATTTATATACCCAAACATAACAGGATCGTTTAATGTAGTTGGCGATTTAATGATTGCTTATGCTGGGTTAGAAGGGGAGTTAAAACAAAACTCATATCAAGATTTTGCTCAAGAAAACTTTTTTATGTCACCTACTAGTGCTGTCTCACCTACTGATCAAAAATACGATTTGTATGTTGGTTTAAAAGGAAAATTGTCCAATACTATCGCATACAATGTTCGTGGTTCATTCAAAAACGAAGACAATAAAGCTTTGTTTAAAAACAATTCTTACGACCCTTTAAATACAAATGATTCAGGTTATGCTTTTGGAAATTCATTCGGAGTAATTTATGATAAAGTTAAAACGCTAAGTTTCTTTGGAGAATTAAAAGCAGATTTTACAAAGAACTTTTCAGTTGGTGTTAACGGAACTTTAAATAGTTATGCAATACAAGACGAGCAAGAAGCATGGAATCTTCCAGCAATTCAATTGAGTTCTTTTGTTGATTATACTTTCAATTCAAAATGGTATGCCAATGCAAAAGTGTTTTTTGTAGGGCAAAGAAAAGACGTAGTGTCTGTGCCAAGTTTAGCTGATGTATTTCCGCCAATGTATTATCAAGAAATAAAAACATTAAATAGTTATTTTGATTTAAATGCTCAAGTAGGTTACAAACATAGTGACCGATTGACTTTCTTCTTTAAAGGAAATAATTTAGCTAATCAAAACTATCAGAGATGGGTAAACTATCCTGTTCAAGGACTTCAAGTAATGTTGGGAGCGAATTATAAATTTGATTTTTAATATCGCATAACCATTTAATGAAAACACAAGTTTTAGAACGGTACAATCAAATCCTGCAGGATCGCATTGATGTCTTTAAGGATATGATATCGGGTCTTACTGAAGATGCTCAAAATGACGCCAAAGGCTCTGCTGGAGATAAGCACGAAACGGCTTTATCGATGATGCATTTAGAGCAAGAGAAGCTCAATTATAAATTGCAAGAAATTTTAGTTCAAAAGGCTATTTTAGATAAAATTGATCCCAATGCAAAGCATACTAAAATTGCTTTGGGAAGTTTGGTTCAAGCTAACGGAATGCTACTTTTTATAAGTGCTGCTTTACCAAAAATAACTATTGATCAATCGATTATTATTGCGGTTTCTCCTCAATCGCCATTAGGAAGTAAATTAATGGGTAATTCGGTTGGTTTTACATTTGAAATTAATTCTTCAAGTTTCACTATTGAAAATGTATTTTAAGCTGATATTATTAATTAGAAAATGTAATAATTAATATCTTCTATTTTTATTTTCATAAAATATTTAAAATGCATTTTCGGATTAATTTATTAAGGTTTTATGTTAATAACTTCCGCTATAAATTACATAAATTGACTTTGTAATCCTTCCCGATTTAATATATTTGCGTGTTACACAAAAAATACATTTTTAGAATAAAATTATATGAGCGAAGAAATCAAAAAGAGCAATTATTCAGCAGATAGTATTCAGGCATTAGAAGGAATGGAGCATGTAAGAATGCGTCCGTCAATGTATATTGGAGATATTGGAGTTAGAGGATTGCACCACTTAGTATATGAAGTAGTAGACAACTCTATTGATGAGGCAATGGGAGGTCATTGTGATACTATTGGAGTTACAATTAATGAAGATGGATCGGTTACTGTTGAGGATAATGGTCGTGGTATTCCAGTTGATATGCATAAGAAAGAAGGAGTTTCTGCACTTGAGGTTGTAATGACCAAAATTGGAGCAGGAGGTAAATTCGATAAAGATTCTTATAAAGTATCTGGTGGACTTCACGGAGTTGGGGTTTCTGTTGTAAATGCACTTTCCAAGCATATGAAATCTACCGTTTATAGAGACGGTAAAATATACGAACAAGAATACGAAAGAGGTAAAGCAATATATCCGGTTAAACAAGTGGGCGAAACTACCAAAAGAGGTACAATGCAAACTTTCTATCCAGACGATACTATTTTTACTCAAACAGTAGAATTTACTTACGATACGCTTTCTGCAAGAATGCGTGAGCTTTCGTTTTTGAATAAAGGAATCAAAATTACTTTTACAGATAAAAGAGAAGTTGATAAAGACGGTAACTTCTTAAGCGAAGTTTTCTATTCTGAAGAAGGTTTAAAAGAATACATTCGTTACTTAGATGGTAATCGTGAGCCAATTATCTCTCATGTTATTTCAATGGACCACGAAAAAGGAGAAATTCCTGTTGAGGTTGCCTTAATTTACAATACCAGTTACACCGAAAACATCTTTTCGTATGTAAATAATATCAATACCCACGAAGGAGGAACGCATTTACAAGGTTTTAGAACGGGTTTAACTCGTTCGTTGAAAAAATATGCTGATGCTTCGGGTATGTTGGATAAATTGAAATTTGAAATTTCTGGAGATGATTTCCGTGAGGGATTAACTGCCATTGTTTCGGTTAAAGTTTCAGAACCACAATTTGAAGGACAAACTAAAACCAAACTAGGAAATAGAGAAGTTGTTTCTCCTGTTAGTCAGGCGGTAAGCGAAATGGTAGAGAATTATTTGGAAGAAAATCCAAATGACGCACGTATCATTGTTCAAAAAGTTATTCTTGCAGCGCAAGCCCGTCACGCAGCTAAAAAAGCGCGTGAAATGGTGCAACGTAAAACCGTTCTTGGTGGCGGAGGATTACCTGGTAAATTATCAGATTGTTCTGAACAAGATCCGGCAAGATGTGAAGTATACCTTGTAGAGGGAGACTCTGCGGGAGGAACTGCAAAACAAGGTCGTGATAGAGCATTTCAAGCAATTTTACCATTAAGAGGTAAGATATTAAATGTCGAGAAAGCTATGCAACACAAAGTTTTTGAAAACGAAGAGATCCGAAATATATTCACAGCTCTTGGAGTTACCATAGGTACTGCAGATGACAGCAAAGCATTAAATCTTGAAAAATTAAGATACCATAAAGTAATCATTATGTGTGATGCCGATGTCGATGGTAGTCACATTGCGACTTTGATTCTTACTTTCTTCTTTAGATTTATGAGAGAATTAATTGAGCAAGGACATATTTACATTGCAGCTCCACCTTTATATTTAGTTAAAAAAGGAAACAAAAAAGAATATGCATGGAATGATGATCAACGTGATTTAGCAAATGAAAGAATGGGTGGTAATGCAGCAATCCAAAGATATAAAGGTCTTGGAGAGATGAATGCAGAGCAATTGTGGGAAACTACAATGGATCCTAACTTTAGAACTTTGCGTCAAGTTACTATTGATAGTCTTGCAGAAGCAGATCGTATTTTCTCTATGTTAATGGGAGATGAGGTACCACCAAGAAGAGAATTTATTGAGAAAAACGCTGTATATGCGAATATAGATGCGTAGCAGTTTATTTAAATATTTAATGATTTGGATTTGTTTGATTTTTTCAAGCAAATCCTTTTCACAATCACCCCAAGCACTTTCTAGAATTGGATTGTTTTTGGATGATGGTGTAATGTATTCTGACAAATATATCACTCCAGCAACAGATGCAGCAGTTTATCAATCTTCTTCAGGGTGGATGACTTCTCCCAAAAAAAGAAAATTATATGCAGTGACATTAGGAATTTATGGTAATGCATTTTTTGTTCCTAAAAGCGATCGAAATTTTGAAATAAGTAATTCTGACTTTTCATTTTTTACTATTCAGGATTTGAGTGGAAATCCTGTTTCAACTACCTCAGGTCCTGTAACAATGCCAACTTCATTAGGAGGTCAAAGTCAATATTATTTAGTAGGACAACTAGATGATAATAACCAAATCATCATGGAGTCTCCTAATGGTGTAAATCAAGAGTCAATAATTTACCCGTATCTTCAAGGTTCTATTTCGTTGTGGAAGGGTTTTGAATTTGCAGTTAAATATTCATCCAAAGTAAACTTAAAAAGAGGAAATTATCAGGTTTATGGATTTGGATTAAAACACAATCTTAATCAATATTTTTCGGGTTTAAATAAACGTAAAATAAACTTAGCCGCATTAATTGCTTATTCTAAAGAAGATATCAGTTTTGATTTTATTGATCCAATAACAACATTTGGAACTCTTGGAATTAGTCAAATAAATGGTTTAGTGAGTACAACTCAATTTCAGATGAGTGTTTCTAAAGAATGGAAAAATTTTGAATTAATGTTTAGTTCAATTGTTAATTATAGCGATTTTAAGTATGAATTTGGAGGAGAAAAAGGAACTATAGACGAAGTAATTACTATTAATAATCAAACTGTAAGAGAAGAATTTAATAAAAGACTTCAAAGTATTTATAAAAATAAATATATCGGTTTAGTTGAATTGTCTGGTAGATATCAATTTAGCAAATTTTATGTGCAATCTTCCGTTGCATTTGGTAAATTTGTAAATACAAATTTATCCGTTCAATACGAATTTTAATTTATTATCAATAAAACACACAATAAAATGAAAGTTACCATTGTAGGGGCAGGAAATGTAGGTGCAACTTGCGCAGACGCTATTGCTTACAGAAGAATTGCGAGTGAAATCGTATTATTAGACATTAGAGAAGGATTTGCTGAAGGAAAAGCATTGGATATCATGCAAACCCAAACTACTTTAGGATTTAATACTAAAATGGTGGGAAGTACCAATGATTATACTAAAACTGCAGGAAGTGATGTGGTTGTTATCACATCTGGAATTCCAAGAAAGCCGGGTATGACTAGAGAAGAGTTAATTGGAATTAACGCTGGAATTGTAAAAACAGTTGCTGAAAATTTATTAGTTCATTCGCCAAATGCTATCGTGGTTGTGGTTTCTAATCCAATGGATACCATGACTTATTTAACATTAAAAGCTACTGGTTTACCAAAAAACAGAATTATAGGTATGGGAGGAACATTAGATAGTTCTCGTTTCAAAACCTATTTGTCATTAGCTTT
The DNA here is from genome assembly GCF_040383245.1 of Flavobacterium sp. GTDB lineage: Bacteria > Bacteroidota > Bacteroidia > Flavobacteriales > Flavobacteriaceae > Flavobacterium. The sequence goes on along the minus strand of NZ_JBEIDX010000006.1, from coordinate 49,625 downwards.
AGATAAGCCTGCAAATGATATTCAAGGAATGGTTATTGGAGGTCACGGAGATACAACTATGATTCCTTTAACAAGATTAGCTTCATATAATGGGGTGCCAGTTTCTCAATTTTTATCAGAAGAAGAATTAGCAAAAGTAGCTGCAGATACTATGGTTGGTGGAGCTACACTTACAGCATTATTAGGAACTTCTGCCTGGTATGCGCCAGGAGCTTCTGTAGCGTTCTTAGTTGATGCTATATTAAACGATCAAAAGAAAATGATTCCATGTTCTGTTTTTCTTGAAGGAGAATACGGTCAAAGCGATATCTGTATCGGAGTACCATGTATTATTGGAAAAAATGGAGTGGAGAAAATTGTTGACATTCAATTAAACGATGATGAAAAAGCAAAATTTGTAAAGAGTGCTGATGCAGTTCGAGCAATGAATGCGGATTTAAAATCGGTTTTATAATTAAATATTAGTATTCAAGTAAAAAAAGACTGCACTTTTGCAGTCTTTTTTTTGATATTAATGGGTAAATAATTTGTTAATCTATCCGTAAATTATATATTTGCACGTTTATAAAAATGTGTAGTTGCTATTTTACCTCGATCACTTTTTGAAAATCAATAGTTTAATACTAATTCACTTGTTTTATAAACAAAACAAACCAAAAAAATAATTAATTTTTAGTAATAATGCAGAATAAAGGTCTTATTAAATTTTTCGCAATTCTATTTGCATTGGTAAGTATTTACCAATTAACATTCACATTTGTTTCAAATGGAATTCAAAACGATGCTAAAGCTTTCGCTAAAGGAAATCAACAAAAAGAAGTAGATTACCTAAATGATTTGAAAAACAAAAATGTTTTCAGTTTATTTGGATTGGTAGATTATACTTATGCCGAAGTAAGTGGAAAACAAATCAATAAAGGTCTTGACCTTGAAGGAGGTATCAATGTGATCCTTCAAATTTCTGTTAAAGATGTTTTGAAAGGTCTTGCAAATGACACTAAAAACCCAATATTTAACAAATCGTTAGAAGATGCTAAATTGAATCAAAAAGGTAACCAATCATATTTGGATGCTTTCTTTGAGGCTTTCGAAGCAAATTCAAAAGGAACTGTAAAATTAGCAGATCCAAGTATTTTCGCAAATAGAAATTTATCTGATCAGATCAATTTTAATATGACTGATGCACAAACTAAAAAAGTAATCATCAAAAAAGTTGATGAGTCTGTAGAAAGTGCATTTGAAGTATTAAGAAAGCGTATCGATAAATTTGGTGTAACACAACCAAATATTGCTAAATTAGGACAAACGGGTAGAATTCTTGTTGAATTACCAGGAGCTAAAGATGTAGATAGAATTAAACTTTTATTACAAAGAACAGCGCAATTAGAGTTTTGGGAAACTTATAAAATAGAAGAAATTGGTGGTTTTTTAATTGCTGCTAATGATGAATTGAAAAAATCAGAAGTTGTAGCTCCAAAAGAAGTTAAACCTGCAGCTAAAGATACTTTAACTGCTATGTTAACTGATAAATCTAAAGATACTGTTGCAGATAAAAAAGGAAATAACCCATTGTTAGACAAATTTGTTGCACAAGGTGGCGGTCCTATTTTAGGAATAGTTTCTGTAAAAGATACTGCTAAAATCAACTCTTATTTTAAAAGAGCTGACATTCGTGCTTTAATTCCTGCTGACAAAAGATTTGCAAAATTTGTATGGGGAAAACCAACTTTCACTAAAGATGAAAAAACGGGTAAAGAAGCTGAAACTTTTGAATTATATGCATTAAAAGGTAATAAAGACGATGCTGCTCCATTGAGTGGTGGAGTTATTACAGATGCAAGAGATACTTTTGACCAATTAGGTAAGCCTGCTGTTTCTATGCAAATGAATGGGCAAGGAGCTAAAAAATGGGAAGAATTAACAGGTAATGCTTTTACAACTAAAGGTTATATTGCTATTGCATTAGATGATGTTGTTTATTCTGCACCTGGAGTTACTTCAGGACCAATTGCTGGTGGTAGATCTGAAATTTCTGGAAACTTTGATATTGCTGAAACTAAAGATTTAGCTAATGTATTGCGTGCTGGTAAATTGCCTGCAAGAGCTGAAATTGTTCAATCGGAAGTGGTAGGACCGTCATTAGGAGAAAAAGCAATCCACGCAGGATTTATTTCTTCTATTGTAGGATTCTTATTAGTATTCTTATGGATGGTATTCTACTATGGTAGAGCTGGATGGTATGCAAACATTGCATTATTAGTAAACTTACTTTTCTTATTCGGAATTTTAGCAAGTTTAGGTGCAGTATTAACGTTACCTGGTATTGCTGGTATCGTGTTGACATTGGGTACTGCTGTGGATGCAAACATTATTATCTATGAAAGAGCCAAAGAAGAACTTCGTGATGGAAAAACTCTTGCTGATGCTGTAGTTACTTCATACGGTTGGAAAGGAGCTATGCGTTCAATTATTGATGCAAATGTTACTCACGTATTAACAGGAGCAATCTTATTCATCTTCGGTACAGGACCAATCCAAGGTTTTGCTACTACATTATTAATTGGTATTTTCACTTCTTTATTCACTTCTATTTTTATTGCAAGAATATTTATTGATAAAGATGTTGCTAACAATAAAAGCTTAACTTTCTCTACGCCATTAACTAAAAATTGGTTTACAGGATTCCATTTTGATTTCGTTGGAATGAAAAAATGGACGTATTTATTCTCTTCTGCTGTTGTAGTTGTGAGTTTATACTCTATCTTCTTAGGAAATGGATTAGATCAAGGGGTTGATTTTGTGGGAGGAAGAACTTTCCAAGTTAAATTCGAAAAAACAGTTGAGCCAACTCAAGTTTCTGAAGAGTTATCTAAAGAATTTGGAACTGCGTTAGAAGCTAAAGTATTTGGTGATGCTGATCAATTAAAATTGACTACTAAATACAAAATCCAAGAAGAAAGTGCTGGAGTTGATAAAGAAGTAAATGAAAAATTATTTAAAGTATTAGGTAAATATTACACTAATATGACTTATGATAAATTCATTAATTCTTATGATGGAAAACAAGTTGGAGTATTACAAGCTTCTAAAGTAGGAGCTGCAATTTCCGAAGATATTAAAACAAACTCTTACTGGGCGGTACTTGGTGCAATGCTAGTTGTTGGATTGTATTTAATTATCTCTTTCCGTAAATGGCAATATTCATTAGGTGCGATTGCTGCAGTATTCCATGACGTTATTTTCGTATTGGGAATGTATTCATTGTTGTATAAAATCATGCCTTTCCACATGGAAATGGATCAACATTTTATTGCTGCAATCTTAACAGTAATTGGTTATTCTATGAACGATACCGTAATTGTATTTGATAGAATTCGTGAATACCTTGGTGGAAATTACAAAGGTCACTTTAAAGATGTTGTAAACGCTTCTATTAACAGTACTTTATCAAGAACATTGAATACTTCATTAATGATGATTTTAGTGTTATTAACTATGTTCTTATTTGGTGGTGAATCAATCAGAGGATTTATCTTCGCTATGTTGGTTGGTATTATTGTAGGAACTTATTCTTCTTTATTCATTGCTACTCCAGTATTAGTTGACTCTATGTCAAAAGGAGATGTTCAAGATATTGAAGATAGACACTACACTTCTAAATAATTAGATTTTTCTAAATAATACAACAGCAGTAATCTTGTTTTACTGCTGTTTTTTTTTGAATTAAATATTCAATTTGATTAATTTTTTTCAATTAAAAAATGCAAATTTGCATATTCAAAAATTACACTATGCCAAAGATTTCAAACAAAGGAATACAAATGCCAGAATCACCAATTAGAAAATTGGTGCCTTATGCTGATATAGCCAAAAAGAATGGAAATAAAGTATACCATTTAAATATTGGGCAACCAGACATTAAAACTCCTGAAGTTGCTTTACAAGCTGTTAAAAATGCCGATATTAAAGTTTTAGAATACAGTCATTCCGCTGGATTTGAAAGTTATAGAATCAAATTATCCGAATACTATAAAACACAAGGATTGCCTATAGATGTGGCAGATATCATAATTACAACTGGTGGCTCTGAAGCTCTATTATTTGCTTTAGGAAGTACTATGGATGTTGGTGATGAAATCATTATTCCGGAACCTTTTTATGCCAATTATAATGGATTTTCAGTAGCATCTGGTGTGACTGTAGTTCCTGTTATTTCAACAATTGATGACGGATTTGCATTGCCACCAATTGCTGCTTTTGAAGATTTAATTACACCAAGAACTAAAGCAATTCTGATTTGTAATCCAGGAAATCCAACAGGCTATTTGTATTCTCAAGAGGAAATGAATCAATTGGCTGCCTTAGTAAAAAAGAATGATTTGTTTTTAATTGCTGATGAAGTATATCGCGAATTTATTTATGATGTTAAAGACAAACATTATTCAGTAATGAATATTCCTGGAATAGAAGAAAATGCAATCATGATTGATTCGGTTTCTAAAAGATACAGCATGTGTGGCGCACGAATTGGTTGTATTATTTCTAAAAATAAAGAGGTAATGGCAGCAGCTTTGAAATTTGCACAAGCAAGATTAAGTCCGCCAACCTTCGAGCAAATTGCTAGTGAAGCGGCTTTGCAAACACCTCAGAGTTATTTTGATGAAGTAATTGAAGAATACAAAGAACGCAGAGATATCTTAATTTCTGAGTTGCAAAAAATAGAAGGAGTGAAGGTAGGTACCCCAAAAGGAGCTTTTTACTGCATTGCACAATTACCTGTTGCAAATGCCGATGATTTTGCACAATGGTTATTAGAATCTTACAATTTAAATAAAGAAACGGTAATGGTAGCGCCAGCTGCAGGATTCTATTCTACTCCAAATGTTGGTCTGAATGAAGTAAGAATTGCATATGTTTTGAAAAAAGAAGACCTCGTTCGATCGGTTCATATATTAAAAGAAGCACTTAAAGTTTACAACGCTAAATAACATAAACTGCTTAAACTAAGCTTTTTTGTTAAAGATTTAACTAGTAGTATCTAAATCAATTCGATTTTATTAATTTTGATTTAAACTAAATCGTAAAAAATGAAATTTATCCCATTTGCAGTATTATTTTCATTATTCACAGTGAAATCCTATAGTCAAAAAGTATTTTCGGTAGATTATGAAAATCAAGCTGATGTGAAAGTTTATGTGGTTCAATACGAAAACCAAGCTGATTTAAAAGTATATAAAGTATCCTATAGTAATCAAGCAACACAAAATTTTGGAAGATGGTTTTTTGTGGATTATTCTAATCAAGCAGACAAGAAAATATTTTTTGTAAAATATGAAAACCAAGCCGATTTGAAAATATATTTTGTCAAGTATGAAAATCAATCAGGGTGGAATAACAATTCCAAAAAACATTTAATGTACTAGTTACAGTTCGTAAATTAGTAAACCACTTCTAAACTTTGGCTCAATATAAGTGCTTTTTGGAGGCATAATTAAATTCTTATCTGCAAGTGTTTTAATTTCTTTAATATCACTTGGAAATAACATAAAACCAACTTCAAACTCGCCTTCGTCAACTAATTCTTTTAAAGTTAGAATTGATTGTTTTCCAGGAATGTATTCAATGCGTTCGTCATTTCTTAAATCTTCTATTCCAAGAATTGGGAGCAAAACTTTATCATATAAGATTTGAGCATCTAAGTTTTCAATGATAGAAGGGTTTTTAGTTTCTTGTTTGTAAAACAGAGCATAAAAACAGCCGTCTAAATACATTCCAAATTCAAACTTACCTTGTGGTTTCCACAATTCTTGTTCTTTTGATTTTATGATAAAATGGTCGGATAATTTTTCTAAAAAAACTTCTTTAGTATAGCCATTTAAATCTCTAATTATTCTATTGAATTCATAAATCTTTACATTGCTTTCAGCAATTAAAAAACTCATAAAATAATCAAGTTTATCATTCTCTACATTACGGTATTGATCGTAAAGTAATTCTGCAGATTCTGATCTGTGGTGGCCATCAGCAATATACAATTCGGGAATATTTTCAAATTGTTTTTGTAGCCAATTTATTTCCGAATCAGCGTCTACTTTCCAAAGTGTGTGTTTTTCTTTGTTAGTAGTAGCAAAATGATAAACGGGTTGTTCTTTTAACTTTTTGGTTATCCAGTTATTAATATCTTCATTATCAGGATAAGTTATTAATACTGGTTCCGTATTGAACCCCGTTTGATGCAAATAATCTTTAAACAATTCTACGCGATACTGAAGTGTATCTTCGTGTTTTTTTATGATGTTGGTTTTGTATTCTTCTATTGATGTTCCAGCTACAAGTCCAGTGAAAGTTTGCGATTTGGTATCTATTTGATATAAAAAAAACGCGGGTGTTTCATCTATAATAAAAGTACCTTCATTTTTAAAATCTTGATATTTATGAGCAACCCCTTTAAATCGTTTATCTAAAGTGATTTTTTGCGCATGTACATATGCAGGATTAATAATGTGCAAAAACGAATACGGATTAAAATTCAACCATGAAGCAAGTTCAGCAGGCGAGTAATCGTCGTAATTTCGACAAGTTACTAGCGCCACTTTATCCGATGTAGGACGAACCGCTTTAAATGGTATTATTTTTGACATTTATTATTTTGAAAATTGTTTCGAAACTTTCTCTGCTTTTTTACTCTCTGAATAATCATAAAAACCTTCTCCAGATTTCACACCCAATTTACCTGCCATTACCATATTTACTAAAAGTGGGCAAGGGGCATATTTTGGGTTTTTAAATCCGTCGTACATTACATTTAAAATTGATAAACATACATCCAAACCAATGAAATCAGCAAGTTGTAACGGGCCCATAGGATGTGCCATTCCAAGTTTCATAACCGTGTCAATTTCTTCCACTCCTGCAACTCCGTTATATAGTGTTTCAATAGACTCGTTAATCATTGGCATCAAAATTCTATTGGCAACAAATCCAGGATAATCATTTACTTCTGTTGGTACTTTCCCTAGTTTAATAGATAATTCCATGATTATTTTAGTCACTTCATCTGAAGTGTTATAACCACGAATGATTTCAACTAATTTCATGATCGGAACCGGATTCATAAAGTGCATTCCAATTACTCTTTCTGGATGTACTACTTGAGCTGCAATTTGAGTAATAGAAATAGATGAAGTGTTAGTTGCTAAAATCACATTATGATCACACACTTCACTTAATTGCTTAAAAATATTTAGTTTCAATGTTACATTTTCAGTAGCAGCTTCAACTACTAAATCGGTTCCCACAACTCCATCTTTAATATCGGTATAGGTAATTATGTTTCCGATAGTTTTGTGTTTGTCGGCTTCGGTAATTGTTCCTTTTGCAACCATTCGATCCAAGTTGGAAGCAATAGTAGCCATTCCTTTTTCTAAAGATTTTTCAGAAATATCAATAAGTTTAACTGTAAATCCGCTTTGCGCAAAAGTATGAGCAATTCCGTTACCCATAGTTCCTGCGCCAATTACTGCAATTGTTTTCATTTAATAATTTTTATTTTGTTGAGATAGCAGTCATGCTATCAATAATTTGATACGCTACTCGTAATGCTTCGGTTCCATCTTCTAGGGTTACAATTGGAGTGGTATTGTTTTTAATAGCATCTGCAAATGTTTCCAATTCATCTAAAATGGCATTGTTTGGTTCTACTTCAGGATTCGCAAAGTAAATTTGTTTCTTTTCGCCTTCGGCATTTTGCAAAATCATATCAAAATCTCCTGGAACTTCAGGTGCATCTTTCATTTTTACAACTTCACATATTTTATCTAAATAATCAACTGAGATATAAGCGTCTTTTTGAAAGAACCTTGATTTACGCATGTTTTTCATCGAAATTCTACTCGATGTAATATTGGCAACGCAGCCATTTTCAAATTCAATTCGGGCATTGGCAATATCAGGTGATTGACTTAAAACAGAAACTCCGCTTGCGTGAACAGCCTTTACTTTTGATTTTACCACACTTAAAATGGCATCAATGTCATGAATCATCAAGTCCAATACTACAGGAACATCGGTGCCACGCGGATTAAATTCTGCCAAACGATGCGTTTCAATAAACATTGGATTTTCAATCATATCTTTCACTGCAATAAAGGCAGGGTTGAATCGTTCTACATGACCCACTTGGCCTTTTACATTGTATTCTTTAGCTAAAGTAATAATTTCTTCAGCTTCTTGTACAGTAGTTGCAATTGGTTTTTCAATAAAAACATGCTTACCACTTTTAATTGCTACTTTGGCGCATTTATAATGTGAAAGGGTAGGCGTTACAATATCAATTACATCAACCGCATGAATCAATCGGGCAATGGTATCAAATTGTTTGTATCCGAATTCGGCAGCAATTTTAGCTCCGTTTTCTTGATTCTCATCATAAAAACCAACTAATTCGTATTTTTCTGATTGTTGTAATAATCGTAAATGAATTTTTCCTAGGTGACCAGCACCAAGTACGCCAACTTTAAGCATATAATTTAAATTTTATCAAAAATAGTAATTAATTGATAATTGGTAATTGATAATTGGTAATTTGTTTTCTATTTTTACACAATAATTAAGACTCATAAATTGAAGGACACGAATAAACATAAAGGGCTTCGCAATCAATTGGCTAAAATTCTAGAAGATAAAGGCATAATTGACAAAAACGTATTGGATGCCATTCGAACTATTCCGCGTCATTTATTTTTAAATTCCAGTTTTGAGGATTTTGCTTATCAAGACAAGGCGTTTCCTATTGGTGCAGGACAAACAATTTCTCAACCCTATACCGTTGCTTATCAAAGCCAGCTTTTGGATGTAAAAAAAGATCAAAAAATTCTTGAAATAGGTACCGGAAGTGGTTATCAAACGGCTGTTTTATGTTTGCTTGGTGCCAAAGTATATTCGGTGGAACGTCAAAATGAATTATTCAAAACCACTTCGTTATTATTACCAAAATTAGGCATTCGCCCAAAACATTTGTCTTTTGGAGACGGTTATAAAGGACTTCCTAATCATGCTCCTTTTGACAGTATTATTGTTACTGCTGGAGCACCAATTATTCCACAACCCTTGATGGCGCAATTAAAAATAGGAGGTAAGCTGGTTATTCCTGTTGGTGAAAATGAGCAAATTATGACGCTGCTGATTCGGAAAAATGAAACCCAATTTGAAAAACACGAATTAGGTGATTTTAAATTTGTTCCACTATTAGAAAATAAAAACTAAATCGAATTTAATTTAGTTTTTAAATTTTCTATTTCTGATAATATTTCTGCAATTTGAGTTTCCTTGGAGTTTGCTTTAAGCTCAATACCTTTTTCGCTTAATACTTCTGTAATTGCCTGAATAGACTGAGGGTTAAAATCAATTTGAGTTCTAAACTTTTGCTTGTACCAAGCAACTAAAAGGGTGTTTATATCGATTTCTAATTGATAGGATAAAATTTTAATTTGCTTTTCTGTAGGAATTCTTTGACCACTCTCAAACTTACTAATAATAGCAGGATCTATTTTGACAAGTGCTGCAAGTTCGCGCGTCCCTAGTTTTTTATTTACCCTCGCATTTTTTAATAAATCCTTCATGAGAATAAAAGTTAATTAAAATTCTTTTTTAATTCGGGCTAAGTCGCGTTTAGTGTCTTGTTCTTTTAGAGATTCTCGTTTGTCGTAGGTTTTTTTACCTCTGCAAAGTGCAATTTCTAATTTAGCAAGTCCTTTTTCATTGGTAAATAATCGAAGTGGAACAATAGTCAATCCTTTCGATTCGACATTTCGAGCTAAAGTTTTTAATTCTCTTTTATTAAGTAAAAGCTTGCGTTCGCTTCTTGATTTATGGTTGAATTGATTTCCAAAAGCATACTCTTCAATATAGGTGTTAATGGCAAAAAGTTCGCCGTTATTGAACTCACAAAAGCTCTCTGCAATTTGTGCTTTCCCTAAACGAATTGATTTAATTTCGGTTCCTGTTAAGACAATACCAGCAGAATAGGTTTCAATTACTTCGTAATCAAACCGTGCTCTTTTGTTAAGTATATTAGCCGTTTTTATCATTTCAATGCAAAGGTACTAACAAAATAATGAAACAAAAAGCAAAATTGTTGGTTGTTCGAGCGTAAAAAGTAATCCTTTTATTTGGTAGACTTTATTGTTAACAAATAGCGTTTTTTATTCATAAATGTTGTGGTTATCATTTTTGAAATTGAATTTAATTAAGTTATATTTGTAAACCAATTAGAATTCTATGGAACAATTTGTAGTATCTGCTCGTAAATACCGTCCACAAACATTTAAAGATGTGGTGGGTCAGCAGGCTATTACAAGTACTTTGTTAAACGCTATAGAAACCAATCATCTTGCGTCTGCATTATTATTTACAGGACCTCGTGGGGTTGGAAAAACTACTTGTGCCCGAATTTTAGCTCGTAAAATTAATCAACCGGGTTATGACGATCCAAATGAAGATTTTGCATTTAATGTTTTTGAATTGGATGCTGCATCTAATAATTCGGTAGATGATATTAGAAATTTGATTGATCAAGTTAGAATACCGCCGCAAACGGGTCAGTACAAAGTATATATTATTGACGAGGTGCATATGTTGTCTTCTGCTGCATTTAATGCTTTTTTGAAGACTTTAGAAGAGCCGCCAAAGCATGCTATTTTTATTTTGGCGACGACCGAAAAACACAAAATTATTCCTACGATATTATCTCGTTGTCAAATATTCGATTTTAAAAGAATTACAGTTAAAGACGCTAAAGAACATTTGGCTGAAGTAGCTTCAAGTCAAGGGGTTTCTTTTGAAGATGATGCACTTCATATTATTGCTCAAAAAGCGGATGGTGCTATGCGTGATGCTTTGTCTATTTTTGATCGAGTGGTATCCTATTGTGGCACCAATTTAACGAGACAAGCCGTTACTGAAAATCTAAATGTATTAGATTACGAAACGTATATTTCCATCACCAATTTGATTTTGGACAACAATATTCCTCAAATCTTAGTTTCCTATAATGAAATTTTAGCTAAAGGATTTGACGGACATCATTTTATTGCAGGTTTAGCTTCTCATTTTAGAGATGTATTAGTTTGCAAAAATCCAGCAACGCTTTCTTTATTGGAAGCAGGGGAGCAAGCTCAAAAATTATATGGAGAACAAGCCCAACAATGTTCTTCCGAGTTTTTATTGAAAGGTATAGAAATAGCCAACGACTGCGATTTAAAGTTCAAGGTTTCCCAAAACCAAAGATTGCTAGTAGAACTAGCACTTATGCAACTTTGCTCTATCAATTTTGATCGAGAAAAAAAAAATGAGTTTATAATTCCACCAACTTATTTTAGAAGATCTGATTATTCTATTGTTGAAGCACCAACTCTGAAGCCTGAAGTTACAAGTCAGAAGGTAGAAGAAACAGCTGAGAAATTAGAAGTTGAAAGTCACGAGATTGAAATCGTTAGTCAAGAAATAGAAGTTGAAACAGCTCCAATTGATGCAGCTCAAATTATAACACCTACCCAAGAAACTCCAACACAAAGTCCTATATCAGTTTCAAGCCAACCCAATGTTTCCGCATTTTCTTTGTCTAGCATAAGAGCTAAAAAAGAAATGCAAGAGGCACAAAAAGGAATAGTCAAAGAGGAGGTACATTTTCCTACTGAAGAATTTACTGAAACCGAAATGCTTGATTTTTGGTTTAAATATGCTCAGCGACTTACAGATAAAGGATACATGATTATGGCTTCTTTATTGCGAATTAGTGATCCTAAATTGGAAGGGTTTAAAATAATTTATGAGTTACCCAATGAAGGTTCCAAGATTGATTTTGAAAAGGAAAAACCAGATTTGCTAGGTTATTTACGCGGACATTTGCACAATCATGAAATTTCTATTGAAGTGGTTGTGAATGAAAGTGTAAAAAGTAAAGTGGCATTTACCGCCCAAGATAAATACAACAGATTAAACGAAATCAATCCGCATCTTGAAGAATTTCGTCGGGCATTTGATTTGGATTTGTAATAAAAAAGGGATGTTTTAACATCCCTTTTTTTATTCTTTATTCATTTCCTTTTTTCAAGAAATCGATTAATCCTTTCATATAGGTTTGTTGGTCATCATACAAACTCATATGGCTACCGTTAGCACAATACAAATAGGTTCCTTTTTGAAATTGTGAAGCCATCCATTTCATGTATTCTGGATCCATGGTGTCGTGTTTTGCACCAATTACAAGAGTTGGAACCGATATATTCTTTAATTCTTTTGAAACATCCCAGTTGGTTAATTTTCCCGAAAGCCCCATTTCGCTTGGTCCTTGCATGGTGATATATAGTGATTGATTTAATCTTCCCATAGATCGAGTAACTGGTTCAGGCCAATCGCTAACTGGAAGTCTTAAAATGTGCTGATTATAAAAATTTGCCATTAACAATTCCATGTATTTGGGGTTGGCATAATCTTTTTTGGCTTCCAAATCTTGAATGGTTTTCAATACATCTGGATTTAATTTGCTTTGCAATACTTTAGAATATTCTCCATATTTTGGACAACTTGCCATCATATTAGATACAACAATTCCTTTTAGGTTGTTTTGGTATTTCAAAGCATATTGCATTGCTAAAATTCCACCCCAAGAATGGCCTAACAAATAAAAATTATCTTTATCAAGATGTAAAGCAACACGAACTTGCTCTACTTCTTCAACATATCTTGGAAGGTCCCACATAGTTGTATCGTTAGGATTGTCTGAAAAACCGGTACCTAATTGGTCGTAATAAATAAATTCAATTCCTTCTTTTGGCAAGAAACTTTCCATGCACTCAAAATATTCATGAGACATTCCCGGACCTCCGTTTAATAATAGCAATTTAATTTTTGGATTATTTCCAATGCGTTTTGTCCATACATTAAATTTACCTTTTGGAGTATTAATGGCTATTTTTTGAACACCGCCAATTTGCATTCCAGTAGTTTCTGATTGAAAATAAGTAGTTTCATTTTCTTCTTTTTTACAAGAAATTAATGTTAGAAATGCGAATAATAGTATTAATTTTTTCATAGATTGGTATGGGGTTTTGGTTAGTAGTATTTAAATTTTTCCATAATACATTGCTTTCACAATACCGTCGGAAAGTCCAATTTTAGGAACATATATTTGACGGGCACCGCTCCATTTCATTGCGTTTAAATAAATTCTAATTGCCGGAATAATTACATCAGCCCGATCGGTATTTAACCCAATTTCAAAAATTCGTTCTTCATATGATAGTGAACTTAAATACTGATATTGTGTGTTTAAGTACAAAAAGGACAATGGTTTAGATTGTTGTTTTCCGGAGAGTTTAAATAATTTATTGATATTTCCTCCGGAGCCAATTAAAGTTATATTTTCAAAAGGTTCGCAATGCAGTTTGATCCATTTTTCTATTTCTTCCCAAACTATTTCGTTTACCATGTTATTTAACAATCTAACAGTTCCATTTTTAAATGATTTGGATGCTACAATTTTTCCGTCTGAAAACAAAGAAAATTCGGTACTTCCACCACCAACATCTACATATAAACAAGTTTTGTCTGTTGTAATTAGATTATGCAAGTCGGAAGATGTGATTATTGCAGCTTCTTGTTTGCCATCTATAATTTCAATATCAATTTCAGCTTTTTCTTTAATGATTTTTACAACTTCTTTGCTATTATAAGATTCTCGCATAGCTGATGTTGCACATGCCTTATATTTTTCTACTTTATTGACTTTCATCAAAAGTTTAAAGGCCTTCATTGCATCTACCATTCTTTCAATGTTCTCAGTTGTTATTTCACCTACTGTAAAAGCATCCTGACCTAAACGAATAGGAACTCTAACAAGTTCAGATTTATTAAATTGGGTTTCTTTGCCTTTTTGTTCTACAACATTTGCAATAAGTAAACGCATTGCATTTGAGCCTATGTCAATTGCGGCATATTTTTTAATTGTAATCATTTAGTATTGGCGGTTATTATGCAAATTAAAACAAGTTATCTTTACTAGTATCTTGTTGATTTTTATAGTAATTATAGGTTTCTAGTTGTGCTCTAAAAACAGGTTCATCTTCTTTGCGAATTCGATATTTATTATCTAATTTTTCCGAATGAAAACGCGCTTTTACATTACCTTTCCAACCCACTTCAAAGGTGTCTATTAATTGTTTTTTAATGTCGTCTTGATAAATAGGGCAGGTAACTTCTACACGACCATCTAGATTACGGGTCATAAAATCGGCAGAGGAAATAAATACTTCTGGATTGTTGTCATTGCAAAATATAAACAATCGGGAATGTTCTAAGAAATTGTCTACAATACTAATTGCTTCAATATTTTCACTCATCCCTTTAATACCTGGAATCAAAGAGCAAATTCCACGGATTTGCAATTTCATTTTTACACCGGCATTACTAGCATCATAAAGTTTGTCAATCATTGCGATATCCGATAAACTATTCATTTTTAAATTAATATAAGCTGGTCTTCCAGCCAAAGCATTATGGATTTCTCTATCAATTAGTTTGTAAAATTTACCTCTTGAATAATGGGGTGAAACTATTAAATGTTTGTATCGATGTAATCGGTAATTGATTTCAAAAAAATCAAAAATTTTGGTAACATCTTTTAATATTTGCTGGTGGCTAGTTAATAGTGTTACATCAGTATAAAATTTAGCAGTAGATTCGTTAAAATTTCCGGTCGAAATAAACCCATATCTTTTGGTTTTTCCTTCTTCAAATCGCTCAATCACACAAATTTTACTATGAACCTTAAGTCCTTTTATTCCAAAAATCAATTCAATTCCCTCTTGTTGCATTTGCTCAGCATAGGAAATGTTATTTGCTTCATCAAATCGTGCTTGTAATTCGATCTGAACTACTACTCGTTTTCCATTTTTTGCTGCATTTATTAAGGAACTGATTATTTGAGAATTTTTTGCTAATCGGTACAAAGTAATTTTAATGGAACTTACTTTTGGGTCAAGTGCTGCTTCACGCAAAAATTTAATCAAATAAGAATACGATTGATAAGGCGCGAAAATCAAGAAATCTTTCTTCGCAATTTTATTTAAAATACTTCCTTCAAGACTCAGTCCAGGAACATCAAGCGGCTTTTTTTGTTGATACAATAAATCAAATCTTCCTAAATTTGGAAAATCCATATAGTCCCTTCTGTTGTGGTAACGACCACCCGGAATAATGCTATCTGTTGAATCAATTTTCATGCGGTTAAGAAAAAACGCCAAGGTATCTTTGTCAATCGTTTTATCGTAAACGAATCGAACGGGTTCACCAATTCTTCTGTCTTTTACCGAAGTGGCAATTTTTTGCAACATACTTTTACTCATGTCGCTATCAATATCTAATTGCGCATCTCGAGTAATTTTAATCATGTGTGCCGAAATACTTTTGTAATCGAAAATATTGAAAATGCTACTTAAATTGTAACGAATTACATCATCAAGCAGCATGATGTATTGCTTTTCTCCAATGGACGGAAGAACCACAATACGGTTGATGTTTTTAGGTATTTCAATTATAGCGTAACGAATCTCATTTTTAGGTTTTACCAAGCCAAGAACTTTTGATTTCTCGTCGGTATTCATTACTAATTTTATTGCTAAGTAACCTGCAGTATCTTTTAATAGCGGGAATTCTGCTAAATCATTTAAGATAATCGTAACAAGCTCCGGACTTACTTTTTGAATAAATAAATCATGCACATATTCTTGGTGTTCTTGGCATAATTCATTTTCATTAACAATTATAATGTTTTCTTTTTCTAGTTGTTTTTCAATGTCACTTAGTATTTTCAAGCTGTCTGCTTGCTGCTTGATCACAATTTCTGTAATGTCTTTCAATAATTGTTGTGCTGTGATTCCGCCTAGAATTTTAACTCCAGTTTCTCCAGATAAACTTAGTCTACGAATTGCAGCAAAACGAACTCTGAAAAATTCATCTAAATTATTGGAGAAAATACCTAAAAATCTTAGCCTGTCTAATAAAGGCACTGCTTCGTCAGCAGCTTCTTGCAGCACTCTTGCGTTAAAAGTCAACCAACTTTTTTCACGATCAATATATCTATAATTGGTTTCTGTATTCATGTAATTATTCTTAAAGGAACTATAGGTTTATTTAAAGTATATATTTCGCGAATATAAAAGTTATATCTTCCTTTTGTGTTATAAAATGTTTAAATATTTATAAGATTATGGCGCTAATCGATCCATTTTCCAGTTAAAATCCGATTGCAATTGGTATCGAATTCGGTCGTGTAATCTGTTAGCACGCCCTTGCCAAAATTCTACTTCTACAGGTCTAACTAAAAATCCTCCCCAATGTTTTGGCCTTTCAATTTCTGTACTTTCAAATTCTTGCTCTAATTTTTTCAAATTAGTTTCAAGAAATTCCCTATTTGGAATTACCTCGCTTTGCTGAGATACAATCGCGCCTAGCTTACTTCCGTCGGGTCTTGAAGCAAAATAATTATCGGATACTGCGTCAATAGTTTTCTCGGCAATTCCTTTTATAATGACTTGTCTTTCTAAACTGGCCCAAAAAAAGGACAGACAAATATTAGGGTTTTGTTGAATTGCTTTTCCTTTCTCCGAATTGTAATTGGTGTAAAAGATAAAACCTTCTTCGTTGAATTTCTTTAGTAAAACGACTCTGGCTTTTGGAAAACCGTCTAATCCAATTGTGGAAACCGTCATTGCATTTACTTCGTCTACACCACCAAACTCTTCGGTTTCATGAAACCATTTATTAAATAAATTAATAGGGTCCTCTGGGATATTGTCTTCAAGTAATTCGCTTTTTTCGTAGGATTTTCTATAATTACTTAGGTCTTTCATAGGGAGCTTGTTTCACGCAAAGGTCGAAAAGATTTACGGATTATTAATCGTGGTTTTCAATACTTTTATAAGCATCAATTACTTTTTTCACTAATCTATGACGAACAATATCTTTATCGTCAAGATAAATAATTCCAATTCCATCAATATCTTTTAAAACTAATAAAGCTTCTTTTAATCCGGATATCGTTCTTCTTGGTAAATCTACTTGACCTGGATCACCCGTAATAATGAACTTGGCGTTCTTTCCCATACGAGTCAAAAACATTTTCATTTGAGAATGTGTCGTGTTTTGTGCCTCATCCAAAATTACAAATGCATTATCTAACGTTCTACCTCTCATAAATGCCAAAGGAGCAATTTGAATTATCCCTTTAAGGATATAATCTTCCAATGTTTGGGGAGGTAACATGTCTCGTAATGCATCATAAAGCGGTTGCATGTAAGGATCCAGTTTTTCTTTCATGTCACCCGGTAAAAAACCTAGATTTTCTCCAGCTTCAACTGCAGGTCGCGTTAAAATAATTCTTTTAACTTGTTTTTCTTTTAGAGCTTTAACTGCAAGAGCAACACCAGTGTACGTTTTACCTGTTCCAGCAGGACCAACTGCAAAAACCATATCATTTTTAAAAACGGTTTCCACTAATAAATGCTGGTTTGGAGTCATCGCTTTAATTAGCTTTCCGCCAATTCCATGTACTAGAATTTTTTCGTGGTCAGGCATGCGTTGTTCTTCGCCTGAATTACTTTGAATTACTCGATCAATTACATTCGAATCGATGTTGTTGTATCTGGTAAAGTGAAGCATTAATCTGTTGAATCTTGTTTCAAATTCATCCAACTCTGCTTTTTCTCCAAATACTTTTAGGGTAGTGCCTCGAGCTACAATTTTTAATCTTGGATAATACTTTTTTATCGTTTCAAGATGGGAATCTTGCGTACCCCAAAATTCTTTTGGAGCAATGTCGTGTAATTCAATGATACGTTCGTTCAAATGGAAGTAGTTTTTTAATTATTTTTTACTAATTATTAGTAGATTTGCAATCATTTCAAATTTATGAAATACACAGTTACAATTCTTAATTATTTATAAACAATTTTATGTCAATAATTACCCTTACAACCGATTACGGAAATAAAGACCATTATGTTGGTGCTTTAAAGGGTAAAATATTATCACAAAACAAAGAATTAATACTAGTAGATATTTCCCATCAAGTAGATCCGTTTAATATTAGCGAGGCCAGTTACTTACTTCAAGGTGCTTATGCTAGTTTTCCAAAAGGAACGGTGCACATTATTGGTGTTGATATAGAATTAAAAGAAGATAACCAACATGTTGTGATCCAGTGGAATGATCATTTTTTTGTTTCTGCCGATAATGGAATATTAAGTTTGTTAACTACCCAAATTAAACCTCAAAAAATGGTTTCTATAAATATTCATGATCGATTATTGCCAGAAGCAACCGATATGGATGTGCTAGTAACCACTGCAGTTCACATTGCTAAAGGAGGTTCACTTACAGTTATTGGAAAAGAAATTCATGCTCTTAAAGAAGTAACCGAGCTTCAAGCAATTGTTGCGTCTGATAAAAATTCGATAAAAGGATATGTAGTATATATTGATAATTTTGGAAACGCTATAACCAACATATCCAAAAAATTATTTGTAGAAATTGCCAAAGGAAGACCCTACGAAGTGCAATTTAAAAACAAAAAAGTTAAGAGTATTTTTGCTAAATATTCAGATATTGAAACAATAGACAAACAATCTTTATATAACATCATGGGTAAATCCATTGCAATTTTTAATGAAGCAGGATTTTTGGAAATCGGATTATATAAAAGTAATCCTAAAATTGGATCTGCATCAAGTTTATTGGGACTAGAATGTCGTGATTTTGTGATGATTAACTTTAATTTATAGTTAATGTTTGTACGAATAGTGAAAATGTCGTTTCATGAAGAAAATATTCCTGCTTTTATGGAAAATTTTGAATTAATGAAAACCCACATACGAAATGCGCCCGGAAATCGTTTTCTAGAATTATATCAGGATAAAAACAATGCCAGCATTCTATTTACCTATAGTTATTGGGAAACCGAAGCAGATTTAGAAAATTACAGGAACTCGGCGTTGTTTGATGAAGTGTGGACATTTACAAAAAAGTTATTCAATGACAAGCCAGAAGCTTGGAGTGTAGACAAATTAGTTACTTTAGAATAAAAATATGAAGTCATTATTATTAAGAGAAATAAAATCCTTTTTCGGATCGCCAATAGGGTATTTGGTGATAGCAATTTTTCTGTTATTAAACGGATTGTTTCTTTGGGTTTTTGAAGGCGAATACAATATTTTAAATAGTGGTTTTGCCGATTTATCACCTTTCTTTACTATATCACCTTGGATCTTAATTTTCTTAATTCCGGCTGTGACAATGCGCAGTTTTTCGGATGAAATGAAACAAGGAACTTTAGAATTACTATTAACTAAACCCATTTCAATTTGGGAGATTGTAGTTGGTAAATACCTTGGCGCCTTTGCTCTTATAATTATTGCAATTATTCCAACATTTATATATGTTTATGTAATTTATGGCTTGGGTATGCCTGAGGGAAATCTTGATTGGGGAAGTACTTTAGGTTCCTATTTTGGCTTATTATTTTTAATATCTGGATATACTGCTGTAGGTGTTTTTTCGTCTTCACTTTCAGAAAATCAAATAGTTGCCTTTATAGTTTCTGTGTTTTTATGCTTTTTTCTATATTTTGGTTTCCAAGGTATTGCTAGCCAAATTAAAGATTGGCAGGAGTTTATTGCCTACTTCGGAATGGATAATCATTATAAAAGTATGAGCCGTGGAGTTATTGATACTCGCGATGCACTTTATTTTATGAGTATAACCACCTTGTTTTTATCGGTGACTGTTTACAAACTTAAATCGCATAAATCATAATGGAAAATAAGAACCCTAATTTAAAAAATCTATTTACCATTATCTTTATATTAATGGTTGCAAATTTTGCCGGACATTATCTTTTTAAACGATTTGATTTAACTGAAGATAAACGTTATACGCTATCTAAATCAACTATTAATATTATTAAACAAGTAAAAGAACCAATTTATATTGATGTTTTTTTAGAAGGAGATTTTCCACCGGAATTTAGAAGATTACGTAATGAAACATATCACTTGTTAGACGAATTTAAAAATTATAATAATAACATTATATTTTATTTTAATAATCCTTTAGAGGATGATGAATTAGCTGAACAGAATTCGAAAGACTTAATTGGATTTGGATTAGCTCCTACCAATATTAATCAAACTATTAAAGGTAAAAAAACTGTATCACAAATTTTCCCATGGGCAATTGCTAGTGTAGGAACAAAAAAAGTTAGAATTCCATTGTTAGTTAATAATTTTGGATTCACTCCTGAAGACAACATAAACAAATCTATACAACTTTTGGAATACGAAATATCCAATGCAATTTCTAAATTAACCAATAAAAACTTAAAAAAAATTGCTGTTTTAAAAGGTAATGGTGAAATCAGTGATAAGTATTTGGCTGATTATCTTATTAATCTTAAAGAAAATTATATTATAGCTGAATTCAATTTGGATTCTTTAAAAAATGATTTACCAAAAACTCTTTCAAATATAAAAAGGTTTGATGCTGCATTAATTGCAAAGCCAACCGAACCATTTTCAGAAAATGAAAAATATATACTTGATCAGTATATTATGAATGGTGGGAAAACTATGTGGTTAATTGATCAAGTATCTATTGATTTAGATAGTTTGCAAAATCCTGAACAAACTTCTATTGCTTACCCCTTAAATTTAAATTTAGATGATATGTTTTTCAAATATGGTTTTAGAATAAATCCAAAATTAATACAAGATGTGTTATCAACGCCCATAACATTAAAATCAGAACGAGGTGATATACCAATTGATTGGTTGTACTCTCCAATTGTAAAATCAGAGGAAAACAATGTTATTAATAAAAATTTAAATTTAGTTAAATTAGAGTTTGCAAATCAGATTGATACATTAAAAAATAAAATTAAAAAGACTGTTTTATTAAAAAGTTCAAAAATTTCAAAAACTGTCGGTACACTTATGCCAATTTCTTTAAACCAATTTATGGTTCCGTTAAACGAGTCAGATTATAATAATGGGAATCAAATTATTGGAGTATTGCTTGAAGGTAAATTTTCTTCGGGTTTCAAAAACAGGGTTAAACCTAATAATGCTTATAAAAGTATTGATGAAGGATTAAATAGTAAAATGATAGTAATTGCGGACGGAGATATAGTTAATTATAAATATGTAAACAAAAAGCCTTTAATTAATGATATTGATCAATGGACTCAACAAGTATATGGAAATAAAAACTTTTTGATAAATTCTATGAATTATTTATTGGATGATAATGGCTTAATTAACATTCGAAGTAAAGAAGTGGATTTACCGATTCTTGACACTCAAAAAGTTGTTGATAATTACACCTACTCTCAAATTGTAACTATTGGATTTCCAATTACTTTAGTATTGTTATTTGGAGTAGTATTTACTTATTTAAGAAAGAAAAAATACAGTAAATAATTTTCTAATGTAACAAATAACATTTTGTTATGACTTATTTAAATGCTTTTGTGAAAATCAAAAGCAATTTTTTCTTTTATTTGTTTGATCAATTAACCAATTCTAATCTATGAAAAATTTTATTACAAAAACATTCTTTTTAAGCGCTTTGTTTTGTGTAATTACCTCGTTAAAAGCTCAGGAAACTAAGCCAACATCGAATTACAATTACAACGAAACATTCGCTAATAATTTTTACACAAAAAACGCAATTGAAACTCGATCTGCTAGTGGACAACCCGGTGCGAAATATTGGCAAAACCGCGCTGATTATTCCTTAACGGCAAGCTTAAATGAGCAAACCAAAGAAATTATTGGGTCTGAAATTTTAACCTACACCAATAATAGTCCAGATAAACTTGGTTTTTTATGGATGAATGTAGAGCAAAATTTATTCAAAAAAGATTCTCGTGGAAATGCTATTATTCCGTTAAAAGGAAGTAGAAATGGAGCTAAAGGTCAAGAGTTTGACGGTGGAATCAGAATAAAATCAATAAAAATAATTTCAACTGTTGGAGGAAAATCGGTTGAGAAAGAAGCTGAATTTTCTATTGTTGATACCCGCATGCAAGTTAATTTGCCGCAAGAATTAAATGGAAATGGTGCTTCGGTAAAACTGAAAATAGAATTTTCATTCGTTTCTCCAGATTATGGATCGGATAGAATGGGAGTTGTTGATACTAAGAACGGAAAAATTTTCACTGTTGCACAATGGTATCCAAGAATGTGTGTTTATGATGATGTTCGTGGTTGGAATACTTATCCGTACCTTGGAGCAGGTGAATTTTATTTAGAATATGGAGATTTTGATGTAGCAATTACGGCTCCTGCAAGTCATATTGTAGTTTGTTCTGGTGAATTGCTTAATACTTCAGAAGTGTATACTGCCGAGCAACAAAAACGTTGGACTGCTGCAAAAGCTAGTGATAAAACGGTTATGATTCGTACCGCGGAGGAAGTTACTCAAGCTTCTTCACGTCCTGCAGGAAAATCGACTTTGACTTGGAAATTTAAAATTAAAAATGCTCGTGATGTTTCATGGGCATCTTCTGCAGCATTTATTGTAGATGCAGCTCGAATTAATTTACCTAGTGGAAAAAAAGCGCTAGCAATTTCAACTTATCCTGTTGAATCTGACGGTCAAGATGCATGGAGTAGATCTACTGAATACACTAAAACTTCTATTGAAAATTATTCAAAGAGATGGTTTGAATTTCCTTATCCTGCAGCAACTAACGTAGCTGGAAATGAAGGTGGAATGGAATATCCTGGAATTGTATTCTGTGAATTAAAATCAAAAGGAGCAGAACTTTGGGGAGTTACAGATCACGAGTTTGGACATGGTTGGTACCCAATGATTGTTGGTTCTAACGAGCGTTTATTTGCATGGATGGATGAAGGTTTTAATACTTTTATAAATGGATTAAGTGCACAAGATTTTAATAATGGTGAATACAAACAACCTGATCAAAACATGCATGAAGCATCAGGAATGCTGACAGATCCAAGTTTAGAACCTGTAATGGCTAATCCTGGTAATTTAAAGGAAGCAAATCTTGGAATATTGGCTTATTACAAGCCAGGTGCAGGATTGGATATGTTACGTAATAATGTATTAGGTAAAGAACGTTTTGATAAAGCATTTAGAACATATACAGAGCGTTGGGCATTCAAACACCCAATGCCAGATGATTTTTTCAGAACAATAGAAAATGTTGCTGGTGAAGATTTAGGTTGGTTTTGGAGAAGTTGGTTCTTAAATAATTGGAGATTAGATCAAGGTGTTTCAAAAGTTAAATATGTAAAAGGTAATGCCAAAAATGGTGCTATTATTACTATTGAAAATTTCGAAAAAATGGTAATGCCAGTGGTTTTAGAGATCAAAACTAAGAGCGGAGCTGTTTCAAGAAAATCGCTTCCAGTTGAGATTTGGGAACGAAATGTGGATTGGACTTTTAAAGTTGACACGAATGAAGAGTTAGATTCTATTACAATCGATCCGGATAATAAATTACCAGATAGTAATACAGAAAATAATGTTTGGACCAATGAAAAAAATGGAATCACTCAAGTGGAATCATTAACTCCGTATTTAGGTAAATTTTCTAGTCAACAATTACCTATCAAAATCACATTTACAGAAGAGGATGAAAGTTTAGTAATAAATTCTCCAGGGCAACCTGCTACAGCTCTTGATAGCAAAGGCGCAGGAAAATTCAGTTTAGAACAAGCAGGTTTAGTGATTCAGTTTAATGAAGCTAAAGATGCTATAAAGCTTAGCGTTGGACCGCAAAGTTTTGATTTTACAAGAGATAAATAAGATTTGAATTTATATGAAAAAAAGGCCCGCTAAATGCGGGCCTTTTTTTATTTTTTCTTTAAAATTAAAGAACTTATCAAAGTAATGATTAAACCTAAAGGTAAAATCTCCATATAAGTGAGTGCAATTACTGAAAATGGATTCTTGTACATTTCTTTATATGTTTCCATTTTGGCTGTAGTAGTTGCAATATCTGAAGGTTTTGCATGAGCAATTTCAGATTGCGCATATTTATCAATAAAATCAGGAAAGAAGTTGTAATAAACAATTAGCCAAACCCCAACATAAATTGTTGAAATTAATAATGTAATTAAAGTTCCAATTTGAAATGCTTTAATAAATGTAATTTTCCCATCTGAAATACTTTTTTTATACTTTTCTATCCCTAAATAGACAAATACAAACGAAAGGAGCATGCCGCCAAAACCTAATGCAAAATTAGGTTCAAATCCTTTTGGATCATTGTAACACAAATAGGCACTTGAAACCATTGTGAAAGCAATTATTAAACCGCCAATAAATCCATTTTTCAAAATAATATTTTTCATGTTTTATTTTTTTCTGATTTTAAATTATAAAAGTAAAAATATTCTGAAATTAAACAATACCTAGTTATTCAATTCATTTTGATTTCGAAAAACCAATTGGCCATCAAAACAATCTAAAAGTATAATACTGTCGGTAGTAACTTTTCCTGCTAGAATCTCTTTAGAAAGTTGATTCAATACTTCGCGTTGAATCACTCTTTTTACTGGTCTTGCTCCATACTGTGGATCATATCCTTTTTCAGATAAATGGCTAATGGCTTCTGGAGTAGCATCCATTGTGATGCTTTGTTCCGCAAGCATTTTGATTACGCCCTTCAATTGAAGTCCCACAATTTCTTTAATGTTATCTGAATTTAAAGGTGTAAACATTACAATTTCATCTATTCTATTAATGAATTCAGGGCGCACCATTTGTTTTAATAAGCCCAATACTTCCGTTTTTGCAGCCTCAGTTGCAGCCTCAATTCCACCTTTTAAATTTTCAAATTTCTCCTGAATTATTGCACTTCCTATATTAGAAGTCATAATAATGATCGTGTTTTTGAAATCTGCAACCCGTCCTTTATTGTCCGTCAATCTTCCTTCATCAAGTACTTGTAGTAAAATATTAAAAGTATCCGGATGTGCTTTTTCAATTTCATCTAATAAAATTACAGAATATGGTTTTCTCCGAACGGCTTCGGTTAATTGTCCACCTTCATCATAACCAACGTATCCAGGAGGTGCGCCAACTAATCGGCTCACACTGTGGCGTTCTTGGTATTCACTCATATCAATTCGGGTCATTGCATTTTCATCGTCAAATAAATATTCGGCTAATGCTTTTGCTAATTCAGTTTTTCCAACACCAGTAGTTCCAAGAAATAAGAAGGTTCCAACTGGTTTTTTCATGTCTTGCAAACCAGCGCGACTTCTTCTTACGGCATCACTAACTGCTTCAATTGCTTCTTCTTGTCCCACAACACGATGGTGCAATTCTCCCTCTAGTTTTAATAGTTTTTCTCTTTCCCCTTGAAGCATTTTTATCACCGGAATTCCGGTCCATTTAGCCACAACTTCAGCAATGTCTTCACGAGTAACTTCTTCTTTAATTAAAGAAGTGCCCGATTGATTTTCGGCTAATGTAATTTGCAAAGCATCCAAACGCTCTTGTGCTTCTTTAATTTTTCCGTAACGAATTTCAGCTACTTTTCCATAATCACCATCACGTTCTGCTCGTTCGGCATCCAATTTAAAATCTTCGATTTCTTGTTTAACTGACTGAATTGAATCAACCACATCTTTTTCTGATTTCCATTTGGTGTAAATTTCATTTCGGTCTTCTTTTAAATTGGCTAAATCCAAACCAAGTCCTTTCAACTTGTTCTCGTCTTTTTCTCTTTTGATGGCTTCAATTTCAATTTCCAACTGCATGATTTTTCGATCCAAAACATCCAGTTCTTCTGGTTTGGAATTGATTTCCATTCTAAGTTTTGAAGCCGCTTCATCCATTAAATCAATTGCTTTATCTGGAAGAAAACGATTGGTGATGTAGCGTTGTGATAATTCAACCGAAGCAATAATGGCATCATCCTGAATTCGAACTTTGTGATGGGTTTCGTATTTTTCTTTAATTCCTCTTAATATCGAAATCGCACTTTCGGTATCGGGTTCTTCAACCATTATTTTCTGAAAACGACGCTCTAATGCTTTGTCCTTTTCAAAATATTTTTGGTATTCGTCAAATGTAGTGGCGCCAATTGCACGAAGTTCGCCACGGGCTAAAGCCGGTTTTAATATATTGGCTGCATCCATTGCGCCTTCGCCACCTCCCGCACCAACAAGCGTGTGGATTTCATCAATAAAAAGAACAATATCGCCTTCGGCAGAAGTTACTTCTTTTACCACTGCTTTCAATCGTTCTTCAAATTCTCCTTTATATTTGGCACCAGCAATAAGCGCACCCATATCTAAAGAAAATACAATTTTATCTTTTAGATTTTCAGGTACATCACCATCTACAATTCGATGTGCAAGCCCTTCGGCTATGGCTGTTTTACCAACTCCTGGTTCTCCAACCAGCATTGGATTGTTTTTAGTTCTTCGGGTTAATATTTGTAATACTCTTCTTATTTCTTCATCTCTTCCAATAACTGGATCCAGTTTACCACTTCGTGCTAATTCGTTTAAATTCTTTGCATATTTACTTAATGAATTGTATGTTTCTTCAGCTGAAGCAGAAGTAACTCGTTCGCCTTTTCGCATTTCAGTTATTGCAGCATCCAAAGCTTTTTCTGTAACTCCTTGGTCTTTTAATATTTGGGCTA
Source organism: Flavobacterium sp. (assembly GCF_040383245.1). Classification (GTDB taxonomy): domain Bacteria; phylum Bacteroidota; class Bacteroidia; order Flavobacteriales; family Flavobacteriaceae; genus Flavobacterium. The sequence goes on along the minus strand of NZ_JBEIDX010000006.1, from coordinate 22,882 downwards.
CTTTACTTTTTGATTTAAAAATCGCCAATATTAAATGCTCAATTGAAACAAACTCGTCATTTCTTTTTGTAGCAATTATTTCCGCTTCATTCAGAGTAGTAGAGGCATCACGAGAAAACATAAGTTCTCCACCACTTACTTTAGGAAAACTTTGAATAGTTGATTCTAATATTTTCTTAAATAGTTCAATGTTGACATTTAGTTTTTTCAAAATAAATGGAGTAACATTTTCATCTACTTCCAGGATACCTTTAAATAGGTGTTCGTTTTCAAGTTGGTGTTGTCCCAATTCCTGTGCAATTAGCTGTGCTTTCTGCAAAGCTTCTTGCGATTTAATTGTAAATTTATTTATGTTCATTGTGGTGTTTTTTATAGTTTAATTTAAATTAATAAATTCTATATTTGAGGAATAAAGGTCAATTTATATTCCAATACTTAATTATGGACAAAATGGCCTAATTTTAGATGGAAATACTAATAAATTTACGACAAAAAGTCTTAAAAAATGACAAAACATGAGTTTATTTAATAATTTTTTTGGATCAACACCACAAGAAGAAACCAATTCAAAAATTAATTGGTTGCAATTAACCGTTAGTACTCAATTAGATGAAATAGAAGACGCATCTAATTCAAAATTAGTGTTAATCTTCAAGCACAGTACCCGTTGCAGTATAAGCAGAATGGCACTTCGACAATTTGAAAATGAATTTGAAGCGAACGAAAATGTTCTTCCGTATTATTTAGATTTATTAAATCATCGCGACATCTCAAATGAAATTGCTATTAAGTTTTCAGTGGTGCATCAATCTCCACAGTTACTAATTATTAGTAAAGAAAAATGCATTCATAATACATCACATAGCGATATTGATGCAGGAGTAATCAAAAACTATTTATAATAAAAAAAGCAGCTTTAAAGCTGCTTTTTTTATTCTTATTTTCTTACAAACGGCGGAAGAAGTTTACTAGTTACTTCACCAAATCCAATTCGCGTAGAACTGTTTAGACAATATCCTTTTATCGTAACAGTGTCGTTATCATTGATAAATTTTCGTTCCGAACCATCTTTCATTTTAATTGGATTTTTTCCACCCCAAGTTAGTTCCAACATCGAACCAAAGCTGTCTTCAGTTGGCCCCGAAATAGTTCCAGATCCCATCATGTCTCCCGAGTTTACTCGGCATCCATTAGAAGTATGGTGCGTTAATTGTTGTGACATCGACCAATACATGTATTTGAAATTGGATTTTGAAATCAAACTTTCTTCAACATTTTCAGGTTTTAAATATACTTCAAGATTGATGTCGTAGGTATTTTTTCCTTTTTGTTGCAAGTAGGGAAGCGGTGTTGGCTCTTGTTTTGGTCCTTTAGTTTTAAATGGTTCTAAAGCATCCATGGTAATAATCCAAGGGGAAATTGATGAAGCAAAGTTTTTAGCTAAGAAAGGCCCAAGTGGCACATATTCCCATTTTTGAATATCTCTAGCGCTCCAATCGTTTAGTAATACCATTCCGAAAATATAATCTTCAGCTTCATTGATCAAAATATTTTCACCCATTACATTAACGTCTGTGGTGATAAAGGCAGTTTCTAATTCAAAATCAACTAATCTTGAAGGTCCAAATACCGGACTTGTTTCTCCGTTTGGCAATGTTTGTCCCATTGGGCGGTGTACCGGAATTCCCGAAGGAACAATAGTAGAACTTCTTCCATGGTATCCAACCGGAATATGAAGCCAGTTTGGTAACAATGCGTTTTCGGGATCTCGAAACATTTTTCCAACATTGGTAGCGTGTTCTTTACTGGAATAGAAATCGGTGTAATCTCCTATTAAAACAGGAAGTTGCATTTCGATGTCTTTCATTTTAAAAATGATAATCTCTCTATGTTCTTTATTGTCACGAAGTAAAGGATTTTCAATATCAAACAATTCGCTCAATTTGTTTCGAACCAATCGCCATGTTTTTTTTCCATCCGAAATAAAATCATTCAAGGTGTCTTGCATGAACATATCATCGGTTAAATCAATCCCTTCAAAATAGCCTAATTGCTGTAAAGCACCCATGTCAATTGCGCAATCACCAATTCGAGTTCCAATTGTAATTACATCTTCTTTAGTTAAAAATACTCCAAATGGAATATTTTGAATAGGAAAATCACTGTTTTCTGGAACTTCTATCCAGGATTTGCGACTGGGATCATTAGCTAAATTTGGCATAATAAAATGTTGATTTGTTGTTGAAAAAAATGTAATCAAATATATCATTTAGAATTTATTTGACAAACATATTTAGTAATTTTGACAAACAATTTTTTAAAACATAAAAACATGCAACGCGACGAAGAAATCTTTGACTTAATTCTTGATGAACAAGACAGACAAATACATGGTATAGAGCTTATTGCCTCTGAAAATTTTGTAAGTGACCAGGTAATGGAAGCTGCAGGTTCTTGTTTAACCAATAAGTATGCAGAAGGATATCCAGGTAAAAGATATTACGGAGGATGTGAAGTAGTTGATGTTGTAGAGCAAATTGCTATTGATAGAGCGAAAGCATTATTTGGAGCAGAATATGCAAATGTGCAGCCGCATTCGGGTTCTCAAGCTAATACCGCTGTTTTTGCTGCATGTTTACAACCTGGTGATAAAATACTAGGTTTTGATTTGTCTCACGGAGGTCACTTAACTCATGGTTCTCCAGTTAATTTTTCAGGTAGAATTTATACGCCAAGTTTTTATGGTGTAGAACCAGAAACAGGTCAGTTTGATTATGATAAAATCCAGGCGATTGCAACAAAAGAGCAGCCTAAATTAATCATTGCAGGAGCTTCAGCTTATTGCAGAGATATGGATTTTAAACGTTTCCGTGAAATTGCTGATAGCGTTGGAGCCTTATTGCTAGCCGATATTTCGCATCCAGCAGGATTAATAGCAAAAGGATTAATGAACGATCCAATTCCACATTGTCATATTGTAACTACTACAACCCATAAAACATTGCGTGGACCAAGAGGTGGAATGATATTAATGGGTAAAGATTTTGAAAATCCATGGGGTTTAACAACGCCAAAAGGTGAAATTAGAATGATGTCATCTTTATTAGATTTAGCCGTATTCCCAGGAAATCAAGGTGGACCACTTATGCATATTATTGCTGCTAAAGCAGTAGCATTTGGAGAGTGCTTATCTGATGAGTTTTTTAGATATGCAATGCAGGTTCAAAAAAATGCTAAAGCAATGGCAGCAGCATTTAATAAAAGAGGATACCAATTAATTTCAGGTGGTACTGATAATCACATGATGTTAATTGATCTAAGAAATAAAAACATTACTGGTAAAGAAGCTGAAAATGCATTAGTAAAAGCAGATATTACGGTAAATAAAAATATGGTTCCGTTTGATGATAAATCACCATTTATTACTTCAGGTATTCGTGTGGGTACACCTGCAATAACAACTCGTGGTTTAGTTGAAGAAGATATGGAAACCATTGTTGAATTTATTGATCGCGTATTAATGAATCTAAATAATGATGAAGTAATTGCTCAAGTTGCTGAAGAAGTTAACGAAATGATGGGAGAAAGAGCGATGTTCGTATTTTAATCAATCTATATTAAGAGATAAAAAAAACCTTCGAATTCGAAGGTTTTTTTATTTAGTATAAACTTGAATATTTGTGAGGTTGCGCTTCATGCATAATTGCATGTACCTTTTCAAAAATATCTTCAATGGATGGTTTAGAAAAATAATCTCCATCTGTTCCATAGGCTGGTCTATGTGGTTTAGAACATAACGTTTGCGGAGCGCTGTCTAAAAATTGGTAACCATTTTGTTTTTCTATTATTTCCTGCAGCAGGTAAGCGCTAGCTCCACCCGGAACATCTTCGTCAATTATTAATAATCGATTTGTCTTAGCAATACTTTTCACCACATCTTGATTAATATCAAAAGGCAATAACGATTGCGCGTCAATTATTTCAGCATTTATTCCAACGCTTTCCAACTCTTTAGCAGCTTGTTCAACTAATCTTAATGTAGATCCATAAGAAACTAAGGTAATATCAGTTCCTTCTTTAATGGTTTCTACTACGCCAATAGAGGTTTTAAATTCCCCTAAATTGGTTGGCATTTTTTCTTTTAATCGGTAACCATTTAAACATTCAATTACCAAGGCTGGCTCGTCTTTTTCTAATAGCGTATTATAAAAACCGGCTGCTTTTGTCATGTTTCTTGGAACTAATACATGAATTCCGCGAACGGCATTAATAATCATTCCCATTGGAGAACCCGAATGCCAAACACCTTCTAAACGGTGTCCACGAGTTCTAATAATTAAAGGTGCTTTTTGACGGCCATGAGTTCTGTATTGTAGGGTTGCCAAATCATCACTCATGATTTGAATGGCATATAATAAATAATCTAAATATTGAATTTCAGCAATTGGGCGTAAGCCTCGTAGTGCCATTCCGATTCCTTGTCCAAGGATGGTTGCTTCTCTAATTCCCACATCGGCAACACGTAGTTCACCATACTTTTCTTGCATTCCTTCCAAACCTTGATTTACATCACCTATATTTCCAGAATCTTCTCCGAAAATTAAGGCTTCAGGGTATTTTGTAAAAATGGCATCAAAATTATCTCTTAAAACCAATCGTGCATCTACATCTTCAGAGTTATCCTCATAAATAGGGGCAACCTCTTTTGAGGTTAATATGTTGTTTTCTGATTGTGAGAATAAATGTGAGCTAAACTTAGGTTGGATTTTTGAAATATAGTTGGTGATCCATTCGCTAAGTTGCGTTTTTGAAGCAGTTTCATTTACTACCATTCGAAGAACTTTACGAGCAGTAGTTATTATTTCTTTACGGATTGGTTCTTTTATTGCTGCTAATTCGGAACTTATTTTTTCAATAAATATTTTATTCTCGCTGGTTTGAGCAACATTGTTTAGTAATTCAACTAACTCTTTTTGTTCTTCTTTCATTGGGCTTACAAAAGAATTCCAAGCATTCTTTTTACCTTCATTAACGTCTTTTTTGGCTTTCTCTTCAATAGCTTCAAGTTCTTCATTTGAAGCCAAATTATTTTCAATTAACCAATTTCGCATTTGCGCTAAGCAATCAAACTCTTCTTCCCAAGCTAATCGAGCTTCACTTTTATAGCGCTCATGGCTTCCAGAAGTAGAATGTCCTTGTGGTTGGGTCAATTCTTTAACGTGAATTAATACCGGGACATGTTCTTCTCTTGCAATACTTGCAGCTTGCTCGTAGGTAGCTACCAATTCAGGATAATCCCATCCATTAACTGTTAGGATTTCATATCCATTTGAATTAGAATCTCTTTGAAATCCTTTTAGAATTTCTGATATGTTTTCTTTGGTTGTTTGGTGTTTTGCATGAACCGAAATTCCGTATTCATCATCCCAAACACTCATTACCATTGGTACTTGAAGCACTCCAGCGGCATTAATTGTTTCAAAAAACAACCCTTCTGAAGTGGATGCGTTTCCAATTGTTCCCCAAGCAATTTCATTTCCGTTTTGGGAGAAATTGGTTTGATTAATACCGGAAACATTTCTATATATTTTCGATGCTTGCGCTAAACCTAATAACCGTGGCATTTGTCCAGCAGTAGGAGAAATGTCGGCACTTGAATTTTTTTGAGTAGTAAGATTTTTCCAATTTCCTTTTTCGTCAAGCGAATGGGTTGCAAAGTGACCGCCCATTTGACGACCTGCACTCATTGGATCAAAATTAATATCGGTATGGCCGTACAACCCTGCAAAAAACTGTTCAATAGTCATTGCTCCGATAGCCATCATAAAAGTTTGATCTCGGTAGTACCCTGATCTAAAATCTCCAATTTTAAAAGCTTTAGCCAAAGCTAGCTGTGGCACTTCTTTTCCGTCACCAAAAATACCAAACTTCGCTTTCCCAGTAAGTACTTCGCGTCTTCCTAGTAAGCTACATTCTCTGCTTGTAACTGCAATTTTAAAATCATTTAAAACCTCTGTTTTAAAATCTTCAAAAGTAATTTCGACTTTATTTTCTGTTTCGGTCATAATTGAAAAAAGATTTTTTAAATCAAACAAAAATAATGAAAAAGAAGTAATAATAATACTCCTTCATAAAAAACACTTTGGTTAATAAAATTAGTATTTTACATATTCAGTAATTTCTAATCCATAACCAATCATTCCAACTCGTTTTGTTTGTTCTGTATTTGAAATTAATCTAATTTTTGAAATATCAAGATCGTGAAGAATTTGTGCGCCAATTCCATAATCTTTGCTATCAATTACAATTTTTGGTGCTCTAAGGATTCCTTTTTCTTGTAATATTTTTAATTCGGTTATTCTGTTGAGCATATTTACCGATTGCATATCTTGGTTTATAAAAATTATAGCACCTTTCTCTGTTTGATTTATTATTTGAAAAATATTATCTAATTGTTTGTCGGCGTTATTGGTTAGAGTTCCTAATAAATCATTATTTACCTGAGTTGAATTTATTTTGGTTAAAATTGGTTCTCCAATATTCCAGGTTCCTTTAGTAAGCGCAATGTGTATTTGTTTGTTGGTTTTTTGTTCGTAGGCTCTTAATCTGTAGTTTCCAAAACGAGTTTGTACTTCAAAATCTTCTTTTTTTACAATAAGACTATCGTGTTGCATGCGGTAGGCAACTAAGTCTTCAATAGAAACTAATTTTAAATTGAATTTTTTAGCAACTTTAACTAATTGAGGTAATCTTGCCATGGTACCATCTTCATTCATGATTTCTACTATCACACCTGCAGGCTTATATCCTGCAAGTCTTGCAAAATCTATAGCAGCTTCAGTATGGCCAGTTCTTCTTAACACGCCACCTTGTTTTGCAACTAGCGGAAATATATGTCCAGGACGCGCTAAATCGTACGGTTTAGTCGTATTGTCAATTAAAGATAAAATGGTTTTGGCTCTATCTGCTGCAGAAATTCCTGTTGTAACCCCGTTTCCTTTTAAATCTACAGAAACCGTAAATGCTGTTTCCATATGGTCGGTATTGTTGCTCACCATGGGTCTTAATTCCAATTCTTTGCATCTGCTTTCGGTAAGTGGAGCACAGATTAAACCTCTACCGTGGGTAGCCATAAAATTGATCATTTCGGGAGTTACTTTTTCGGCTGCAGCCAAAAAATCTCCTTCATTTTCACGATCTTCATCATCAACAACAATAATAACTTTTCCTTGACGGATGTCTTCAATTGCTTCTTCAATGGTATTAAGTTGGAACGGCTTTGACATTTTATGGGTATTTATGGAATATTTTTTGAATGTAAATTTGAAATTTCTTTTTTATTATTTAAATAAATTAGAATGTAAAATGGAAATGCAATCAGTAAAGAAATAAACATTCCAGGCTCAATATTTTGATTTGTTTTTAGTTCAATTTCTGCAACTAATTTTTGAGATTTTAGTACAAAGAATAAAAAAAGAATAATTGTTACTACACCAAAAATAAGCGTCAAATTACTTTTCAAAATAAATACGCCCAAGAATACTAAAATTGAAACAGCATAAAGTGCTAAAGTGATTTTGGTAGTTTTATTATATTCCTCAATTAATTCAAATGGGAAAACAAATTCATTTGGTTTTGTATAGTTTTCTTGAACTTCTGAAGTTAATTGGCGTGAAAAAAGGCCATTTAATTTTTTAAATAATAAAGTGTTTTTTATTGGGTCTAATAGTCCGTCAAAGTTAACCATTCCTCCAATATCATTTATTGCGCGATAGGAAAGTAGTAGAGCTAGAGGAGTTAATATTAAGGAAGATAGCCAAACCCCAAGAAAGGGTGACAATTCATTTTCTTGAGCAACTCTTTTTCCAAAAGTATTTATGAAATGGAATGTAATAAAAATAGAAATTGCAAAAATTATTGGCAAACCCAACCCGCCTTTTCTAATTATTGAACCTAATGGAGCACCAATAAAAAACATTAAGATACAAGAAAAAGCAATCATAAATTTATCAAAATAGGCAATCCAATGGTTGTTGATGTTTTTCACTTTGGCATCCATTTCTACTTGAGAACTACTAATAGAAAATCCAATATTTTCCATGTTGTTAATTGCAATTTTGTAAATTTCTTGTTTATCAATTGTGGATGTGTTTTTGATCAAATCTGAGCTATTTACTTTACTAAGTTTTATAGAAGTTTGCGGAGTAAAATAATTGTTATTAATACCAGTTCTTAAATAAATGTTGTCCGTATACGATTCTAAATCTTTTTTATAATTTTTATTTAAGGAATCTAATGAATATCTTAACTCGTTGATATTTAGCATCCAGGTGTTATCGGTAATGTCAAAATTTTCAGCATTAGTTTGGTTTAATTTAGATAAATCAATATTGATTACATCTTTCTTAAATGTTCCTTTTGCAAAGGGTATTTTAATTCGGTCTGTATAATTATTTGGAATAATATCTTCATAATAGTTACCATTGGTTAGAATTAACTTAAGTGTATTTGAGGTTTCACTACTAACTAATTCACCTTTTTCAGCATTAATAACTGTGGTGTTTCCTTGACCAAAATCTAATTTTTTATGAATAGTAACGCCTGTTAAATAGTTTCCCTTGTCTCCCGATTTTTTTTTAACCTTTATGGTATAATTTCCTATTTCGCTAAATTGACCCTCTGCAATAGCCATTGCAGGTTTAATTTGCGCGATATTTCTTCTGAAATTGATAAATTTATATTCTGCATACGGAATTACATTGTTGGCAAAAAAAAATGAAATAAGGCTTAGAAAAATAATAAAAATGGTATTACTTCTCAACATTCGCTGAAACGAAATTCCTGATGATTTAATAGCTGCAAATTCATAATTTTCTGAAAGACTACCATAAGTCATAATTGAAGCTAACAATACCGAAAGGGGTAATACTAAAGGAATTAATCTTGGCATTGCAAAAAGTAGGAATTTCATTATCATAATAAAATCCAATCCTTTTCCTGCAAGTTCTGAAATAAATAGCCAAACAACTTGAAGTATGAATATAAAAAACAAGATTACAAATACCGTAGCAAATGTAATCAAGAAGGATTTTAATAAATACTTGTCTAATATTTTCACAAAGATTAATCTAATTTATTTATGTAGTAGTTAGGATATTTACTGGCTACAAAGGTAAATTGATTTTTGGATAATGGTTGGTTGGTTTTGAAAGAATTAACAGTCAAAATTGTTTTAGTTCCATTTTTTCCAATTTCAATTAGGTTATTGATAGTTTTGGTTTGAATATCAATACCTAATAGTATTTCTTTACGCTGGTCTTTGTTATTACTTGGCGTTAATTTAATATATTGAATTTTTCTGCCTTTACTATTTTGTAATATATCCCAAGTGAATTTATATCCATTATTAAAAAAAGTAAGCATTTTATTTGGGGTAATGGCTTTTTCATCACTATCATTCATGTTGGATATGGTGATTTCTTCATCTTCAGGAACAATGGTGTAGGTTTTTTTTCCGTCAAATATTTTTGTAACCCCCATGAAGTTCAATACATATTTATTTCCTTGAAGTACTACATTACCTTTGCTTTCTTGGTTGATATTTTCTTTGGAGTTATTTAAAGAATATTTAAAATCAATAGAAATATTATTGAAGCTTTTTATTTTGGAAGTAACCTCAGACAGTAATGACTTTGCTTTTTTATCTTGAGCATTCGAGTTAAAGCATAAGCAAAAAACAAATAGGGTAAGGGCAATATATTTATTCATGTTAATCGTTTTGTTCATCGTTTAAAAATTGATCTAAGGCAACTAAATCTGGGATGTTTACGCTTCGTGCTTTACTTCCTTCAAATGGGCCAACTATACCAGCAGCTTCCAATTGATCAATTAATCTACCGGCTCTATTGTAACCAAGTTTTAATTTTCTTTGCAATAATGATGCCGAACCTTGCTGTGCTGTTACTATTATCTCAGCAGCTTCTCTAAACATAGAATCTCTTTCCGAAATATCAAAGTCTAACTTAATGTTACTTTCTTCACCTATATATTCAGGAAGTAGGTAAGCGGTAGCATAAGCCTTTTGACCTCCAATAAAGTCGACAATTTTTTCAACTTCCGGAGTGTCTACAAAGGCACATTGAACACGAACTAAATCATTTCCGTTTGAAAATAATAAATCCCCACGACCTATTAATTGATCAGCACCACCCGTATCTAAAATTGTTCTGGAATCAATTTTGGAAGTTACTCTAAAGGCAATTCGAGCCGGGAAATTGGCTTTAATCATACCGGTAATAACATTCACCGAAGGTCTTTGCGTTGCAATAATTAGGTGTATACCAATGGCACGAGCAAGTTGAGCTAAACGCGCAATAGGGGTTTCTACTTCTTTTCCTGCCGTCATAATTAAATCGGCAAACTCATCAACTACCAATACAATATAAGGTAAAAAACGGTGACCGTTTTCAGGATTTAATTTTCGCGATTTGAATTTTTCATTGTACTCTTTAATGTTTCTAACCATTGCATCTTTTAATAAAGAATAACGGTTGTCCATTTCAATACAAAGTGAATTTAACGTATTGATTACTTTGCTGTTATCAGTGATGATTGCATCTTCTGAATCAGGTAGTTTTGCTAAATAATGACGTTCGATTTTATTGAATAAAGTAAGCTCCACTTTTTTTGGATCCACCAAAACAAACTTAACTTCGGCAGGGTGTTTTTTGTATAACAAAGAAGTTAAAACGGCATTCAATCCAACAGATTTTCCTTGTCCTGTAGCTCCAGCCATCAATAGGTGAGGCATTTTGGCTAAATCAACCACAAAGGTTTCGTTGGAAATAGTTTTACCTAAAGCAATAGGTAATTCCATTTCTGCCTCTTGGAATTTTGCAGACGCAATCACCGTTTTCATCGGAACCATAGTTGGGTTCTTGTTCGGCACCTCAATACCAATCGTTCCTTTTCCAGGAATAGGAGCGATAATACGAATGCCTAATGCTGCTAATGAAAGTGCAATGTCATCTTCTAAGCTTTTTATTTTCGAAATTCGAATTCCGGCTTCGGGTACAATTTCATATAAAGTTACAGATGGACCAACGGTAGCTTTAATTTGCGCAATTTCGATTTTATAGTTGCGAAGGGTCTCAAGAATGTTGTTTTTATTTTCTTCTAATTCCGCTTGATTAATGGTGATTCCAACCGATGCATATTCTTTTAGTAAATCAATCGTTGGAAATTTAAAATTTGACAGTTCTAAGGTTGGATCAAATAAACCAAAATCTGCGACTAGTTTAGAAGCCAAATTCTCTTCCATTACATCTTCTTCCAACGCTTTTTCAATAACGAAAACTTCGTCGTGTGTTGGGAAAACCTCAGGGGTTTCAATTTCAAGTTCGGTAGGTTCTGTTTTTAAACTAGGTTCAAGTTCAATGTCTGAATAGCTTGATATGGTTGGTTTTAGTTCTTCTCGGTTAACCTCAAATTGTGAGTTTGGCTTAATGTAAGGTGCTTCGATTTCTTCAGTTTCCTCTTCAATTTTCTCTATTTCAGGTTGATCATCAACAGCATATTCTTCTAGGTTGTATGATGCGGCGTTATCTTGAAATGAATCCATTTCCGCCATATCCTCACTCATTTGTTTTTGTCTGTTTTCAAAAAAGGTTTTAATTCCGTCTGGAGATATTTTTATTTTGAAGTACAAGTAAATTAAGATTCCAAAAACAATAAGTAAAACGGTTCCTATTTTTCCAATTATTACTCTAAAAAAGTCATTTATTTCATAACCAATTGCGCCACCTAGGTCTGGAATGGCATCTGCAAAAAAGCCTAAAGCAATTGAAGTTAATACAATGAAATACAAATCCCAAAACCAAGATTTACGTAATCTTTTTACAGGTAGATCAAGTATTAAATACAAACCGATTAGAAAAAATATCTTTATAAATAAAAAAGAGGCTACGCCAAATCCGTTGCGAATAAAAAACTCAGAAGCAATACTTCCCAATTGACCAGCCCAATTTCCTGATTCCGCTTTTAAGTTGGGAAATTGATTGTAGTTACTTTGATCTTCAGCTCCATATTTAAACCAAGATATAAATGCAACTGTTAAACCAACAGAACATAACACCAAAAGGAAGCCAAGAATAACCTTGTACTGTCTTTGTAGTTTCCATGGTAGTTTTTCACCTGGAAGTTCAGAATTGGAAGTACCTTTCTTAATTGATTTTGCCATTAAAAGAAATTTATATGAATATGCTTAAATTTTCGGAATGTAAATAATACTAAAAATTGCAATGGCAGCCATTGCTGCAAAAAATACTGCACCCGCAGAAATATCTTTAATAAAACCTATTCGCTCATGAAATTCCGGGTGAATAAAATCGGCCACCTTTTCTACAGCCGTATTTATACCTTCAATTCCCAATACTAAACCAATAGCCAGAGTTTGGATAAGCCATTCTTCATGAGAAATATCAAAATAAAAACCAGCAATAACTAGAAGTACAGCAGCAGAAGTTTGAACCATGATACTGTGTTCAGTACTAATTAGTTTTATTGCGCCTTTAAATGCAAAGCCAACGCTTTTAAATCTGCCGGTTAAAAAGGTTTTATCTCTTTCGAATTCCATAGTATTATTTTGCTAAAGCAGTTATTGCTGCCTCATAATTTGGCTCATCAGCTATTTCACTTACTTGTTCAGTGTGAAGAATAGTTCCGTTTTCGTCTAATACAATTACAACTCTAGAGTGCAGACCAGCCAAAACACTATCTGTAATTTCTAAACCATAGTCTTTTCCAAAACTTCCTGTGTTGAAATCGGATAAATTAATTACATTTTCCAATCCTTCTGCACCACAAAAACGTTTTTGAGCAAAAGGTAAATCTCTTGAGATGCAAAGCACTTTCGTGTTTTCTAGACTACTAGCTTTTGCATTAAAAGTTCTAACCGAAGTTGCACATGTTCCTGTGTCTATACTAGGAAAAATATTTAACACCAATCTGCTGCCTTTAAAATCGGCAAGTGTAGCAAGAGATAAATCCGTTTTTACTAATTTAAAATCGGGAGCAGAAGTACCAATAGTTGGTAATGTTCCACTTGTATTTATAGGGTTTCCGCCTAATGTAATTGAAGCCATTTTTATTTGTGTTTTTAAGAATTCAAAAGTAGTAAAAATAATTAGGATTTAAGAATTAGGAAATAGGAATTTTTGAAATGTATTTTATTGAATAAATAATTTAAATATGACAAATTTATTGTAATATTGCAATATATAAATATATGTGATTATGGGAGCATCAAAATCTTGTTTCTTTACGGAAAAACAAAACGAATTAGCAAGCCTATTTAAAGCAATGGCGCATCCTGCTAGAGTTGCAATTATTGAATATTTATTATCGGTGGATACTTGTATTTGTGGGGATATTGTTAATGAATTGCCTCTTGCACAGCCAACAATTTCGCAGCATTTAAAGGAATTAAAAAATGCAAACATCATTAAGGGAACTATCGAAGGGACAGCAATTTGTTATTGCATAAATCCAGATACCATTCAAGTAATTGAAAAGTATTTTAATACGATTACCTATCAATTAAAAAATAAATGTTGCTAATAGCTTACTAAAAAAAATAATTATGAAACTATCCGAAATTAAATCTCAATTAAAAAGTTTGACTCAAATTTCATTTCAATTACCCAATGGTGAATTGGTTCCGAGTCATTTTCATGTTACCGAAGTCGGTAAAATATCAAAACATTTTATTGATTGTGGTGGCGTAGTTAGAAGCGAAGAAGTTGCAAATTTTCAACTTTGGGAAGCCAACGACTTTGATCACCGTTTGCATCCAGAAAAATTGTTAAATATCATCGAATTATCTGAAGAAAATTTACAAATTCCTGATTTAGAAATCGAAGTCGAATACCAAATGAAAGATACTATTGGTAAATTCGACCTGCAATTTGACGGAACTCACTTTCAATTAATATCTAAACTAACCGATTGTTTAGCAAAAGACAAATGTGGTATTCCTCCAGAAAAATTGAAAGTAAAAGTAGGCGAGTGGAAGGCAAAAGATTCCTCTTCTTGTACTCCAAATTCTGGTTGTTGTTAATTTAATTTTTTTGTTATGTACCCAAATTTAGAAAAAACTATTAAATCTATTTCATTAATTGAAGTTTCAAAAGAGCGAAAAGAGGTATTGAATCCTTTAGTTGATTTCATTCAAAATAAGGTAAATTCAAATCAAGACATTCGATTAAACTTTATCTGTACACACAATTCTCGAAGAAGTCATTTGTCTCAAATTTGGGCTCAAACAATGGCTTTTCAATTTACTATTGATAAAGTTTTTTGTTATTCAGGAGGAACTGAGGCAACGGCTATGTTTCCTAAAGTTGCTGAAACATTGAGGAATCAAGGTTTTCAAATTGATAAAATTACTGAAACAAAAAATCCAATTTATGAAATAAGATTTGATGAAAGTCAAGCTCCAATAACATGTTTTTCAAAAGTATATTCAGATGATTTTAATCCAAAAAGCAATTTTGGTGCAATTATGACGTGTAATAACGCCGATGAAGTTTGTCCAATTGTTTTTGGGGCAGAAGCGCGATTTCCAGTAAAATATAACGATCCAAAAGCATTTGACGGAACCGAATTAATGGATGAAAAATATGCTGAACGCAGTTTAGAAATTGCTTCAGAAATGTATTATGTATTTAGTCAAATAAAATAACCTTAGTTTCTATGAAAGAATTTATTGTAAAGCACAAGAAAATAATTATAATAACCATTTCTATAACTATTTTACAACTAATATGGGGTTTTGATCCAAAGTTTAGTTTGATAAATATTATATGGTTATTTGTTTAAAAACGCAATAAAAAAGGCTCCGATTGGAGCCTTTTTTTATTTATCAATAGAGCCTAAAACCCGTTTCATGAAATCGTTTAGTGCCTCTTTTTTATCTTTCCCTTCTTTGATCATTTTATTCACTTCGATTGCACCATACATATTGGAAATTAATTCTCCAATTACTTCTAGTTCTTCATCTTTTAAAGTAGGAACTTCACAAAGATTTTCAAGTACTTCAATCGTTTCGATTAAGTAATCCGAATCGTTGTCTTCAATAAATTGGGTAAGGTGTTTTATTACAGGTAATTTCATTTTTAAGGATCTAAGGTTCTGAGTAAATTAGGTTCTGAGTTTTTCTTTTGCTTATTGGCTTAGCAACTAAAAGAACTAAACTACTTCGTTCACTAATTCAGTTAATACTTCGGCTTTGTTAGTTTGGGTTTGGTTAACTAATACGCCATTTTTGAAAGTGGCAAAAGTAGGTAAGTTGTCTACTTTAGCTAATTTTCTAGATTCTGGAAATTGTTCCGCATCTACAATTAAAAATGGAATACCTTCATTTTGAGAAGCCAACATTTTAAATTTTGGTTTCATTATTCGGCAGTTACCGCACCATGAAGCAGAATATTGTACCACAACCACAGGGTTGTTAGCAATTACTTCGGCTAAATTATCTTGTTCTATTTCTGAAAACATGTTTTTTGAGTTTAGGATTTAAAGTTTCAAGTTTCAAGCGCTAACTTGAAACCTGAAACTAGAAACTTTTTTTTAGTGTGAAGCTAAGTAAGAAGCTGTACTATTTCTATCAGCATTCATTGCATCTTTTCCTTCTTCCCAGTTTGCAGGACAAACTTCTCCTTTAGTTTGAACGTGTGTATACGCATCAATCAAACGGATGTATTCGTTTACATTTCTACCTAACGGCATATCATTTACACTTTCGTGGAAAATTTTACCTTCTTCGTCAATTAAATAAGTAGCTCTGTAAGTTACATTTGATCCTTCAAGGATTTCGTCATTCATTTCTTCGTCATAAACCCATTCTGCATCTAAAATATCTAAAGCAGCAGATAAGTTACGAGTTGTGTCCGCAAGGATAGGGTAAGTAACTCCTTCAATTCCACCGTTGTTTTTTGCAGTGTTTAACCAAGCAAAGTGTACTTCGTTAGTATCGCAAGAAGCACCAATAACCATCGTATTTCTTTTTTCAAAATCTTGTAATGCTGCTTGAAAAGCGTGCAATTCAGTTGGACATACAAATGTGAAGTCTTTTGGGTACCAGAACAATAATACTTTTTTCTTGTTTTTAGTTGCTTCTTCCAATACGTTAATTCTTAAATTATCTCCCATAAAAGAGATTGCATCTACTGTAATGTTTGGGAATTTTTTTCCTACTAATGCCATGATATAAATTTTAGTTATTAAATTAATTTTCTATTGCAAAAATACAGCGAAACAAATGAATCTTTTATCAATTTTAATTATATATTCTTATTAAGCAATAGTTTTTTATTATAATCAGTATTTTATATTTTTTTAAAAGCAGTTGATAATATGCTATATTTGTTTTCTAAAATTAATAAAAACTTTACGCTATATATGAATTTTTCCAATTTATTTCGAAAAAAATCCATTCAAGATATATTAAATCAGGTTGCCAAAAATGAATCGGACGGTCATCAATCTTTAGGAAAGCACCTAAAAGCTAGAGACTTAACTGCCTTTGGAATTGCTGCGATTATTGGCGCCGGAATTTTCAGCACTATAGGGAAAGCTAGTTACGACGGTGGTCCTGCAGTAATTTTCTTATTTTTATTTACGGCCATCGCTTGTAGTTTTGCTGCCTTTGCTTATGCTGAATTTGCTTCTATGGTTCCAGTTTCGGGTAGTGCTTATACCTATTCTTATGTAGCCTTTGGGGAACTAATTGCTTGGATTATTGGATGGGCATTAATCATGGAATATGCCATTGGTAACATTACGGTTGCTATTTCGTGGAGTGATTATTTTACCGGATTGCTCGATAGTATTGGGGTACACATGCCGCAATGGATTCAGATGGATTATCTTACGGCTTCCAACGGATTTAAAGAAGCAACTGCACTAATGAGTGGTGGAAAGTCATTTGAAAATTTATCGGATGGATTGCAAATGGCCTACACAGCCTATACTACTTCTCCTACAATTGGTTCACTTCATTTTATTGCCGATTTACCTGCTTTGTTAATTATTGTGATTATTACGGCATTGGTTTACAGAGGAATGAAAGAATCCCGTAATGCCAGTAACTTAATGGTGGTGGTGAAACTTTGTATTATTTTATTGGTTATTGCTGTAGGTATATTTCATATCGATACCAATAATTGGCATCCGTTTGCACCAAATGGAGCAGGAGGAATTTTAAAAGGAGTTTCGGCAGTTTTCTTTGCTTATATTGGTTTTGATGCCATTTCTACTACTGCTGAAGAATGTAAAGATCCGCAACGCGATTTGCCACGTGGAATGATGTGGGCAATCATTATTTGCACCATTTTATATATTATTATCGCATTGGTATTAACCGGAATGGTGAATTATACCGACCTAAATGTAGGTGATCCTTTGGCTTTTGTTTTTGATAAATTAAATCTCCAATGGATGTCGGGAATTATTGGTGTGAGTGCAGTGATAGCAATGGCTTCGGTGTTGTTGGTATTTCAAATGGGACAACCAAGAATATGGATGAGCATGAGCCGCGATGGGTTACTTCCAAAGCGTTTTTCTAAAGTACATCCAAAATTTCAAACGCCTTCTTATGCAACCATTGTAACTGGTTTTGTAGTGGCAATTCCGGCATTGTTTTTAAACCTAACAATGGTAACCGATTTATGCAGTATCGGAACTTTATTCGCTTTTGTTTTGGTTTGTGCTGGGGTATTGGTATTGCAAAACAAACCCAACATTTCTCGAGGAAAATTTAAAACTCCGTATTTGAATTCGAAGTATATTTTTCCGTTATTAATGGTAGTTGGATTGGTATTTGCTTTCACAAAATTCAAACAAGATACCCTGAATTTCATTTCGAATGAAAAACAAATTAAAAACCCAACCGAAATTATTACAGCGCTGGGTGAGGACGGTACTAAAAAAGTATTTGATTTCTTAACCGTAAAAACAATTGGTCAAGAAAAACCAACCGATTTAGAAGCGTTATTGAGCACCTATTATGCAGACGAAGCACAATATAAAAATGTAATTGATTCGTTACCAATTTCAGAAAATCAAAAATACGAAAGCGGGATGAGTTTGTTTAAACATAAAATTCCAATGTGGATTTTCTTGTTTACCCTTGTCGGATTATTGGTTTGGTCTTGGAAACAAAACCTTTCTTTAATTCCATTATTGGGACTAATTTGCTGCTTGTACATGATGTCGCAACTTAGTATTTGGAATTGGATTTATTTTACTTGTTGGCTGTTGATTGGATTGGTTATTTATTTTGGCTTCAGCTACAAGAACAGTAAGTTGAATATCCAAGAAAATAATGTGACTTAATTCATTTATTATATTTGTATTAAATACTAATTACTTATGAAAATTATTGCTGTTATTCCGGCTCGATATGCTTCCACTCGTTTTCCTGCAAAATTAATGCAGGATTTGGGGGGTAAAACCATTATTTTAAGAACCTACCAAGCAGCAATAAATACCCATTTATTTGACGATGTTTTTGTGGTAACCGACTCCGATATTATCTATAACGAAATATCATCCAATGGTGGCAAGGCCATAATGTCAGTTAAAGAACATGAATCGGGGAGTGATCGTATTGCAGAAGCTGTGGCCAATTTAGATGTAGATATTGTGGTAAATGTGCAAGGCGATGAACCGTTTATTGATAAAGATTCATTACAACAATTGATTTCGGTTTATCATGCTGATGTAACTAAAAATATTGATTTGGCTTCACTAATGCGAGAAATCAAAGACGAAAGTGAAATCCAAAATCCAAATAATGTGAAAGTGGTGGTGGATCAAACTAATTTTGCGCTGTATTTTTCTCGTTCTGTAATTCCTTATCCAAGAGAAAAAAATGCAGGCGTCCGCTATTATCAGCACATCGGAATTTATGCCTTCCGCAAACAAGCCCTTCTTGATTTTTATGCGTTACCAATGCAATCGCTGGAAGCTTCCGAAAAGTTGGAGCAATTGCGCTATTTGGAATTTGGCAAACGAATAAAAATGGTCGAAACAATGCATGTTGGTATTGGGATTGATACTCCCGAAGATTTAGAAAAAGCCCGTTTATTACTTTAATTCATTTACATGAATTTCCTAGCCCACATCTATCTTTCTGGAGATAATGATTTGCTAAAAATTGGAAATTTTATGGCCGATTCCGTTCACGGAAAGCGCTATTTAGACTATTCTGGTGATTTGCAGAAGGGCATTTTGTTGCATCGCTTTATCGATACATTTACCGATGCACATCCTACCTACAGACAAAGCAGAAGACGGTTGTACGAAAAATACGGACACTATGCCGGAGTGATTATGGACATTGTATACGATCATTTTTTGGCAAAAAACTGGAATTCCTATTCAGAAGTTGACTTAGAGAATTATGCAGCTCAATTTTATCAATCGTTAAAAGACAATTTTGAACTGTTAACACCCAAAACACAAAATTTACTTCCGTACATGATCAATCAAAATTGGTTGGTTCAATATGCTAGTTTACAAGGGTTAGAGACTATTTTATTTCAAATGGACCACCGAACAAAAAATAGGGTGCACATGCATGAAGCCATTGTTGAAGTACAATTATATTATTCAGAATTGGAACATGAATTCACCCTGTTTATGGTGGAACTAAAAGCACAATGTGCCATTAAATTATACGAATTATATGAGTTTTAGTATTGATTTAGAAAATAGCTTTCGAGCAAATGGCAATCGCGAATTGGCGCTTCCAATGGAAAATTACATGAAAAATAATTTCTCCTTTTTGGGAATCAAAACTGACAAAAGACGGGCATTAATGATGCTGGCATACACTATTAATAAAAAGGAAGTCAATGCCAATTACCGAGAAATTTGTTGGAAATTATTCAATAAAAAGGAGCGCGAGTTTCACATTTGTGCCATCGATTTATTGCAAAAAGAAATCAAGCGAAAGTATGTTTTGGAAGACATCTCCTTAATTGAAAAATTATTGGTCACTAATTCTTGGTGGGATTCGGTGGATACGATTGCTAAATATTTGTTGGGTGGATATTTGGTGCAGTTTCCAGGAGAAATTCATAAGGTGATTGAACGATTTTCGAATTCAGAAAATATGTGGCTCAATCGTTCGGCACTATTATTTCAATTGAGTTATAAAGAAAAAACCGACTTTGATTTATTGAAATCAGAATGTAATAAACACAAAAATTCTAAAGAATTTTTTATTCAAAAGGCTATTGGTTGGGCCTTACGCGATTACAGTAGGTTCAATCCGCAAGGAGTTATGGAATTTGTAAAATCAACCAATTTAAAACCCTTGAGTCAACGCGAAGCCATTCGAAATATTAAATAACTATATTTGTTTGCTTAAAATAATCTCATGTCCAATAGAAAATCTGCTTCTTTAAAATTATTTATCCGTAGGATCTTCCGACGGTTGGAATCGCTGTTTTTTTTGGCGAAAGCCCTACTTTCCGAACGGAATTTCATTTACTTGGCGAGTGTTGCCGTTGCTATTTCCTGTGCATTGGCGGTGATTGTTTTAAAAAGTTTTGCGCACAATGTATTTATTTACGCCAACTACGCCAATAGCTATTTAAAATTGCCCTATGCCAATAGTTTGTTTCCGATTTTTGGAATCTTACTTACGGTTTTTGTGGTTAAAAAATTCTTGGATGGATCTATTGAAAAAGGGAGTTCCAGAATACTATTTGCCGTAGCAAAAAAAGGTGGAATCCTGCCTAAAAAACAAATGTATGCCCAAATCATTACGAGTTCCTTAACGGTTGGATTGGGAGGGTCGGCCGGATTAGAAAGTCCAATAACCATCACAGGAGCTGCATTCGGATCTAATTTTGCTCAAAAATACAAGCTAACCCAAAAAGACCGAATTTTACTTTTGGCTTGTGGTGTCGCTGCCGGAATTGGTGCTGCTTTTAACGCTCCCATAGCCGGAGTTTTATTTGCGATTGAAGTGGTGCTTACCGACGCTGGTATTTCGGCTTTTATCCCCATAATTATTTCGGCAGCTACCGGTGCGTTAGTTTCTGAAATCTTATTGAGTAGGGATGTGTTGCTGACTTTTAAGCAAGACTTAACTTTCAATTTTCACAATACGCCTTATTATATATTACTGGGAATTCTTGCCGGATTCGTATCTGTTTACCACGCTAGAAATTTTAGAAAAGTAGAACATTTTTTCAGCCGATTTAAAAATAACTCATATAAAAAAGCGTTGTTTGGAGCAAGTATTTTGGCGGTATTTATTTTTTTCTTTCCTACACTTTTTGGAGAAGGATATGAAAGTATAAAAATTCTTTCCGATTCCCATCCCGAAGTGCTTTTGGATAATTCGCTGTTGCAAAATTTTCAGAATAATCCATGGGTATTGTTGGCTTTTGTAGGGATGGTAGTTTTACTAAAATCGTTTGCTACCGGATTGACTTTGGGCTCTGGAGGAAACGGAGGTAATTTTGCACCTTCCTTATTTGTAGGTTCTTACTTGGGATTTTTTGTTGCTAAATCCATTCATTTATTGGGGTTATCCAATACCTTGCCGATTGCCAATTTCACCATTGTAGGAATGGCAGGGATATTAAGCGGATTGTTTCATGCTCCTTTAACGGCTATATTTTTAATTGGAGAAATCACGGGAGGCTATGATTTGATGGTGCCGCTGATGATCGTTTCGTCTATTAGTTATGCCATTTCAAAACAATTTGACAAACACTCTATGGATGTGAAAGCCTTGGCAGATAGGGGCGAGGTATTTACCAGTGACAAGGATAAAAACATATTACAGAGCATCGATTTTTTAAAATTAGTGGATGTAGGTGTGGCAACTACCACTACAGACAAAACATTAGAAAATATTTTAGATTTGATCACCACAAAGCAACCTATTATTCCGGTGTTGGATGATAAAAATAAGTTGGTAGGCATTGTAGATTTTGAAGCCATTCGATCAATAGTTTTTCATCCGTATCGTGTAAAGTTTACCACGGTTCAAGAAGTACTTACCCAGCCTATACAAGTGCTTCATCACGACGACGGTATGGAAGCCATCATGGAAAAATTTGAGCGCTCCAACCAAGACTTACTTCCATTGACGAATAACGGTAAATTTTTTGGATTGATTTCAAAAACCACGCTGCTAGAGGCTTATCGCGAAAAACTAAAGGAATTAATTATTGAGTAAAACCCATAAAAAAACCCGAAACTATTGTTTCGGGTTTTTTGTTGCGGAGAAAGAGGGACTGCATTTATCCAAAATGATAAATCCAAAAATACCACAGTTTATTCAATTTAATTCAACAAATACAATGATTTACAACAGTTACAAATAGATTTATGTTTGAATGCGTTTGGATGTTTTTGGATAATATTTGACAAATGTGGACTAAATGTGGACTAGATTTTATAATTTTGTGCTTTATAGAAAAATATGGCATCAATCAATTTACTCTTGCAAAGCAAAAAAAATCCAGCAGTAATTTACATCAGATTACGCGATGGAAGAACTCTCGATGTTAAAGCTAAAACAAATTATCATATCGATCCTGCCAACTGGGATGAGGTTGAGCAAAGACCTTTAAAGAAACTTTTGAAAATGGTTGACTTTGCAAATCTAGATACCGATTTAGCCACTTTGAAAAATGATTTACTAAAAGAGTACAACAACAGCAAAGGTGTTAAGGTTATTAATACTTTGTGGCTTAAAGATTTTGTAAACCCACCACAAGTTGAAGAGAAGTATCCAGATAAATTAGTGGATTACATTGATACGTTTATTGAATTCAAAAGAAGCGATGTAAAAAAC
>NZ_JBEIDX010000005.1:0-114403 GCF_040383245.1 Flavobacterium sp. | reverse complement strand
CCACAGAATCAAATAATGGTGATGTTTCTGGAAATCACGGTGGATATGATATTTGGGTGGTTAAATTAAATAACACGGGTATTCTATGGCAGAAATGCTTAGGAGGAGTTGCCAATGATTATGGGAGTTCAATAAAGCAAACTATAGATGGTGGCTATATCCTCATGGGTAGTACTAGTTCAAGTAACGGTGATGTTTCTGGAAATCACGGAGGTTCTGATATTTGGGTAGCTAAACTAACTAATTTAGGTGGAATTGAATGGCAGAAATGTTTAGGAGGTATTCAGTCTGATACTGCAGCATCAATACAACAAAGTACAGATGGAGGTTATATTCTATGTGGCGATACTTCCTCCTTTGATGGTGATGTTTCTGGTTGGCATGGGGCAGATGATGTTTGGGTGGTTAAACTAACTAATATAGGTGTAATACAATGGCAAAAATGTTTAGGAGGAACAATTAATGATAATAGTAAAACTATACAGCAAACTACAGATGGAGGTTATATTATAGCTGGTAATACAACTTCAAATGATGGTGACGCTTCTGGAAATCAAGGAGGTAGTGATATATGGATAGTTAAACTTTCCAGCTTTCTTGGGTTAGAAGAAACATCCAATAATAATTTAGTTTCTTTATTTCCTAATCCAGTGACCAATGTATTAAATCTAAAATTAGAAAATAATATAGAAATTAATACATACACAATAAGTAATATTGAAGGTAAAATAATTGATCAAGGATTACTTAATGAAAACAATACTGCAATTAATGTTGAACAATTATCAAAAGGAGTTTATTTTATAAAGGTAAATGATAATAACTCAATCAAGTTTATAAAAATGTAACAAAATAATTAGTTAGTTAGATTTAGCAAGAAATAAAAAAATATAATTCCTTTTTAACTTGTTAAAAACAAAAAGCTTCAGATAAATCTGAAGCTTTTTTTAGTAGCGGGAACAGGACTCGAACCTGTGACCTTCGGGTTATGAGCCCGACGAGCTGCCTACTGCTCTATCCCGCGATCTTAGAGTGCAAATATACAACCAAAATCGGGATTCACAACAAAAATTTTAAAAAATGTTTTATTTCCTCTATTGCTCTGATATGTTTACCTTTGCGGAAATTAAATTATAGTAAATGTCGCATAAAGCCGGTTTTGTAAACATCATAGGAAATCCAAATGTTGGAAAATCAACCTTAATGAATGCTTTTGTTGGAGAACGATTGTCAATTATCACTTCCAAAGCACAAACCACCCGCCACCGAATTTTAGGAATTGTAAACGGAGATGATTTTCAAGTAATTTTATCAGACACACCCGGAATTATTAAGCCTGCCTATGAAATGCAAAAATCCATGATGGATTTTGTTAAATCTGCTTTTGAAGATGCCGATGTTTTAATTTATATGGTAGAAATTGGTGAAAAAGAACTTAAAGACGAGGACTTTTTTGCGAAAATTATAAAAGCGAAAATTCCAGTTTTATTGCTTTTAAATAAAATTGATAAATCCAACCAAGAAGAACTAGAAGTTCAAATGGATCTTTGGAAAGAGAAAGTGCCCAATGCAGAAATATATGCCATCTCGGCCTTGGAAAATTTTAATGTTCAAGAGGTATTTGCCAGAATTTTAGCATTATTACCGGAATCTCCCGCGTATTACCCTAAAGATGCTTTAACTGATAAGCCAGAACGCTTTTTTGTGAACGAAACCATACGCGAGAAAATCTTATTGAATTACGATAAAGAAATTCCGTATTCAGTGGAAATTGAAACCGAAGAGTTTTTGGAAGACGAAAAAATCATCCGAATTCGATCGGTGATTATGGTAGAACGCGATACCCAAAAAGGAATCATTATCGGACACAAAGGGGCTGCACTAAAAAAAGTGGGCATGCAATCGCGTGAAGATTTAGAGAAATTTTTTGGCAAACAAATCCATATTGAACTGTTTGTAAAAGTAAATAAAGACTGGAGAAGTAATCAATACCAACTGCGTCGTTTTGGTTACAACCAAAAATAAAACCTATTAAAAAGCAACCATTTCAAAATTGATTTTGCTCAAAAAGGCTACTTGCAACTTTATTTTTTTTCTTTACTTTTACACCTTTACACGAACGAATTAATTGTATTATTAGTTTCTAAATAATTCCCAAATGACTTTTCAAAATACCCGCGAATTTGCTCAGCAACTTGATGCACAAGACGAATTAAAATCGTACAGAAACGAATTTATTTTTCCTCAACACAATGGGAAAGATGTGATTTATTTCACGGGAAATTCGTTAGGGCTTCAGCCAAAAAGAACCAAGAAATATGTAGATGATGTCATGAACGATTGGGCTAATTTGGCTGTTGAAGGACATTTTTATGCAGAGAAACCTTGGTGGGATTACCAAGAACGATTTGCAGAACCATTAAGCAAACTTGTTGGCGCAAAACCATCAGAAGTTGCGGTAATGAATACCTTAACGGTAAACTTGCACCTATTAATGGTTTCGTTTTATCGCCCAACAAAATCTCGTTACAAAATCATTTGCGAAGAAAAAGCATTCCCGTCTGATCAATATATGTTTCAATCGCAAGTGAGTCATCACGGATACAACCCGAATGAAGCTATTATTGAAATCAAACGCCGCGAAGGCGAACACAACATAAGATTGGAAGATATTCTATCCAAAATTGAAGAAGTGGGAGACGAATTGGCTTTGGTATTATTTGGCGGCGTGAATTATTACACCGGGCAAGTATTCGACATGAAGGCCATAACCGATGCCGGACACAAAGTGGGTGCTAACGTAGGTTTTGATTTAGCACACGCAGCCGGAAATATTAAATTAGATTTGCATGATTGGAATGTAGATTTTGCCGCTTGGTGCTCTTATAAATATATGAACTCAGGACCAGGAAATGCATCTGGGTGCTTTGTTCATGAAAGACACCACCAAAGTAATTTACCACGATTTGCAGGTTGGTGGGGACACAATAAAGAACGCCGTTTTAAAATGGAACCTACTTTTGATCCCGTTCATGGAGCAGACGGTTGGCAAATAAGCAACCTTCCTATTTTATCCCTGGCGCCCTATTTGGCTTCTGTTGATATGTTTGCCGAAATAGGAATGGAAAAATTAATCCAAAAAAGAAATCAAATCACTTCTTATTTAGAATTTATTTTAAACGAAATAGCTACAGAAGTAACGAGCAGATTTGAAATAATCACACCTTCTAATCAAGAGGAAAGAGCGTGTCAGTTATCGGTATTTTTACATGGAGAAGGACGAAGTTTATTTGATTATTTAATGTCAAATGGAGTAATCACCGATTGGAGAGAACCCAATGTAATTCGACTTGCGCCAGTTCCATTATACACTTATTATGAAGACATGTATGAATTTGGACAAATTTTAAAAAGAGGAATTTTAGAAAACAACTAATTTATTGCCATCTAAAAAATGACAAAAGAACAACTTATCAATAGCTTTGACCCTTCGCAACCCGGTTTATCGGATGCTACGATATTTGGATTACCCTTTACAACCGAACAATCGGAAATCATAATCATTCCGGTGCCTTGGGAAGTAACTGTAAGTTATGGCGCAGGAGCATCAGAAGGTCCCGAAGCGGTTTTAGACGCTTCATTTCAGGTAGATTTAAATCATCAAGATTTTCCAGAATTATGGAAACTCGGAATGTACTATTCAGAAATTCCTGATTCATGGAAATCCAATTCAGATAAATACAAAGCACTTGCACAGCCTATTATTGAAGCATTAGAAAATGGTGAAGTAATTGCTGACATCCCTCATTTACAATCAGATTTAGAAAAAATAAACATAGCTTGCCGTGACTTGCATACCGAAGTAAAAGAAAAAGTATTGTATTGGATGGCCAAAGGCAAAAAAGTAGTTTTACTTGGTGGTGATCACTCTACTCCACTTGGATATTATGAAGCTTTAGCAAGTAAACACGATAATTTTGGTATTCTGCATTTAGATGCCCACATGGATTTGAGAATTGCCTACGAAGGGTTTACCTATTCGCATGCATCCATAATGTATAATGCCTTGCAAATTCCTCAAATTTCAAAAATTATACAAGTCGGAATTAGAGATTTTTGCGAGCAAGAAGTGGATGTAGTACAACAATCTAACGGTCGAGTTTTAGTTCATAGCGATTCTGATTTGAAAAAAGAAACCTTTGAAGGACATACTTGGCAGCAACAATGTGAGGCAATTATAGCTTCGTTGCCACAAAAAGTGTGTATCAGCTTTGACATTGACGGGATGTACCCTTGGTATTGCCCAAACACAGGAACTCCAGTTCCAGGTGGATTTTCATTTGAGCAAGCCACTTATCTTTTCAACCTTTTAGCACAAAGCAATAAAGAAATTATCGGATTTGATTTGGTTGAAGTGGCTCCGGGAGAAAACGACGACTGGGATGGAAATGTTGGCGCCAGAATGCTGTTCCACATGTGTGGTGTTTTAGCAAAAAACAACGGTATGAATACCGGAAACAAAATCATTTTCCCAAAAAAATAAACCTGCTTTTTTTTAATTAATTTCAATTAGGAAGTAAATCATTTTTGCAATGCTTTATTTTCTACATTTGGTATTCAATAATTTTCAGATGAAAACATTCAAAAAAGTCCTTCTTTATTTTGCCTTATTTCTTGTGCTAATTGCAGTTTCGAGCTACGGTTATTTAATCTATACCAAGCCAAACTACGATGGAGAGATTACTTTAAAAAATATTTCGAAAGAAACCACCGTTTACTTTGATGATTATGGTGTGCCGCATATTTATGCGAGCAACCAACAAGATGCCATGATCGCTTTAGGATATGTGCATGCGCAAGACAGATTGTGGCAAATGGAACTTCTAAGAAGAATTGCACCAGGAAGATTATCGGAATTATTTGGAACCAAAGCTTTAAAAAACGACCAGTTTTTTGCCGGAATTGGCATTGATGAAAATTCAGAAAAAGCAGTAGCTGAAATTGATAAAAATTCGGAAACTTATAAATTGTCTATGGCCTATGTTGATGGAATTAATCAATACATCGCTGAAGGAAATACCCCAATCGAATTTAATTTATTAGGTATTCAAAAAGAGAAATTTACCCTTAAAGATGTTTACAATATCTTTGGTTATATGTCTTTTAGTTTTGCTATGGCACAAAAAACAGATCCGTTGCTCACCGATATTCGAGATCAATTTGGAATGGAATACCTGAAAGATTTTGGAGTTGATGGCTCTTTGGGAACCATGCAATTAAAAAACTATAAAGGAGAAGTAAACGATTATGCCGAAATTTCAAAATCGATTTCAAGTCTATTAGAAACTTCACCGGTTCCTGCATTTATTGGCAGTAACAGTTGGGTAATTGGTGCTCAAAAAACCAAAAACAACAAAGTAATTCTAGCTAACGATACACACATTATGTTTTCGCAACCGTGTACTTGGTATGAAGCACATATTGCAACACCGGGTTATGAAATGTACGGCTACTATTTGGCTGGAGCTCCGTTCCCTTTACTTGGACATAATAAAGATTATGCCTACGGATTAACCATGTTTGAAAATGATGATTTGGATTTATTTCAAGAGGAAGAAAATCCGAAGAACAGTAATCAATACAAAACTCCAAAAGGTTATGTAAATTATACCCTTCGTCAAAAAACAATTAAAGTTAAAGACAGTACTTCTGTAACGGTTAACATCAAAGAATCTATTCATGGTCCAATAATGAATGGTTTACTAAATACCTTAAAGACCAAAAAACCGGTGGCCATGTCTTGGATTTACACCCAACAAAAAAATCAAATTCTGGAAGCAGTCCATTCGTTATCCCATTCTAAAAATATAAAAGAATTTCACCAAGGAATTTCTTTAATTGCTGCACCGGGATTAAATATTATGTATGGTGATGCTAAAAATAATATTGCTTGGATCACATCTGGAAAATTGTACAAATTGGATCCATCGGTGAATGGAAATTTCATTATGAATGGTGCCAATGGAATAGATGATAAAAGAGAATTTTTAGACTTTTCAAAAAATCCAAAAGCTATCAATCCAAGTTGGAATTATGTGTATTCTGCCAACAACCAACCTGAAGCCGTAGATGGTTATTTGTATCCGGGATATTATTTGCCAAAAGATCGTGCCACTCGAATTAATAATTTATTAGAGCCGAAAAATAATTGGACTAAATCAGATGTGCAAAAAATGATCTTCGATAATACTTCGGCAACCGCATCTTCATTAGTTGAAAACTGGATCACTTACATTGAAGGAAATAATTGGAATGCTAATGAAAAGCAAGCATTAGAAACATTAAAAAAATGGCAGGGATCAAATAATATTCAAGAGACCGCTCCTACCCTATACAACAAATGGATTTCTTGCTATTTATCAAACACTTTTAAAGATGAACTGGGAGAAGAAAATTTCAAATCTTTTCTGGGCACCCATATCATGAAACAAATAATTGAATCGCAAAGCAAAAATGAAACATCGGTTTGGTGGGATAATTTGGCCACAAAAAACAAAAAAGAATCTAAAAAAGAAATCTTAACGCAATCATTTAAGGAGGCAATTGTGGCACTTGAAAAACAATTAGGAAACATTCCATCACAATGGACCTGGAACAAAGTTCATACTTTAGAACACCAACATCCAATGGGAAAAGTAGCTGCGCTAAGAGGTTTATTTAATGTTGGTCCTTTTGAAGCAAGTGGATCGAATGAAGTAATCAATAACTTAATGTTTTTTTATAATGACGAAGGGCTTTATGATGTAAAAGCTGGACCTTCAACAAGAAGAATAATTGATTTCTCTGATATTGAAAACAGTTTGAGTGTATTGCCAACAGGGCAATCGGGCAACCCAATGAGTAAGCATTATAGTGATCAAGCTGAAATGTACAATAAGGGACAATTTCGAAAAATGAAACTAAACAAAAAGGAAATAATTAAAACTTCCACCAAACTTGTTTTTTTTCCAAAAAAATAATTCCATAAATTTGCCAAACCGCTTATAAATTAAAATGCAAACTCCACAAAAAATTGCAATCATAGGTTCTGGCTTGGTTGGAACATTATTAGCAATCTACCTCAAAAAACAGGGGCATACAGTTCATGTTTACGATCGAAGTGCTGATATAAGAACCGTTGCTTTTTCAGGACGATCCATTAACTTGGTGATGTCTAACAGAGGCTGGAAAGCTATGCAAGATATTGGTCTAGAAGAAGAGATTCGAAAAATTGGAATACCTGTCGATAAACGTGCTATCCACACTCTTGAAGAAGATTTGCAATACCAATAT
Source organism: Flavobacterium sp. (assembly GCF_040383245.1). GTDB lineage: Bacteria > Bacteroidota > Bacteroidia > Flavobacteriales > Flavobacteriaceae > Flavobacterium. The sequence continues at coordinate 107,071 of NZ_JBEIDX010000005.1, read as the reverse complement.
TATGGTAAAGAAGGGGAAGCTATTTTTTCATTGTCGCGAGGCATATTAAATCGCAGAATGATTGATTTAGCTGAAGAAGCTGGAGTAGAATTCTACTTTGATCATAAAATTTGGGATGTCACACTAGCAACTGCAACACTTCATGTTGGCGAAACGGAAAGAGGTGAATGGGAAGACTTAAAATACGATAAGATTTTTGGAGCCGATGGTGCTTTTTCTAGAATTCGACACCGAATGCAACGTCAAAGTATGTTTGATTATTCGCAAGAATTCATGAAAATTGGCTACAAAGAATTGCACATTCCTGCGAATGCAGATGGCACTCATAAAATAGATAAAAACTCATTGCATATTTGGCCTCGAGGGAATTTCATGTTAATGGCATTATCCAATTTAGACGGTACCTTTACCTGCACCCTATTCATGCCTTTTGAAGGAGAAAACTCTTTTGCAGAACTAAAAGACGAAGCCACTTTAGTAAATTTCTTTGCAAAGTATTTCCCAGATACTAAAGAAGTAATTCCAGATTTGGTTAAAGATTTTTTCAAAAATCCAACCAGTTATTTGGCTATTATGAAATGTTATCCGTGGACTTTTGAAGATAAAGTAGCGCTTATAGGTGATTCGGCTCATGCCATTGTTCCTTTTTATGGGCACGGAATGAATGCAGGATTTGAAGATATTTCTGTATTAAACGAAATGATTAACAACTATGGCGACGATTGGAAAATGATTTTTTCTGAATATGAAAAATCACGCAAACCAAATGCCGATGCTATTGCCGAACTTTCTAGAAGGAATTTTGTAGAAATGAGTTCGAAGACAGCAGATAAAAAATTTCTACTTCAAAAGAAAATCGAAAAATGGTTTTCAGATAAACATCCAACTAAATGGATGCCTCTATATAGCAGGGTTACTTTCAGTTTGCAGCCCTATTCAGAAGCATTAGCCATTGGCGATTTGCAAAATAAAATCATGGAAGAGGTAATGCAAATTCCGAATATTGAAACCAAATGGAATAGCGCAGAAATAGAAAACTTCGTATTAGAAAAACTGAAAACTACGGTTTAGTTTTCCTCTCGATGTACTTTATTAAAATCAAATGCCGGCCGGCACACGGAAATGTATTCGCAAGGTTCTTCAAAAGGATTTGAATATTGAACCCGTGTATTTTTATCTATTTTTATTGATTGCCCTTTCTCCAAAACAATTGTTTCGCCTTCAATAATAAATTGCTTTTTTCCGGATATAATATAGGTGTATTCCTCAAATTCTGGAGTTTGAAACGGCTCACTCCAATTTGGTGGAGCAATCATATGTGCTATAGACAAGTCACTATTACCAGTTGTAGGAATTCCGTGGTGTTCTTCTATTAATTTACCGTCAGTAGTTGGAACTACAAAAGGATTATTTTGGATAAGGTATTTTTTTATCATCTTGGAATATACGTTTATTAACTTTATGTTAGAAAATCGAATACAATAATATGTGTTTTTTTCGTTATAAAATTAATGAAAATTAGTATTTTTTATGTTCAATGTTAAGTTAATGTTACCATATTTTAATTTAACTTTTGATGTGGAGTTATTATTGTAAAAAAAATTTTTTTATTACAACTAAAAATTTAAATTTGCTTCTAATTCAAGTTTATTACAACTAAAAACTTATTAATTATTAAAAACTATTAAAATTAAAAAAAAATGGCAAACGCAAAAAAAGAAAACGGAACTAATGGCGGAGGTATGATGACAGGAATTATCATCGCATCTTGTATTCTTGTAGGTATTATTGTATGGAAATTCATTATGGGAGCTCCAGGAAATTTCGAAAATGAAAAAGCAATGATTGAGGCTGGTGCTGAAGCTGGTCACCCAAAAGCAGGAAACTATTTAGCAATGGTATACAAAGGAGGAGCAATCGTTCCTGTTTTATTAGGATGTTTATTAATGGTAATTGTATTTTCTTTTGAAAGATATTTTGTAATTTCTAAAGCTTCAGGAACTGGAAATTTAGATAAATTCATGTCTTCAATTCAAGGTGATATCGCTAAAGGAAATATTGATAGCGCTATTGCTGCTTGTGACAAACAACAAGGATCTGTTGCAAATGCTATAAAATCAGCTCTAGTTAAATATCAAGAAGTTAAAAAAGAAGGATTTAACAGCGAAGAAGCTGCTGAAATGATTCACAAAGAAATCGAAGAAGCTACTTCATTAGAAATGCCAATGTTAGAAAAACACATGACAATTCTTTCTACATTAGTTTCTTTAGGAACTCTTGCAGGATTATTAGGAACAGTAACAGGGATGATTAAAGCGTTTGGTGCGTTAGCTTCTTCTGGAACTCCAGACCAAGCTATGCTTGCAAATGGTATCTCTGAAGCGCTAATTAACACTGCAACAGGTATCTCTACTTCTGCTTTAGCAATTGTAACATACAATCTTTTTACTTCTAAAATTGACACATTAACCTACTCTATTGACGAAGCAGGTAATGCAATTGTTAATTCTTACAGAAGAATGAAAGGGAGTAATAAATAATAATTAATTTTTTTGAAATATTTAATTTCAAAAAATTAACAACAAAATAAAAAATGGCTAAAATAAAAATGTCCAAAAAAGCAGCATCTATTGACATGACCGCAATGTGTGATGTGGCTTTCCTTTTGCTTACGTTCTTCATTTTGACCGCTACAGCAAAACAACCAGAGCCATTGCCAGTTCAAACTCCAGCTTCTACGGTTCAAACTAAACTTCCAGAAACTGGATTAGTTACCTTAACAGTAGGAAAAAATAATTCTGGAGTTAGTGTTTTCTTTGGAATGAAAGACAGAGACATTCGTGGCGCAGCTCTTGAGTTAATGGGTGCAAGCCGTGGAGTTAAATTCACTGAGAAAGAAATTGCTCAGTTTTCATTAATTGAAGAATTTGGTGTTCCAGTATCTGGTTTGAAACAATTAATTTCTATGTCTAGTACAGATAGAAATAAAAATGGAGTACAACCTGGCATCCCTGCTGATTCATTAAACAATGAATTGAAAGATTGGATCATGTATGCTCGTAAAGCTAATATTGATTTAGGTAAAGACAAAGAATTGGACTTCGCAATTAAAGGCGATGCTAAACAACAATATCCACAAATCAAAAAAATCATGGATATGTTACAAGATCAAAAAATAAACAATTTTAGTTTAGTTACGGGTTTAAGAGCTAAACCAAAATTAGATTAATATTATTTTTTGAAATAATTATAAATTTTTATACAAAAACTATAAAATGGCTGAATTAAATACTGGCGATGGTGGTGGTGGCAAAGGCGGCAAAGTAAGAAGTAAAAAGCAAAACTCTAAAGTAGATTTAACTGCAATGGTAGATTTGGCTTTCTTGCTAATTACCTTCTTTATGCTTACAACATCTTTATCAAAACCGCAATCTATGCCTTTAGGCTTGCCTGCCAAAGACGATAAAGAAACTAAAATACCACCTGTAAAAACAGATCAAAGACGAACTGTTACAATTATATTAGGTGATGGAGATCAAATAAAATGGTTTCACGGATTGCTAGCAACCCCAGAACCTAATGGAACTCCAAAAACTACAGACTACGGTAAAAATGGTATTCGCAAGATCTTACTAGATCGCGTGGCATCTATCCCTGTAGTTATGGGTAATAAAGAAAAAGGAATGATTGTAATTATCAAACCTACAAAAAAATCAACCTACAAGAACTTAGTTGATATTTTAGATGAAATGGCAATTTGTAAAGTGCCTACCTATGCAATAGTTAATGATTTTACCCCAGAGGAAAATAAATTAGCTGAGGAATTAAACAAATAATATGCCTTTTGGTATTAAATAAAATTACAAAAAGATGAAAATAGACCTATTAGGGAAACAGTGGATGGACATCGTTTTTGAAGGGCGTAACAAAAGCTATGGTGCTTATCTATTGCGTAAGGAAAACAGTAAAACTAATCTTAGAGCATTAGCTATAGGAGCGATTGTTTTTGCGTTAGCAGTAGCTTCACCTATTATTCTTGAGTTTATCAGTAGTGTTACTGCTTCAAATGATGAGGGACTGCATGACCGAATTACAACAGTGAAACTTCCTCCTAAAGAAGAAAAACCTAAAGAAGATTTAAAACCACCTCCACCACCAAAACCAAAAGAAGATGTGGTGAAGTTTGTTAAGCCTGTTGTTGCCAAAAAAGAGGATGTTACTGAAGAACCCCCAAAAGTAGAAGACATCAAAGATAAAAATCTTGGTAAAGAAAATATCGAAGGAGATAAAGATGCTCCTTTAACAATTGACCCCCCAGGAAATGGACCTCCTCAAGATGTTGTAGATGATAATACTATTTATAACTCTGCAGGTATTGAGGTACAACCAGGATTTGTTGGTGGTATGTCTAAATGGTATAAGTTCTTAAGCAATAACTTTACGCCACCAGATGAACCTGGTTTAAAAGGTAAAGTAACAGTATCGTTTGTTGTAGAAAAAGATGGTTCTTTAACAGATATTAAAGTATTAAAAGATATTGGTTACGGATCAGGAAGAGAAGCAGAAAGAGTAATGCGAAAAAGTCCAAAATGGACTCCAGCAGAACAAAACGGAAGAAAAGTTCGTTGTGCTTTTATTCAAACTTTCTCTATTGAAAACCCAGACGAATAAATGATTAAGCATATACTTACAAACTATAAGAAGAAATCGCTTAAAGAGCGATTTCTTCTATTTATAGGCGTTTTGTTTCTTATGATTTATTTAACACTTGGAACTATACTAATCTTTTGGACTACATTTCCAATTAGAATGGAAACTAAATACCGAATAGCTTTAGGTAGCTTGTTAATTGTATATGGAATGTTTAGATTTTGGAGATTATTGAAAACCGATTCTGATGATTAAAATTTCAAATAAAATAGTTTTTACAGTTTTTGCAACAGCATTTGTTTTTGTTGCGCTATTATCTTGTAAAAAAGATAAAAGCGAAGAAACTATTTTAACAGGTTCCACATCTATTCTTGTTGATGAATCTATATTTCCAATTGCAGAAGATCAAATGACTGTTTTTGAAAGTCAATACGATGCAAAAATTAAATTAATTCCGCAATCAGAAAAAGAAAGTGTGCTTTCGTTTGTATCGAATAAAGCGCAAACCATAATTTTGACAAGAAAGTTAAATACTAAAGAAAATAAATATTTTAAAAACAAAAAGATTAAACCTTTAGAAACACCTTTTGCAATTGATGGAATTGCCTTAATTAAAAACAACAAATCAAAAGATACAATTCAAGATATTTCAGAAATTACAGATTTTTTAAATGGAAAACCAACCCAAATAAAAGGTTTAGTTTTTGATAATGCCAATTCTAGTTCAACTAGATATTTATTAGAATTAGCAGGATTAAAAAACATACCCGAAAAGGGCGTTTTTTCTTTTAAAACCAATAATGAAGTAATTGATTATGTATCTCAAAATGAAGGTATGATTGGAGTTGTAGGAATGAATTGGATTTTTCAACCTACAGAGAAAATTAAAAAAGCATTAGAAAACATTACTGTATTAAGTGTTAAAGACAAAGGATCAAATGAATATGTGTATCCTAGTCAGGAAAACCTAGGAAATAGAAAATATCCTTTGGCACGCGTTTTGTACATCATCAATTGTCAAGGTTATGATGGATTAGGAATTGGTTTTGCTTCATTCATTGCGGGTGAAACCGGACAAAGAATAATATTAAAATCAGGGCTTGCACCAATGCGCGAGCCAAGCCGAAATATAAGTATTAGAAATAAAATTGAAAGTAAATAGAAAATTAAATAAGATGAAAAAATTCAAAATTTTAAGCCTAGTTTTTTTAACATCAATTGCTTCGGGTGTTGCCCAAGATGTTGATCAAGCAAAAAAAGCAATTGATGCAGAGCAATATGAAAAAGCAAAAGCAGTGCTTAAAAACAACCTACTAGCAAAACCAGATAATGGTAAAGCTGCTTTTTTACTTGGTAACATCTACCTAAAACAAAACATTGAAGATTCAGCTAAAATTTATTTTCAAAGAGGACTTTCCACTTCAGATGGCGCTCGTTTAAGCACTATTGGTTTAGGTCAAATTGATTTAGAAAATGGAAATACCGCTGCTGCTCAAGCAAAATTTGATCAAGTAGTGAAAGAATTAAAAAAGAGAGATATTGAAGAATATTTATATATCGCGCAAGCCTATATGAGTAATTCAAAACCCGATTATAAAGCAGCAATTAATTTACTTTTAAAAGCTCAAACTGCAAATCCTAATGATGCCAGTGTAAAATTGTTTTTAGGAGATGCTTATTATGGGGATAAAAGTCAAAACGATGCATATGTATCTTACAGAGATGCTTATGCAATTGACAACACCATGATTAGAGCTAAAATGCAATTAGGTGTCTTGTTAAAAGGTGCAAAAGCTTATACAGAAGCTGTAAAAGCCTATGACGAAGTATTGGCATTGAACCCAAGTTATGGTCCAGTTTTTAGAGAATTGGCAGAAACCTATTATTTATGGGCTAACAATAAACCATCTACTTACAAAGAGAACATTGATAAAGCTTTAAGTAACTATGAAAAATACATGAGCTTAACCGATTATTCTTTGCCGTCGCGTATGCGTCATGCCGATTTCTTAATCTTAGCTAAAGATTTTAAAGCTTTAGAGGCAGAAGCTAATGAAATGAAAAAATTAGATAAGGTTAATCCGCGTATCTTAAGATATTTAGGATATTCTGCATATCAAAACGGAAATTATGACTCGGCTATTAGTGCCTTGACAGAGTACATTACAAAAGGAACAAACAAAGTTATTGCTGCAGATTATTATAATTTAGGATTAGCAAAAATAGCCAAATCGATTGCAGCCGATGGTAAAACAGTTGATGGCGCAGCATTAGCATTAGGAGCTTTAGATATAAAAAAATCATTAGAAATTGATTTAGCCATTGCAAATGGAATGAATGAAGTGGCTAAAAAATACTTTACTCAAAAATTATATCCAGTTGCAAGTGCCTTATTTGAATTAGCAATTACAAATCCTGATTCTAGAAATTTCCTTGAAGACAATGTGTATTTTGGACTTTCAGTATTAACTGAAAACAGAGGTAAAGAATTAAAAGATGTAAATATGGTTGCGCTTCAAAATGCTGATAAAGCTATGGATGCCGTTATTACCGCAACTCCTAACTATCAAGAGGCTTACTTATATAAAGCTAGAATTAATAGCACAATGGAGAAAGACGATGTTATGGCAGCAACTTATGAAAAATATGTTGAATTAATTATTGCAAAAGGCGAAGCAGAAATCACTAAGAACAAAGCAAAAATAACGGAAGCTTACAACAGTATTGCTGCCTTTTATGCTAATACTGATAAAGTTAAAGCGAAAGAGTATTTCGCTAAAACATTAGCTTTAGATGCAACTAATGAATACGCTACTGAATCTTTGAAAAAATTAAAATAATTAAAAACATACTTATAAAAAAACTCGTTTAGCTTTAAACGAGTTTTTTTTCGTTTGGTATTTATCAGTTAAGAAATTAGCAATAAATAGTAAAAGAAGTCGTTCTCCTAATTCAATACATTTTTATGTCAAAAATTTATGCCTGTATAATTGTACTTTTTATTTATTCTAATGCATTTTCTCAAAAAGTAGTTACCCTAAACGGAAAAGTAATTGAAGAATCCAATAAATCAGCAATTCAGTCGGCAACAGTATATCTTTCAAATGCCAAAGACTCTACCGTGATTGATTATACAATCTCTGACAAAAATGGAAAATTTGAATTCAAAATAAAAAAAATAAACACCCCTGTATTTCTTAAAGTTTCTTTTGTTTCATTTGAAGATTTCAAGTTGGCTTTAAATTCTATTGATCAAGATAAAGATATTGGAATAATCACCTTAAAAGAAGCTGCAAAATCACTTAACGATGTAGTTATAAAAGGAATGGCGCCACCAATTCGAATTAAGAAAGATACACTTGAATTCAATGTATCTTCTTTTAAAGTAAGGCCAGATGCCAATGTAGAAACCCTATTAAAGCAATTACCCGGAGTAGAAATTGACACCGAAGGTAAAATTACCGTTAACGGAAAAGAAGTTAATCAAATATTGGTTAACGGTAAACCATTTTTTGATAAAGATGGAAAAGTAGCTTTGCAAAATCTACCATCTGATATTGTAAATAAAGTACAAATTACCGATACCAAAACTAAAAAAGAAGAAAAAACTCGTGCAGCTTCAAGCTCCAACTCCGCTAGTATTAATCTTTCAATTGATGAAGATAAAAACAAAGGTTTCTTCGGAAAAATAATGGGAGGAAAAGGATCCGATGGAAGGTATGAAAGTAGTTTCTTGATTAACTATTTTAAAAACAAAAGAAAAATTAGTGTATTAGCATCTTCCAACAATATAAATTCTATTGGGTTTTCAATGGATGAAGTTTTTGACAACATGGGTGGCGGGAGAAACAGTAGTGTATGGATTAACGATAATGGTTCCTTTGGAATTAATGGAAGACGCTATGGTGGTGGAAACGGAATTACACAATCGAACTTAGTTGGTATTAATTATTCGGATGAATGGACTAAAAACAGTGAATCATCATTGAGTTATTTTTATTCGGGCGCCAATTCAATAAACGAGAATAAAACAAATCAAATTAATTTCTTGCCATCTGGTAATTTTAGTACAAATTCAACTTCAAGCTCCAATCAAGATCGCTACACGCACAATATAAGCTCTGTATTTGAATATAAATTAGATTCTCTAACATCTATTGTAATTGAGCCCAATTTTACTAAATCGAATACTAAAAATAGGAATTTAGCAACTCAAAATTCTTTTGATGCTACAAATGCAATGTTAAACTCGAGTACTTCAGATACAAATAACGAAAACGACACCAATACTTTTAAAAATACCTTATCATTTACAAAATCATTCAGAAAAAAAGATAAATACCTGAGTTTGGTTTTTGAAAATGAAAATGGCACTACAACTGATAACGATTTTATTCAATCAAACACAATTTTCTACCAGGGTACAGTCCCGCAAGACAATAGAAATCAGTTTAATAAATCAAAAAATAATAATGCAAATTACTTTACTGAGTTAGAATACACGCATCCAATTACCGATTCGCTTCAAATAAAATTTGGTTTAGATCATAAATTAGAAAAAAATAGTGACAGCAGATCTTCTTTTAATTTCGATGCTGCTAATCAGTCATACTCGATTATAAATAGCTTGTTATCAAACGAATATAATTCTATCGAAAGCACATTAACTCCAAATGCCGGGTTAGTAATTAAAAAAAGTAAAATAAATTTCTCTTTTAATTTAGGTACTAACCTAATTAATTTTGATAATCAAGCTGAATATTTAAATGTAAATTCAACACTCAATAAACAATTTGTATTACCCTATGTTAATGTATATGGAAATTATAAATTTACTAAAACTAAAAACTTATGGGTAAATTATAACTATAACTACAGCCTTCCATCTGCAAGGCAAATCCTTCCAATAGAAGATTTAGCAAACCCATTAAACACCTTTATTGGAAACCCAGATTTAGATTTGAATAAATCTCACAATTTGAATTTCAATTATAGAAATTATGATTACACAACTAAATCAGGTTATGGATCTTATGTTGGAGCAAACATTAGCGAAAGCCAAATAGTTTCTTCGGTTACTTATGACGCCAACAGAAAAAGAACTACAACTTACACCAATATTTCTGGAGCATACAACTCTTGGATTACTGTGTATTGGAATAAAACAATAAAAAAAGACGGCAATAAATACCGTATAGAATTAAGAATGAATAATAATTTCGGACTTTCAAAAGGTTTTACAGATGGCATAATGTATGAAGCAAAAACCCATACTTTTTCTCCAAGAATTAATTTAACTTATGATTATGGAGAATTATTAACCATAAATCCGTCTTACAATTATTCTTACAACAACACTAAATATAACAATTACATTATTAGTTCGGCTTCCAATTTCACGCACAAATTTAATTTGCAAGTAACCAATTACTATCCTAAAAATTGGATATTCGGAAACGATTTTGGCTACACCTACAATTCAAATATTGCAGATGGATTTAAAAAAGATTTCTTTTTATGGAATACGAGTTTATCCTATGGATTCTTAGAAAAGAAATTAATGGCTAAGATAAAAGTGTACGATTTGTTAAATCAAAATCAAAGTGCTACTCGAACCATCACTCCAACGACCATTAGAGATGAAGAAAATATGGTGTTAAAAAGGTATGTAATGTTTTCTTTAACTTATAAACTAGAAAAATTTGGTGGTAAAGAGAAAAAGTCAAAAAACAGATTCAATTGGTAATAAAAAAACTCGTTTAACTTTAAACGAGTTTTTTTATTTATTCTTACCAGCTTCCTCCTGCACCACCGCCAGAGAATCCGCCGCCGCCAAAGCCGCCACCGAAACCTCCACCGCCAGAAGAACCGCCGAAACCACCTCCAAAGCCGCCACCGCTGCTTCTTCCTAAACTGCTTAAAACGATAATATCCAATAAACTTGGAGGACGCATCATTCCGCCACCTCGCCCATTGCCTTTGCCATTTCCTTTAACGCTAGAGACAATAATTAATACAATCACAAAAAGCACTAACAGAATTACAAAAGGAGATACTCCATTTTTCAAACCACTTTTTCTGGAACCTTTGTACTTTCCTTTTAGAACATCAAAAATAGCATCTGCCCCTTTATCTAATCCATTGTAATAACTTCCTGCTTTAAATTCGGGAACGATAACATTTCTAACTATTTCTCCAGTAGTACCCGCTATTAATTTGTCTTCTACACCATATCCAGGTGCAATCCAAATTTTTCGATCTTCTTTAGATAATAAAATAAAAACACCATTATCTTCTTTAGCTTGACCTACTCCCCATTCATGACCCCATTTAGGAGCTAATATTCCGATGTCTTCGCCTTTCAAATTATCAATAGTCACAACAACTATTTGAGTACTCGTTGAATCGGAATAGCGAACTAATTTTTCTTCTAATTGCTGTTTCTCCGAATCGCTTAATACTTTGGCATAATCATAAACCGAAGTTTGAAAACTAGGCTTTTCAGGAATAGTAAATTGTGCTAATCCTATTTGTGTAAACATACAAACTAGGACTATCCAAAAGGTTTTTGAGAAATTTAATCTATTTTTCATAATTCTCCTTTTGAAAGTTCGTTTGATAATTCATCAGTATCGTCCTCTTGAAATGGAAAATATTTTTTTAATTGATCCCCCGCTTTAAGAATTCCATCTACTAATGCTTGCTTGTTATTTCCCATTTTAAAATGGTTTAACATCACTTCTTTAGTAGAGTCCCAAAACGAATTGGTTACCTTTTCATGAATGCCTTGATCCCCGCAAATAGCAAATTGCTTGCTTTGGGTAGCCACATAAATTAATACACCATTTCGTTCTTGTGTGTTTTCCATTTGCAATAAATGGAAAACTTCCACTGCTCGCTCCATGGGAGCAATGGAAGTTTCTTTTTCTATATGTACTCGAATTTCACCAGAAGTATTTTGCTCGGCTATACGAATAGCATCCACCACTTCTGCCTCTTCTTCTTTAGTTAAAAAGATATCTTTTGTAGACATTATTAAAACTTAACTTCTACTGGTTTATCAGCACCTTCAACTGCTTTGAAGTATGCTTTTTCTTTATAGTTTCCTAAAAACCAACTTTGTGGCATTGCTAAAATATAACCATTATAAGCTTGGATACTCTCATTAAAACGAGTTCTTGCAGTAAGAATTTGATTTTCGGTACTTGCCAATTCATCTTGTAATTTCAAGAAATTTTGGTTCGCTTTTAACTCAGGATATTGTTCAACCGATACTAAAAGTTTAGACAAAGAGCTACTAACTCCACTTTGAGCCGAATTAAATTGTGCCAATTGCTCAGGAGAAATATTTCTAGGATCAATAGTAATTGCAGTTGCTTTTGCACGTGCTTCAATAACTGCTGTTAACGTGCTTTTTTCAAAATCGGCAGCACCTTTAACGGTGTTTACTAAATTTCCAATAAGGTCATTTCTTCTTTGATAGGAAGTTTGTACATCACCCCATGCTTTTTCAGTAGCTTGGCTGTAACGCAATCCGCTATTTTTTACTCCCATTATCCAAAAAGCAATTACTAATACAACTCCAATTCCAATAATCCAAGGTAAGAATTTTTTAAAATCCATTTTTTTTTAATTTAAAAGTTATTTATTGATTGTTATTTATTGATTGTTATTTATTATTATTCTACTTCTACCTGACAAAAGGTATACCAAACCTGCAATACTGCCACAAAAAATTAATCCGATGATCCACATAAATTTTTCAGAACCAGTTATTCGAGTTGAGGATATAATTTCAGATAGGGTTAAAAACCAAAAAACCAGCATAGATAAAAGTCCAATTATCATTACTATTTGTGAATAGGGATAATGCATGATTTTAAAGAGTGCCCCAAGAGTTACAACCACAATTGATAGTGTGAAAAAAATATATAATATCTGAATTTTTTGCATTTAAAGACTGTTTTTTATATTTGATAGTTCTGCTTTAATTCCTTCCAATTTGGCAATTATATCAAATTTATCTAAGGTTTTTTTCTGTCCTTCTTTTAAATGGGTTTTAGCACCATCAAGCGTAAAGCCTCTTTCCTTAACCAAATGATAAATCAATTGCAAATTTTTCACATCTTCTTGAGTGAACATGCGGTTTCCTTTTGCGTTTTTCTTAGGTTTCAAAATATCAAATTCTTTATCCCAAAAACGAATAAGAGATGCGTTTACCCCAAAGGCTTCAGCAACTTCACCAATACTAAAATACAACTTGTCTTTTGATAAATTTATCTGCATAGTTTCCTGTTTATATTAAATCAAACCTAGTCTAACGACTGGTTCTCTAAATTAGCAATTTTTGAAATAGCCACATATTCTGCAGCTGAAATATTTCCGTAATAAAAATTAATTGGGTTTACGGCCTTCCCATCTTTATGCACCTCATAATGACAATGTGGCGCTTGACTTCTGCCAGTACTGCCAACGAATCCAATGATATCCCCTCGTTTCACACGTTGACCAGCGCGAACTTTATATTTGCTTAAATGCCCATACAAAGTTAAATAACCATAACCGTGATTGATTTCAATATGATTTCCATATCCCGATTTTGAATTGTCTGCATTTTTAACCACCCCATCTCCAGTTGCAAAAATTGGAGTTCCGGTTCGTGCAGTGAAATCCATCCCTTCATGCATTTTTCGCGCTTTGGTAAAAGGATCACTTCGATATCCAAAACCAGAAGCCATGTGTTTCAAATCTTCATTTTTTACCGGTTGAATTGCCGGAATAGCACTTAAAAACTTGTCTTTTGCCTTCGCTAATTTCAAAATTCCATCTAATGATTTTGACTGTGCTACCAAAGCATTTGCTATTCTATCTACTTTCTCAGAAGTATTAATTACCAATTCCGAATTATCAAAACCCTCGAGTTCTTGGTATCGTTTTCTATTAATTATGCCTTGTCTTTTTTCGGTAGAAATAGGCGATAAATTAAAATATACACGATATAAATTATTATCTCGATCTGCCATCTCCGAGGCCACTTGATCTAATGCATCAATTTTTTTATATAAAATCGCATAATTAAGTTTCAAATTTTCAATTTCTCGCGCTTGAACCTTGTCTTTTGGCGTTTCAAAGTAAGGGGTATTCATCAAAATCACGAAGCATAAAAAACCAAATAAAGCCGAGGCCAATAAAAAAAGTGCAGGATAACCGTACTTTTTTCGCTTTTGAGGCCCTATTATTCGATAAGCTAAACTTTCTGGATCGTAATAATACTTAACTTTCTTCGACATTTCTTAAATTATACTATTTTTGTGCTAGTTTTAAAACTAACAATAGTTATACGAACAAATTTAAGAAATGTTTCTTTCTAAATCTATTTTTTATTTTTTAGAAGCGAAACTTTTGGCATCTTTGTAATCCTTGTTCCTGCTTTTCGTTACAATCTTTTTTTTCAAAAAAGGATTTACACTTCAATCAGGGCTAATGAGTAAACTATTTGAATAAAATATAAGTATCTATAGCACTAATAATCAAAAATGAAATCACAAGACATTCGCAAGCAATTTCTTCAATTCTTTGAAAGCAAAGGCCATTTAATTGTTCCTTCTGCACCTATCGTTTTAAAAGACGACCCAACCCTAATGTTCAACAACTCGGGGATGGCGCAATTCAAAGAATACTTTTTAGGAAACGGAACTCCAAAAAGCAAGCGAATAGCCGATACTCAAAAATGCCTTCGTGTTTCTGGAAAACACAATGATTTGGAAGATGTAGGTTTTGACACCTACCACCACACCATGTTTGAAATGCTTGGAAACTGGTCTTTTGGAGATTATTTTAAGAAAGAAGCAATCAATTGGGCATGGGAATTATTGACCGAGGTTTATAAAATTCCTAAAGAGAATTTATATGTTTCTGTTTTTGAAGGAAACCCAGAAGAAAATGTACCTTTTGATCAAGAAGCCTGGGATATTTGGAAAGAACTAATTGATGAAAATCGAATCATCTTAGGAAATAAAAAAGATAATTTTTGGGAAATGGGAGATCAAGGTCCGTGTGGCCCTTGTTCTGAAATACATGTTGATTTACGTTCTGCAGAAGAAAAAGCAGCAGTTTCTGGAAAAAGTTTAGTGAATAACGACCACCCACAAGTAGTTGAAATTTGGAATAATGTATTCATGGAATTCAACCGTAAAGCTGCTGGAACTTTAGAAAAACTTCCAGCACAACATGTTGATACTGGAATGGGATTTGAGCGTTTGTGTATGGCTTTACAAGGAAAAACATCCAATTATGACACCGATGTTTTCACACCGCTTATTGAAAAAATTGAAAAAATAACCGGATTAAAATACACCCCAAATGAGATCATTCTGAACGAAAGTGAAGAATCTCAGAAGCAAAATAAAACCAATATTGCAATTCGTGTAGTTGCCGATCACGTTAGAGCAGTAGCCTTTGCAATTGCAGATGGTCAATTACCATCTAACAATGGAGCAGGTTATGTAATTCGCAGAATATTGCGCCGTGCTATTCGTTATGGATTTACTTTTTTAAATACCAAAGAGCCTTTTATACATAGTTTGGTTGAAGTATTAGCTAATCAAATGGGAGAATTTTTCCCAGAGATTAAAGCGCAACAACAATTTGTTACCAATGTAATTCGTGAAGAAGAGGCTTCTTTCTTACGAACTTTAGATCAAGGGCTACAATTATTAGATAAAGTAATTGCAGAAACCAACGGAAAAACAGTTTCTGGAGATAAAGCATTTGAATTGTATGATACTTTTGGATTTCCAATTGATTTGACGGCATTAATATTAAGAGAAAAAGAATTCGAATTAGATGAAGCAGGTTTTAATGCAGCAATGCAAGAGCAAAAAAACCGTTCTCGTGCCGCATCAGAAGTTTCTACAGAAGATTGGTCAATTTTAATTCCAGGAAATGTAGAAACCTTTGTGGGTTATGACCAAACAGAAAGCGAAGTTAAAATCACTCGAATTAGAAAAGTTGATTCGAAAAAAGACGGCGTTTTATATCAAATTGTTTTAGATACTACCCCATTCTATCCAGAAGGTGGAGGACAAGTAGGTGACAAAGGAACTTTGACATCTTCTAACGAAACCATCCAAATTATTGACACCAAAAAAGAAAATAATTTAATTCTACATTTCACGAAACAACTGCCAGAGAATATTTCTGCTCGTTTTGTAGCTAAAGTAAATTCCGATTTAAGAACTGCTACTTCTAAAAATCACTCGGCAACCCACTTGATGCACCAAGCATTGCGCGAAATATTAGGAACTCATGTGGAGCAAAAAGGATCTTTGGTAAATTCAGATCGTTTGCGTTTTGACTTTTCTCATTTTAGCAAAGTGACCGATGAAGAAATAAAAAAAGTAGAGGATTTTGTAAATGCTAGAATCGAAGAGCAATTACCATTAATAGAAAGAAGAAGTATTCCTATTCAACAAGCTTTAGATGAAGGAGCAATGGCTTTATTTGGAGAAAAATATGGCGATACGGTTCGTGCGATTAAATTTGGACAAAGCATGGAACTTTGTGGTGGAATTCATGTGAAAAACACCGCAGAAATTTGGCATTTTAAAATTGTTTCTGAAGGCGCTGTTGCTGCTGGAATCAGAAGAATTGAAGCGATAACTGGAAATGCAGTTCGTAATTATTATACGGCTCAAGAAACTGCATTATCAGACATTTCTAGTGCATTGAAAAATCCACAAGACACTATAAAAGCAGTGGTTTCTTTACAAGATGAAAATGCAAAATTAAAGAAACAACTGGAGCAGTTAATGAAAGAAAAATTAGACGGATTAAAGAATATTCTTACCTCTGAATTTACAGCAATTAACGGCATTAATTATTTGGCAAAACAAGTAGATTTGAGCATGGGAGCAACTAAAGATTTAGCTCAGGCTATTGGAAGTTCGATGCCAAATTCATTTGTAGTTCTTGCTTCTATCGAAAATAATGCGCCAAATATTCACTGTTATATCGCTAAAGAATTAGTAGTATCAAATAATCTTAATGCCAATGTGGTAATTAAAGAATTAGGGAAATATATTGACGGAAACGGTGGAGGCCAGCCCTTTTTTGCTTCTGGTAAAGGAAAAAATAGTGCCGGAATTAAGGAAGCTCTTGATAAGGCGATTCAGTTTACTAAATAATCGATATCGGATTCAATAAATTTATTTGAAATATTCTATATTTGAATTACTAACTTTAAACTATTAAATCATGCACACACTTTCTGTTTTATTGCTATCTGCATTTTCATCATTATTTGTTGGTTTTATTTGGTATAATCCTAAAGTATTTGGAACCATTTGGATGAAAGAAGCTGGAGTTTCAGAAGAAAAACCAAACACAGCTACAATTGTTAAAACCATGTTGGCAGCCTACATTTATGCTTTCTTAATTTCATTTGTAATGCAATTTTTGGTAATTCATCAAAGTGGAGCACTAGGAATGATTGGTGGTGATGAAGCAAAAGCACTTCCATCTTACAGCGCTTTTATGGCTGATTATGGTACTAACTTCAGAACTTTTAAACACGGTGCTTTACACGGATTTATGACTGGTTTATTTTTCTGTTTACCTGTAATTGGAGTTGGAGCATTATTTGAAAGAAGAAGTTTTAAATATACTCTTATCGCTGGTGGTTATTGGGCTATCACTTGTATGCTTATGGGCGGAATTATCTGCCAATGGATGTAATTATTAATTAACCAAAATACTAGAATCGTTCTATTTTTGTAGAGCGATTTTTTATGAAATGGCATCAATTGATCTTGCAAGCAAAAAATCTTTATCCGATAAACCACCTGCATCATGAGTGGTTAATTCAATTGTTACTTTATTATAAACATTATGTAATTCGGGATGGTGATTTTGTTTTTCAGCTAAAATTCCAATTCGAACAATAAAAGCTATAGCTTCACTGAAATCCTTAAATTGGAATTGTTTTTTAATTTTGTCTTCATATAAAATCCAGTTATTAAGGGTTTTCATAGCTTCTTGAATTTCTATATTGGAATTTTTTTTCATAATAAGAAAATTAAGTTAAAAAACTAAAATACTATTTTACTATATCTGTTCCAAATAAACTAAATTTGGAAAATATATTGAACCTTTGAATTCTAAAATACAATTTACTTTTTATTCCAAAGTTAGCAAACTTCCAGAAAACTGGAACTCATTGGCTGTAAATAATATTTTTTTATCAAAAGAATATTTAGCAGTTTTAGAAAAATCAGCTCCTAACAATATGAGTTGTTTTTTTATTGGTTTTTATATTGAAGATAATTTAGTTGGAATTGCACTTTCTCAATTTTTAAATCTTAATCTATTAAAATCTTTTGGAGATCGCGATAAATGCGTAAAATCAAGTGTTCGAAATTTTATTTTTAAAAACTTTTGTTCTCATGTATTACTTATTGGAAACAACATGCTAACTGGACAAAATGCTTTTGCTTTTTCTGAAGGGATAGATAAGAAAGACATAGCTTTAGGTTTATTAAATGCCATGAATGAGTTGAAAGCTAATATACAATCTTCAGGAAAAAAAGTACATATCACCTCATTAAAAGACTATGAAAATACTGATATAGTAGCATTTGAAAAAGAACTAAATAAAGAATATTTTCAATTTTCTACCCAACCAAATATGGTTTTCACAATATTAGAAAATTGGAAAACAGAACAAGATTACATTGATGCCTTGTCAAAAAAATATAGAGATCAATACAAAAGAGCACGAAAAAAGGCAGAAGGAATCGAAAAGAGAAAATTAAATCTTCAGGAAATTATTGCACTTGAAGATGAAATATATGAATTGTATTTTCATGTAGCACAAAACGCCCCGTTCAACACTTTTTTCCTAGCCAAAAATCACTTCAGAGTATTTAAGGAAATCCTAAAGGATAAATTTCTTTTTTATGGTTACTTTATTGATAACAAACTAATTGGTTTTAACACTTTAATAAAAAATGGTGCTGCAATGGACACCTATTTTTTAGGCTATGATGAATCTATTCAAAAAGAAAAATTGCTTTATTTAAATATGCTGTATGATATGATAGCTTATTCGATAAACAAAGGATTTCATGAAATTGTTTTTGCAAGAACAGCGCTTGAAATAAAAAGTTCTGTGGGTGCAAAACCGGTTGAAGTATTTGGTTTCATTAAGCATGAAACCAAATTAATTGATCGATGTACTAAAACAATTTTCAATTATTTGGAACCGAAAACCGAATGGCAAGAACGAAATCCGTTTAAATAAATTTAGGAATTCATAGCGTCAAGCTCCCCTTGCACTTCCTCCCAATCATCTAAAAGTTTATCCAAATCTGATTTCTTTTTATTGTAAGCTGTGAAGAAAGAAGCGTCTTCAATATGCTTATCGTAATTAGATTCTAAAGCTTTATCGTCGTTTTGAATGTTAATTTCTAATTGCTTGATTTGACTTTCAATCTTGCTTAATCTATTATGAAGTGACTTACTTTTCTTTTGGTCTTCGTAGGAAATCTTATTAGTTTCTTTAGGTATTTCTTTTTTAATGGTATCTTTTTTCTCTACTTCACGCATGTTTTCCAAATTACGCTGCTCCAAGAAAAAATTAATATCTCCTAAATATTCTTTTATTTTTTGATCCTTAAATTCATAAACAATATTCGACATGCCTTGAAGAAAATCCCTATCGTGAGAAACCAATAAAAGTGTTCCTTCGTATTTTTGAAGTGCGGCTTTCAATACATTTTTAGACTTAATATCCAAGTGATTTGTAGGCTCATCCATCACTAAAACGTTAATGGGTTGCAACAATAATTTACACAAAGCCAAACGATTTCGTTCCCCACCCGATAATACTTTTACCTTCTTTTCTACATCGTCTCCACGAAATAAGAAAGAACCCAACATGTCTCTAACTTTAGATCGATTGGTATCTGTAGCTGCATTTTCCATGGTTTCCAAAAGGGTAATTTCTCCATCTAAATATTCGGCTTGATTTTGAGCAAAATAACCAACTTGAACGTTATGCCCCATTTTTATAGTTCCGCCAAATTCGAATTCGTTTACAATGGCTTTAATAAAAGTAGATTTACCTTGGCCGTTTTGTCCAACAAATGCAATCTTACTTCCGCGTTCCACCAGTAAAGAAATATCTTTAAGAATTACTTTTTCACTGTAAGCTTTGGTTACATTTTCGGCTTCAATAACCACTTTTCCTGGAACTTTAGAAACCGGAAAAGAGATATTCATCACCGAATTATCGTCTTCATCCACTTCAATACGTTCCACCTTATCTAATTTTTTGATCAGGGATTGTGCCATTGAAGCTTTAGAAGCTTTGGCTCTAAATTTTTCAATTAACTTTTCGGTTTCCTCAATTTTTTTCGCTTGATTTTTTTGAGTAGCCAATTGCTTCTCTCTAATTTCGTGTCTTAATTCTAAATATTCTGAATACGGTTTATTAAAATCGTATGCTTTTCCTAGCGAAATTTCAATGGTTCTATTGGTAACATTATCCAAAAACATTTTATCGTGCGATACAATTACCACCACACCTGGAAAATTTCTAAGGAAACTCTCCAACCAAATTATACTTTCGATGTCCAAGTGGTTGGTAGGCTCATCAAGAAGCAATATGTCGTTTGACTGAAGCAACAATTTAGCTAATTCAATACGCATGCGCCACCCTCCCGAAAAAGTGTCTGTTTGATCATTAAAAACTTCCCGTTTGAATCCTAATCCTAAAAGTATTTTTTCGGTTTCTCCAACATAATTGTAACCTCCTAATAATTCAAAACGGTGCGTATAATCGGATAAATCTTCTATTATTTGTCCGTATTCTTCACTTTCATAATCGGTTCGTGTTACCAGTAAATGGTTTACTTCTTCGAGTTTTTTCTCTACCAATTTAATTTCGGTGAATGCTTCGTAGGCTTCTTCTAAAACGGTTCTTCCGTGTTCAAAATCAATATCCTGTCTTAAAAATCCAATTTTAACTTCTTTTTCGGTTGCAATTTGACCTGAATCGGATTTAAAATCACCTGCCAATATTTTAAGCATGGTAGATTTTCCTGCACCATTTTTCCCTACAAGACCAACTCGATCTCCCGATCCTAATCGAAAAGTTACTTCTTCAAATAAAAAAGAGCCCCCAAAGGAAACCGATAAATTATGGATATTTAGCATAATATTTGTTACAATTGTTACATTAAAAACTCTTGCAAAGAGTACCTTTGTAGAAAATTTTTGCAAATGTTAAAAAAAGGATCCAAATTATATAGCATTTTAACAGGAACTTGTCCTAAATGTCATGAAGAAAGTATGTATTGTGAAAAAAATCCATACAAATTGAGCAGTATTTATAAAATGCACGACACGTGTAGCCATTGCGAAACTAAATACATGATTGAACCTTCCTTTTTTTATGGGGCTATGTATGTGAGTTATGGAGTTACCGTGGCAATTGGAGTAGCGATTTTTGTTACCTTAAATGTGATCTTAGGCTTGCCTATAAAAACAACCTTTATTGGAATTGGAGTTGGATTAATTGCATTAATGCCTGTTACAGCAAGATTAGCTCGTAACATTTACATTAATATGTTTATTAGCTTTGATAAAAACTGGAAACAAAATTCTTAATTCTGCGAATATCGATATTCTTATCTAAAGGAATGTTGTTTTCAATATGATTGAATAAGCTTTTAGCCATTGCTGGTGCAAGCATTACTCCGCGTGTTCCTAAGCCATTCAAAACATGTACATTATTATATAAGGGATGCGTTCCTACTAAAGGTCTTCGGTCTTTAACGGTAGGCCGAACTCCTGCATAATGCTCTATAATTTCAAAATCGCAATCTATTAATTCTTTCAATTCTGAAACCAATTCTTGTTTGGCAGCTTCAGTAGGTATATTGGTTTTATCTTCCCAATTGTAGGTTGCTCCAACTTTATATAAATCTCCCCCAGCGGGGATAATAAATATGGACGACTTTACAATTACATCCAAATTTAAATTTGGCGCTTTAATAAGTAATAATTCGCCTTTTGTTCCATCTAGTGGCAACATAGAAAAAAATGGATTAGAAAGCATTCCAAATCCTTCAGAAAAGACAATGTTTTTAGCTTTAAGATCTTTATAGATAATAAAGTCCTTTTGCACTTCTAATAATGAATGGTCAAATGTTTCATTTCGAAATAACTTCATCGAAATTAAATAGTCTTGATAGGCTTCTTGCAACAAAGCGGTATCTACATAACCGGAATCTAAAACCTCACCAAAATTATAGGGAGAAACAATAGAATTGTATTTGATTGTAATTAATTTAGTTGAAAGAAAGCGGGAAAGATTGGGTTTGTCTGATGCGGTGAACCAATTATTTTGCTCTTCTACAGAATGAAATTTTCTTAGCAAGGGTAAATTATAATCTAACTTGACATTTAGTTTGGATTCTAAAGATGCATAAAATTCATATAATAAATCCAACTGCTTACCTGCTTGCCAAACTTCACTAAAGCGCTTTAATATTACAGGATTATAAAGCCCTCCAGCAATTTTAGTTGAATTTTGAGAATCATTATTAAGGACTAAAATAGATTTGCCCTGTTGCAAAGCCACTTCAGAAAAAGCAATACCTGCCAATCCAGATCCAACAATAATATAGTCAAGCATTAAAATAATTTTAGAAAATTTAGAGTATAAAAAAACTCTTACCAAAGGTAAGAGTTTTTAATAAGCTATGAAATTATATTAATAAGTCCACATATCTTGCTCGAAATCGCGAATTTTATCTTTCACTCTTTCTGACTCTAATAATTGCATTTGAGCATTATCTTTCATGTAATCTTGAATTTCTCTATCACCATATACATTTTCTTCTTTGTAAATCACCCCATTGAAATGGCGAGAATTTAACAATTGATCAAAAGTAATTGGCATTGCAGAATTTCGATTATTAAAAGCTTTGGAATCATGAAGTACATCTCGAACTGATGGATAATATACCCAAAATAAATCAATTGTTTCTGTGTTACCTTTTGCTTTATCACGCGCTTCAACAGCTACAGGACAAATAGCAAGTAATCTATATTTTAATTCACTTTGACGCTTGTCAAAATACCAAAACCCTTTTATTCTGTATCCATTTACATCTGAAGCGGCTAGTTCTGTAACATTGATATATTGTTTATCTAATACTTTTTTTCCAGATTTATAACCTTCAATATCTGTATTATATTCATCAATACCAGCAGGAACAGTGTCAGTATATTTAAAAACCGACTCCATATCTTTTAATGTTTTTTTTGAATTAAAATAATCATCCCCATAAACCTCGGTAATTTTACCAGATTTGATGTTGTTTAATAAAACTTGAAATAGTGATCTACGATCTTTACCAACAAATGCAGTATCTACAGGATAGTACATAGGAAAATTAATTCTTTCATCAAGATCAACATACTCCCAAGTAGTTTTACCCATTAATACATCTCTGTCATGCACATATCCATATGGAAGTGGCTTATCATTTTCTGACTCCAATTGAGCAGCAGTTTTTTTGCCAATCTCTGCTGGAGTTTTTGCATTTAATAAGTTAGATTGTGCATTTGAAGCAAAGCTTCCAGCTACAACAACTACCGCTAGTATTAAGTTTTTCAATTTCATAATAATTATTCTAATTACTCTAAGTTAGGTTTATAACGACCTACTTAAATTTTTATTGTATTTCAAAAATTGCAGGAGCTGCAGTTTTTGTCTGAATTCCTGCGCCATCACCAATAATCTTAGTTTTAACATCAGAAATTGTAATTTGATCTCCTTTAGTTGCTCTAGCTAAAGCAGCAACACACTGAGCATTTACTCTGTCTCCATTTACAACAATAGAAGCTTGTCCAGGAACTTTCAATACAAATTGAGTTACTTGGAATTTCAAATCGTATAAGAAATCAGGAAGAACAGCCGTAATTTGCGAAGATTGTAAACGAGTTTTAGCACCTTTTTGGCTACCAGTGGTTCCTCCAATTGCAGCTTGAGGAGCAGGAATACCTTTGATTCTGAATGTTTTTTTATCTGCTACACTTTTACCGTCAGACATTTTTCCAGTTACAGATACAGTTACTTCTTCTCCAGCACCAGGGTTTAGGTTATATTTTCCGTTTGCACCTGCTTTAGTTAAACCGGGAGCCGAAGCAGTAACGTTGTTGTCACCAATACCTGCAAATGAGATTGTCATTGGGTTAGGTAAACCTCTGTAAACTACGTTCATTTTATCAGCCGATATATTAGCTGAATTTGGACGAGGAATTACAACATATTTTCCTTCAAATTTCAATGGAACTGATTTTCCATCTTCCATAAAGGTAAATTGACCGTTAATGTTTTGCTCTCCAATAGAACCTGCAGTCATTGAAATTACAGCTTGACCGTTTTCAATTTTACCAGGACCTTGGAAAGAAGTTGGTTTTGTATTTTCATCATATCTTCCTAAAACCACTTTTCCTTTAACCGCTTCACCCTGAAAATAAGCGCTTTTTTCTAATACTACTAATGCAGTATAATTTTTCATAGAAGCAGCTTCAACAGCAGCACCTCCAAGTAAACTGCTATAACTATCAAACTCCGCTTTTTTTATGTCATTTTGCCAAGCAGTTAATTTTGCTAAAGAAGCAATTGCTGGGAAATGCTCAAAGTGATAAGAAAGATATTTTTTAGTTACACCTTCACCATCTTTAACATCTAGAGTGTTAAATTTAGATTCTACATCTTTAACAATAGGGATTAATTTTTTAGCTAAACTAGGTTCACTAGAAGCAGCAACTTTCATATCAGCTACATACTTGTTAATTTTTGAAATAATTTCATTTCCTTTAGCAGAATATCCATCACCTTCAAACCAAGTTTCATCTATATGAGGTCCTTTATCCATAGCTTCGTATGGAAGTTTTCCAGTTTCTTCATCTAATTCAACACCAAATTTGGCATCTGCTTTTAAAGTTTCAATATACTCATAAAAGTCTTTAGAAACTGATCTGATTTTATCTGCAGCATTTTTTGCTGGACCATAAAGACCTGGATTTTCAGCACCTTTTTGGTCTATTAAAGACAATAATTTTTCATTGTTTGCTTTGGAAGCGATATTAGCGGTGTCAAATTTTTCATTCATTAATCCAAACGCCGATAATACTTCTTTTGACATGTTTAATGCCAACATAGCGATGAAAACCAGATACATCAGGTTAATCATCTTCTGTCTAGGGGTTAGTTTTCCTCCTGCCATTTTTTCTAATTAGTTTGTTTAAAATTTTGTTTAATAATAAATTTAGTTTTTAAACTAATTATCCTTTAGAGTTCATTGCAGAAAGCATTCCACCATATACATTATTTAATGTAGATAAGTTAGAAGTTAACGATTGCATTTGATCTTTTAATTTCATGTTATTTTCAGCAACTTCGTTGTTGATTTGAGCATTTCTTTCAGCACTTTGCATTTGCATTTGGTATAAACCATTTAATGCTTCCATTTGAGCAGCAGCTTTACTCATTTCTTCGGCATATTTCTTTTGACCTGCCATTGCATCAACAGAAGGAGAAATAGATTTTGCCGCACCTTCAAAGTTTTTTATGCTATTACCTAAGCTAGACATTAATTCACCATCAATTTTAGCTTCTTTAAGCATTGCATCTAATTTTTTTGAAAGCAATCCATCAGCATCTTCTTTTTTTGTTTTTTCTTTTGCTTGCCCACCAGCTAATTCAGGATATACTAATGACCAATCTATATCATCTGCGGATGTTTCAAAAGCTGATAAAGCAAAAATTGCAGCTTCTGTTAATAATCCTACAATAAGAAATTCACTTGCACCTGGCCAGTGTTGAATTTTAAATAATGCTCCAACAATAACGACTGCCGCACCCATTCCGTAGGTGAATTCCATAACTCTTTTTGGTAATAATCCCATAGTAATAATAATTTTTAGTTAGTTAAGTTTAATTTATTTAAGTTATTTGATATACAAATTTATTTAGGTTATTTTTTTCCTGTGGTTTGTGTTCCCATGTAATCTTGAACAGTTCTGAAACCAATATAGCTTCTTGCAGTATCTTGGTATTCAAAATCTCTTGTTCCTACTTGAAGGAAATAAGAAACATCTTTCCAAGATCCACCACGAACTACTTTACGTTTGTTAGTTGCGTCCGAAACATTTGGATTCATTGTTGAAACGAATTCATATGCGTTAGAATCGTAAGATGACTCTGTCCATTCTGACACATTTCCTGCCATATTATATAAGTTATATCCATTTGGCTGAAACGATTTTGCTTCTAAAGTATACAAAGCATTATCTGCTGCATAATCTCCTCTACTTGGTTTAAAGTTTGCTAAATAACAACCTCTATCATTTTTGGTGTAAGGTCCTCCCCATGGGTAATTACCAGATTGAAGGCCACCACGAGCCGCATATTCCCACTCAGCTTCAGTAGGCAAACGGAAAGTATTTACTTTATCTCTACCTTTCTTTTGCTTGATATAAATATTTTTGTTTAAAGTTCTCCATGCACAAAATGCTTTTGCTTGTTTCCAACTAACACCTACTACAGGGTAATCTCCATAGGCTTGGTGCCAAAAATAATCATTGTGCATTGGCTCGTTGTATGAATAAGCAAAATCTTTAATCCATACTGTTGTATCCGGATAAATTTTAGTATTTTCTGTTTTGATAAATTTACTTCTTTTACCTACTTTAGCTTTAGCAGCCGCTTGAATATCCATCCAAGAATAGTGAAACTGTAATTTATTTACATCAATAGTTCTTAATCCATTGAAAGATTCTGAAACAGGAAGATACATTGTATCCATAACTTCTGTGTAGAACTCATCTGGATATTGTTTTGTTTCTTTAATTAATTTAATCTTACGGTTTAATTTTCTTCCAGCGTAAGGATCATCAGCAGTTCCAACGCTATAATAATTTTCATACATGTATTTATCGTAGGGTGTCATTTTTGCTGGATCTTGATCATTAAAAGCAAAATCTCCAATACTTCCATTTGATTTTCCACTTTTACCTCCACCTTTTCCGCTTCCTGGCTTAGCACCTGTTTCATCAGCTAGAATAGCCAAACGAACTCTAATAATAGAATCCTTTACCCATTCTACGAATTGACGGTATTCACTGTTAGTTATTTCTGTTTCATCCATATAAAAGGATCTAACTGTAACAGTTTTAGCAGGCGCATCTTGTACATTAGCTAAATCATCATCTGATTTACCCATAATATAAGCACCACCAGGAACTAATGCCATGCCAAAAGGTTTTTCTGGATGCCATTTTTTTCCTTTTACTCCAACTAATTCTCCTTTGTCGTTAGACTTTCCACAGCTTACTAATAGGGTAATAACTGATGCAAGTGCAATGAACTTCTTCATATAAATTTGGTTAAATATGTATTCTTATTTAAAGGCCGTAAACCTATCTATTTTTTTTCAAAAAAACAATTATTTGTTTCTTAAAATTTCAATTTTTTATCAAAAATAAGTTAATAAACAAAATTATCATTCTAAATTTTAATCTAATGTATAGAAAATCAACACTTTTAATTTTAATTGAAATTATTTCAAATAATCAAATTAAATTATGCTTTTTCTTTGAGCTTTCCACCATCTTTCAGGTAATTCTTCGTTGCAAGCAGCCAAATAATCATCGTGTGAACATGGTAATAACGAATTCTTTTTTAGTTTATTGTTAACATTTGCAAAAAATGGAATTTCAATCCACCATCTATCTGTTTTATCACTTTTATAAAACACTACATCTTCTTCTTTCGTAGGCACAGTATACTTGGTATAGTTATCTTTACTTCCAAAAGGATATTCGTTAGAACGGTAATGAACACCTTCTATAAAATACCAAATAATTTGTGCGATTAGAGCCATTTCTTGCTTGCTTGCTTGATGATTAAACACCCCAAAACAAGAAACCCTATCGCTAATACCAGCATATCTAGCAAGTGCACAAATCTCTTTACCATTAAATCCATTTGGTTGAAAATTTGTAAAATTTCCAGAATCAGAAGATTTAACACAAGTCAAATCCAAACTTACTAAATCTGCATCTCTAAATACAGGTTCCGCTATTGCTATTGAATTGCATATTTCTCCCAGTCGATAGGCATCAAAAAATAGTTTCTCAATTAAATCTATTTCTTCTTGCGAATTATAATAGGTTTGAAAACCTATATTACTATAATTAAATAGATTATTTGGCTCTTCAATTATTATTTTAGACAAATAAGATTCGGCTAGCACTGACTCATCCTGCTTTCCTAAATCAAATTTCGAATCAATAGAAACTAAGTTTACCATTTGTTCTAATTCATCATAACATCTATATAAAGCGTAAGTCAAATCTTGTGAGCCACCAATAATTATTGGAATAACACCATTTTTTAATAATTTAGAAACTACTTTTTGCAATGCAAAATAAGTGTCTTCAGGAGAATTTCCAGGTAAAATATCTCCTAGATCTGCAATTGTTCTACTCCAATTTCCAGGGAAAAGACTATATAAATTTAAACGAACTAAAGAAAGATCGCATTCGTTATTTAACGAGGAAGCTCCTCTATGATCAGGCACGCCAATAATTGCTATTTTAATTTTAGAAATGTCGGGGAAATCCTCTTGAGTATGAAAAACCACTTTATTAGACAAATGCTGAGACGACAATCGTTTTATATCGATTATCAAATTAGTTTCTACTGGGGAAAGAAAATCGAATTCCATACTATTCTTGATTTTTCCTTACTAACTAATTAAAGTAAATAAGGTGTTTTTATTTCTTTTTTGAAGCTGCTTTTTTTGCTGCCGGCTTTTTAGCAGGAGTTTTTTTAGCAATCATTTCTTGAACTTGTTCCAAAGTTAATTTGGATGCATCAACATCTTTATTTAATTCAATTTTGATTTTTCCCTTCAAAATTACCGAACGTCCCCATCGCGCTTTTTCTACAACGATGCCTTCTTCTTTCCAATCATGGATAACTTTGTCGATGTTTTTTTGAATTTTATCTTCAATTAACTCTTCAATATCGCTTTGAGAAAGATTATCAAAATTATATTTTCTAGAAACATTAATAAAGATGCCATTCCATTTAATAAATGGACCAAATCTTCCAGTTCCTTTTTGAACGCCTTCTCCTTTATATACCGCTATTGGAGCATCAGCTTGTGCTTTTTCGTCAATTAATTCTTGGGCTCTTTCTAGAGTTACATCTAATGGCTCTTCGCCTTTTGGTAACGAAATAAAAGCTTTTCCAAATCGAACAAAAGGACCAAATCGACCTAAACTTACCTCAACTTCTTCCCCTTTATAAGTTCCTAAAGCTTTTGGCAATAAAAATAAATTCAATGCCTCCTCCAAGGTAATGGTTCCTATATTTTGTTCCGCTCGTAAACTAGCAAATTTCTTATCTTTATCGTCACTATCTCCAATCTGTGCCATTGCACCGAATTTTCCTAATCTTACTAAAACCGTTTTACCCGATTCTGGATGTTTTCCTAAGATTCTTTCCCCACTTTCTCTATCGGCATTGGCCTCAACATCTTTTACATTTGGGTGGAATTTATCATAAAACTCCTGCATCATTTTAGTCCAATTGATATTTCCTTCGGCAATTTCGTCAAAATCTTGTTCCACTTTTGCCGTGAAATTATAATCTAAAATTGCTTCAAAATTTTTAACCAAAAAGTCGGTTACAATAAATCCAATATCGGTTGGAACTAACTTCCCTTTATCAGACCCAGTGTTTTCTTTTAATATTTTTTCAGAAACAGAATTGGATTGCAAAGTCAATTGTGTGTATTTTCGCTCTTGCCCATCTAGATTTCCTTTTTCAACATAATTTCTATTGATAATTGTTGAAATAGTTGGCGCATAAGTTGATGGTCTTCCAATTCCTAATTCTTCTAATTTTTTTACCAACGCGGCTTCAGTAAATCGAGCAGCGGGTCTTGAATATCTTTCAGTTGCAGTGATGTAATTATTTGCTAATTTTTCATTCACTCGCATTGCTGGCAACATGCCTTCTTGCTCTTCGTCATCCTCATCATTCCCTTCTAAATACACTTTTAGGAAACCTTCAAATTTTATTACTTCTCCAGAAGCTGTAAAAACTTCCGAATGATTATTGGCTTCAATCTTAACATTAGTGCGCTCCAATTGAGCGTCACTCATTTGCGAAGCCAAAGTTCTTTTCCAAATCAAATCATACAAACGCGCTTGATCTCTATCAATATTCACAGTGTGTCTTGACATGTCTGTGGGGCGAATTGCTTCGTGCGCTTCTTGTGCCCCTTTACTTTTGTTGGCAAAAGTTCTTGGGTTTGAATATTCCTTTCCGTACGACTTAATGATTTCGGCTTGAGCCGCATCCATAGCTTCTTTAGAAAGATTTACACTATCAGTTCTCATGTAGGTAATTAAACCCGCTTCATAAAGGCGTTGAGCTATTTGCATTGTAATTCCAACCGGAAAATATAATTTTCGCGCAGCTTCTTGTTGTAAAGTAGATGTTGTAAATGGTCCTGTAGGTGATTTTTTAGTTGGTTTTGTTTCTAAATCTCCAACTTTATAGGTAGAACCAATATTTTTATTTAAAAAATCTTCGGCTTCTTTTTTGGTGTTAAAATTCTTTGGCAGTTTAGCCTTAAATGATCTTCCCGCTTCATTTGTGAATTCAGCAACAACCGAATAAGAAGGTGTTGCAATAAAATTTTGAATTTCTCTTTCGCGCTCAACAATTAATCGAACGGATACTGATTGTACTCTTCCTGCCGAAAGTCCGCCTTTTATTTTTCTCCACAATACCGGTGATAATTCATATCCTACCAATCGATCTAATACACGGCGTGCTTGTTGTGCGTTAACTAAATTGTAATCAATTTCTCTAGGATTATCTATTGCTTTAAGAATTGCATTCTTAGTAATTTCATGAAATACAATTCGTTTGGTTTTGTTTTTATCTAATTTTAATTCTTCTGATAAATGCCAAGAAATTGCTTCTCCTTCACGGTCCTCATCGGAAGCCAGCCAAACCATTTCGGCATTTTTTGCTAATCCTTTTAATTTGGTTACCAATGCTTTTTTATCGGCAGAGACTTCATATTTAGGCAAAAATCCGTTGGTGACATCCACCCCAATTTCTTTAGAAGGCAAATCGGCAATGTGACCAAAACTAGATTCTACCTGAAAGTCAGGTCCTAGAAATTTTTCTATGGTTTTTGCTTTTGCTGGGGACTCAACGATAACTAAATTCTTTGCCATTATATTTTTTTTGTTCGGCAAAAGTAGAAGTTTTTTTTAGATTTTGAGTTTTTGAATAAATTTTTAAATCAAAAATGAATTTTGAGAAAGACTAATGTTTTTTTATTTCAAAATAAAACACAATTAAAAGTATGTTAAACATTACATGTCATATTGTCATATTTTCTATTTTAGTATTATCTTTGCATTTCGATGAATTCGAAGATTTTTTATGGAAAAAGAAATTAATGAAAAAATACAAGGGCAAAGTTTGCTTTTAGAAACAAAAAAAGAAAACACAAAAAAACTTTACATTGAAAGTTATGGCTGTGCTATGAATTTTTCTGATAGCGAAATTGTAGCATCTATTCTTTTAAATGAAGGTTATAATACAACTGAAAAACTAGAAGATGCTGACTTAGTTCTTGTTAATACTTGTTCTATAAGAGATAAGGCAGAACAAACTGTAAGAAAAAGATTAGAAAAATATAATGCTGTAAAAAGAATCAACCCGAAAATGAAGGTAGGAGTTTTAGGTTGTATGGCAGAACGACTGAAAGAAAAATTTTTAGAAGAAGAAAAAATAGTAGACCTTGTTGTAGGCCCTGATGCTTACAAAGATTTACCTAATTTACTAGCAGAAGTAGAAGAAGGTCGTGAAGCAATAAATGTATTATTATCTAGAGAAGAAACCTATGGAGATATTGCTCCTGTTAGATTAGGAACCAATGGTGTTTCTGCGTTTGTGTCTATTACAAGAGGTTGTGATAATATGTGTACTTTTTGTGTGGTTCCTTTTACTCGTGGCCGAGAAAGAAGCCGAGAACCACAAAGTATAATTCAAGAAGTACAAGATTTATGGGATAAAGGCTATAAAGAAATCACACTTTTAGGACAAAACGTAGACAGTTACCTTTGGTATGGAGGCGGATTGAAAAAAGATTTCGACAAAGCTACTGAAATGCAAAAAGCAACTTCGGTAAAATTTGAAGACCTATTAGAAATGGTTGCCAAAGGATTCCCTAAAATGCGTATTCGATTCTCAACTTCCAATCCGCAAGATATGCACGAGCCAGTGCTGCATGTAATTGCTAAATATCCTAATATTTGTAAACACATCCATTTACCTGTTCAATCAGGAAGCAATAGAATATTAGCAGAAATGAACCGCTTGCATACCCGAGAAGAATACAAACAATTAATTGCTAAAATTCACAGTATAATTCCAAATTGTTCAGTCACTCAAGATATGATTGCAGGTTTTCCAACCGAAACTGAACAAGATCATCAAGATACCTTATCTTTAATGGAATATGTGAAATATAGTTTTGGCTATATGTATGCCTATTCTGAAAGACCGGGAACATTAGCCGGAAGAAAAATGGAAGATGATGTTCCGGAAGAAACTAAATTTAGACGATTACAAGAAATAGTAGATCTTCAAAGAATGCATAGTGGCATGCGGACGCAAGAATTTGTTGGACAAACTGTGGAAGTATTAGTAGAAAAAACTTCTAAAAAATCGGATACGGATTTATCTGGAAGAAACTCACAAAATATTACCGTAGTTTTCCCTAGAGAAAATTATAAAATTGGAGAATTTGTAAATGTACTTATTACTAATTGTACCAGCGGAACTTTAATTGGTAAAGCAGTTGGACTATCAGAAATGAATTAAATTTATGGAAACAGTTCAAAACATAAAACAACGATTCGAAATTATAGGAAATGATCCAAAGCTCAATCGTGCTGTAGAAAAAGCAATTCAAGTTGCTCCTACAGACATTTCGGTTTTGGTGGTTGGTGAAAGTGGTGTTGGAAAAGAAAGTATTCCAAAAATTATTCATTCACTATCTCATAGAAAGCATGGAAAATATATTGCCGTAAACTGCGGTGCCATTCCAGAAGGAACTATTGATAGCGAATTATTTGGTCATGAAAAAGGCTCCTTTACTGGTGCGACTTCAACTAGAGAGGGTTATTTTGAAGTAGCCAATGGCGGTACCATTTTCTTAGATGAAGTTGGTGAACTTCCGCTTACTACCCAAGTTCGTTTACTTCGTATTTTAGAAAACGGAGAATTTATAAAAGTAGGTTCTTCTTTAGTGCAAAAAACTAATGTTCGAATTGTAGCGGCAACGAATGTTAATTTATTTGACGCCATCGAAAAAGGGAAATTTAGAGAAGATTTATATTACAGATTAAGCACGGTTGACATTGTTCTACCGCCATTGCGCGATCGAAAAGATGATATTCATTTATTGTTCAGAAAATTTTCGGCTGATTTTGCTCATAAATATAAAATGCCAGCAATTAAACTTGAAGAACCCGCTATAAAATATCTTCTTGGCTACCGATGGAGCGGGAATATTAGACAACTTCGAAATGTAGCTGAACAAATTTCAGTATTGGAAACCAAACGAGATATTTCTATGGAATCACTAATGTCCTATTTACCTCAAGATGGCAGCCATTTACCAACGGTTATTAGAAATAAGAAAAGTGAAAGTGATTTTTCTACTGAAAGAGATATTCTTTATAAAGTTCTTTTTGATATGAAAAGTGATTTGAACGATTTGAAAAAACTGACTTTAGAATTAATGAAAAATGGAACTAAAGTGCAAGATATTAATCCAAATTTAGTTCAGAAAGTTTACGGCAAACAAGATGAAGATACATTTTTTGAAGAAACACCAAGAACTCCTGAATTAGTCAAAGAACCCGAATTGCAAGAAGAATTTGATGATGAAGAAGATGAAACCAATTACTTACTTGCAGAAACTGTTGAAGAAGAGGAAACCTTGAGCTTGGAAGCAAAAGAAATTGAACTGATTAAAAAATCGTTAGAACGAAATAAGGGCAAGCGAAAATTGGCTGCAGAAGAACTTGGAATTTCTGAAAGAACTTTATATCGAAAAATAAAACAATACGATTTGTAATTTAAACCTAATAGATATTTAGAAAATAATATCTTTGACTTTTTAATTCATAAAATGAAAGTAACAAAATATTTAGCAATACTATTAGTAACTCTAACTTTTTCAAGTTGTGGTATTTATAATTTTACAGGAACAGGAAAAATTGATGCTAAAACATTTCAAGTGAATTATTTTCAAAATAATGCGCCGTTATTTCAACCCGGAATAGATAGAAC
This sequence comes from Flavobacterium sp., assembly GCF_040383245.1. Classification (GTDB taxonomy): domain Bacteria; phylum Bacteroidota; class Bacteroidia; order Flavobacteriales; family Flavobacteriaceae; genus Flavobacterium. The sequence continues at coordinate 72,945 of NZ_JBEIDX010000005.1, read as the reverse complement.
CTTTACTTTAAAACTTCAAGATTTAATTCAAAATCAAACCAATTTAAATTTGGTTCGAACTGATGGGGATTTAACATATGATGGGGAAATTACCAATTACACTATAACTCCAATGGCTGCAACGGCCGATTTAAAAGCAGCTGAAAACAGATTATCGATTACTATTAATGTTCGATTTACAAACAAGAATAAGGAAACTGACAATTTTGAAAAATCATTTTCATTTTTTTATGATTATCCTGGTGACCAACAATTAATTGGTTCGTCGCTAACCAGTGCTTTAGATGTGATTTTTGAAAGAATCACCCAAGATGTTTTTAATGAATCACTTGCAAAGTGGTAATTGGTAAATGATTATATTTGTAAATTAAATTTCTTATTAATTGAACGCAACCGATTTTACTTATTTAATCAATAAACCAGATGCTATAAACGAGCGTCACAATGGGGCTTTGGAAAAAATAATGGAAGAATTTCCTTATTTTCAAAGTGCTCGTGTTTTGCGATTGAAATATTTGTACAATCAAGATAGCTTTAAATATAATTACGCATTAAAAGTTGCCGCGGCGTTTACAACTGATAGAAGTGTGTTGTTTGATTTCATTACTTCGGACTCTTTTGTAACGGTTCAAAATGGACTTTACGATCAAAAAGTAGCCGAGTTAATGAACATGGATGTAGTGGAAAGCGAAGTTATACAAGTTACCCACCCACCAGAAAACACCAATACATTAGAACAATCAATCCTTTCTTCAATTGCGCAATCGAACCCTATTCAAGAGGAATTGGAAGAAAAATTAGAAATTGGAAAACCAATAGAATTTACAGTTAATGAAAAACACTCTTTTCAAGAATGGTTACAAATTTCAAGGTTTAAACCAATAGAAAGAAAAGAAATTCCTGTCAAAGAGGAAAGTTTAGATAAAAAGAAACAGTCAGAAATTATTGATACTTTTATCGCTACCAATCCGAAAATTTCGCCAGTAAATAAAGATATTCCGGTATCTAATTACATTCCGGTTGAAGAGGATAAATCCTATTTAATGACCGAAACCTTAGCTAAAGTATACCTGGAACAAAAAAAATATACCAAAGCAATTCAAGCTTATGAAATATTAATTTTGAAATATCCAGAAAAAAGTAGTTTCTTTGCAGACCGAATTTTAGATATTAAAAATTTACAACAAAATAATAATTAAGTAATGAGCACATTTTCAATCTTTTTAGTATTAATAACAATCGTTTGTTTTTTACTAATCATCGTTATCATGGTACAAAACCCAAAAGGTGGAGGTCTTTCTTCTTCAATTGGTGGTTCTACTCAATTGGGTGGTGTACAAAAAACAACCGACTTTTTAGATAAAAGTACTTGGGTATTAGCTGGAGCTTTAATTGTTTTAGTATTACTTTCTAGTTTAAGTTTCACTGGATCATTAAGCGACAATAATAAAATAATTGATGCATCACAATCTGCTGCACCAAAAACAACAGAAAAAACTACACCTGCTGCACCAAAACCTGCTGCAGCTCCTGTAAAAAAATAAGTTTTTTTAAACTAAAAGCAAAGAGGCGGTTTCAATGAAACCGCCTCTTTTTTATTTATAAAATCATCTCTTCGTAAGGAACCACAATAGTATAGCCCCGCTGATTAAAATAATGTGTTGGATCATCTTTAGAAATAACCATTACGAAATCACCTCCCCAAGCGCCAAGACTTTTTACAATTCCGTCAAAATCGCTAAACAATGTTTCTTTCACAGTTGGCAATTCTAAAACCATACTCATTTCAATTTCATGCGTTTGAATTGCCTTAGCAAATTCATCCACTTCAAGTGTACATGCAACGGTTTGAGTAATCTGATTAATCGCTTCTATTGAATCCTCAATTTCACCTCGTTTTTCAAGGTATAAGGCAATGGCCTCTTTACTACTTTGCTTTTTATTGAGATAAACAAAATGTATTTTGGAAGAAAAATCCGGATGAAAAGCAATAGTTTCTACAACCGGTTTCTCATCAACTAATTGATAAATAATGGCTGAATTATTTTGGGCGCAAGCCAAATCATATCCACTTCCACCAAAACTATTTTTAAGTAACTCATACGCATCAATGTTAAGCCATTGCGCGATATTATTAATTAACGTTGAGGAAGTTCCTAGTCCCCAAAATTTAGGAAAAGTTAATTCGGTTTTCACTTTATACCCATTAGATTCGGTTATAAAATTAGAATTCAACTTATAGGCTTCGTGCAAGATTTCAATTAAAGTTTTTTTAATATTATGCACCTCATCGATACCCTTTTTTTCAATAATTGAAGAAAAAGGAATGGTCGCTTCAAACCAAATACTGCCATTATGATCATAACTTACCCAGTGTATAAGCTTATTGGAATCTACTTCTTCTATGGAAAGATTTTGACCAAATTTGGTAGGCAAAGCCAATGATTTAGCTCCATCTAATACAACATATTCTCCTGTAATTAGTAATTTTCCGTTGCTATAGAAAGTGCTTATTGCCATTTTATTTTCTTAAATTTTCAATTAGTTCCACCACAGATGCGTGAGAAACAGTATTATTTTCAAAATGTTTTGTAATGGCAATTCGTTCTTCTTTGGTAGCTTGAAATTGATTCAAAATATTATTCAAATGCATTTTCATATGCCCTTCTTGAATTCCAGTAGTTGTAAGGGAGCGCAACGCAGCAAAATTTTGAGCCAATCCTGTAACCGCAACCAATTGCATCAATTCATGAGAGGAAGGTTTTCCTAAAATTTCCAATGCCATTTTTACCAATGGGTGTAGTGAAGTCAATCCGCCAACAGTTCCCAATGCCAATGGAATTTCCATCCAAAAAGTAAAGATTCCGTTTTCTATTTTAGCATGAGAAAGACTTGAATATTTTCCGTTTCTAGAGGCATAAGCGTGAACTCCAGCTTCTACAGCTCGAAAATCATTACCTGTTGCAAGCACTACAGCATCTACCCCATTCATGATTCCTTTATTGTGAGTCACCGCTCTATATGGCTCTACTTCAGCAATAGCAACGGCTTGAACAAATTTTTCAGCAAATTCCTGTGGATTTTCAATATTTTTTTCTGCTAATTCTTCTACTTTACAAGAAACCTCAGCGCGAACAATACAATTCGGAACATAATTAGAAAGAATGCTCATTACCACCTGAAGATTCTTTTCTTCTTCGGTAAAAAAACTATTTTCTTGAGCTTCAGCTTTTAAAGTTTTAGCCAATTGCTCCAGACAAGAATTAATAAAATTAGCCCCCATGCTGTCTTTAGTTTCAAAAGTGACATGCAGTTGAAAGTAATTTGCTAATTCTTGGGTTTTATTTTGAAGTGTGATATCTAAAATTCCGCCACCGCGTTTTTGCATGTTTTTGGTAATGCTTTCGGTTGCATCAAAAAATTTAGGTTTGATTTTTTGGAAGAAATCTTCTAATTTTTTCACATCTCCTTTATAGATAAAATGCACCTGACCTATTTTTTCAGAACTTAAAACCGAAGCTTTAAATCCACCTCTGGAACTCCAATATTTTGCCGATTTTGCAGCAGCAGCAACCACCGAACTTTCTTCAATAACCATTGGAATAGAAAAATACTTTTCATTTACTAAAAAATTAGGTGCGATACCCATGGGTAAATAAAAATTAGTGATGGTATTTTCGATAAATTCATCGTGAAGTTGTTGCAATTTACTGTCCGAATTCCAATATTGTTTGATCGTAGCGACTGCATGATCTGGATTGGAAAAATAAGTGCTTGCAATCCAGTTAATTTTATCTTCTTTGGATAATTTAGAAAATCCCGAAACGGCGTTATTCATTTAAATACGGTTTAATTTCAATAGGATACAAATATACGGTTTCCATTTTATTGTACTTATGGGTTTTAACAAATATTAAAACAAATAATAGCGCATTTTCTGTAAAAAAATAGTTTTAATTAAAAATTTTCACTAAAATTGAAGTCGTTTATTTATACATTTATTTATGAAAAAAATTAAAATATTTTCTTTATTACTTCTAACAAGTTTTTCGTTACTAGCACAGCAAAAAATATCAATTGAAGAAATCTATACGGGTGCCTTTCGTGCAAAAGCTATGGATGAACTTCAAGCTCTAAAAAACAGCAATCAATACACAGTTCTTAATACAGATCGTTCTACTAGAAGTCAGCAAATTGAATTATACGACTACGCTACTTTGCAAAAAGTAAGTACGCTAATTGACACAAAAAACTTCAAAAGTTTAGCCGACGGAATTGACAGTTACACTTTTAGCTCAGATGAGAAGCAAATGCTTATTGCGAATGCTACAACTCCAATTTTTCGTCATTCTTTTACTGCCGATTATTATCTTTATAACCTTACATCCAAAGAGTTAACTAAAGTTTTGGAAAGAGTTCAAGAGCCTACTTTTTCACCTGATGGAAAAAAGATTGCTTTTGCCAGAGAAAATAATCTTTTTGTATATGATATAGCTACAAAAGAAACTACTCAAGTAACTACTGATGGAAAGAAAAATTCCATCATTAACGGAATTACGGATTGGGTTTATGAAGAAGAATTTGCTTTTGTTAGAGCATTTGACTGGAGCGCTGATAGCAAAAAACTGGCGTACATTCGTTTTGACGAAAGTGAAGTTCCCGAATTTACAATGAATATATATCAAAAGAATTTATATCCTACAGTAGAAACTTTCAAATATCCAAAAGCTGGAGAAAAAAACGCAACTGTTTCGCTGCATATATACAACATGGAGGCTGGTGCTTCAAAAAATATTGCATTAGGCAACTATTCTGATATTTATATTGCAAGAATGAAATGGACAAACGATGCTAATACGTTATGTGCTCAGGTATTGAACAGACATCAGGACAATTTAGATTTGCTATTTATTGACGGAAATTCAGGAGCTGCCAGAGTGGTTATGAATGAAAAAGATGCTGCTTATGTTGATGTAACCGATAACTTAACTTTCTTGAAAGACAACAGTTTTATTTGGACTTCCGAAAAAGATGGTTACAACCACATTTATTTATTTGACAAAAACGGAAAGTTGAAAAATCAAGTAACTAAAGGTTCATGGGAAGTTACTTCTTATTATGGTTTTGACGAAAAAACTAAAACTGTTTATTTTCAATCAACTGAAAACGGATCTACCGTTAGAGACATTTATAAAATTTCACTTAACGGAAAAAATAAAGTGAAGTTATCTCAACAAGTTGGAACCAACAATGCAACTTTTAGTCCAAATTTTGATTTCTTCATTAACACCTATTCTTCGGCAACAACTCCGCCAACTTATACTTTGAATAGTTCAATAGACGGTAAACTAGTGAAAGGAATTTTAGACAATGGTTCGTTACTTGAAAAATTGAAAAAATACAACCTTCCCGGTAAAGAATATTTTGAATTAACAACCGAAAAAGGACATAAATTAAACGCTTGGATGATCAAACCTAAAGATTTTGATGCGAACAAAAAGTATCCTGTTTTTATGTATCAGTACTCTGGACCTGGATCACAACAAGTAGCCAATCATTGGTTAGACACCAACGATATGTGGTTTATGATGTTGTCTCAACAAGGATACATTACTGTTTGTGTAGATGGAAGAGGAACCGGATTTAAAGGGGCTGCCTTCAAAAAAGTTACTCAAAAAGAATTGGGTAAATACGAAGTGGAAGATCAAATAGATGCTGCAAAAGTTCTTGGAAGTTATACTTATGTAGATAAATCTAGAATTGGAATATTTGGTTGGTCTTATGGAGGATTTATGGCAAGTAATTGCTTATTAAAAGGGGCCGATGTATTTAAAATGGCCATTGCCGTAGCTCCGGTTACCAACTGGCGTTTTTATGACAGCATTTATACCGAGCGCTACATGCAAACGCCGCAAGAAAACGCAAGTGGATATGACACGAATTCACCTATAAATTTTGCCGATAAACTAAAAGGTAATTTTCTTTTAATTCATGGAACTGCCGATGATAATGTGCATTTTCAAAATTCAATGCAATTTGTAGAAGCATTAGTACAGGCAAACAAACAATTTGATTGGGCGGTTTATCCAGATAAAAACCACGGAATTTACGGTGGAAAAACAAGAATTCAGTTGTATAACAAAATGACGAATTTTATAAAAGAGAAACTATAAACTAACTAAATAAAAACTAAAACAAGAATTATGAGTGAACAAGTAAAAACAGGACATCCAAAAGGACTTTGGGTATTATTTGGAACCGAAATGTGGGAAAGGTTCAACTTCTACGGAATGAGAGCAATTTTGACCTTATTTATGGTTAATTCTTTATTAATTAAAGAAGCAGATGCTGCAATTATATATGGAGGATTTTTGGCTTTATGTTATTTAACGCCACTTATGGGAGGATTTATTTCTGATAAATACATTGGAAATAGATACAGCATTATGTTTGGTGGTACACTTATGGCAATTGGGCAATTTTTATTATTTATTAGTGCTTCTACTTTTGATACCAATATTGGTAGTGCAAAAATGTTTATGTGGATTGCATTGTTTATAATCATTTTTGGAAATGGATTTTTTAAACCAAATATTTCTTCGATGGTTGGAAGTTTATATCCAAAACAAGAAAAAAGCAAATTGGATTCAGCATTCACCATTTTTTACATGGGAATAAACATTGGTGCTTTTTTAGGCCAATTTATTTGCCCTTGGGTGGGTGATGTTAAAGATGCTGATACTGGAATTAGAGATATTTTTGCCTTTAAATGGGGGTTCTTGGCAGCTTCTATTGCAATGGTAATTGGTACAATTACATTCTTTATGCTAAAAGATAAATATGTTGTAACACCAGAAGGAAAACCTATTGGTGGCTTACCAAAAAATAATGATGCTGGAGATTTTGAAGAGGGAGAAACTCAAACTGCTAAATTTACAAGTAAAGCAATTGGAATTGCATTTGGTTTATTTGTAGTTTTATTTTTTATATTTAGATATATTTTAGTTGGTGAATTTGGATTTTCAGCTGTAGAAATGGGGCAATTAATAAAAGGAATTATTTATCCATTTATTTATTCTGCTGGAATTTCATTAGCTTATTTAATTATGAGTTCTGCTGAAAACAAAGTAGAGAGACAAAGAATTTGGGTTATTTACATTGTATCTTTCTTCATTATATTCTTTTGGGCTGCATTTGAACAAGCGGGATCTTCATTAACCTTTATAGCAGACAATCAAACCGATAGAAATATTTTTGGATGGAACATGCCGCCTTCAATGGTTCAAATTTTCAATGGCCTTTTTGTAGTGATGTTAGCACTTCCATTCAGTTTACTTTGGGATAAATTAAGAGCAAAAGGTAAAGAACCTGTTTCACCATTGAAACAAGCAATGGGATTGGCTTTAATTGCTGTTAGTTATTTTATTATTGCACACAATGTAAAAGATCTAGGAAATTCTGGGTTACTTGCAATCAAATGGTTAATGTTGTTGTATTTAATTCAAACTATGGGTGAACTTTGTTTATCTCCTATTGGTTTATCATTAGTGGGGAAATTAGCTCCTAAGCGTTTTGCTTCGCTTTTATATGGAGTTTTCTTCATCTCTAATGCGGCTGGATATGCATTAGCTGGGTCACTTGGAGCGATTATTCCGGCGACTGGAGATAAATTTGTTAAAGCTGAAAAATTAGGAATTAATTTACAAGATGTTTTGGATAAAAAAATCACTTTAACTCCTGATCAAGTTGCGCTTTTCGAAAAAGAGCAATTGCCAATTGCAAATACTTCATTTGCTGGTTTTGAAATTCATAATTTATACGAGTTCTTTATGGTTTTCGTTATTCTTTGTGGAATTGCTGCTGTAATACTTGCTATTTTGTCTCCTCGTTTAAAGAAAATGATGAACGGGATGACCTAATAAATATTAAATATTTTTTATATCTTTCAAACCTACAAGAATCCTTGTAGGTTTGTTTTTTTAAATCAATTTATTATGTGGAAAAGTCATCCTAAAGCATTGCCTTACTTGTTTTTATCTGAAATGTGGGAGCGTTTCGGTTATTATTTAATGATTGGAATTTTTACTTTATATCTTAAAGATGTCGAAGCAGGATTTGCAATGACAGAAAAAGAAGCTGCCGATTTATATGGAACTTTTATTGCCTTAGTATTTTTAACTCCTTTCATTGGCGGATTGGTTGCAGACAGGTATTTGGGGTATAAAAAATCAATTGTAATAGGTGGAATAATGATGGGTGCCGGTTATTTTATGATGGGAATTCATAGTCTTCCAATGCTTTATTTAGCCATGACATTAGTAATTGTTGGTAATGGATTTTTCAAACCAAATATCTCTACACTATTAGGTAATTTCTACAACGAAGACCAATACAAAGAAAAGAAAGATGAAGGCTATAATATTTTCTATATGGGAATTAATGTTGGTGCTTTTATTTGTAATTTCTTTGGTGCAGCATTGCAAATTTTATTAGGTTGGCAATACGCATTTATGGCAGCAGGTCTTGGAATGTTCATTGGAGTAATCGTGTTCCTTTTGGGTACAAAACACTACGGTGATAAAACTGAAAAGAAAGGGATTCAAGAAGGCGATATGCCATTTTCAAAAATCGTAATGTACATCCTAGTTCCATCAGTAGTTTTTGGAGTAATTGGTTGGCTAATAAAAGGAGTTCAATCCGATCTTAATCTTGATAGTTCGATTTTTGGATCAGACAGTACCGATGCTTTTATTTTTGCATGTATTCCTGTTATTTACTTTTATGGAAGTTTGTTTTTTAAAGCAAAACCAGAAGAAAAAAGACCAATTGGAGCTTTGCTTTCAATCTTTGCAGTTGTAATTTTATTTTGGGCAGTTTTCAAATTAAATGGATCAGCATTAACAACTTGGGCGGACAGATATACCGATAGAGAAATAACCGGAACTACTCAAACAGTATTTAGCAATTTAAAATTAGCTAAAGACATTGAATACAAAAAAGATTCAACTGAATTATACGACGCAAGTTTTAGACTTCAAAAAGAAAATGGAGAAGTGAAAAAAGTTGTAGATTATCCTGTTTATTTTAGAAATGTTCACAAAGAAAAAACACCTGCAGAAGGAAGCAAAATAAGTATTTGGGCAACCAACTTAAGTCAATCCATCAATCCGGGTTGGGTAATATTATTAACGCCGCTTGTAGTTGCCTTTTTCACTTATTTAAGAAGTAGAAAAAAAGAACCTTCCACACCAACAAAAATTGCGTTCGGTTTATTAATTTCTGCATTATCCGTTTTAGTAATGATTGCAGCAGTTCATATTGGCAACAACGGAATGGAAAAAGTATCCGTTTGGTGGTTGGTAGCTAATTACGGAATCATAACAATTGGTGAATTATTTCTAAGTCCGATGGGATTATCAATCGTTTCAAAATTATCTCCAAAAAACATAACTGCTTTAATGATGGGTGGATGGTTCCTTTCAACTTCAATTGGAAATAAATTATCCGGAGTATTAGCAAGTATGTGGGATCAATATGATGACAAAGCAAATTTCTTTTGGGTGAACTTCGGTTTATTGCTTTTTGCAACGGTATTAATGTTTGCCTTAGTGAGAAATTTAAACAAAGTAATGAAAGACCACGGAATCAATTAATATTATGAAAGAAATTCAAACATTAGAAGAAATTCAAAACTTTAAAGGGAAATATCCAAAACAGCTTTGGTATTTATTTTTTAGTGAAATGTGGGAACGTTTTTGTTTCTATGGAATGCGTGGCATGCTTGTGGTATTTATGGTAAGCCATTTGGGCATGGATGAAACAGTTGCTAATCTTCAATATGGTGCTACACAAGCTTGGGTTTATGCCTTTACATTTATTGGAGGTTTATTTGCAGATAAAATTCTTGGGTTAAGAAAATCCCTTTTTTGGGGTGGGCTGTTAATGATTATTGGAAGTATCATTTTAGCGATTGATCCGATAAATTACTTTTTTATTGGAATTGGTTTTACAATTGTTGGAACTGGTTTTTTTAAGCCAAATATATCTTCTATGGTTGGGCAATTATATAAAGAAGGAGATAATCGAACCGATGCAGGCTTTTCTTTCTTTTACATGGGAGTAAATCTTGGAGCCTTAATTGGAGGTTACATTTGTATTGCTGTTGCAGAAGGATCCTTGTGGCAATCATTAGTTCCAGAACATTTAAGATGGAATGTAGGATTTGGATTTGCAGCATTAGTGATGATTATTAGTCTACTAACTTTTACACAAACACAAAAAAGTTTAGGGCCAATCGGACTTTCACCATTAGAAAATATTGAAAAATCAAAAAGAAAAACCTTAGAAATTGCCACTTTCATTGGTTCGCTTCTAATTATTCCGATAATTATATTAATGGTTGAAAACACAGAATACACCAAATGGTTTATGATTTTCATTGGACCGATTTCTATTCTTTATTTGATCTACGAAATGCGGAATTTTAGTATTTCAGAAAATAAAAAATTAGTTGCTGCGGTAGTATTTATGTTGTTCTCAATCGTCTTTTGGGCGTTTTTCGAACAAAGCGGTGGATCCCTAAGTCTATTTGCTGCTAATAACTTAAACAATACAATAGCCGGAGTAGAATTGAGTCCGAATGGAGTAAACAACTCAGCCAACTCCTTTTTTGTTATTGGATTTGCTGCATTGGTTGGATTAGTTTGGTTGTGGATGGGCAAACGAAAAATTGAGCCCAACACGGTTATCAAATTCGGGATTTCCTTCTTATTCCTTGCCGGAGGTTTTTGGATATTTTATTATTCCAAATTTTTTGCTGGTGCCGATGGAAAAACATCTTTAGGATTATTCACATTTGGATGGTTCATAATCACTTTTGGAGAATTATGTTTATCCCCAATTGGAATGTCAGCAATGACAAAACTTTCTCCCAAGAAAACCCAAGCCGTAATTATGGGAATGTGGTTTTTAGCTAGTTCTTATGGTCAGTATTTTGCCGGATTATTGGGAGCTAATATTGCAGAAGCTTCAGAAAAATCTTCTAATGCAGCCAAACTTATTGTATATGCAGATGGCTATAAACAATTAGGTCTTTATGCGCTTATAGCGGGGATAGTTTTAATTGCAATTTCACCATTAATAAAAAAATTAATGCAGGAAGTAAAATAATTTTGTACTTTCGGCATTGTAAAAAACAATGAATTTATATGAGAAAAATATTATTAATAGCACTATTTTTTGCTGCGACTATTTCGGTTAAAGCGCAAGAAGGTCTTAAATGGTATAGTGATATCAATCAAGCAATTGAAGTTTCTAGACAAGAACAAAAACCATTATTTTTATTTTTTACAGGAAGTGATTGGTGCGGATGGTGTGTAAGATTACAAAATGAAGTTTTCAAAACTCCCGAATTTATTTCTTGGGCAAAAGAACATGTGGTTTTAGTAGATTTAGATTTTCCAAGAAGAACGCCGCAATCAGATGCTCTAAAATCTCAAAATAATCAATTGCAACAAATGTTTAAGGTGCAAGGATTTCCAACAGTTTGGTTTGTAAAACCGCAAATTAAAGAGGAAGGAAAAATTAATTTAGAACAATTAGGAAGTTCCGGATATCTAGCTGGAGGGCCAACCGTTTGGATTAAAAGTGCCAATGAAATTCTTAAAAACTTTGTCGCAGATCCAAAACCTGCAAAAGCAAAAAAATCATAACTTATAAAATCCCTTTTCGGCAGTATTGTGAAAAGGGATTTTTTGTTTTTTACAAGTCGCTTTCCATAGTTTGCAATAATATTTATAATTGGAACCGTCTGCTACCACTAACTTCGGCTTAATGATTTGCAATGCCTTTTCCATATTTGTTTTTGGATTGTTTACCAATAATAAAATGTCCGGAGCTACAGTTGACAAATATTTACCTTCACGATCAATTACCAGTATTTTTTTTCGTTTAAAATAAATTAAATTAGCAAGGGAATCTTTAGCTTTTAAATCACAAGAATTACCAACCAAATAGGAATTCAAAGCTAAATTTGCATAGTTGTTATTTGGTAAAATATTTGAAGAATAAACCGAAACCTGATCTCCATAACGCTTGGTTATTACACTTGCCGCTTTACAATTGAAAACAAGTAATTCCTCCACTTTTTGATTAAAATATTTTATTGAAATTGCTAATTATTGCAAACTTATAGTCACAAATAATACAACCAATAATTTTTTGAAAGTTGGTTTCTTAAACCAAATTATAACACAGAAAATTAAAACATACAATCCCCACATTATATATATTGAAAGTGGAATGTCTTTAAACACAAACCCTTCAAAAGAAGCAACCCACGCGATAACTTTATTTAAAAGCCAAATACTCCATTCCAAAGCTTTTAACAAGGGCAACCAAATCCAATCAAACGCTGCAAGAAACATCACAATTGCTCCAAGACCTAAAATCAAAGACATCCCAGGAAGGATAACCAAATTGGTTACAAAAAACAACCCAGGAAATTGATGAAAATAATAAATACTCATAGGGAATGTGCCTATTTGAGCTGCAAATGAAACCGTGATTATATCCCACAAATAACTGGTCAATTTATATTTGGGTGTCCAAAGTGAAGCCAATAATGGCTGTAGCCAAACAATAAAATATAGCGCAACATAACTCAACTGAAAACCAACATCCATTAAAAAAGAAGGCTGAAATAACAAAATAAGCAAGGCTGAAATGGCTATCGTATTATAAATATTAACGCTCCGTCGAAGAAACATTCCAACGGCTACAAATGAAAACATAGTAACCGAACGAACTACCGAAGGCGCAAAACCAGCTAACAATCCAAAGGCCCATAAAAATGTAATTACAATAATTAATTTTACCAATGCTCCGCTCCTGCTGTTTGGAAATGGTTTTAATAAAAAGGTAATGAAAAGTAAAATAAATCCAACATGTAGACCCGAAACCGACAAAACATGAACGGCACCGGCGTATTGATAATCGCGAACAATTTCGGGAGAAATATCTTGTTGCTGTCCTAGGATTAGAGCCACCACAACACTCAATTCTGATTTATGAAAATGATTTTTTTCTAAGTTTTGTATGATTTTATTACGCAATAAACTGGCATAATAAAACACGTTTTTTTCTTTTATTCGACTGCTCTTTATTGAGGTTGTATTAACATACATTTGACAATAAATATGTTGATTCTCAAGATATTTTCCATAATCAAATTGATTCGGATTCATTGGGGGCTTGGTTTTTCTAATCGTTCCAACAGCTTGAAGTTTAGACCCAATATCTATTTTAAGAGGCGTTGATTTCTTTAAATTTAAAAGTACTTTACCGCAAGTAGCTTTTCCGTCTAATGAAATTATTTGGGCAACATACCGATTGGAAACTGCAGTGGTTTTAAGTTTTTCTTTTATAATTAATACAACAGCACAATTCTTATTTTGATTAGAAATGAAGTGAATGTAATGTGTTTTATTGCGGGTAGGATCTTGAGTGACTGTGGTGAAAATTCCTATAAATAAAGCAGTACTCAATGCTGTAATTCCAAAAAGATTAGTAATTACTAATTTTGATTTAGCATAAAAATAAACACTAAATAAAGTAAGTAAACTTAAAAGTACTGCAATTAAAGAGAATAAAAAAGCCGGTTTTGTATAATGGGCAATTAATAACCCAAGTACAAAACTGGCTGTAATTTTAATTAATGGAAATTGTAATACCCTCATAACTAAAAGGTACCACAAAAAATTAAGTTGTTAAAGAAAATTATTTCTTTTCTTTAGATCTGGTATCAATTCCAAAGGGAAGATATAACGGACAAGAGCCAATCAAACTAACCAATGACAAAACAGCTGCGACTGCCAATAATACAATTCCTAAAGTTCCTGAGATTTTTCCTAATAAATACAATACGACAATGATTGCTGCTACAATAAAGCGAAGAATTTTATCAACGCCACCCATGTTTTTTTTCATCTGTTAGTAAATTAAAGTTAATAATTTACTCAAATGTATCTGTAAATAATTCATTGAATGTAACTTAGGTTACAACTTGAAAATTATGAAATTGATTTTACAATTAACTTGGCTGTGGTTGCACTTGCTCCTACTCCTCCTAGTTTTTGCTCTAGTTGATCGTATTTTTCTAAAAGTTTTATACGATAATTAGGGTCTAATATTTTAGTCAATTCTGATTTAATCCGTGCCGTATTACAGTCTTCCTGAATTAATTCGGTTACCACTTCTTCATCCATAATAAGATTTACGAGCGAAATGTATTTAAGTGTAATTATTCGTTTGGCTATTTGATACGACAGCCAACTTCCTTTATAACAAACCACTTCAGGAACTTTAAAAAGAGCGGTCTCAAGAGTTGCAGTACCCGAAGTTACTAGAGCAGCATGGGCATGACTTAGCAAATTATAGGTTTCATTAGAAATAAACTTAATGTTTTTCCCTTTCAAAAAAGGTTCATAAAATGAATACTCCTGACTTGGCGCACCGGCTATTACAAATTGGTAATCAGGAAAATCATTTCCAACGCTCAACATTAAAGTCAGCATTTTAGAAATTTCTTGTTTTCTACTACCCGGTAATATAGCAATTATAGGTCTTTCGTCTAGGTTATTTTGTTTTCTAAAAGTAACCGCATCAATTGTTTCTCTGTTATGAATGGCATCAATAAGTGGATGTCCTACAAATTCAACAGGAAAGTGGTGTTTCTTTTCGTAAAAATCTTTTTCAAAAGGCAGAATTACATACAATTTATCAAAATCTCTTTTGATGTCTTTTATTCTGCTTTCTTTCCAAGCCCAAATTTGTGGAGAAATATAATAATGAGTTGGAATGCCTTTCAGTTTCGCCCATTTTGCAATGCGCATATTGAATCCGGGGTAGTCAATAAATATTAAAACATCGGGTTGAAATTGTTCAATATCGGTTTTACAAAGCTTAATATTTCTGAAAATAGTTTTGAGATTCAGAACCACCTCAGCAAATCCCATAAATGCCAATTCACGGTAGTGTTTTACTAATGTTCCGCCCACTTGCTGCATTAAATCTCCGCCCCAAAAACGAATATCGGCAGTTGGATCTTCCTTATAAAGAGCCTTCATTAAATTGGAACCGTGTAAATCTCCTGATGCTTCTCCTGCTATGATGTAATATTTCATATTGCTGAAATTATTTAAAAAGCACTGTTGCTAAAGCTAAAATTATAGTGGCTAGGACAATTCCGCGTGCCATTAATTCTTTGTCTTTTTTTAGTAAATAGAAAAAAATCAAAATATTAATTATGGCGCCAAGCGTAATTACTTTACCCATTATTCCTGGTTCATGAATTACAAATTTTAAATATTGAAATTTGGTAAAAGTCAATAAGAATAGGAACGCACCCGCACTTGCAGCAAGTATACCAATTATAAATCCAATAAATAAATCTGATTTTTTCATTTAAATAAAATTAAAAATTCCAAGTGTTTAATGTCTGAATAGCATGGTAAGCCGTTAAATCAAACTGTACTGGAACTATAGAAATATAATTATTTGCTAACGCCCATTCATCTGTATCGGTTCCTTTATCCAAATTAATAAATTCACCTGTTAACCAATAATATTCTTTTCCAAATGGAGTAACACGTTTGTCAAATTTTTCTTCCCAATTGGCTTTCGCCTGGCGGCAAATTTTAATTCCCTTTATTTCATGGGTTTTCAATTTAGGCAAATTAACATTCAATACCGTTCCGTCTGGCAAACCATTTTTAAGAACTTGGGCTGCTATATTTTTAATAAAAGGCTTAGCCGATTCAAAATCAGCATCCCAGTTATAATCCAATAATGAAAATCCAATTGCAGGAATCCCCTCAATACCTGCCTCAACAGCAGCACTCATTGTGCCTGAATAAATCACATTTATTGAAGAATTCGAACCATGATTTACTCCTGAAACACACAAGTCGGGTTTTTGTTTTAATATTTCGTTCACTGCCATTTTCACACAATCGGCTGGAGTTCCAGAGCAACTGTATTCGGTTACCGAAGCTTCATTATTTGAAATTTTATTCAAATGTAAGGTACTGTTTATAGTTATGGCATGCCCCATTGCACTTTGTGGACTGTCGGGAGCAACCACCACTACATCGCCAAGTTCTTGCATTACAGCTATTAAGGCTCTTATTCCAGGAGCAGAAATTCCGTCGTCGTTGGTGACTAATATTAAAGGTTTTTTTGGCATTATTGGTGCTTTTTAGTGTAACAAAAGTAATTAATTTGAGTCTTATTCTGTTACAATTTTAATAACTTTGAAGTCAAACCTTGGTTTTAACAAAAAATTATGCGCACCACTACTTTTATGGCCTATTTTTTTGTGTAAATTAGTGCAAAAAATAATTAATGAATACAATTATTCAATTTATGAAAAGATATTATAAAATAATAGTACTTGTACTAGCGATTTCGCTTGGCCTTTGGAGTTTTGTCCCAAAAACAAGTTCCGATCCCGAAAAAGACAAACTTTTATTAGAACTATTAACTTATGTAATTGAAAAAGGACATTACAGTCCGGCTGCTATAGATGATAATTTTTCTAAAGGGGTTTATAAAGACTATTTTGAAGCAATTGACCCTTCAAAAAGATTCTTTTTGCAATCGGATATGGATGAATTTTCAAAATATGAATTGGAAATTGATGATCAAATAAAAAACAAAGATCTTTCATTCTTTAATTTAACCTATACTCGTTTAATAAAACGAATGGAAGAAGGCAAAGAATATTATAAATCTGCTTTAAAAAATCCAATCGATTATTCGGTTAACGAAAACATAAACACCGATTATGAAAAAGCGCCTTATTGCAATTCTGAAGAAGAATTAAAAGAGCGTTGGAGAAAACAAATAAAACTTACTACGCTAGCTTCATTGGTTGAAAAACAAAAGATTCAAGAAGAATTAATTAAAAATAAAAATAAAACTCCGGAAGAAAAATTAGCAGAATACAGAAAAAAACAAGGTGCTAATTTAAACAAAGAAGCAGAGGCAAAATTCATTGAAGGTCTTTCAAAAAAAGATACCATTTCTACAAAAACATTTGCAGAAATGGAAAAACAAACCAGAATAACTGCTGAAAAATCTCTTGATGACACCTTTACTTTTATTAAAGATTTAAATAAAGAGGATTGGTTTGGAATCTTCCTAAATATAATTGCAACTCGTTTTGACCCTCACACTTCTTATTTTCCTGCTGATGAAAAAGAAAAATTTGATGTGAGCATGAGTGGAAAATTAGAAGGTATTGGTGCTCGTTTACAAAAGAAAAACGATTACACTGAAATTACCGAATTAATTTCTGGTGGGCCTGCTTGGAAACAAAAAGAACTTGAAGCAGGAGATTTAGTTTTGAAAGTGGCACAAGGTGACAATGAGCCTGTGGATGTTGTTGGGATGCGAATTGATGATGTAGTTAAAAAGATTAAAGGACCAAAAGGCACCGAAGTTCGATTAACTGTAAAAAAACAAGACGGATCGATCAAGGTAATCACTATTATTAGAGACGAAGTAGAAATTGAAGAAACTTATGCTAAATCAAGTATTGTAGAAAAAAACGGAGTTAAATACGGAATTATTTATTTACCAAAATTCTATATTGATTTTGTTGACAAAGACAGTCGCGACGCAGGAAAAGATATTGCAATTGAAGTAAAACGTTTGAAAAATGAAGGCGTTCAAGGAATTGTGATGGATGTTAGAGATAATGGTGGTGGATCGTTAAAAACTGTGGTGGACATTGGTGGATTATTCATTGAAAAAGGTCCGATTGTTCAAATTAAATCGGCTGCAGGTAAAAAAGAAGTGCTTTATGATAATGATCCAAAAGTGGAATGGGATGGTCCTTTAGTTATTATGACTAATGAATTCTCTGCTTCAGCATCAGAGATATTAGCAGCTGCAATGCAAGATTATAAACGCGCAGTAGTTATTGGAAGCAAACAAACCTATGGCAAAGGTACCGTTCAAAATGTAATCGACTTAAATCAATTTGTTAGAGGAAGCACTTATGGAGATTTAGGTGCGCTAAAAACTACTACTCAAAAATTCTATAGAATTAATGGAGGTTCAACTCAATTAGAAGGAGTTAAAAGCGACATCGTAATGCCAGATGCTTATGCGTATTTAAAAATGGGAGAACGCGATGTAGATAATGCGATGCCTTGGGATAAAATTGACGCAGCTGATTATTCATTATGGAACAAACAACTGAATTTAGACTTAGCCATTGCAAATAGCAAAAAACGATTAGCGGCTAATCCGCAAATGCAACTTATTGATGAAAATGCAAAATGGCGTGAAGAGCGAAGTAAAGAAGATGTGTACAGCTTGCAAATTGATAAATTCAAACAAGAGCAAAAGCAATTGGAAGAAAGCAACAAAAAATACAAATCTATTGAAGATTACAACAACAAATTAAAATTCAAATCGTTGCCTTATGAAGAGGTTCAAATAGCAACTGACGTAACTTTAAAAGAAAAAAGAAACAGATGGCACGAAAGTTTATCTAAAGATATTTACATTGAAGAAGCCATTCATGTATTAGATGATTTGCAACCAACAGCTGCAAAAAAAGAATTAAATACCAAATTGAAAAAAGCAAAAGGGATTAAATCATAATCCTATTATTCCATAAAAAAAGCCCCAACATTCGTTGGGGCTTTTTTATTATATAAGAATAAACTACTCTGCTTTTGGAGCGGTTTTGTTTTCTTCTCTTGGAGGTCTTGGTAAAAGTGCTTTTTTAGACACTTTTTCTTTTCTTGTTTTAGGATCTACACCTAAGTATTTCACCATAAACACATCACCCATGTTTACTACATCGGCAACATTTTCAGTTCTTTCCCAAGCCAATTCAGACACGTGTAATAATACTTCATTTCCTGGAGCAGCAGTATATTCTACTACAGCACCAAAGTCAAGCATTTTAATTACTTTCACTTCATATGCCTCACCCATTGCTGGTTTGAATATGATTGAATCTATTTTAGCTAATACAGTTGCTATTCCATCTGGATCAGTTCCTAGAATTTCTACAACTCCTTGCTCGTCTACTTCGTTAATAACGATAGTACAACCCGTAGCTTTTTGTAATTCTTGAATTACTTTTCCACCAGGACCAATTAAGGCTCCGATAAAGTTTCCAGGAATAGTTCTCATGATGATTTTTGGAGCATGTTTTTTAACATCTGCTCTTGGAGTAGCAATAGTTTCGGTAAGTTTACTTAATATATGCAATCTTCCATCACGCGCTTGTCCTAATGCTTGTTCCATAATGTCATAACGCAATCCTTCGATTTTGATATCCATTTGGCAAGCTGTAATTCCGTCTTTTGTTCCGGTTACTTTAAAGTCCATATCTCCTAAGTGATCTTCATCTCCTAAGATATCAGATAATACAGCAAATTTTTCTCCGTCTGTAATTAATCCCATAGCAATACCAGAAACTGGTTTTACCATTTGAACTCCAGCATCCATTAACGCCATTGTTCCAGCACAAACCGTTGCCATAGAAGAAGAACCATTAGATTCTAAAACTTCAGAAACGATACGAATTGTGTAAGGACAATCTGCAGGAATCATATTTTTTAAAGCACGTTGTGCTAAGTTTCCGTGTCCAACTTCTCTTCTTGAAGTTCCTCTTAGAGGTTTAGCTTCTCCAGTAGAAAATGGAGGGAAGTTATAATGTAAATAGAATTTTTCTTCACCTTGTTCTGATGGTGAATCAATTTGATTTGCTTCTCTTGAAGTTCCTAAAGTAACTGTAGCTAAAGCTTGAGTTTCTCCACGTGTAAATAAAGACGATCCGTGAACCGATGGAAGGTAATCTGTTTCACACCAAATTGGTCTGATTTCAGTAGTTTTTCTTCCGTCTAAACGTTGTCCTTTCTCAAGAATTACATTACGAACTGCTTCTTTGTTGGTTTTATAAAAATATTTACCAACTAAACCAGATAAATCTGCATTTTCAGCATATTCTTCTTCAGAAAATAAAGCTTTGCATTCGTCTTTAACTGCAGCAAATTTTTCGCTTCTTTCACTTTTTCCTGAAGCCTCTTGTGCAATCGCGTAACATTTATCGTAAGCAGCTGCTTTTACTTTTTTGTAAACTGCTTCATCTTCAACTTCACCTTCATAAGTTCTGTAAGCTGGAGAACCAACTGACTCACGAAGACGTTGTTGTGCTAAAATTTGAGTTTTGATAGCTTCATGAGCAAATTTGATAGCTTCTACCATTTCTGCTTCCGAAATTTCTTTCATTTCTCCTTCTACCATTGCAACTGAATCTAAAGAAGCTCCAATCATCATGTCGATATCAGACTTTTCTAACTCAGTTCTGCTTGGGTTAATTACAAATTTTCCGTCAATACGTGCAACACGAACTTCAGAAATTAAGTTGTAAAAAGGAATATCAGATACTGCTAATGCTGCTGAAGCTGCAAGACCTGCTAATGCATCGGGCATTACATTTTCGTCGTGCGACATTAACTGAATCATCACTTGTGTTTCTGCATGATAATCATCAGGGAAAAGCGGGCGTAACACACGATCAACAAGACGCATGGTTAAAACTTCACTGTCGCTAGGACGTGCTTCTCTTTTGAAAAATCCTCCTGGAAATCTACCAGCAGCTGCAAATTTTTCACGGTAATCTACCGTTAATGGTAAAAAGTCAACAGCTGGATTTGATGTTCTTGCAGATACTGCTGTAGCTAAAAGCATACAATCTCCGCATCTTACAACAACAGAACCATCTGCTTGTTTTGCTAATTTACCTGTTTCGATTGTGATAGATCTTCCATCACCTAAATCGATTGTTTCTTGGGTTACTTTTGGAATCATAAAATTTAATTCGTTAATACAATTAGGTTAGTTGTGTTGTTGTAGTAGTTGTGTTAACCCAATGAAAAACCGAAACTTTCTTATTTATTTTAAAAACAAAAAGAGGCGCGCAAGCACCTCTTATATATGTATTATTTTCTAATACCTAATTCTTTAATAATCTCACGATATCTATTGATATCTTTTTTCTTCAAGTAATCTAAAAGACTTCTTCTTTTACCTACTAAAAGTACTAACGAACGCTCAGTATTGTAATCATGACGATTTTTTTTCAAGTGCTCTGTTAAGTGTGAAATTCTAAATGTAAAAAGTGCAATTTGCCCTTCTGTTGAACCTGTGTTCTCTGCTTTTCCTCCGTGTTTAGCGAAGATTTCAGCTTTTGTTTCTTTAGTTAAATACATTCCAATATTATTTAAATGATTATTATGTATGAATAAAGATTTTCTCTATTCGGGTGCAAAACTACACTTTATTTTTAAATTCACAAGGAAATTAAAGAGTTTATTGAATAATTTTCTACTTTCTACCTCATAATTCTAACCTCATAATAGGATCAAAACAATTTTGCAACTTCCTGATTTACATATTCTAAAAAGCATTCGTCTTTTTCGGTAAACGGATCAATAACATGAGAATCGATATCTATTTGACCAATATTCACTCCATTTACAAACAACGGAACCACGATTTCCGATTTAACCGTGAAGCTACAAGCTATATAATTGTCTTGTGCAGAAACATCGGGCACCACAAAATTTGAGTTAGATTCGGCAACTTGCCCACAAATCCCTTTTCCGAAAGGAATAACCGTATGATCTGTCTCGGCACCAACATACGGACCTAAATGTAGTGTTCTGGCTTCATGATTGGCAAAATAAAACCCAACCCAGTTATAATACGAAACCGAATCCGATAAAAACTGACATAAATTTTTTAATTTATCATCTCTATTTAAGTCATTTTGTGACAACAATTCAGCAACTTTAGGTTTTAATTCGTCAAAATTCATTTTTTACTATTTTTTTTACAAAAGTAACAATTGCAATTTCTTACATTTACATTATAATTGTTAAAATTCAATTTTGAAAGATTATTTCATTCAATATAAACCCTTTTTATTATTTCTTGCCAAATTTGGAGCAAGCTATTTAATTTTGACTTTTATTTATCAAAGTTATTTGAATCAATTTGACACGAAAAAGTTGGAAGTAGATGATTTTACTCAATTGGTAGCCAATCAATCAGAAAAAGTGCTTTCTCTTATTGACAACAATTCCTTCACCGAAAGCAATACCAAAGAAACCAGCGTTAACCTTTATTACAAAGGCAAATGGACCGTACGAGTTATTGAAGGATGCAACGCATTAAGTATAATTATTTTATTTATCAGTTTTATTATTGCATTTAAAGGCAAACTAAAACCTAGCCTGTTGTTCATTATTTGTGGTAGCCTACTTATTCATACTATGAATGTAATACGTATAGCTTTGCTCTGTATAGCTTTATATAATTTTCCAAATAACAAATCTATTTTTCATGATATCATTTTTCCTATAGTAATATACGGAGTTGTTTTTATGCTCTGGATACTTTGGGTAAATAAATACTCTTATTATGCTGAAAAACCTACTACAAAATAAAACCAAAGTATTTTATATTCTGCTTCTATTTTCGTTTCTAGTTGTAATAAGAGCATATGAAAACACCATTTTTTATGATCCGTTGCTAGCCTATTTCAAGAAAAATTACATGCAAACACCACTGCCTGAGCTAAATGTAGTGAAATTGTTTTTTAGCATGGGATTCCGATTTTATTTAAATTCCATTATTTCTATCGGATTATTGAAAGTACTTTTTGATGATTCTAAAGTGGTAAAATTCTCTATTTTTCTATATTCAGTATTCGGAATTCTATTTATGGTTACCTTCTTTTTCATTATATTAAAATTTGGCGAAACCAACAAAATGAATCTATTTTACATTAGAAGGTTCATTATCCAACCCCTTTTATTAATTCTATTTATTCCTGCATTTTATTACCAAAAAAAAATAACTAACTGATTTAATGCGTATCTTTAATAGAGAAAAATACGCACCACATGAAAGTAGTAAAATTTTCTGGAGATATCGTTGAATTTGATCCCGAGAAACTCAAAAAATCGTTATTAAAATCAGGCGCTTCCCTGTTAGCTGTAGATCGTATATTGGTTTCCATTCAGAACCAAATTTACAATGGCATTACGACAAAGCAAATTTACAAAATGGCCTTTGGATTATTAAAAAAAGAATCTAATTCACATGCGGCTCAATATAATCTTCGTGCTGCAATACAAATGCTCGGCCCTGCGGGGTTCTATTTCGAAAAATACATTGCCCGCCTTTTTAATTCTGAAGGATATAAAACCATCACCAACCTAACCTTAGAAGGAAAATGTGTTAGTCACGAGGTGGATGTTGTGCTAAAAAAAGACGAAGAACTGGCAATTGTGGAATGTAAATTTCACGCGAGCAGAGATGTGGTATCTGATGTGAAAATTCCGATGTATATTCTATCTCGCTTCAACGATTTAAAAGATCGAAAACAAACTATTTTCACAAATAGCGATAAGATTTCCAGCTGTTGGATTGTCACCAATAATAGGTTTAGCTCTGATGCTATTGCCTTTGGAAATTGTTCCAATATGAATATGCTCAGTTGGGATTATCCAAAAAAAGATAACTTAAGACATAAGATTGATTCAAGCAAACTTTATCCCGTTACTTGTCTTACCACTTTAACCCTTGCAGAAAAAGACAAATTATTGGTTTTAGATATCATTTTAGCTGGTGAATTAATTCATAATATCCAAAGTTTAGAGCGCATTGGATTATCCCAAAACAGAATAAAAAATGTCTTAAAAGAGGTTACTGAACTATGTAAATATTTAAATCATGAAAGCTAAATTTTTTGGAGGGGCAGGAACCGTAACCGGATCCAAAACAATAATTGAAAGTAACGGAGTACAAATTTTAATTGACTGCGGGCAATTTCAAGGTATAAAACCCTTGCGCGAACTAAACTGGGAACCATTACCTGTTTTACCATCTTCAATAGATTATGTTTTGTTAACACACGGCCATTTAGATCATTGTGGCTGGCTACCCAGATTGGTGAATCAAGGATTTTCCGGAAAAATATTTTGCACTAGTCCAACGAAAGACATTGCAAAATTAATACTTTTAGACAGTGCGAAAATTCAAGAGGAAGAAGCAAACCGAGCAAACGAAGGAAATTATTCAAAACATCAAATTGCAGAACCTTTATATACCGTTGCGCAAGCCGAAGCCGTTTTTTCGCATTTTAGAGTTGTTGAAGAAAACGAAGTGGTTGCTCTTGATGCAGAAATTTCTGCTGTTTTTACAAATGCAGGACACATTCTTGGCGCTTGCACCTTAACTTTAAATTTAGAAAGTAAAACTTTAGTCTTTTCAGGCGACTTAGGAAGAGATAATGATGTGTTAATGTATCCGCCAACCAAACCCAAAAAAGCCGATTATGTATTTATTGAAAGTACCTATGGCAATAGAATACATCCAAAAGAAGAAGTGAAATTACTATTAGAAACCTATGTAAACAATGCCTATTCAAGAGGTGGAACGATTATCATTCCGAGCTTTGCAGTAGAACGAGCACAAACCTTAATGTATATGCTTTGGCAATTAAAAGAAGAAGGCCGCATTCCAAATATCCCCTACATAATTGATACCCCTATGGGAATTAGCGTTTTGGAGATATTCCGAAATAATAAAAAATGGCACAAAATCTCCGTATCTGAATGTGAGAAAATGTGCGCAATGTTTGATATGGTTTCCAATTACCAAGAAACTATTAATTTCATTTATAATAAAAATCCAAAAGTGGTAATTGCAGCAAGCGGAATGATAAACGGCGGTAGAGTTTTAAGTTATTTGGAACGTTATATAAGTTTGCCCGAAACTACCATAATTATAGTTGGCTACCAAGCAGAAGGAACTAGAGGCAGAAAATTATTGGAAGGCGCCAAAGACCTAAAAATTAGAGGAAAATAC
Source organism: Flavobacterium sp. (assembly GCF_040383245.1). Taxonomy (GTDB): domain Bacteria; phylum Bacteroidota; class Bacteroidia; order Flavobacteriales; family Flavobacteriaceae; genus Flavobacterium. The sequence goes on along the minus strand of NZ_JBEIDX010000005.1, from coordinate 47,982 downwards.
TATGATGTAAAAGCAAATGTTGTTGAAATTGAAGGACTTTCTGCACATGGCGATCAAAATGATTTATTAAATTGGTTATCAGAAATTGAAAATAAACCCAAAAAAGTATTCCTTGTTCATGGCGAAAATGCTCCGGCAGACGAACTCCGAATTAAAATCAACGAAAGATACGGTTGGGACTGCACCATTCCTTTAATGGGACAAGAATTTGAATTGTAATTTTTTAAGTAATTCAATTTCATTAACTTTGCATCATGAATTTCAGAAAATACATTAATGTTCTAATTGCGCTTTTCCTTTTGGCTTCCAATATGGGAATGTCTTTCAATGTGCATTATTGTGAAGATGAAATTGCCTCTATTACACTAAATACTGCTTCTAACTCATACCAAATTGAAGAAGATTGTTGTGGTGAAGTGGAGAGACAATCAAAATGTTGCAAAAACAAAATAATTAAACCCACGGAAAAGTCGGCACAAGTTCAAGTAAAAACTATTTCTCTTGACGCCGAATATGATTTGGTTTTTAACGAATGGCAACCTGGAAATTATCACGATCATTTTAATTTCCAGTCAAAAGAAACTACCACCTATTATTGCGATGCCAATGCACCGCCTCGCTACCTCTTGTATAGCCAATATACCTTTTACTCCTGATTATACCTAGTTAATTTGTTTCAAACATTTAATAATTGTATAATCTAAATCCATGAAAAAAATAACATTATTCCTGATGTTATTGGTTTATACTTTAAATTTCTCCCAAACTAAATTGGAAGATGTTAAGGTTGAAACTGTAAAAAAAGGAATACGAAAATCGCTTACCACAACTACAAATACATCTTTGGTAAGTAGCAAAGAATTACTCAAAGCTGCTTGTTGCAATCTAGCCGAAAGTTTCGAAACCAATCCGTCAATAGACGTTAATTTTTCGGATGCATTAACGGGAACTAAGCAAATAAAAATGCTTGGTTTAACTTCTCCCTATCTTATGATTACCGAAGAGAATATTCCTTCGGTTCGTGGCGCTTCTCAAGCCTTTGGGTTGTCATTCACTCCCGGAACTTGGGTAGAAAGCATTCAAATCACAAAGGGTGCTGGCAGTGTTGTGAATGGTTATGAAAGTATTTCAGGTCAAATCAACACCGAAATAATTAAACCTGCGGAAGACATTCCGTTTTTTTTGAACGCTTATGGTGCCTCCGATTCTAGATTTGAATTGAATACCCATTTTAATAAAATAGTTTCCAATAATTGGGCCACTAGTTTTTACCTTCATGGAAATACTCGTATTGCAAAAAACGATATGAATAACGACGGATTTTTAGACAATCCTTTAGGGAAACAAATCAATATGGTTAATCGTTGGCAATATTCCAATCCAGAAACGGGCTGGGTTTCGTTTATTAATTTCAAATTTATGAAAGACGAAAAACAAACTGGCCAATTGGAATTTGATAAAAACAGAGACAAATTCACTACCAACTATTGGGGTTCCGAAATAAATTCCAATCGTTTTGATTTTACTTCAAAAGTGGGTTATGTCTTTAAGGATATGCCTTTTCAAAGTATTGGATTTCAAAATGCCTACAGCAACCACAATCAAGATTCTTATTTTGGTTTGAACCAATATGCAATTCAGCAGCAAAGTTATTATTCGAACTTAATTTTTAATTCGATAATCAACAACACCATGCACAAGTTTGCCACCGGATTAAATTTTACTTACGATAAATATGCCGAATTTGTGAACCTAATTGACGTGGGGAGGACCGACAATTCAGTTGGAGGTTTCTTTGAATACACATACGACAACAATGATAAATTCAGTTATATACTTGGCGGAAGATTGGATTATCATAATCGGTTAGGTGTATTTTTTACTCCGAGATTACATGTTAGATATAATCCGTGGGATAAAAGTGTATTTCGATTTTCTGTAGGAAGAGGGAAACGTGCCGCTAACATTTTTGCAGAAAATCAAAATTTATTTGCAAGCTCAAGAACTTTTTCGGTATTGGATACCAATGGAAAAATATATGGATTGAATCCAGAAATTGCATGGAATTATGGCTTTAGTTTTACACAAAATTTTATGCTTTTTGGAAAACCTGCAGATGTAACTTTTGATTTTTATCGTACCGATTTTCAAAATCAAGCTGTTGTAGATATCATGCAAAGTGCGCAGCAAGTTTTGTTTTATAATTTAAAAGGAAAATCATTTGCTAATAGTTTACAGCTGGATTTTAATATTGAATTAAAAAAACATCTAAATATTAGGACAGCCTATAAATATTATGATATTTCAACTGATTACCTATCTGGAAGTTTTCAAAGACCGCTTCAAGCCAAACACCGTTTCTTTGCAAATATTGAATTTGCAACTCATATTAAAGAAAAAGGGAAGCAATGGAAATTTGATTACACTCTAAATTGGTTAGGATCACAACAATTGCCAAATACTGCTACCAATACGATTTCTGAACAATTACCAAATTTATCACCTTCGTTTACAGTAATGAATACACAAATAACTAGAACCTTTTCAAGTGTTTTTGAAGTGTATATAGGTGGAGAAAATATTGGTAATTACCGCCAAGAAAAAGCCATATTGGGATCAAATAATCCTTTTGGCTCGACTTTTGACACCTCGATAATATATGCTCCTGTTTTTGGTCAAATGTATTATGCCGGATTACGATTTAAAATTAAATAAGTCTTTGAAATAATAATATAATAACAATTTAATAATCAATTTTAAAATGAAAAATATTCTCTTTGGATTCTTGTTACTTGCTGTAACATTTTCCGCGCAAGCGCAAGACAAAAAAAATAAAAATGCCAAAATCGATATCGAAGTAAATGGCAATTGTGAATTATGTAAGAAAAGAATTGAAAAGGCGGCCTTTTCTGTATCGGGTATAAAATGGGCGGTTTGGAATATTGAAACCCACCAACTAAATTTGATTTTAAACGAAGAAAAAGCAAGTTTATTGGATGTTAAAAAGGCTGTAGCTAAAGTAGGTCATGATACCGACGAAGTAAAAGCAACTGATGAAGAATATGATAATTTACATGGATGCTGCAAGTATGAAAGAAATAAATAATAAAAACTCACAAAGAAATTAGAGCGTTTTTATTTTGTATTTTTATGCAATGAAAAATTACAGAATAAAATTAAGTGTTATTTTACTATTTGTTTTTTCAACTGTCTTTTATGCTCAAGAGTTGAAACACAATCAATCTAATTGGTTTGCTTATATTGGACAGTATAATGTTTCGAAAAAATGGGGTTATCATATTGAGGCACAATTTAGATTGGATGATAAGTTAAATAGAAGTAATCAAAATCTATTTCGTTTAGGTGGTTTTTACAATCTAAATGAAAAAATAAAATTTTCTATAGGTTATGGATTGATCAATACTTTAAATCCAAATTTAAATGATTATTTCAATGAAGATAGAATATGGGAGCAATTTCAGTATAGTTACAAATGGAAGCAAAACATTAATACCAATCGTTTTCGACTGGAACAGCGTTTTGTAGACAGGTTGGCTCTTGAAAATGGTTCTGTTATAAATTCGGAAACTAACTATCAAAATAGATTACGATATTTAAATAGAAATATATTTCATATCATGAACTTTAAATCGGGTAATGAAGAACTTTATTTAGTGCTTCAAGATGAAGTTTTTATCAATCTTGGAACTAATAAAGTAAATAATCAATTTATAGATCAAAATAGATTTCATATAGGATTTGGGATAAATTATAAAAAGAGTATTCAATTTGAAGTGTCATATATGAATCATTTTATAAATGCAAATATTAATAATGACATTATGAGTCATACTATATCTCTAACATTACTTCAAAATTTAATTCTTTACAAAGAATGATAATTATGTTATATTTTATTCAAAAAAGTGAATAAGATTGCCACATAAATAAATAATCGTTACTTTCACTTGCTCAAACTAAACCAACTTATTTATTACGCTTTATGACTGATTTTGATTGGAAACAACTATTTAACCCCGAATTTTACATCAAACTTGAAGTAAGCGGAATAGCTATTGGATTGTATGTTGTATTAGCAATAGTTTTTGCCGAAACTGGGTTACTTGTTGGATTTTTCTTGCCTGGAGATAGTTTATTGTTTTTATGCGGAATCTACAGTGAATTGTTAATGGAAAGAATCTCTTTAGGTAGCGAATTTTTAAATGTTACTCTATTGGCTGCGTTTATTTCATTAATGGGAATTTCAGGAAATATTACCGGATATTGGTTTGGAGCTAAATCGGGAAATTATTTATTTAAGAAAGAAGATAATTTCTTCTTTAAAAAGAAATATTTATATCAATCTAAAGAGTTTTTTGACAAATACGGAAGTAAAGCTATAGTGTTTGCAAGGTTTTTACCTATAGTAAGAACATTTGCACCAGTTGTTGCTGGAATTGTAGAAATGGACAAAAAACGATTTATGTTTTATAATATAGTTGGTTCTATATTATGGTCATTTACAATGGTTTTTTCTGGGCATTATTTATACGAATTCTTTAAAAATAATTTAGGTATTGATTTAAAACACTACATTGAATTTATAGTCATCGGAATTATTGCGGTTACAACACTTCCAGTACTTTGGAAAATTTTCAAAAAAAGAGCCCACATAGAATAAATAAAAAAACCACTTCATATGAAGTGGTTTTTTTATTAAGTCAAGTGATTATTACATCATTCCTGGCATTCCTCCGCCCATTGGCATTCCGCTACCAGCACTTTCTTCTTTTATTTCAACTAAAGCACATTCGGTTGTAAGAATCATTCCTGCAACAGAAGCCGCATTTTCTAGAGCCACACGAGTTACTTTTTTTGGGTCGATGATTCCAGCTTTAAGCATATCAACATACTCATCTGATTTTGCATTATACCCAAAATTTCCTTTTCCTTCAGAAACTTTAGCTACAACAACAGATCCTTCTAAACCTGCATTTTCAACAATAGTTCTTAATGGTGCTTCAACAGCGCGGAACACAATTTGGATTCCAGTAGCCTCATCAGCGTTATCGGCTTTTATAGAAGTTAATGAAGATTTAGCTCTTAATAAGGCAACACCACCTCCTGCAACAATTCCTTCTTCAACGGCTGCACGAGTAGCATGTAACGCATCATCAACACGGTCTTTTTTCTCTTTCATTTCCACTTCAGATGCTGCTCCAACATAAAGAACTGCAACACCTCCAGCTAATTTAGCCAAACGCTCTTGCAATTTTTCTTTATCATAATCGGAGGTCGTAGTTTCCATTTGACCTTTAATTTGATTAACTCTATTTTTAATCAAATCGGCATTACCTGCACCATTAACTATAGTAGAATTGTCTTTATCGATTGTAATTTTTTCTGCTGTACCTAACATTTCTAAAGTAGCATTTTCTAATGTATATCCACTTTCTTCAGAAATTACAGTTCCACCTGTTAAGATAGCAATATCTTCTAACATTGCTTTTCTTCTGTCACCAAAACCAGGTGCTTTTACAGCAGCAATTTTAAGGGCACCACGTAATTTATTTACAACTAAAGTAGACAATGCTTCTCCATCTACATCTTCAGCAATTATTAATAAGGGTTTCCCCGATTGAGCCACAGGCTCTAATACCGGTAATAATTCTTTAAGAGAAGATACTTTTTTGTCGTATAAAAGAATGTAAGGATTGTCTAATTCTACATTCATTTTCTCTGGATTTGTCACAAAATAAGGAGATAAATAACCTCTGTCAAATTGCATTCCTTCTACCACATCAACATAGGTATCGGTACCTTTTGCTTCTTCTACAGTGATTACTCCCTCTTTACCTACTTTACCAAAAGCAGTTGCAATTAATTCTCCAATAACTTCATCATTATTTGCAGAAATAGAAGCAATTTGTTTTATTTTTTCAGAATCACTACCTACAACTTGCGCTTGTTTACCAAGATCAGCAACAATAGTTTCTACCGCTTTATCGATTCCACGTTTTAAATCCATTGGATTTGCACCTGCTGCGACATTTTTCAATCCTTCTTTAACGATTGCTTGTGCTAAAACAGTTGCAGTTGTAGTTCCATCTCCAGCTAAATCGTTAGTTTTAGACGCAACTTCTTTTACCATTTGAGCACCCATATTTTCTAATGGGTCGTTTAATTCAATTTCTTTAGCAACGGTAACTCCGTCTTTAGTTACATTCGGACCTCCAAAAGATTTACCAATAATAACATTTCTTCCTTTTGGACCTAAAGTCACTTTTACTGCGTTTGCCAATGCATCTACTCCACGTTTTAAACCATCGCGAGCTTCTATATCAAATTTTATATCTTTTGCCATTTTGTTTTATATTTTTATTATTAAAAAATTGTAATACTTATTTCATTTAATTTTTAAACTATTGCAAGTATATCATCTTCTCTCATAATAAGATAATCTTTACCATCTAATTTTAATTCGGTTCCAGCATATTTACCATAAAGAACAACATCGCCTACCTTAACGGTCATTGGCTCATCTTTTTTACCATTTCCTACTGCAAGAACAGTTCCTTTTTGAGGTTTTTCTTTTGCAGTATCAGGAATAATAATTCCGGAAGCAGTTTGTGTTTCGGCTGCCGCTGGTTCCACAATTACACGATCTGAAAGTGGTTTAATGTTTAGTGCCATAATTACTATTTATTTTTTATTACAATTATTAAGTTTGATTTCAAATATTCAGAAATTATGCCAAGAGCACAAAACTGACAATTTTTCAGCTAAGGTAAGAAAATTTGACAAACGCAGTGGGATTAATAAAGAGTAGCTAATAAAAATACCCCAAAAAAAGCAGTACTTTTTTGGGGTATCTAAAAGAATCGTTTAGTTCTAATTAACCTTTATATACTAATAAAATTCTAATCTATTATCTTCAATTTCCGCATCATTTTTCAATGCAGGGAAAATTCTTCCTACTGCTTGTCCATTAGCTGCTTTTATTTTAGCAACATACTCATCGTATTTAGGCAATTTAGGTGCTTTAGTAATTGCTTTAGTTTTCACTACATATACTCCTGAATTTCCTTCAACTGGAGCAGAAACTTTATTAGAAGGAGTTCCAAATGCAGCACCAATTACTTTTGGCTCTGGACCTACATTTGCTAAAACTGAATTTTCAACAGATGCAGCTGGTGCATTTTGAACAGTTGTAGCATTTGCTTTAGCAATAGCTTCAAGTGAACCACCTTTCATTTTAGCAATAATTTTTTCTGCTTTCTTTTTGTTTTTAATGATTCCTTCAACAGATGGTTTAGCATCTTCAACAGTCATTAAACCTTTTTCATTAATTTTTTTCAAACGAGCAATAATGTTTCCAACATTTACTATTTCAAAACGCTTAACATCACCAACACTAGTACCGCCGGTATAAGCCCATTTGATAATTTGTCTTTGACTTCCTGCAACTCCAAATGCTTCATCCATAGCTTTTGCTTTAACTGCAGGATTAACTGTGAGTTTAGCAGCTTTTGCTACAGCAGCAAAATCTTTATTACTTGTTGCATCCATTTCAAATTTGGTTGCTTTAGTATAGATTTCGTTTGTTGTTACTTCTGATGGTTCAATTTTTTGAGCCACAGTAGCTAAACGAATTGCATCTTGTTTATCAGTAACATTAATAATATGGTATCCAAATTCAGTTTCAACTAATCCAATTTTTCCAACCGGATTACCAAATACATAATCATTAAATGGTTTAACCATTTGTCCAGGTCCAAAATATCCTAAATCTCCACCTTGTTGAGCAGAAGAATCATCAGAGTTAGTTAAAGCCAACATCATGAAATTTCCTGGATTAGCAATTGCTTGAGCCAATAAAATATCTGCTTTTGCTTTAGCTTGCTCTTTAGTTCTTTTCTCTTTTTTGTTAGGTAATTTTGTTCCTTCCCAGCTAATTAAGATATGACTTGCTTTAGCTTTTGCACCTACTTTTCTTCCCATTGCTTTAGAAAGACAGTAGTAGTTAGCATTAATGTATGGACCATAAATTTCTCCAGCAGGCAATGCAAATAATTTATCTGCGTGTTCAGCTGGTAAATCTTGTTTAGTTACAAAAGTAGAATCGTATGCTTTGTCTGAGTTTTCAGCAATAAAGTCAGCAACATTAGGAGCCGATTTAAAACTAGGTAACGTATCATTTACTCCAGTTTCTTTATTGTAAACAACACTTCCAGTTAATAAGCCATTAATTTTAGATTTCATTTCAGCTTCATCAGTTGCTGATGGTTTATCTTCAATTAATACATATTCAATTTCGCGAGTTTCCTCAGCTTTGAATTTTTTCTCATTTTTCTTCATGTAGTCTAAGATGTCTGCATCTGTTACTTTAACATCGCTATCTTTTACTGTAGAATATAAAACAGAAACATAATCAAAGTTGATTTTGTCTGCTTCTAACTTATATTTGAATTTACCATCTGCATTTGTAGCATATAAACCAGCTTTGATCATACTGCTATAAATTTGATATTTAGCATTGATTTCAGCATCTGTTTGACGATCCTCAAAAGCTTTAGCTTGTTCTGGATTGTTTTTGAAATATTCTTTAAATTTTGCAATGTCAAATTTACCTAATTGGTTTAAAAAGGTAGGATTTTGACCAATATTTGGATCTTTTTTGAAAATTTCAATGATATTATTTTCACTAGTACGAATACCTGCTTTTTCAAATTGATCAGAAATTAAAGCAATTGCAATTTCTTGGTCCCACATTTGATTAGCGGCTTGAGTTTGCGTAATCGCTTGCCCGTTTTGACCATTTTTTTCTGCATTGGCTACTTTAATTCTAAATTCATCAAAAGAAATATCTTTTCCATTAATACTTCCTACGTCTTTTGATTGACTTTTGAACCCTTTAGTGAACAAATCTTGAACTACAAAAGCTAAAAGTGCAAAACCTATAGCAAGTAAAAGTAATCCGGAACGTTTTCTAATTGTTTGTAAAACTGCCATTTTTATCTATGTTATTTTTAATTCAGTTTGCGAAAATACAATTATCTGCGAAATAATAATAATTGTTCGCTTATAAATTGCATTAAAAAGTTAATTTTTTTTATTCTTGATCAAAAATACTCATTTTAACCAGGTCGATTTTCGTATTTGTGGCTTCTTCGATAATAAAATGGAAGTTATCCACACGAATTTCATCCCCCTTTTGAGGTATTTCTTTTGAGGTATTTACTATAAATCCGCCCAATGTTCCATAGGAATCATCTTCGGGAATGTTCAGTTTATATTCTTGATTAAGGTATTCTACATCCAAACGAGCTGAAAAAATATATGTATTTTCATTGAGTTGTTTTTCAATAAGTTCTTCGTCGTTATCGTGTTCGTCTTCAATTTCACCAAACAACTCTTCAATGATGTCTTCAACAGTAATAATTCCGGAAGTTCCGCCGTATTCATCCAAAACCACTGCAATACTTTTTCTTTTTTTGGTAAGTACATTTAAAGCTTCTTTTACAAAAATAGTTTCCGGAATAAACTCAACCGGAATCATAATTGATTTGATGCTTTTTGGTTTTTTGAATAATTCAAATGAATGTACATAACCTATAATATCGTCCATTGAATTTTGATAGACAACAATTTTAGAATATCCAGTTTTAATAAATGTTTCTTTAAGTTCGTCTAACGAATCAAATAGATCTACCGCTACAATTTCGGTTCTTGGCGTCATTATATCTCTAGCTTTTACGCTAGAAAATTCTAAAGCATTTTGAAAAATTTGTATTTCAGAATCTACCTCTTCATGATCTTCAACGGTACTCATTTGCTCGTTAATATAGTTCCCTAATTCTACTTTACTAAAATAGGAAGGCACATAATCACCTTCTGTTTTAAAGAATTTCTTTAAAATATAATCTGAAATCCAAATAATAAAAGTTGAAATATAATTAAAGATTACATAAAAAAAGTAGCTCGGTACCGCAAATAATTTCATGAATGTATTGGCATACACTTGAAAAAAAACTTTTGGCAAAAACTCAGAAGTTATTAATACAATTAAAGTAGAAATAACGGTTTGCAGAATTAAGTTTGGAAACTCTAATAAATGAAATGGTAATTTTTCAATCCATTGCATTACTAAATCTCCCATAAAAAAACCATAAACTACCATAGAAATATTATTTCCTACTAGCATGGTAGCAATAAATTTAGATGGTTTTTCGGTGATTTTAGCTAGAATTTTAGAAAGAAAATTTTCTTGCTTTTTTTCTATTTCTAAATAAATTTTATTTGAAGAGACAAAAGCTATCTCCATTCCCGAAAAGAAAGCGCAAAGAAGTAAACATAAAACGATTACAACTATATTCATTACTAATTAGTTTGAATTGTTGTGACGATTTCTGTCCTCAAATTTTTTAGCAAATTTGGTTCTGAAGAAATAAGTAAAAAAAGCCAAACCGGCAATTATAGCACTTAACCATGGTTTTGGATCTTCATTCCATCTGGTCACGAAATCGTAAACCATAATAAATCCAACTCCTAAATAAATGTATTTTGTAATTTTTAAATAATTCATAATGTTATTGTTTATCTACTTCTCCCGATACTACTTGAGAATTAATTATTTTAAAGTCTTTACTAAAATCTACCCCTTCACCGTAGGAAATTCCTTTTGGATCTGTAAATTTATATGATTTTTCGGTATAAAACCATTCATTTTTTTGATCGAAATACAATTGTTCTGTTTCAAAAAGCTGTCCAGATTCATTACTAATTTTAACGGCACCTCGCAAATCGATTAGGCTTGTATTTTTATATGAAATAGCATATTTGGAAACAACAAAAGTTTTTTTACCCATATCATCATACATCGTAACCTTAACCCCATTAGGAAATTCAGTGTATGGAAATTCTACTGTCGCAAAATCCAACATTTTTGGACTCACTAATACCGATTTTATTCTTCCTGAATCGGTGTATTTGATATTAATTGAATCGGCTTCGCCACTAGGAACAAAATCAGCAAAATTGGACTTTTGTACTTCTTTAAAATTGCCTTCACATGAAAACAGAAAGAAAACTGCTAGGGCAATTATCGAAAAATAGATGCTATTTCTTAATGGAGAATACATAATTAAAATTCAACCTTTTGCTGAATCCAACAACCAATAGTTGCCGATTTAACTTTGGATTTTTTATCAAAAGAAATTTTATTCAAATAATCCGAAGACATGGCTTCTGCGGTTGGTTTTAATCTTGGTTCAACATCCATAGCCTTTAGTGCAGTAATTGAAGCTAATTTATAAATAGCATTTTTTTCAATAGCATTAGTTCCACATTCCTCTATACTATTTGCATATAAATTTGCTAAAAAGATATAATATCTACCATTGGATGGATTGTTTTCTAGGGCATTTAAAACCATTTTTTGAGAAGTTGCTTTATCTGAATTAGACAAAATACTTGCAATAGAATAATAAGTAGTAGCTTTTTCCAACTTAGTAGGCGCCAATTCTGCCGACTTACTAAACCACTCAATTGCCTTTTCTTGATTCCCCGTGTTTAGATAATAGGTTGCTAAATAATAAGCAGAAATCGAACTCGGATTTATTTGATCCAACTTAGATGCCACCTTTTCAAATATTGGTTGGTTTTTACATTTAACCAATAAAACTCTTGCTGCAGGCTCAAGCCATGACCAATCCGATGAATTAGTGTCTAATTTTTTTTGTGCATAAGACACTATATTTTCTTTAGTTAGAAAGTCCTTCATTAACAAATCAATACCTAATTCAACGCGGTGGTATTCCTCTTTTTTTGAAGGATACAAGTTGCTTTTTTCAGCAAGTAAAGAACTCACAGCACAATATTTATCTAGTAATTCATTTTGAGAAATGACAGCCTTATTTTCTTTGTAATGGGCAAAGTACAAGTCGAAATAATTGTATATAGCTTGTGAGTTGGCAAAGGTTTCTTTTTCCTTTTCAAAAGCCCTGTCTAAATTAGCGAAAACTTCTTGTGGAGTTCCAACATTATAGGTGAATTGAGCAATAGCTCTTTTTTCAAAATTTCCATTTTTGTTTGCTGGAAAATACTTGTCATATTGATTGAAAAATTGCAGCAGATCGTTTACCTTACTTACTTTATCTTTTTCGTCTGCAATTTCAATTTCAAATTGTAAAATTCTATTACCTAATGCATATAAATTTTCACTATGCTTGGGACAAGTTACTTTTACATCTTTCCATAATTCCAATGCTTTGGTATTTTCATTATCGGTAAGATATTGAACTAATTGTTGTTCTTTATTTGCACAACTATTTTCTTGAGCGTTTGCAAAAGAAGTAAGAATTACCAATAAAAATAACAAGTTAGATTTCATATTAATATAATTATATTAATCGTATTTTCTTTTCACAAACCATCGGTCGTTAAGAGATAAACCAACATTAAAATTCATGTAATTTTCATTTACTAAACCACCGCTTTTAGTCCCTCTGTTACCATATTCGAAACCAAAGTTAATATTTGAAAAAGCTCCTCTTAAAGGCATTCCCAAACCTAAAGTTACTGCAGCATCATTAATTTCGTTATTATTAATTACTAAACCTGTATTTTCAAATCTAAATCCACCTCTATAAACTATTCGACTTAAATAATTAGTAAATGATTTATAATTTGGAATATAATATCCACCTAATGTGAATTTAGTAGCGTTTTGATAGCTTACATTAGAAATATCATTAAATCGGTTTCCAAAATTACTAGAAGATTGAAAAGCTAATTCAGTTCCAATTATCCATTTTTTTGAATCACCAATTCCAATTCCGAAAGTTAATTTAGATGGTAGTGTAAGTTTTGTGCTAGGAACTGTAACTTCAATAGCTTCTCCAACTTGTCCAAAATTTACCCCATTATTTGATTGTACTAATGAAATGAATCTTGAATTAGTCAAATTAATTTCTGACGAGGGAGTAAAGGTAGCGCTTGAAAATAAATTTATTTTATTATTCAATTTCGAATGAAAGGACAAGCCAATATTAAAATTAACTCCATTTGCTATAGACCTATTAACTTCCATTGAAGCATATTGAATAGGAAATCCTAATGCATCATATCTTATAGATATGTTTTGTGCGTTAATATTTCCAAAATTGTATTGCGCATCTGCACCAAAGCTTAATTTTTTTGTGATTTGATACCCAAACCCTAGAAACACTTTGTTTAAACCACCGTTACCTTTATCAAAACTTTCTGTTCTAATTGAATTAGCATCGGTCGTATTGCTTTTTAAATTATATCCAACAGATGAATAAGGTATTAATCCAAATCCGATTCCTAATTTATTAATAGGAATTCCAACTGCTAAATAATTTAGGGCTGTTCTTTGTGCCTTTTCACTTTGAGAATCTGTGGTTAATTTATTTACATTAAATGTACCTCCAATTGCGAATGAAGTTAGTTTTAAACTAGAATACATTGCTGGATTTACAATATTAAGGTGAATACTATCTGGCACAATTGACAATCCTGCCATTGAGCTATTTTCAACTGTCCCTTTAAAACGAACATCGCCAATACCGTAAAAAGAATAAGGAGAAGAAGTTCCTTCTTGAGCGAGAGAAATTAGAGAAAAAAGTAAACTAAAACTTACTATAATTTTTTTAATCATTTTGATTGTATTGAAAAGTTTGATTCAAACTCTCTAAAAGAAAATTTGGATTGGCAAATATGGTATTTTTTAATCGTTTAGCCAAAAATTCTGCGTCTCCACCCGTTAAAATTATGATAAAGTTATCATTATTATTCATAATAGAAGAAATAAAACCGTCTATTTCAAAAATGATTCCATTAATAATTCCAGAATGTATCGATTGAAGAGTAGAAATTCCAATTATTTCGTCTGGATATTCTGGAGACAATAACGGCAGTTTGGCCGTGTAATTGTGTAAGGATTCGTATCGCAATTTTATTCCAGGGGAAATGGCGCCTCCATGGTACACATTGTCACTATCTACAAAATCATAAGTGACACAAGTACCTGCATCAATAACCAATCGATTTTTATTTGGAAACAAAAGCGTTGCTCCGGCAGCAAGCACCATTCTATCTGCACCAAGAGTACTTGGAGTTGTGTAGGAATTAATAAATGGAAATTTACTATTAGCGGTAATAAAATTTAATTTCGCTTTAGATGTAATGTTATTAAATTCATTCTCATCAAGATGACCTACCGAAGAAACTACTATATTGTCAATTAAATCATTAAAATCTAAAATGTTTTGCACCTCGATTTTCCAACTAGAAAGAGATACTATTTTTTTGATTTTGATGTTATTTTGTTCAAATACAGCTAATTTGATTTGAGTATTTCCTACATCGATAGCTAGAAGCATAATTGGATATTTAGAAACGCAAAGTTACAAATAGATTTTTTTAATAATTGTTTTGTATTAATTAAAAAATCGTTCTATATTTGCACCCGCGTCAGCAAGGTACCTTAGCTCAGATGGTAGAGCAACGGACTGAAAATCCGTGTGTCCCTGGTTCGATCCCTGGAGGTACCACGAAACCCGAATAGCAATATTCGGGTTTTTTGTTTGTAGGGCGCTAAATATTTGGAAAAACAACCCATAACTCTGAAAAGTCATAACAACATCTTTCAATTAAATTTTTTCATTTATTTTTTTATTAAATTGCAAAAAATCTTTTACTCAAAAACAATGAAAACAGTTTATAAATATTTATTTCTAATTATTGCATTTACGTCTTGTAATAATGACTTTGACGATACCCTATCAGATAATGAAAATACAGATAACAACTTTCAAGGGCCAAATGATGTATATGACTTAGAAAAAATTCCTAAAATCACCTTAGAATTTAAATTAGCAGATTGGAATAAATTACTTTTAAATTATGATTTGAATAGTAAGAATGAGAAAAAAGTAGTTAGTAAATTCTCATATGAAATCAACAGCGAAACAATAGTATTAGATAGTATCGGACTTAAATTACGAGGAAATACTAGCAGAAGAAGGCCCGAAGGTGCATATGGCGAATTACACAATCCAAATAATCCGGATTGGCATCATTGTCATTTTGGATTAGACTTTTCTAAATACAAACCAACTCAAAAGTTTAAGGGTTTAAATAAAATGGTGCTGAAATGGTTCAAAGACGATGCTGCCTATGCCCGAGAGATTTATTGTTACAATTTGTTTAGAAAATACAATGTTTGGACCGCTCCAAGAGCTTCTTATTGCCGAATAAATATAAAAGTAGATGGAGATAATTTACCCGCAAATTACGGAGTTTATGCAATGATTGAAAGTGTAGATGAAGATTATATTGCAGACAGAAGTAGTGAATGGGGTAACAGCATTGGTTTTTTATGGAAATGCGGATGGGCTGGAAGTAATAATGCAAATTTTGTTTCGACTCAAAGCATAGGAATTGAAAATGTAACCTTAAACCCTGCCACATCTGTTTATTATGCCTATGATCTAAAAACACGGGATTTGGAATTAGGTGCAGGTTCTGCAGAACTAACCTCATTTATAATTGATTTAAATACAAAAACTGGAACGGAGTTTAAAAATTGGATTTCCCAAAAAATGGATATTGATCTTTTTCTAAAAACTTATGCGGTTAATGTACTTGTAGGGATGTGGGATGATTATTGGGTAAATGCAAATAATTTTTATTTTTATTTTGCACCTAATGGTAAAGCCTACTTTATTCCATATGATTATGACAATACACTTGGAACCTCTTTATTGATGGCCAATAGTGGAACACAAAATCCATTAAATTGGGGTACAAATTCAGGCGAGAGACCATTGATTTCAAAAATACTTGCAATTCCAGAATTTCAAATAAAATACAAATCGTATATCAGCGAACTAATTAGTAGCCAAAATGATCTTTTTTATACCACCAATAGTATGAATAGAATTAATGCTTGGCAGGCAAGAATTGCACCTTATATTTCTAATGACACTGGAGAAGATATGATATTGAACGATGTTCCAGCTCCCTGGGGAAATTGTTCTTTTTATAGATTATTATCAGGCAATAATCAGGGAGGCAGTAATGGTGATGCTAATTATTTTAGCTCAAGAATTCAATCAATTCCATTTTAAAAAATATTTATTAGATAAAAAAAACCTCTCGCAAGGAGAGGTTTTAAATAATCTATAGTAATCTTATTTTTTTGCTGTAAAAAAGTCTAGCATCATTACTTTATTCCATGCTGCAACGAAATCATTTACAAATTTACCTTTTGCATCATTACTTCCGTATACTTCAGCTAAAGCTCTAAGCTCAGAGTTAGAACCGAAAATTAGATCGGCGCGAGTTGCTGTCCATTTTACTGCACCGGTAGCTCTGTCTTTTCCTTCAAAAACTTCCTTATCATCATTAATTGCGGTCCAAACCGTATTTATATCCAAAAGATTAGTAAAAAAGTCATTTGTTAACTTATCTTTCTCTTTAGTGAAAATTCCGTGTTTTGAACCATCATAATTAGCATTTAAGACACGTAAACCACCAACTAATACGGTCATTTCTGGAGCTGTTAAAGTTAATAATTGCGCTTTATCAATTAATAACGCTTCTGTTGCAACTGTGTATTTTGTTTTCAAGTAATTACGGAAGCCATCAGCAGTAGGCTCTAAAACTGCCATCCCTTTAACATCTGTTTGTTCTTGAGTAGCATCCATTCTTCCTGCAGTAAAAGGAACCTTTACTGAATATCCAGCATTTTTAGAAGCCGTTTCTACAGCATACACTCCAGAAAGTACAATTAAATCAGCCATTGAAATTTTTCTAGTAGCGCTTTTAGTATTGAAATTTTTCTGAATTTTTTCAAGAACAAGCAACACTTTATTCAATTGGGTTGGATTATTTGCCACCCAATTTTTTTGTGGCTCTAAACGAATTCTTGCTCCATTTGCACCGCCTCTTCTATCAGACCCACGGAAAGTAGAAGCAGAAGCCCATGCAGTTGAGATTAATTCACTAATTGATAACCCAGATTTAGCAATCTCTGCTTTTAGTGCAATAATATCTGTAGCATTTACAACTTGGTGATTCAAAGCCGGAATTGGATCTTGCCAGATTAAATCTTCAGTAGGTGCTTCAGGTCCCAAATAAGTAGTTTTTGGACCCATATCACGGTGTGTCAATTTAAACCAAGCGCGAGCAAAAGCATCATTAAAAGCCGCCTGATTTTCTAAAAATCGTCTCGAAATTTTTTCATAAATTGGATCAAAACGCAAAGATAAATCCGTTGTTAACATGTACGGTTTTTGCATTTTATTTTTATCAAATGCATCTGGAATAATCCTGTCTTCTGTTTTAGCAACCCATTGCTTAGCTCCTGCAGGACTTGTTGTCAACTCCCAATCATACTTAAACAAGAATGTTAAATAATCATGACTCCATTTTGTTGGAGTAGAGGTCCAAGTAACTTCTAAACCGGATGTAATTGCATCGGTACCTTTACCTGATTTATAATCACTTTTCCAACCAAAGCCCTGTTCTTCTATTCCGGCAGCCTCTGGAGCATTACCAACATGCTTAGCATCGCCAGCACCGTGTGTCTTACCTAAAGTGTGACCACCTGCAATTAAAGCAACCGTTTCTTCATCATTCATTCCCATTCTTCCAAATGTTTCTCTAATATCTTGTGCTGCTAATAATGGATCAGGGTTTCCATTTGGACCTTCTGGATTGACATAAATCAATCCCATTTGTACAGCAGCTAATGGCGATTCTAATTTTCTTCCTTCAGAATAACGCTGGTCATCCAACCATTTTGTTTCAGAACCCCAATAAACATTTGTTTCTGGTTCCCAAACATCAGCTCTACCTCCAGCAAAACCGAAAGTTTTGAAGCCCATTGACTCTAAAGCTACATTTCCTGTTAAAATCATCAAGTCGGCCCATGAGATTTTATTACCATATTTTTGCTTGATTGGCCATAATAACCTGCGCGCTTTATCCAAATTACCATTATCTGGCCAACTGTTCAATGGTGCAAATCGTTCTTGCCCCGCACGAGATCCTCCTCGCCCATCGCCAGAACGATATGTTCCTGCACTGTGCCATGCCATACGAATAAACAACCCGCCATAATTACCAAAATCGGCTGGCCACCAATCTTGTGAATCGGTCATCAAATTACGCAAATCCTTTTTTAAGGCAGCATAGTCTAATTTTTTAAATTCTTTAGCATAATTAAAGTCTGCTCCCATTGGATTAGACATATTCGAATTTTGACGCAATAAATCCAAATTTAATTGGTTTGGCCACCATTCTTTATTTTTGTTTGTTTGTGCACTTCCTTTTTCTGCAGGTGTGCCATGTAATTTAGTTCCCATCGAACCTTCCTTAGCCGTTTTACCCGTCACAGGACAAGTAGCTTCTTGAGCAATGCTGAAAGTTGCTACAAACATGCATGTTAATAAAATAACTTTTTTCATATTACAAATAATTAAAGATTAGATATTTCAAAATTGTAATTTATATTCATTTAAAATACATCAAGCCTAATGTTATTAATTATTACGCTATAAGTTTTAATTATCATTGTGAAAAATTCTAATTACAATTCTCTATTGTTGTAAGAACTACTTTCAATTTAAAGACTTTTAGCCATAAAAAAAACCTCTCACAAGGAGAGGTTTCATTTATCATGTTTAAAGAATAATTATTCTTTAATTAATTTGATAGTTTTTTCGTTAAGATTTAAATCTGTAACTTTTACAAAGTAAATACCTTGATTTAACTCAGAAATAGATAAGCTTTCGTTTGCAGCTGCATTATTGAAAGTTTTAACTAATTGACCTGTTAAATTAAAGATTTCAGCTTTTGCAACATCAGCATTAATAGCGAACATTCCTTTAGTAGGGTTTGGAACTAAAGAGAAAGAAGTTTCACCAAATTGATTAACTGACATTGTAGTAGTAAAGTTATAAGCTCCAGTTATTCTATTTAAAGTTACATCATAAGTACCCGCATCAGCAGCAGATACTAGCATATTAGAACCATCTTGAGTTGCTGTTCCCGAAGGGAATGCAGGATTACCCCAGTTTACAGACCACCCATTGTTAGCTCTAAACTTACATGCACCAGCAGTTAATGCGATATTTGAAGCTGTATATGTTACACCATCAGTAGTTGTTAGTACATTTACATCATTCACCCCGTCTTGTGGCCATCCACCAGCTGCATCTCCAACAAGTGCAATAGTTGGAAATGAAAAATTGTAAGCACCTGTTAATCTGTTAAATGTTACATCATAAGTACCAGCAGCGGAAATTGCAATGTTACTTCCATCTTGAGTACCAATTCCTGAAGGGAATGCAGAATCACCCCAGTTTACAGACCATCCATTACTTTGACGGAATTTAGCAGAACCAACTGTACAAGCTAATTTATCTAATTTGTATGCAACACCATCAGTAGAAGTCATCTGATTTACATCAGTAACACCATCTTGTGGCCATCCACCAACTCCATCGCCAATAACACTTACCGCCGGAATCAAAGGAGCAGGAGTAAAAACATACTCACCCGAAGTAATATTAATAGTGATGGTTGTATATGAACCAGCAGTTGAAGGTATTAACTCAGTAGTACTTAAAGCACTTCCTGTAGGGAAACCTAATCCACCATATAAAACACCATCAATAGAGAATTGAGCTGTACCAGAAACTAATGTAGCATTTGAAATAGTAAAATTAGCTAAATCCGAAGTGCTAAATAATAAACCATCTGCTGCTGTAACAGCCGAACCTACTAACTTAACAACAGGAATTGGAGCTCCACCGGTAAATGAGAATGCACCCGTAGTTGCATTAAAAGTTACATCATAAACACCAGCAACAGCAGTAATATTATTGTCTGTACCTGGAGTTGTATCTGCAATACCTGTTGGCCAAGTTGCTGCTCCATTTCCATTACCCCAAGCTGTATCCCATAATGCGTTTAATCTAAATTTAAAAAATCCTCCTTGCATAGGAACAGCAGTACCTGTCCAGATACCGTCATTATCAGCATCACTTAAATTATAGTCAGTTCCCCAACTTCCTGTAGCACCAGGTCCAATTAAAGACACCTGAGCGTTAATGTTAATTGCAGTAAAAACAAATGCAATTAGTAAAAGTAATTTTGTTTTCATAAGTTATTATTTAATTAAAGTTTATAAATAGTTAAGCAAATTTAAAATTTATTTGCAATAAATTAATTAAAGTTAAAAAAAAAGGTTTGCGAAAACGATGTAGTGTTAATAAATACATCATTTAATACCTTCATAATGAATAATTAATAAATTGAATTCTTTTTTCAACTCGTATTATTGTTTTATTAATTTAAAAGTTTTTTCATTATTGTTGATGTCAAATACTTTTACCAAATACAATCCATTATTCAAATCTGAAATTTCATAAAGATCCGTTTTTGATTTATTTTGAAAAGATTTCATTAATTGACCTGTAATTGAGTAAATATTCACTTTAGCTAGATCATAATTAATTGAAAAGAAATCGGTTGATGGATTGGGAGATAAAGTAATTGAAGATAACGAATTTATATTTTCGGTACTTAAATTTGCAGGTTGGTTTCCATAAACTCTAAATCCTCCTGCCTCAATACTAATTGTATCAGTGGTGTTATTTACTGTAATCGGAGTATTATCCATCAAGTTATACCAAGTTCCTGTAAAAGGGAAGTTTGGTGTAACATTAATTGTAGTAACATTAAAATTTGATAAAACCACCACATTTTTTAATGTAGTTAAGGATGCAGCATTATCATATATGTATATTTTTGGCTGCAATGTTGTTCCCGAATTAATTGAGTA
This sequence comes from Flavobacterium sp., assembly GCF_040383245.1. Classification (GTDB taxonomy): domain Bacteria; phylum Bacteroidota; class Bacteroidia; order Flavobacteriales; family Flavobacteriaceae; genus Flavobacterium. Next base: position 27,104 of record NZ_JBEIDX010000005.1, on the reverse strand, counting down.
ATCTTTACTAAATACAGGGTTATTCTTTTTTAAATCTATAATTTTTGCATAATTATTATAAATCGCACTTCTATTTGTATCTCCTAACCAATTATTTGTCCATTGTAATTGTGGTTTTGTGTCTAGTTTACAATCTCCAGCTATGGCATCTGATGTTGTATTAACAGTTCCGTTGTTACAAGTAAAAATAGAATCGTTATAACCTAACTCTGCAAAATGCCAAATCATTTTTGGTCCTGGAATTAGTATAGATACTGCAGCAATAGCTGACATTCTTGAAAGTGCCACATTTAATGTTCTCACATTATGCGAAGTATTTGTATTGTTTCCAAATGTTACATTTTTATACATCAAACGCTCTTCGTCATGACTTTCTGGATATCCAATTACTCTTTTAGCAGCAAACCCATGATCAAAATGACCCATTCTTGAAATATTATTATTTGAATTGAAACCCATAGATAGTTGATTGTATTGGTCGGTCATTTTACCCCACAACATCACTCCTTTACTTGGAATTTCATTAATTTTATAATTTGCCCATTGTTGTTCTTCACTATCTGTACCTAAATGTTCAAAAATCACATAATGTGTAGGGTCTAAAGCCCATGAGTAATCTGCATATTCTTTAAGCACATCCACCCTGTCTTGTTGATAGCCATTGGTACATGCATCTTGACCTCCGGCAACATTTGAAGGGCATGCCTGAGTAAATCCTTTAGTCAAATCCCAACGGAAACCGTCAATTTTATATTCTTCGATCCAATGTTTTACAACTCTTTTTACATAGGTCTTTGTTCTTGCTTGTTGGTGATTAAAATCACTACCTACATTATAACTATGCATTGCAGCAGTATTAAAATAGGGACTGTCAGAAGAAGGTGATCCCCATCCGTCACCATCAGAATCAGACATCCACATTCTTACCAATGGATTCCTTCCATAAGCATGATTCAATGCTATATCTAATATTACTGCGATACCATTTTGATGACAAACATCGATGAACTCTCTTAATTTATTTGCTGGTCCATAAAATTTATCATTGGCTAAATGAAAAGCAGTATTATATCCCCAACTTTCATTTCCTTCATATTCCATGATTGGCATTAATTGAATAGCATTTATTTTTAGATTTTTAAAATAATCAATCCTGTCTATCAAATTTTGATAACTCCTGTTTGCATCGAAATCTCGAACTAACAATTCGTAAACTACTAATTTTTCTTTTTCTGGTTTTACAAAATTAAGTGTTGCATTACTCCAAGCATAAGGTGTTTGTCCTGTTTTTAAAACTGTAACTTCTCTATCTTGTCCTGTGTTTGAAGGGAATGGAGGTAGGTTAGGATATTTTGATGATGGAATATTAGGATCATCATAAGAAGACAAAACCAATGTTGAATAAGGATCTGCAGTTTTTACTAATACCGGTGAATTAGCGGCAGGGGTTTGATCTACTATCCAATATTGATAAGTATAGTCTATTCCGGGATTTAAACCTGTTAATTCAATCCAAAACTTAGTGGATGCATTGTCCTTTTTCATTGCATAACTATTGTCTGGTTGCCAATTATTAAAACTACCCGCAACATATACAAAGTCTTTACCTGGTGCATCTAAAACTAATATGGCTTTGGTTGGATCAGAAGGATCATAGTTTATTCCATCCAATTTACCTGCAGGAATAGCTTGAGAAATTACTGGAGGAGTTACAATTACTGAAAACTTTTTTGTTTGAATTGAGGTGCCTTGTGAAATAACTAAATCATAATTTTGATTTGTAGTAATATTAGTATGATTAAAGCTATAACTACTTTGATTAGAAACAGCGTCAATTACAACTCCATTAGCCTTTAAACTATAATTAGCATTCCCATTAGTGTTTGAAGCTGAAATAGTTCTACTGCCTCCAGAGGCAATTATTGTAGTGCTATTTTCATTAGGAACTAATAGGGTAGTTTGAAAATATCCAACATTAAAAAAGAAATCTCCACAACTTGGCGTCCCAAAAGCAGCCGCCAATTTTAAAGTTTGTAAACCATTAGCATTTCTAAAAACCATCCCCATTCTTGCAGCACTAGATTGTTGGGTAGTATTAAGATTATAATAGGTGCTAGGAGTCATTGTAATACTCCAAGTACCATTGCCATTGTTTGTCATCAATCCAACTCCATCATCTGCACCCCAATTTCCAACTACTGATGACCAAGGATTAGCAGTTGTACCGATACCCGAATGAATATAAACCTTTGCAGGATTAGTACCCATTGTATTACAAGTAGCACTTGCAAATGAAACGGTAATTGTAATTTGATCGGTTACGTTAAATATGGCGGGAGAAATAGTAACTTGTTGTGAATATACAATAGCGTTGATAAAACAAAATAGTATGGCAATTCTTTTCATAGTTGTTATTTTTAAGTTAAAAGCAACTAAATTATTTTGTTGCTTTTAATAAATATTTTAAATAATGTGAAATCTAAATTTTTGTCATTTTGTAAGTGTAATTTCTTGCCTTACTTACATCAAGTTCAATTCTATATCTGTTTCTAGATCCATCATCTGTTCCAGGAACTGTTATATCTCCTTGCCCAGCAGTACTATTTTCAACTAACACAGATGGTGTTGCAGTTTTACCCAAAACACTTACAAAAGTGGTAGCAGTGTTTGGAGCATAAGGCGGATTTGGTAATGCAGGAACAACAATTGTACCAGTCCAAAGATTTGATTTAAATTTAAATTTTCTTCCTTTAATTAAATCCATTTCTAAAATCCATGTTTTAGTTGTTGCATCATAATTAAAAGGTACTTGCAATCCTGTGCCAAGACCAGATCTAGTAGCAGTTCCAAATATTCCGAAAGTTGTAAAAGGTGTTAATGTATAGGTATTATTTGATAAATTAGCTTTAACAATATAATGTCCTGCAGTTGTAACAGAAATACTTGGTGCACTAGCACCTGAAATTAAGGTACCTGCTGAACTTCCTAAACCATAAACAGTTGATGTTGTAAAATCTTGACATGCATCTCCTTGATAAAATTTATAACTTCCCGCGTCAAGATACATATATCCAACATAATCTGAATTTGAAGCTGGAGCTGAAGCAGCAACTCTTGGCTCTGTTGAGGGTGTATTTCCTGATTTAACAAATGCCATTACAGGGAGTTTTAAAGAATAACCTGTAACTTTTACATTTACTGGATTAGAATATTGGCTAAACGCATTGACAGCATTGCCTCCTAGTGTTGATTTTATTCTAATGTCGATATCCATTTCACTACATTTATAATTTGGCAATCCATTAATAAGCTTATTGAATTCAGCTACGGTTAATGTAGCTTTTCTTGAAGTTGGACTTACTACCAAACCACTACCTGTATAGGTAACAGGGTTAGACAATGAAACATCATTATGATCAAAAACCTGCAAAGTATAAGTTGATACTGTCGCAGGACCATTATTTGCTATATCCCACTCAAATTTTCCATAAACATTTGCAGCTGTAGCCTCAGTTAATACTAAAGGTGATGTTACAGAAACATCCTTTCTTAGTTCAAACCCATTTGCTTCAACTACTAAATCCTCAGAGTTTTCACAAGAGAAGTTTGCAAACACAAACAGCGTTACTATTATTTTAATTATATTTTTCATTTTTAATTTTATTAAATTAATAACCAGAGTTTTGTTGTAATGTAGGATTAGAACCTATAGCTTGAGCAGGTATTGGAAATAATTTTAATTTATCATCAATTCCGGTTCCAGATTGAGAATTACCTTTCCACTGCCATAAATAAGAGCTTCCAGTATATTTTCCAAAACGAATTAAGTCTTGTCTTCTGTGTCCCTCCCAGTATAATTCGCGAGCTCTTTCATCTAATACAAAATCTAGTGTAATATCTGATGAACTTATTGAAGAAGCTCCAGCTCTAGTTCTTAAGGTATTTACATAAGATACAGCTTGAGAAATACTTCCTTGTCCTCTTGCTGCTAACTCAGCATACATTAAATAAGCGTCTGATAATCTAAACAAAGGAAAATCGATGTCTACAAATTGTCCCGCCGCATCTGAACCTTGACCTCCAGTAGACTTAATGTTTTTATATTTCATAACAGCATATCCATCAGTAAAATTTCCAATATTACTAATTGATAAGCTTTGCCCATCAGTATAAAACATACCTCTAGGATCTCCCGAAAATTTTGCAACAAGTTCAGGTCTTGTTCTTAATCCTGCCCAACCGCTATCAACCCCTGAAGCAGATGGACTCATTGACCCTCCAATAGAAGCATGTGTAAGATAAGTTGTACCTCCCCAAGTTTGAGTGGCAAGGCCATCAAAACGAATTGGAAAAATAATTTCTGTTTGTGATCCATTAACATCATTATCGGCCAAAAATACTTTTTCATAACTTGAACTAGTATTAATTGAATATGTTGAATTTAATACAGATGCTAATGCACTAGATGCTTCAGTAAATTTAGATTGATTTATATAAACTTGAGCGTTTAAATAAATCTTAGCTAATAACATTTTGGCAGCAATTCTATCTATTCTGCCATATTCATTAGCTCCAGAAGCCTTTAAATCTCCATCAATAGCATTTAATTCACTAACTAAATAATCAAAGACAAAAGCTCTATCTTTTTGTGGAGGCAAAAAATATCCAACAGGATCATTTTCAGTTACGAAAGGAATATTTCCAAAAAAGTCCATTAAATTCCAATAAGAAAATGCTCTTAAAAAACGAGCTTCAGCTCTAAAATTAACAATGTCTGCACGAGTAGCAGCAGAAACATTTCTGCTATCTAATTTATCATCAGCGGTTTGACGTAAAAACTCATTACATAATGATACTTGGTACATACCTCGAGAAAACATAGCATAAATAAATTCATTGTTTGATCCCCATGTATGATTATTTAAAGAAGGTAAGTTTCCATCTGCCCAACCAATAATCGCTTCATCAGTTGTAATTTCATTTAATTGCCAATAGGCTCTTAAATATTGTCCGAAACCTCCATCAATACCAGCAATATCTGGAGCTCCACTTGGCCCGCCTTGGCCAGAAGTAGCTAGTCCCATATATAATTTTGCCAAAAATTGTTTGTAAGCCCCTTCGTTTTGGTAAAAAGTTTCCGATGTTAAATAATCTGAATCTTGTTCGGCTTTTTCAATATCACTCGAACAAGATAGCGTGAATAAAGTTGAAGTTACAACTATAGACAAAAGAATTAATATTTTATTTTTCATAATATTTTTTATTAAAAGTTTACATTACAACCTACAACATACATTCTTGCTCTAGGGTAGATTACATTATCAATCCCTCCAAAAACTTCAGGATCTAGACCTTTATATTTAGTAATAATTAATGCATTTTGAACCCCAAAAGATAATTTTACATTAGTATCTTTTCCAAAAGGTTCTATAATATTATATCCTAAAGAAATATTATCTAACCTAATAAATGAAGCATCTTGAATATAATAATCAGAAAAATATCTGTTGTTTCCTTCATTTACAAAACCTGTATCAAAGAAACTAGGGCTAATATTGTTTAATGGAGTAATTTGGCTAATTGATTGAGCTAAATATCCTCTTGAAGAATCTGTATTATTATAGTTATAGTTTCCTAAACTGGCTCTCCAAGCCATAGAAAAATCCCATTTTTTATAAGTCATGTTAGACATTAAACCAAAATTAAAATCAGCATATGGTTTTTTATGGTGATACATATCTTTAGAATTTATAATTCCATCTTCATTTCTATCTACAAAAGCACCTTCAATTGGTTTTCCATCTGTTCCATATACTTGCTCATAAACATAAAATGAACTTGGAGCAAATCCTGTAGATTGCATTTGTATATTATTACCTATACCACCTGCAATACCTCCCCATGGAATTCCAGGAGAATCGGTTCCATCAACTGCAGTAGCTGTGATTTCTCTTCTTTGAAAATTTGTATTAAAGTTAAGATTCCAATTGAAGTTATTAGTATTAATAATGTCTGCATTTAAATTAAACTCTACACCTTGTATTATAAGATTACCAAAGTTTCTTGGACCATTATTAGAAAGGTTTGCTCCATCAGGATATGGTACTCCTTTTGCTAACAACTCTTGTGTTTCTTTTTGAAAAATATCTAAACTTCCTTTAACTTTTTTAAATAATTCAAAATCAACTCCAAAGTTTGTTGAAGTAACGGTTTCCCATTTTAATAAAGTAGTATAAAATAATGGACTAACTGGACTATATGCAGTATTACCAAAATAATAAGACGACCCAACATTTGAGCCTAAATAGGTTGGCAAATAAGGAAAATAATTATAATTCATGTCTTGCTGACCAGTTTGTCCCCATCCAGCTCTTAATTTTAAGCTAGTGATTGATTTACTATCTTTTAAAAAGCCTTCATTTGAAGCAACCCATGCAAATGCAGCTCCTGGGAAAATTGCAGTTTGGTTTGATGGATCAAATCGGTTAGAAGTATCTCTTCTTAAGTTAAGAGTTAATAAATACTTACTATCAAAACCAACATTAGCTCTACCAAAATAAGACTCTAATTTAACAATTGGATTTAAGTAATAATTATTAGAATTAATTACATTTTGTGGGTTGTTAAGATTTCCAGTATTAAATGAATCTTGTTTTGTGTTTTGGTAACTATGACCTCCAGTAATATCTATATTTAATTTACCGAATTTTTTACTATAATTAAAATATACCTCTAATGATTTTTGTGAACTAGTACCCCATCCTTCAGATTTATTACCTAAACCTACTCCATTGTTATATAATCCACTAATACTTTGATTACTTAATTCGAATGCGCTGGTTCCTGTAGAATGATCAATTGCAGCAATCGCCGTAAATTTTATAGCTGGAAAAAAATGCAATTTATAGTCTGCTTGAATATTTGCTAAATAGCGATACGATTGATTTGTATTGTTAGTTTGCATTAATGAAGCTACTGGGTTATCTGTACCTAAAAAGATAGGATTACCTGAGGCATCATACCACTCAAAAAAACCTCCATTTTGTCCGGTAGAATTATAAACAGATTGAGTTGGATCAAATGTAATTGCATTTCTAATAGCACCTTCATCAGCAAATCGGTTTTTTGTAATAGTAATATTGCTATTAATAGCAATTTTTAAATGATCTTTAAATAAAGATGGATTTAATCTAAGTGCTGTTGTAGTTCTATCATAATTTGACGTTTTCAATATACCTGGAATATAAGAGTTTCCAATAGATAGAGATGATGGAATTTTATTGAATAATGATCCCCTCATTGAAATAAAATTATCCATGGTAACTGAATTTGAAAAAATCTCATTTTGCCAATCAGTGGATGCAGTTCCCATTCTATCAATTCTAGATTGATTAATATTATAAAACGAAATATTTGCAGGATTTGTAAGAAATGCTCTGAAATCATCAGCAGAAGTAACATCTAATTTTTTAGCTAGAGTATTTATTGTAAAGTTACTATTGAAACTAACTTTTACATCTCCTTTTGTGCCCTTCTTAGTAGTAATCATAATAACCCCAGCTGAAGCTCGGTTACCATAAATCGCAGTAGAAGAAGCGTCTTTTAATACAGATATTGTCTCAATATCATTTGGGTTAATTGAGTTTAATCCATTTTCAATTGGAACACCATCAATTACTACTAATGGATCATTTTTACCATATAGAGACGATTCACCACGAATTCTAATTGCAGCTCCATCTCCCGGACGACCACCTTGTGTTACTACAACACCAGCAGCTCTACCGTTTAACAGGCCTTCAACTGTAGAAACATAACCTTTGTTCATTTCTTTGGTTGTTAAAACCTCTACTGATCCTGTTGCGTCTTTTTTCTTAACAGATCCATAACCAATTTGGACCACAACATCTTGTAATACATTGGCCTCTTCAATTAAAGAAACTACTAGTGTTTTTTGATCTTCATAAGTTATAGTTTCATTTTTGTATCCAACATATGAAATTGCGATTTTATCTCCTTTTTTCACTTTGGACAACTTAAATTTACCATCAAAATCACTTGAAGTGCTTTGATTTGATCCTTTTAAAGATACATTTACTCCTGATATTGGTTGATTAGTTTTTTTATCTACAACAACTCCATTTACAACATTCTGTGCAAGAATACTGCAAGGCAGTAGTAGAAATAAAAACAACAATTTTTTATAAATTGTTTTCATAAATTATTTTTAGATTAATTAATTGTTTATTTAACTTATACTTATACTTCGAAGGATTAAAATTATGTAAATAAATGGTATAAAAAAATTACTCCTTAATATATGTGTAGCGAAATCGTTTTCGTGTTGAAAACTTTCCGAATTTTACAAGTTTTATGCTTAAAAATTCAATGATTACGAAAATAAATATATCTTTATTTTTTTTTTAATATTTATCATTTTCGCAACATGAAAAGAAAAGTAACTTTAAAGCAAATTGCAAAAGAATTAGACGTCTCCATTTCTACCGTTTCAAAATCCCTTAGAGACAGTTCAGAAATTAGCGAAGATACCCGCCAAAAAGTGCAAGCTTTTGCGAAATTATATAACTACAAACCCAACAACATTGCACTTAGTTTAAAAAATAGAAAATCAAAAACAATTTGCATAATTATACCAGAAATCATTCACCATTTTTTTGCCACTGTCATCAGCGGAGTAGAACATGTAGCAAATAAAAAAGGGTATAACGTAATCGTCTGTCTTTCTGATGAATCATTCGACAAAGAAGTAATTAACATGGAAATGCTTGCAAACGGAAGTATTGATGGTTTCATCATGTCATTATCCAAAGAAACCCAACAAAAAAGAGATTTTCACCATATTACCGAAGTCATCAATCAAGGGATGCCCGTAGTTATGTTTGATCGAGTTACAAACGACATTCTTTGCGATAAAGTTATCATAGACGACAACTTAGCCGCTTTTAATGCTACTCAATTTCTTATCGACAAAGGGCATAAAAAAATTGCCCTAATCACCACAGTTGATTATGTTAGCGTAGGAAAATTAAGAACCGAAGGATATAGTAAAGCCCTAAAAAATAATGATATTGCTGTTGATGAAAATTTAATTTTAAAAATCGAGGATACCGATAATTTTGAATCTCACATCGAAGCATTAATTTTAAATAATGAAATAGACGCCATTTTTGCAGTAAACGAAATTTTTGCTGTTACAGCGATTAAAACCGCAACTCGACTAGGAAAAAAAGTGCCAAATGACCTATCAATAATTGGATTTACAGACGGAATTATCTCTAAATATTCGTCACCATCAATTACAACTGTTGGGCAAAACGGTGTGAAAATGGGAGAAAAAGCAGCTGTAATGTTAATTGAAAAATTAGAAATTGAAGAAGAAGATTACGAAGAACAATACAAGACTGAAGTTATTGAAACAGAGTTGATTGAAAGAGAATCTACCATTTAAAATAACTATTTTATCAACAAAAAACGTTTTCGATAGCTATTTCTTTATTTTTTTTGTCCTAAATTTTTAAATCTAAAATCTTTTAATATCTTTACCAAATCAAAACTTATACTTTTTACTTCGAAAATAAAAAATGAGTTTTGATAAGCATTTTGCTTATCGTAATTTTTAAAAATTTACGATAATGAAAAAACCCAAATTAAGTTTTTGGCAAATTTTGAATTTAAGCTTTGGATTCCTAGGAGTACAAATAGGCTATTCTCTACAAAACGGTAATACAAGTAGAATTTTAGAAGCATTAGGAGCTGATGTACATAGCATCGGTTACTTTTGGCTTGCTGCTCCATTGGCAGGTTTAATTGTACAACCAATTATTGGTCTATCAAGTGATAAAACTTGGACTCGATTAGGCCGAAGAATTCCCTTTATTTTAGTTGGCGCAATAATCTCCGCTTTGGCTATGTTTTTTATGCCAAATGCAGGAAACTTTACCAACCTATTGCCTCCTTTAGTTTTTGGTGCTGTTATGTTATTATTGATGGATACTTCTTTCAATATTACCATGCAACCCTTCAGAGCTTTGGTTGGAGATATGGTAAATGATGAGCAAAAAAATCTAGGCTATTCACTTCAAAGCGCGCTAATTAATTTTGGTGCGGTTTTTGGTTCTTTACTGCCTTGGATTTTAACTAAAGCCAATGTTGCTAATGTTCCAGCTGAAGGTCAAAAAGTTGCCGATTCTGTAATTTGGTCTTTTTATATCGGTGGAGGTATTTTATTACTAAGCGTACTTTGGACTGTTTTCAGAACCAAAGAATATGCCCCAAAAGAACATGCCGAATACAACAATATCGATCTTGATGCTCCAGAAAATAAAGTAAAATCAAATATGTTTACACTAATTTCAAATGCGCCAAAAATATTTTGGCAATTGGGTGTAGTGCAATTCTTTTCTTGGTTTTCTCTTTTCTTAATGTGGGTTTACACAACAAGAGCTATTGCAAATCAAGTTTGGGGTCCTGATGCAGTAGATGCAAAATCACTTGGCTTTAATGAAGCTGGAGATTGGACCGGAGTAATGTTTGCATTTTACAGTGCAATAGCAGCAATATTTGCATTACTAATTCCAAGTATTGCAAAAGCAATAGGCAGAAAAAAAACCTACAGTTTTTCTCTTATTTTAGGTGGAATCGGATTAATTTCGATGATCTTAATCCATGATAAAAACCTGTTATTACTTTCTATGATTGGAGTTGGATTTGCATGGGCTGCTATATTAGCAATCCCTTACGCAATGTTATCAAGCTCTTTACCTGCAGAAAAAATGGGAGTATACATGGGGCTATTTAACGCCACCATTACCATTCCTCAAATTGCTGCCGGATTATTAGGTAGCACCTTAATTGCCCTTTTTGGAGGGTCTCCAATAATGATTATAGTAATTGCTGGAATTTCTATGGCAATTGCTGGTTTAGCTGTATTTTCTGTAAAAGAAAAAGCAGAATAATTAGATTAAAATGACAAACATTAAAGCATTTATATTCGATTTAGATGGAGTAATTGTTGACACGGCTAGATATCATTTTTTAGCTTGGCAAAAATTAGCGCAAGAACTCGGGATCGAATTTACACATGAACATAATGAACAACTTAAAGGCGTGAGCCGAGTTCGTTCTTTAGATATTATCTTAGAACTTGGGGGTGTAAAAGCTTCTCAAGAAGAAAAAGACAAATGGCTTATTCAAAAAAATGAAGAGTACTTGTCGTATTTAGTAAATATTGATGAGAGTGAAATTCTTCCTGGGGTATTACCTGTTTTGCATTATTTAAAAAACAAAAACCAACTTATAGCTTTAGGTTCGGCAAGTAAAAATGCTAGACCAATATTAGAAAAAACTGGGGTAATGCCTCTTTTTGATGCTATTGTTGATGGTAATGATGTATCCAATGCAAAACCAGATCCAGAAGTATTTCTTCAAGCCGCAAAAAAATTGAATGCAACTAACGAAAATTCAATCGTTTTTGAAGATTCTGTTGCGGGTGTTCAAGCTGCAAATACAGCCCATATGATTAGTATCGGTATTGGAGATGCAGCAACTTTACACGAAGCGAAATATCTTTTTAAAGACTTCACATTTATTGATGAAGCCTTTTTAGATACTTTAATAAATTAAAATTAGTTCAATTTTCAAACTAAATTAAGTTTGAAAACCTTTTTATAAAATAATAAATAATGAATCAAGATTATATAAAACCAGATAATTGGTCAATAATTGAAGAAAGTTTTGATAAAGAAAGAGTAAAATCTTCAGAGAGTTTATTCAGTATTGGTAATGGTGCTATGGGACAACGCGCCAATTTTGAAGAAACTTATACAGGTGAAACTTTTCAAGGAAGCTATATTGCCGGAATTTACTATCCTGACAAAACTAAAGTGGGTTGGTGGAAAAATGGCTATCCAGAATATTTTGCAAAAGTGTTGAATGCTCCAAATTGGATCGGTATCAATATCGAAATCAATGGCGAAAGTTTGGATTTGGCCAAATGCAAATCCGTAGCAAATTTTCGTAGAGAATTAAATATGAAAGAAGGTATTTACTACCGTTCTTTCGAAGCTACTTTGCAAAACGGAACTCAAATTGCAGCAAAAATTACTCGTTTTCTTTCTTTAGATATTGACGAATTGGGAGTTATTAATTTTGAAATTACTCCATTAAATGGTGATGCAAAAATTGTATATAAACCCTATGTTGATGCTGGAGTTCAAAATGAAGATGCCAACTGGGAAGAAAAATTTTGGGAGCCTCTAGAAGTTTCTCATACTGGGAACGAAGCTTTTGTTTCGGCTAGGACATTTAAAACGCATTTTACGGCTACAACCTATATGCACAATACCATTTTGTTAGAAAGCAATAATCTAAATTGCGCTCCATCAAATGTGGTAAAAACTAACGATCGCATTGAATTTACTTATGAAGTTGCGGTTGCTAAAGGACAAACTAGTGCAATTCAAAAACTAGGTGGATATACCGTTTCGCTAAACCACCAAGATACTAACGCTGCTGCTAAAAAAGTAATAGCTAAGGGTCTTGAAATTGGTTATTCAAAATTGGCGGAAGACCAAAAACTTGCTTGGGCAAAAATTTGGGAAATGAGTGACATTACCATTGATGGTGATGTAAAAGCACAACAAGGAATTCGCTTTAATATTTTCCAATTGAATCAAACTTATTTAGGAAAAGATTCTCGATTAAATATTGGTCCAAAAGGTTTTACTGGAGAAAAATATGGTGGATCTACTTATTGGGATACTGAAGCATATTGCATTCCGTTTTACATGGCTACCAAAGACCAACAGGTGGCAAGAAACTTGTTGACTTACCGTTACAATCAATTGGATAAAGCCATTGAAAACGCAGCCAAATTAGGTTTTTCAAACGGCGCTGCATTGTATCCAATGGTTACCATGAATGGAGAAGAATGTCATAACGAATGGGAAATTACATTTGAGGAAATTCATAGAAACGGCGCTATTGCTTTTGCAATTTTCAATTACTACAGATACACAGGAGACTATTCTTACATTCCTGAAAAAGGATTGGAAGTACTTATTGCTATTGCTCGTTTTTGGCAGCAAAGAGCTACCTACTCTAATTTCAGAAATCAATATGTGATTCTTGGAGTAACTGGTCCAAACGAATATGAAAACAACGTAAATAACAATTTCTATACCAATTATTTAGCGAAATGGTGTATTGATTATGCTGTTGAACAAATTAATAAAGTAGAAAAAGAATACACTTCTGATTTTACTCGAATTATGAGTAAAGTGAATTTAGATGCTGCCGAAATTGCACATTGGAAAGCTGTTGCAGACAATATGTATTTCCCGTATTCAGAAGAACTTGGAGTGTATTTACAACAAGATGGTTTCTTAGACAAAGAGTTAGTAAAAGTGCATGATTTAGATCGAACTCAACGACCAATTAACCAAAAATGGTCTTGGGATCGAATTTTACGCTCACCATATATCAAACAAGCAGATACTTTACAAGGTTTTTACTTCTTTGAAGATCATTTCAGCAAAGAACAATTAGAAAAGCATTTTGATTTTTATGAGCCGTTTACCGTTCACGAAAGTTCACTTTCGCCTTGCGTTCACTCTATTCAAGCTGCTTTATTAGATAAAATGGAAATGGCGTATACCTTCTATTTAAGAACTTCGCGATTGGATCTAGATGATTACAATAAAGAAGTTGAAGAAGGATGTCACATTACCTCAATGGCCGGAACTTGGATGAGTATTGTAGAAGGTTTTGGTGGAATGCGTGTTAAAAATAATGCATTACATTTTGAGCCAAAAATCCCTAAAGAATGGGAAGGCTATTCGTTTAAAATAAATTTCAGAAATCAAATTTTAAAAGTTGTTGTTAATCATAAAGAAACTTCTTTTTCATTAGATGGATCTCAAAATATTAAGGTCTATGTAAAAGGAAAAGAAATTCTTGTAGAGCCAAACAGCTTAGTCAAAGTTTAATTTTATCCGATATTTTAAGTCGCAAAGAATTCTTTGCGACTTTGTTTTTTAATTAGTATTTCATTTTAAAGTTCATGTCATGAAAAAAGTCTTTTTTTTATTGTTTATTACATCAATATCTTTTGCTCAAATAGACCGAGTTGAACCGCCTTTTTGGTGGAGCGATATGAACCTATCTGAAGTAGAAATTATGTTCTACGGAAAAAATATTGCCCAAAATGAAGTTTCTGTTTCGGGTGGAATTGGAATTAAAACCATTCAAAAAACAGAAAATCCAAATTATGTTTTTGTAACTATTGAAACCAAAAATGTTGCTGCTCAAGAATTGGTTTTTACTTTCAAAAACAAAAATAAATCTTTCACTCAAAACTATTCGCTTAAAGCGAGAAAAGAAAATTCGCGCTTCCGCAAAGGCTTTGACAGTTCTGATTTAATTTATTTAATCATGCCGGATCGTTTTGCAAATGGCAATCCAAACAATGACAACACGAAAGAAACAAATGATAAATTAAACCGATCTAAAATTGATGGACGCCATGGAGGTGATATTGAAGGGATCATTTCTAATTTAGATTACATTAAAAATCTTGGTGTAACCGCAGTATGGCCAACTCCGCTTTGTGAAGACAACGATGAAAGGGGTTCATACCACGGTTATGGACAATCGGATGTGTATAAAATTGACTCTCGATTTGGAACTAACGAAGACTATCTTCGAATGAGTTCGGAATTGCATAAACGAGGAATGAAAAATATCATGGATTATGTAACCAACCACTGGGGTTATCAACATTGGATGATTAACGACCTGCCAACGTATAATTGGATTCATCAATTTCCAGGTTTCAAACAAACCAATTACCGAATGAATACGCAATTTGATACAAATGCTTCTGAAGGTGATACAAAATTATATGCTGACGGTTGGTTTGTAAAATCGATGCCCGATTTAAATCAATCCAATCCATTAGTTTTAAATTATCTAATTCAAAACGCCATTTGGTGGGTAGAATATGCCGATTTAGATGGGTTTAGAGTAGACACCTATCCGTATGGAGATAAAAATGGAGTTGCAAAATGGACTAAAGCTGTGATGGATGAATATCCTAATTTTAATATTGTTGGCGAAGTTTGGTACCACAACCCTGCACAGAATGCATATTGGCAAAAAGACAGTAAGATAGGCGCTATTGAAAGTTTTAATTCTTATCTACCAAGCGTAATGGATTTCACTTTACAAGAAATTATTAATGGTGGCGTTTTCAATGAAAACGAAAACATTTGGGACAAAGGAATGGTTAAAGTCTATTCCAATTTTACTAGTGATTTTATGTATCCCGACATTAATAATTTGTTGGTTTTTGTTGAAAATCATGATACCGATCGATTCAATGAAGTGTATAAAAATGATTTTGAGAAATACAAAATGGCCATGACTTTAATTTCGACTATTCGTGGAATTCCACAAATTTATTATGGTTCAGAAATTGGAATGTCCGGAAGTAAATCAGTTGGTGACGGCGACCTAAGAAGAGATTTTCCTGGTGGTTGGAATGGCGATGCTAAAAATGCATTTACAGCATCTGGTAGAAACCAAGAGCAAGAAAAATTTCATGATTTCTCAGCCAAATTATTCAATTGGAGAAAAAACAAAGCGGTAATTCATACAGGAAAAACAACCCACTATGCTCCAGAAAATAATGTATATGTGTATTTTAGATATACTGATACAGAAACTGTAATGGTAGTCATCAATAATAATGCAGAAAAACAAACCTTAAATTTAGATCGATTTAAAGAAAATATTAAGGCACATCTGTCTGCAACCGAAGTGTTTTCTGAAAAACAAATCAATCTAAAAGAAGATATACAAATTGAAAGTAAATCAGCCCTGATTTTGGAATTAAAATAACAATCCTGCAATGAAAAAAATACTTTGCTTACTTTTAGTTACAGCCCTTTCATTTGCCCAAAATGCAAATAGAAGTTACCTTTCGCATACTTGGAAAAAGAATAGTTTAGAGATAAAAACTAATGATGGTTCGTACCAAATAAAATACCTGTCGGATAAAATTGTAGAAACTTCATTTATCCCAAACGGAGAAATATTCAATCCAATTTCTGAGGCGGTTATTAATACTAATCAAAAAAGCAAAGTGAAATTAACGGATGGTGTTAATGCATTAATGTTGTATTCTAAGGACCTTACAATTTTAATTGATAAAGCTCCTTTTAAAATTTCGTATTTGAAAAATGGTGGGTTTATTTTATCTGAAAAAAACGGTTATGTAAAAAAAGAGGAGGCAGAAACACTTGAATTTAACATTACTACAGAAGAAAAATTATATGGTGGCGGTGCGAGAGCCTTTGAAACCATGAATCGTCGTGGCAAAAGATTGCAGTTATACAATCGCGCTAGTTATGGCTATGAAACCCATGCCGATTTGATGAATTTTTGCATTCCGATGGTTTTATCATCAAAAATGTATGCCGTTCATTTTGATAATGCAGCTATAGGTTATTTAGATTTAGACAGCAAAAAAGACAATACTTTAGTTTATGAAACTATTTCGGGTAGAAAAACATATCAGGTAATTGTTGGGGATACTTGGGATGAAATTACATCCAATTATACTTCCCTTACCGGAAAACAACCGTTACCTCCAAGATGGGCATTTGGTAATTTCTCGAGCCGATTTGGCTACCACACGCAAGAAGAAGTTGAAAGAACAATCCAAAAATTTGAAGAAAACAAGATTCCAGTTGATGCCATAATTTTAGACTTATATTGGTTTGGAAAAGAGATCAAAGGCACCATGGGAAATCTTGATTGGGATAAAGATAATTTTCCAAATCCGGAGAAAATGATAGCCGATTTGAATAAAAAGAATATCAAAACGATACTTATTACCGAGCCGTTTATTCTTACCACTTCTTCCAAATGGAAAGAGGCTGCAGCTAACAAAATTTTGGCTACCAATGCCGATGGAACGCCAGCTACCTGGGATTTTTATTTTGGAAATACCGGAATTGTAGATGTTTTCAACCCGCAAGGAAAAGAATGGTTTTGGAATGTTTACAAAAGATTAATCAATCAAGGTGTCGGCGGATTTTGGGGCGATTTGGGTGAACCCGAAGTTTTTCCAAGTTCTGCAATCACTGCAGGTGGAAAAGCAGATGTGATTCATAACGTTTACGGACACAATTGGGCAAAATTAATTTCTGAAGGCTATCAAAAAGACTTCCCAAATCAGCGTCCTTTCATTTTAATGCGTGCTGGTTATTCGGGAAGCCAAAGATTTGGAATGATTCCGTGGAGTGGTGATGTTAGTAGAAGTTGGGGCGGATTGCAAAGTCAAGTTGGAATTGCGGTTCAAATGGGCATGCAAGGAATGGCTTATATGCATTCGGATTTAGGTGGATTTGCTGGCGATTATTTTGATAACGAATTGTATTTACGCTGGTTGCAATATGGTGTTTTCACACCAATATTTCGTCCACACGCTCAAGAGCAAGTGGCTTCTGAAGTGGCTTACAAAGATATCGTAACCAAAGAAAAAGCAAAAAAACAAGTTGAATTACGCTACCAATTACTGCCTTACAATTACACTTTGGCATTTGAAAATAATCAAAAAGGAGCGCCGCTGATGCGTCCATTTTATATGGAAAGTAATTCTTCCGACATTAAATCGGATCAATATTATTGGGGTGCTAATTTGTTAATCAAACCAATAACAAAGGCAAATACCACCGAAACAGAAGTGCAATTTCCAAATACGGTTTTCAACTGGTTTGATTTTTATTCCGATAAAGAATATGCTAGCAATACAACAAGTAAAATTACAGTTTCTGAAGACCATATTCCGGTTTTTGTAGCTGGTGGAAGCTTTATACCGAGAATTAAAACAATTACAAATACCAGTGATTATTCATTAGATAATTTTGATTTGCATTATTATTTTGATGAAAAAGCAACTACTTCAACGGGAAGTTTATACAATGATGACGGAGTAACTCCTAATGCATTTGAAAAAGGGAATTACGAGATTTTAAAATTTGGCAGTAATTTATCTAACAACGTTTTAAAAATCAATTGTACAGCAGAAATTGGCAAGAACTTTAATTCAAAAGGTAAAAATGTTACGCTTATATTACATAACATCAACCTGAAAAAAGTTTTTATCAACGGAAAAGAAACTAACTTCACAACAAACAAAAATCAGGCTGAAATTTCGATTTCTTGGGAAAAAGGAACGAAACCAGAAATAAAAATAGAATACTAAATCATGACAAAAAACACAATTGCCTCACTTCTCGTTGCATTATTTATTTGTAATTCAATTGGTGCCCAAGAAACGAATCAGACAGTTTCAAAAACACCTTTTATTTGGGAAAATGCAAATGTATATTTCCTATTAACGGATCGTTTTAATAATGGAGATAAAACCAACGACCATACTTTTAACAGAACTAAAGAAACAGGAAAATTAAGAGGATTTGAAGGTGGTGATCTTCGTGGAGTGATTCAAAAACTAGACGAAGGTTATTTTGATAAATTAGGAACCACCGTAATTTGGATGACTCCAATTGTGGAGCAAATTCATGAAGGTGTAGATGAAGGAACTGGATATTCTTATGGATTTCACGGTTATTGGACACGTGATTGGAGTGCTATCGATCCAAGTTTTGGAACCAAAAAAGATTTGGCAGAATTAGTTGAAAAAGCACATGCTAAAGGAATCCGAATTATGCTGGATGCGGTAATCAATCATACTGGCCCTGTTACAGATGAAGACTCGGTTTATCCAAGTGACTGGGTGCGAACTTCGCCAAAATGTACGTATCAATCTTATGATACTTACATCAATTGCACGCTTGTAGAAAACCTTCCCGATGTAAAAACTGAAAGTAATGAAAATGTGGAATTGCCTCCTTTCTTAATTGAAAAATGGAAAAAAGAAGGACGTTACGATCAAGAGGTGACGCAATTAAATGCGTTTTTTGAGAAAACGGGCTATCCAAGAGCGCCAAAATATTACATCATGAAATGGCTTTCCGATTACATAACTTACTTCGGAATTGATGGCTATCGAGTAGATACGGCAAAGCATACAAAAGAAGATGTTTGGGCAGATTTTAAAAAAGTATGTGATATGGCTTTCGCCGAATTCAAAGCTAGTAATCCAAATAAGATTTTGGATGCCAACCCATTTTTTATGATTGGAGAAGTTTATGGATACAACATTAGCGGGAAAAAAATATATGATTTTGGTGACAAAAAAGTCAATTATTTTGAAAATGGATTTACCGGTTTAATCAATTTTGGATTTCCTTATGATGCCAAAATGAGTTACGAAGAATTGTTTTCTAGATATGCTACTATTTTGAATTCTGATTTAAAAGAGAATACTGTGATGAATTATGTTTCTTCACACGATGATGGAAATCCGTTTGATAAAAAAAGAGAGCTAACTTTTGAAAGCGCAACAAAACTGCTTTTAGCTCCTGGTATTTCACAAACTTATTATGGTGACGAAAGTGCGCGTTCATTAGTTATTGAAGGTACAAAAGGTGATGCAACATTGCGTTCTTTTATGAATTGGGAAGACTTACAATCAAATTCAAAAACTAAAGAAATTGCTTTACATTGGCAGAAACTAAGTACCTTCAGAAAAAATCATTTTGCAATTGGCGCCGGAATTCATAACCAAATATCTAGTAAACCGTATGTTTTTAGCAGAACGTATACTAAAGGCAAAAATTCTGATAATGTTGTAGTTGGATTAGACTTGCCAGTTGGAGAAAAAAGTATTTCTGTTGGAACTATTTTTTCTAATGGGGACCCTATTAAAGATGCATATTCAGGTTCAACTACTACAGTTAAAGAGGGAAAAGTAACATTTAAAACCCCATTTTCAATTCTATTATTAGAAAAAATGTAAAACCACCCCATGCTAAAAATTGGACATCGCGGTGCTAAAGGTCATGTTGCCGAAAATACTTTGGCCTCATTTGCAAAAGCATTGGAACTTAATGTGGATGCAATTGAATTGGATGTACATTTAAGTCGGGATGGCGAAGTAGTCGTGATCCATGATGAAACAATAGATCGAACGACAAACAAAACGGGATTGGTAACGGAATTTACAGCGTTCGAATTAAAACAATTAGGAGTTCCTACTTTGCGCGAGATTATTCAATTGGTTGCAAAAAAATGCATCCTCAATATTGAAATTAAAGAGACTGCTGCAACTGAAAAAGTAATTGAAATCATTGAAGAATTTGTTAATGAGCATAATTGGACTTATGCCCAATTTCAAATTTCAAGTTTTATTTGGGAAACCTTAGAAACCATTTCGAAAATAAATTCAACTATATTACTTGGTGTATTAACCGAAGATTCCATTGAAAATGCTTTGGCTTTCGCCAAAAAAATAAAAGCTTTTTCTATAAATCCGTATCATAAATTAATATATCAAGAGAGCTGCGAAATCATAAAAAACAGCGGATTTAAAATCTATACTTGGACAGTAAATACTCCAGAAGACCTTATATTTGTAAAATCATTGCCTGTTGATGGCATAATTTCTGATTTTCCGGATCGAATATGAATTCTAAATACGACATAGTAATTGTTGGTGGTGGTGCTGCAGGGTTTTTTACTGCAATTAATATTGTGGAAAAAAATCCGAGTTATAAAGTTGCCATTTTAGAGCGAGGAAAAGAAGTGTTGACCAAAGTAAAAGTTTCTGGTGGCGGGAGATGCAATGTTACCCATGCTTGTTTTGTTCCTAATGATTTAGTCAAATATTATCCGCGTGGCGAAAAAGAACTTCGCGGTCCATTTCATCAATTTTGTTCTGGAGATACTATTGAATGGTTTGAAAAACATGGAGTAGAATTAAAAATTGAAGAGGACGGCAGAATGTTTCCTGTTTCGAATTCCTCACAAACCATTATAGATTGTTTTACTCAAGCAACCAAAAAACTGGGCATTGATATTCTTACAGGCCAGAGTGTGCAGTCAATTTTTAAAGCTACCGAGTATTGGAAAGTAGAAACCAATCAGGAGACTTTTTCTTGTCAAAAATTAGTGATGGCAACGGGAAGTAATCCAAAAATATGGGATTTACTTACTGAAATTGGACATGCTATTATTCCGCCGGTTCCTTCCCTATTCACTTTTAATATTAAAGACAAACGAATTAAAGATTTAATGGGCGTTTCGGCTGTAGCGTCTGTAAAAGTTAAAAATTCCAAATTGGAAGCTTCCGGACCTTTGCTAATTACCCATTGGGGAATGAGTGGCCCCGGAATATTAAGACTTTCTGCATGGGGAGCAAGAGAATTAGCAGAAAAAAAATATCTATTTGCCATTCAGGTAAATTGGTTGAACGATTTAACTCTTGAAGAAGCTGAAGAAAAACTTAAAGAACTTAAACTAGAACATTCGAAGAAAGTTGTTTGCAAGAAATCACCTTTTGACTTCCCTAACCGACTTTGGGAAAGCTTGGTTATTGCTACCGAAATATCGGAAGAAATAAAATGGGCAGATTTAACAAAAAAACAACTTCAAAATTTAGCACAGCAATTAACACAAGGTGAATTTCAAGTAAATGGAAAAAGTACTTTTAAAGAAGAGTTTGTAACTGCTGGAGGTATCGATTTAAAAGAAGTTAATTTCAAAACCATGGAAAGTAAAATTCACACCAACCTTTATTTTTCGGGAGAAATTGTAAACATTGATGCCATAACCGGTGGTTTCAATTTTCAGAATGCTTGGACAGGTGGATATATTGTGGCTGAGGCGATATAATTATCTATTCAACCACCAAATACTAGCATTTAATACTGTAGCAAAACTAACCCATGCTAAATAGGGGATTAGCAATAAACCAGCAGTTTTATCAATTTTCTTGAATTGGGTGTAGGTTTCAAAAATAATAAGCCAAAAAAGAATTATTTCAAGTAATGCTAAAAAAGGATTATGTAAATAAAAGAAAATTACAGACCAAGCAGCATTTAAAGCCAATTGAATAATAAAAAAGGTGAAGGCCTTCTTCACATTTTCAGGGTCTTTTTCTAATCGGTTCCAAACCATACCACCAGCAACTCCCATCATGATGTAAAGAATAGTCCATACGGGAGCAAAAACCCAGTTTGGTGGATTGAAAGAAGGCTTCACTAATGTTCGATACCAAGTTGAAATGCTATCTCGGGTAACCATACCGGACAAATATCCAACCAACAAACAGGTTGTTAATACCACTGCGATTCGAATAATCTTTTGCATTTTTGTTTATATTTTATACAAATATAGTAAACAAAAGGTTCTAGTTTTTGTAAAATAAGTATCTTTGTGAAAAATAGTAACTATGATATCCGAAACGGATTTTATTGCCCAGCAATATTCTACAGAATTAAATCAAGGAAGCTTCATCTGGAGTGCTCCTAGTAATATTGCGCTTGTAAAATATTGGGGTAAAAAACAAGATCAAATTCCGGCAAATCCATCTATAAGTTTTACATTAAATAAATGCAAAACAATCACCAAATTAGGGTTTGAAAAAAAACACTTCGACAAGCCCAGTGAGACAAATTCAACTTTCTCTTTTGATTTACTATTTGAAGGACAACCAAAAGAAGATTTCAAGCCTAAAATTCAAAAGTTTTTGGAACGAATTGAAAAGTATTGTCCTTATTTGAAAAACTATCATTTTACAATTGATACACAAAATACGTTTCCACATAGCTCTGGTATTGCCTCTTCTGCATCTGGAATTGCGGCTTTAGCAATGAATATTATGAGTTTGGAAAAGGAATTAAATCCTTCAATGACGGAAGAATACTTTTACAAAAAAGCTTCATTTTTAGCTAGACTTGGTTCAGGTAGTGCTTGCAGAAGTATAAGAGGGAGCATTGTGGTATGGGGTAAACATCAAGAAATAGAAGAGAGTTCAGATTTATATGGAGTTGCATTTTCATCAGAAATTCATTCAAATTTTAATAATTATCAAGACACCATTTTATTGGTTGACAAAGGAGAAAAACAAGTATCCAGCACCGTTGGACATGATTTAATGCACAATCATCCATTTGCAACGCAACGCTTTTTACAAGCACCAGAAAATCTATCCAAATTAAAATCGATTTTAGAAAATGGAAACCTTGAAGAATTCATTAAAATTGTAGAAAGTGAAGCCTTGACATTACACGCCATGATGATGACCTCAATGCCTTATTTCATATTGATGAAACCAAATACATTGGAGATTATTAATAGAATTTGGAGTTTTAGAAATGAAACTAAAATTCCGGTTTGTTTTACTCTAGATGCGGGTGCAAATGTGCATGTATTATATCCAGAAAATAATAAAATAGAGACTTTGCAATTTATTAAAGACGAATTAGTTGGCTATTGTCAAAATGGTCAGTATATTTGTGATGAAATTGGTTTTGGAAGTCAATTAATACTTGAAAATTAAGATATGAAAGGACCCTTATTTTACTCCAAAATATTGCTCTTCGGAGAATACGGAATTATCAAAGATTCTAAAGGTTTATCTATCCCTTATAATTTCTACAACGGTGCTTTAAAAGTATCAGAAAATCAATCGGCTGAAGCGCTAAAATCTAATCAAAGTTTACTGAAATTTGCTGATTATCTTAATCAATTACAGCAAGAAAAACCTTCATTAGTAAGTTTCAATTTAGAATTATTAAATGCTGATTTAGCAAGAGGAATGTTCTTTGATTCAAGTATTCCACAAGGATACGGAGTTGGAAGTAGTGGTGCCTTAGTTGCCGCAATTTATGATAAATATGCTAACGCTAAAATCACGGTTCTTGAAAATTTAACTCGAGAAAAATTACTTCAATTAAAAACAATTTTTGCCGAAATGGAGTCTTTCTTCCATGGTAAAAGTTCAGGTTTAGATCCACTTAATAGCTATTTAAGCATTCCGATATTAATTAATTCAAAAGACAATATTGAAGCTACCGGAATCCCTTCTCAAAGTACAGAAGGAAAAGGAGCGGTATTTTTAATTGATTCTGGAATAGTTGGAGAAACTGCTCCAATGGTGAATATTTTTATGGAAAACCTTAAAGACCAAGGTTTCCGTACTATGTTGAAAAATCAATTTGTAAAATACACCGATTTGTGTGTTGAGAATTTTCTTGGCGGCGACCAAAAATCGCTGTTTTCAAATACAAAAAAACTATCTGCTGTGGTTTTAGATAACTTTAAACCAATGATTCCTGAAGAATTTCACGGAGTATGGCAAAAAGGAATTGACACCAACGATTACTACTTAAAACTTTGTGGTTCGGGCGGCGGCGGATACATTCTTGGGTTCACAAAGGACATAGAAAAAGCAAAAGAATCATTAAAAGACTATCCGTTAGAAGTGGTTTACCAATTTTAACAAACTAAATACAATGTTAAGCAGAAAAACCAAACATACTATTAAGAAAATATTGAGTATGTTTTCTGTGGTTCGTGGCTATAACATTCCGATTATTGCACTTGCGCAATATCTTTCAGCAATATTTATTTTGGCTCCCGAAAAAAGAGCTTTAAGTGTATTATTAGATTTTAATCTATTTATTATTGTGCTAGCTTCAGGTTTAACGATAGCTTCAGGTTATATTATTAATAACTTTTATGACAGCAAGAAAGACTTAATTAATCGCCCTAATAAATCAAAAATAGATCGATTAGTAAGTCAACGAACCAAGCTTCAAGTTTACTTTACCATAAATTCAGTTGTTGCGTTATTAGCTTATTTAGTTTCGTTTAGAGCCGCAGTATATTTTTCAGTTTATATTTTTCTGATTTGGTTTTATTCACACAAACTAAAAAAGCATCCAATAATTGGAAATTTAACCGCTGCACTTCTTGCGATTTTGCCATTTTTTGCCATATTACTGTATTATAAAAATTTGTATCCTCAAATTTTTGCACATGCAACTTTCTTGTTTTTGCTGATTTTAATTCGAGAAATCATCAAAGATTTAGAAAATATTAAAGGAGATATTGCAAATGATTATAGAACAATCCCTGTATTATTTGGAGAAATTACAGCAAAAAAAATCATTACAACTCTCACTATTATTACCATTTTACCGATTTATCTTTTGGTAGATAAATATGATGTTGGCTACATGGACATTTATTTTTATTTAAGCTTAATGGTATTAATCTTTTTTCTATACTTTTTATGGAAATCAAATTCTAAAATACAATACATTCAACTTCATGTAATATTAAAGCTACTTATTGTTTCAGGAGTATTTTGCATTGTGTTAATAGATCCTGATGTGCTAATTCACGGGAGATCTTTAATAAAGCTTTAAATAAATAAATAATTATTCTTCTTCCTTATACCAACTAGAATACATCACATAATTATTTGATATACGCTGTATTTCGCCCGCAAATTCAGATGCATCAATATCTTTTACTTTCCTAGCTGGAATACCAGCATATATTGTCCCCGATTCTACAATTGTATTTTGAGTAACTACAGAACCAGCAGCGACTATTGCATTACATTGCACTATACAATTGTCCATCACAATAGCTCCCATTCCAATTAATACGTTATCTTCTAAGGTACATCCATGAACAATTGCATTATGCCCTATAGAAACATTATTGCCAATATTTGTTGGATGTTTTTGATAAGTAGCATGCACTATAGCGCCATCTTGTATATTGACTTTGTTGCCAATTTTAATGTAGTTTACATCACCTCGAACGACTGCATTGAACCAAATACTGCATTCTGATCCAAACTCTACCTCTCCAATAATTGTTGCATTTTCAGCTATGTAACAATCCTTTGGGATTTTAGGTGACTTTCCTTGAATAGTTTTAATAATCATAATTAGTAGGTAAAAATTATCCCGATATTTTCATACCGGGATAGTGTTTTATTTTAATTAACTGCAGGACAATTACAGTGGTATTTTTCTGGTTTACAGAAAAGATTAACCCCTAAAGTAAATTGATGAAACCCGGCATTGTCAAATTTTACATTTCCTAAGATTGCTGAATAGGTATAAGAAAACATATAATTTTTATAATTTATTCCTAAAATAGGTGTGATATATTGAAGATTTTGAGTTGCAACTGCATTTCCTTCAATATATTGAGCGCCATCCAAACTTCTTCTATAAGAAGCTACAGCCCATAATTTTCCAAATTCCATTTGTTTGTAGGCTTTTAAGTTGAAATCAACAAAAGATTCTTTTGTTTGAAATACATATTGATACATCATCGAAGGTTCAAATAAAAGCCCTTCAGAATCTCCAAATGTATAACCCATATTGTAAACTAATCTTTTTAAATCAACTGGTTCTTTATCCGTGTATAATTTTCTTTGTGAAGCCAATGCATTTTTAACTGTAAAATGAGCATAAAAATCTAAGAAATTATAGGAAGCTCCAATATCCGTATTAAAATAAGTAGTGTTTTGAATTTGACCAAAAACAATTGGGTCATAAGATGGGTCATTCGTGTAAAAAGTGCTTTCGTCAAGTTGACTTTGGGCAAATCCAACATTAATACCAAATGATAATTGATTTAAATCCACATTATCTCTCGAAAACATAATATGGTGTGCATAGGCCAATCGAAAACCTTTTTGAGAATGGTATCCATTTTTGTCATTAATTAATATAATTCCCAATCCATCTTTATCTGATACACTTGTATTAAAACTTAATGTTTGTAATGCAGGAGCATCTTGCTGACCAAACCATTGTTGTCTTCCAGTTAATCGAACTTTACCGCAATTTGCAGCTCCAGCCATAGAAGGATGTAGTAAGAAATAATTATCAGATAAATAATCTGAATATACTGGTAATATTTCTTGCGAAAATGCTTGTTTAGTAACTAACGCAACTAGTACTAAAATTAAATGTTTAATCTTCATTGAATGTTATCTTTTTAATGTAAAATGCGCTTTAAATTGTTTGTAAGCTGCTGCTTCGGTATAATCTACAGTGAACCAATAATCAGTAGAAGGTAATAAACTTCCGTTGTAGGTTCCATCCCATCCTTGGCCTTGCGGACTGATTTGTTTGATCAGT